>CADADV010000008.1 GCA_902786815.1 uncultured Eubacteriales bacterium
GAATCATTGCCGGCGACGAGGACGTAGCGAAGGTAATATCTGCATCCCCTCCAATGAAAAGAGACTGTCACACTAATCACTTAGTGCAACAGCCCCTTTCATTTGATGGGAAGAGATTCGAACCCGAAAGGACCGCGCAGCTTATCACAAATTGCCATACAACATGTTGAAGAGAATCATTGTACAAATTTTCGCACAATTATAGTATAATTATGATAAGAGTAATTTTGCAGGAGTAAATTGCGGGAGAATGTACACTACTGATTTGAACAGGAGGAAACAGTTATGAGGTTATTTGTTGATACAGCGAAGGTCGAAGAGATTCGAATGGCAAATGAAATGGGTGTGATCTGCGGGGTAACGACAAACCCGTCTCTGATCGCTAAAGCGGGAAGGGATTTCAATGAAGTCATTCAGGAAATCACAACGATAATCGATGGACCGATCAGCGGGGAAGTTAAGGCAACGACGACGGATGCAAAAGGTATGATTGCTGAAGGCCGTGAAATTGCAACGATCCATCCCAATATGGTCGTGAAAATTCCAATGACAGCGGAAGGACTGAAAGCAGTAAAAGTGCTGTCTGCAGAAGGCATAAAAACAAATGTAACGCTGATCTTTACAGCTAATCAGGCACTGCTCGCAGCCAGAGCAGGTGCGACATACGTTTCACCGTTCCTTGGCAGGCTGGATGACATTTCCGTTCGCGGCGTTGATTTGATCCGAGAGATTGCAGAAATCTTCCGTATTTCCGACATACAAACCGAGATCATCTGCGCGAGCGTACGTAATCCGATGCATGTGACAGACTGTGCGCTGGCCGGCGGTCATATAGCAACCGTTCCGTTCAAGGTAATTGAACAGATGACACATCATCCGCTGACAGATATCGGAATCGAGAAATTCCAGGCGGACTACAAGGCCGTTTTCGGAGAATAAGCCAAACTGTTAGAAGTGTCCCGGCAAGCAATCGCCGGGATTTTTCTATGGGATCGGAACGCGAAGCCGAGACCGTAACCTGTATTTACAGTAGGCGCACGAATATCGTATAATCAATGAAAGAGTGCGCATTATCAATATCTGTCAGGAGCAAACCATGAAATACTATTTCATTCTGAATCCGGAATCGGGAAACAAAAAACACAAGAACGATATTCTTCGTGAGATCCGTGACGCCGCCCAAAAGCACGATATTGATTTTGAAGTGTATTTTACCCGTGCGCAGGGAGATGCGGTGAATTATGTCCGCAAACAGTGTGAAATCCACGCAAAGGCAGCAGACGGCGCTGAATCGGAACCTATACGGATCATCGGGTGCGGCGGAGACGGCACCGTGAATGAACTCGTGAACGGCGCCTTTGGATTTGAAAATGTGGAAATCGGCGTGATCCCGCAGGGAACCGGAAACGACTATATCCGAAATTACGGGGATCCAAAGCAATTTCTCAGTGTGGAGAATCAGATGCTGGGTGAGAGCAGACCGAGCGATTTGATCGAGTTCCGGACAGAGTCCGATGGAAACGAGATCTGCGCATACTGTGCCAATATGTTCAATATAGGCTTCGACTGCAATGTGGTCCATATGACGGATAAAATCAAGCAATGGCCTGTATTCAGCGGTTCTATGGCCTATCTGGCTTCCGTGTTCATCACTCTCGCAGGAAAGAAAGAGACGAGTCTTCGGATCGAATATGAGGACGGCACCGTCTACGATGATAACGTGCTGCTCATTTCCATTGCCAACGGATGTTTTTGCGGCGGCGGCATCAAAGGCGTTCCGAGATCAGTCCTCGATGATGGACTCATGGATGTGAGTCTGGTCAGAGGCGGCGTGACACGGCGTTATTTCGTTAGTTTGTTCCCCAAATATCAAAAGGGGACCCATCTGGAGGATCCGCGCATTCAGGGTGTGATCGATTACAGACAAGAAAAAGAACTGACCGTCACAGCCAATCAGGGGCCGCTGCAGCTGTGCATCGACGGTGAGATCCGGACCTGTGGGAAAGTATCATTCCGTGTCGTACCGAAGGCCATACGTTTCATTGTCCCGCATGGTCTGTAGAATAAGACAAAAAATAAAAATGGCGCCCCCAGCCGGAATCGAACCAGCAACGCATCCTTCGGAGGGATGTGTTATATCCATTTAACTATGAGGGCGCGTTAGACGCGATGGGACTATTGTAAACGCAACAGACAAAAAAAGCAAATCATATCTTCAAAAAATATGCTATCATTATGAATGATCTTCAAAAAACGAAAGGAATCCAACGATGAAAAGAAAGATCGATCTGATCGTATTTGACCCGGCAGGCAATACCACACTAATGGTGCTCACGCCTGTTCAGAAAGAAGAATACGCCGAAGTAGCTAAGAAACTGTTGGAAATCGACTTTGGTCCGGAGTGCAGCTGGCGGGATGTTGCTTACGGCGAGCAGGTTTCCTATGTGCTGGAGGGAGATGCTCCGCGCATGGATATGTGCGGACTGGAGTTTTGCGGCAATGCATCCAGATCTTTTGCATACTACAGGGTCATATTCCTTGGAGAAGGGGAGGACGCAGGGGACGGCAGGAAAAAGATCGAAGTCAGTGTCAGCGGCTGTGATCACCCACTGACAGCAGTGGTTGATCCGGAAAATCAGGATTCTGTTATTCAGATGCCGCTTCCGGCAGAAGTCCGCATGATCGACACCGCCCCGGCAGGCGTGGAAGGGGAGCATCCCTTTGTCATTTTCGACGGAATTTCCCACCTGGTGATCAAGGGAGAAGAGCCGGACGCCGACAGGTTCGCCCGCATCAAGGATTATTTCTACAAAGAAATCGATCCGGGCATGGATGCTTTTGGAGTCATGTTCATCAATGAGGAGAAGGACCTGATGTCCCCGGTCGTTTATGTACGCGATGTGGACACAACCTATTTCGAAGGCAGCTGCGCTTCAGGTACTGCGGCAGCCTCTGTTGCAAAGGCAGTCAGTGAACCGGACGGTACATACGGGTATGTCTTCCGGCAGCCGGACGGCACGCTTAATTCCGCAGTAACGAAACATGACGGGAAATTCACAGAAGTGAAACTCGGAGGCATTATCGAAATGACAGATATCCTCCATGTAGAAATATAGACCTGTAGAATTATAGACTTAGAGAGGAAAGAGAAGAATGGACCCAAGAATCAAGAAACTGGCAGATTTACTCATTGACTACTCCTGCGACGTACAGCCGGGAGAAAAGGTGCTCATAGACTATGAAGGCGAATGTTCCAAAAACCTCGCCCGTCAGCTGATCAAGAATGTATATGCCAAGGGAGGGCTCCCATACGCGCAGATCCGGGACGCCGCGATCACGCGGGAGATCCTGCTGGAATGCACGGAGGAGCAGATCAAATTCAAAGATGAAATCGATCTGGCGCAGATGAAGGGCATGCAGGCGTATATTGCGATTCGCGCAGGAAATAACACTGCTGAGCTTTCCGACGTGCCGTCAGAGAAACTGAATCTCTACAACAGACTGACCCAGCCGACCCTGGACTACCGGGTCAATGAAACCAAGTGGGTCGTGCTCCGTTATCCGAACTACTCTATGGCGCAGCTTGCAGGCAGCAGCCTGGAGAAGTTTGAGGATTTCTATTTTGACGTATGCACGCTGGATTACAAGAAGATGAGCAAGGCGATGGATCCGCTGGTCGATTTGATGAACCGGACGGACAAGGTCCACATCGAAGGGCCGGGAACGGATCTTACTTTCTCGATCAAAGGCATCGGCGCAGTCAAGTGCGACGGCAGAATGAATATTCCGGACGGAGAGGTATACACAGCACCTGTGAGGGAGTCCATGAACGGCGTGATATCCTATAATACGCCTTCAGAAGAGCAGGGCTTCACCTATGAAAATATTGTGTTCGAAGTCAAAGACGGCAAGATCGTCAAAGCGACATCGAACGATGACAAGAAGATCAATGATCTGCTGGATGTGGATGAGGGAGCGAGATACTTCGGAGAGTTTGCGCTCGGCGTTAATCCGTTCATTCTCCACCCAATGAAGGACACTTTGTTTGACGAGAAAATAGCAGGTTCATTCCATCTGACCCCGGGCATGTGCTATGAAGACGCCCCGAACGGAAACACCTCGGCAAACCACTGGGATCTTGTGATGATCCAGAGGCCGGAATACGGCGGAGGCAGGATCTGGTTCGACGATGTTCTGATCCGTGAAGACGGGATCTTCGTACTGCCGGAGCTTGCGGGGCTGAATCCGGAGAATCTGAAGTAGGAAAAGGCTATGGCAAACTTTACGGAACGGGCGATCATTGAAACACTCAATGAAATGCTGAAAAAGCATCCCATCGACAAGATCACAGTCAAGGACCTGACAGAAGAGTGCGGAATCTCGAGGAACACGTTTTATTATCATTTCCACGATCTGTACGAAGTGTTGACAAAGACATTTCTGCATGAACTTGATGCGATACTGCAATCGCATCATGAAGAGGAATCATGGGAGCAGACATTCATTGAACTTCTGAGCTACATTTATGAAAACAAAGCTGCAATCAATCATGTTTACTGGTCTGTAGACAGTGATGCACTTGACAGATTCCTGGGAGAAGTAGTATATAATTATACACGTGGAATAGTTGAGGAGGAGAGCGGCAAAGGCCGCTTCCATGAAAGGACGATATCCCTTGCGGCGGATTTCTACAAAAACGCGCTGCTGGGAGCGGTCCTGGGCTGGATCGAAAATGACATGAAGGAGAGTCCGGAGGAACTTGCGCATCTGTACAACAGTGTGTTCAAAGGGACGATCGACAGTCTTCTTTCCAGTATCGAACGCGTCGTATGAAGGAATGCAGTGAGGCAATGCATTCTGAAAGCGTCAGGTGATCTGAGTTTATATTTGGACAAATCAGTTAGAGTGCACAAAATTTGTACACTCTAATTTTATTGTGTATACAAAGTCCAAGGGGCTTTTGGTAGTATTACACTGCGGCAAAGCAAAAAAATATGACATGAAGGATACAGGCTTTCTGGAGGAGGGAAATGCTTAAGTTCGGACGAGCTGTAGTGAAAAAAAGAATCATCATCCTGATTATCGGACTAGTTCTTCTGGTTCCGTCTGCGATCGGATTTCTGAAAACAGGCGTAAACTATGACGTTCTGCTGTATTTACCTGATTCCATGGAAACGGTGCAGGGACAGGATATCCTGCTTGACGAATTTGACAAGGGCGGCTTCGCCATGGTCATGTTCAAAGGGATGGACAACAAGGATATCGACAAGTGCTGCCGGAAGATCGAGAAGATCGATCATGTGGACAGCGTGATTTCCTATGACACACTTCTCGGTCCGCAGATCCCTGATATGATCATGCCCGGGGATATCCGGGAAATCTACGAAGATAAAGACGATGACACGACCCTCGCAGCAGTATTCTTCAATACGCCGACGTCGGATGAAGGCTCTATTCGGGCGGTGCAGGAGATCCGCAAAGAGTGCGGCAAGCAGTGCTATGTCAGCGGCATGAGTGCTTTTGTAACAGACCTGAAGGAAGTTTCAGAGCACGAGGAACCGATCTATGTCGCTATCGCCGTGGTTCTGGCAACACTTCTGATGGCGCTGCTGATGGATTCTGCATTCGTATCCGTCGTGTTTGTCCTGGGCATCGGCATGGCCATCATTTTCAACATGGGCAGCAATCTTTTCCTCGGAGAAATCTCTTATATCACAAAGGCAATCGCGGCTGTTCTCCAGTTGGCCGTCACCATGGACTACTCCATCTTCCTATGGCACAGCTATGAGGAGCACAGGTTCGATCTCGGAATGGATCGGGAGGAGGCCATGGCAAACGCCATTGCCAAGACGCTCGTATCCGTAACGGGCAGTTCCGTTACGACCATCGCAGGATTTTTGGCTCTTTGCTTCATGACTTTCACCTTGGGACTGAATCTGGGCATCGTTATGGCCAAGGGCGTGCTGCTTGGCGTTATAACAAGTGTCACGATCCTTCCGGCGCTGATCCTCGGTTTTGAAAAACCGATTTTCAAGACAAAGCATAAACCGCTGATGATCGACTTCAAGCCGCTTTCCGGATTCATCGTCAGGAGACCGGCTTTGTTCCTGATCATCTTCCTGGTGCTTCTGGGACCGGCGTTCTTCGGATATACCCATACAGAGACTTACTACAAACTGGATGAAGGCGTCCCGCAAGATCTGCCGTTCGCAGTTTCCAATGAGATGCTGCGGGAGGATTTCGGTATTGCCACGCAGCATATGATCCTGATGGATTCAGATATCCCGCAGAAAGAAGTGCGGGAAATGATGAAGGACATCGAGGATGTGGACGGCGTCAAGGCGGTTCTGGGAATGCAGAGCGTGCTCGGTCCGTCCGTGCCGCAGGAGATCCTGCCGTCCGCGCTGGAGGGGACGCTGGTCAGCGATAATCACCAGCTGCTTCTGGTCACGACAGAATATGAGGTTGCCAGCGATGAGATCTATAATCAGCTTGTACAGATCAACGATATCATCAAGAGCCACGACAAAGACAGTCTGCTCATCGGCGAATCTGCATGCACAAAGGATCTGATCGATGTGACTGACAGGGACTTCAGGATCGTAACGACCGTTTCCGTAGGCGCGATTTTCCTGATCATACTCTTCGTACTGCAGTCGCTGTCCCTGCCGTTTATTCTGGTAGGATGTATTGAACTGGCTATTTTCATCAATCTCGGCATTCCGTTCTATACAGGAACGGTCATGTCATTCATCGATTCGATCTGCATCAGTACGATACAGCTCGGCGCGACTGTCGACTACGCGATCTTGTTTACCAACCGATATAAACGGGAGCGAAACAACGGTCTCAACAGCAGTCAGGCTGTCATGATCGCACATTCTAGGACCATGCCGTCTGTCTGTGTCAGCGCGATCGGTTTCTTCGCTGCCACATTCGGCGTGTCCGTTTATTCAGATATAGATATCATCAGCTCCATGGTCTTCTATATGGCCAGAGGAGCCGCGGTCAGTATGCTGGTAGTTATGTTCATTCTGCCTGCGCTGATCGTACTGTTTGATAAACTGATCATCAAGACCAGCAAAGGCTTTGAAAATGTAGAAGGCGCATTCCACTACGGGCGCCTCAGCAAGGAGGGAAATACAGATGACTAAAAAGCCTGTTACAGGGAGAATACTTGCGCTCTTGACAGCAGTGCTGACCATGACCGTCATGTGCCTGCCGGCTTCTGCTTTTGCAGCAAACGGCATCACGAAGGACGAGACGGTATATGTTGTGACAGACAGCAGCGGCACGCAGCAGGATGTGATCGTCAGCGACCATCTGATCAACGAGGACAAGGTCAAAACCATTGCGGATCAGACTAACCTGAAAGACGTCGAAAATGTCAAAGGGGAAGAGACCTTCAAGCAGGACGGCGAATCTCTCACATGGGATGCGGAAGGCAACGGCATATACTACCAGGGACGGTCAGAAGATGAGATCCCGGTCGCAATGGATATCGTCTACCGCCTGAACGACAAGGTCGTTACCGGATCCGAACTCCAGGGACAAAGCGGCAAAGTTGAAATCAAGATCAATTACACTAACGACGCCGAGTTTGAGGGTACTACTGTTCCGTTCGTTGTCATGACCGGCATGGTCATCACCGACGATTCCTTCAAGAACATCAAAGTCACCAAAGGCAAAGTCATCGATGACGGTGACAAACTCATGGTTGTCGGAATGGCGGCGCCGGGACTGGCGCAGACTCTCGACATCGGCGAATCCGATCTGGGCATCGGCAGCAGTGTCACCATTACCGGAGATGCAGACAAGTTCGCAGTGGAAGACATGATGACCGTTGTGACCAACGCCTTCTTTGAAGACATCGACACTGACAAGATCGATGATCTGGACTACGATGATGAGATCAAAGAACTGGATAAAGGCGCAAAGGCCTTGGTCGACGGCAGCGATGCGCTGTATGAAGGCCTCGACACACTGGAAGAGAACATGCCGGATCTGCAGGACGGAGTTGCTCAGCTGGATGACGGTGCCGTCCAGCTTCGCGGCACGCTGAAGAGCAAGATGAAGAAAATCGCGAACGCGACAGGACAGCTGCATAACGGCACATCCACCATCCTTTCAAATCTGAAAGTCATGAAGAAGGGACTGGATGGAGACGGAACCACGAAGAATCCGGGTGCGATCAACGCGCTGGATCAGGTTTCTTCAGGTCTGACACAAGGTGCTAAAAAAGCAAAGGAAGGTGCAGCAAACTTAAAGAAAAGTGCAACAGGACTAGATCAGGCGGTGCAGGGGATCGGTGCAATCGATCAGGGACTGAGTGACGGCGTCTCTAGCGCCGAGCAAAATCTGAATGCGATCAACACCAATCTTACATCGCTTGATAATAACAATGATGCAGTAGAAGAGATCATCTCCCAATCGGGAATGTCAGATGAACAGAAACAAATTGTCATTGCCCAGTTAGAAGGATATAAGGCAGTTGCAACGGGTGCCCGTGATTTGGCGGCAGGAGAAAAAAATGGAATGAGCAGTGCTGAAGAAAATCTCAGCACGGTTTATAATAATCTGAAAAATGCTCCGGCTGCGCTCAGTGGTGCGGCTGATGAGTTGGATGATTCTGCAACCAGTATCGGGACGGCTGCGGGGGCTGTCAGCCAGGTAAACGATGGATTGAAGACAATGTCTGCAGGACTTGGTGCCTATGACAAGAAAGCCAAGGAGCAAAAGACGATCATCGGCGGTATGACCGTCATCGACTCCGGACTGGGTCAGCTGCATAAAGAAGTGAAAAAGTCAGTCTCCAAGAAAGGAACGCTTACGACTGCGCTGAACAAACTGGTCGGCGGCACCGGACAGCTGAGAAAAGGCGCCGATGAAATGACCGATGGCGTAGACAAGCTGGACGATGGATCAAAAAAGCTGGCCGACGGTATGTCAAAGATGTACAAGGACGGCATCAAGAAGATCGTTGACCTCTACAACGACGATCTGAAGGGCACCCTCGACAGCGCAGACGCGATGATGGATGCCGGCAAGGGATACAAGACCTTTACCAGACTGCCATCCGGCATGGACGGAAGCGTCAAGTTTATCTATAAGACCGATATGACGGACTAACAGATCACCTGCTCAATAAGCAACTAATAAACAAAAGGCACCGAAACCGAGACTGGATTTCGGTGCTTTTTCTTGACATCATATACGCGAACTCCTAGAATACCCTTTGTTGAGGTGAAATATATGCAGAACAAGATGGGCACGATGCCCGTTGGCAGATTAATACTGAATATGTCGTGGCCGGCGATACTGTCCATGATGATCCTGGCGCTGTACAACATCGTTGACAGCTTCTTTGTCGCGCGCCTTGGAGAAGAGGCGCTGGCTGCGATCACTTATATCTTCCCGGTGCAGATGGTGCAGATGTCCTGCGCCATCGGAACAGGCGTAGGCATCAATTCCCTGATTTCCAGAAGGCTGGGTGCGCGAATGATCGAAGAGGCCAATCTCGCTGCCAGCCACGGGTACAGACTGGCGTTCTTTAATTGGGCGGCCTTTGCGCTTATAGGATTATTCCTGTCCCGTCCTATCCTGGAAGTGATGACGGATACGACTTACATCCTGGAGGAGGGAACCAAGTATATGACCATCGTCATGGTTGGCTCGCTCTTTGTATTCGTGCAGGTGTTTTCCGAGAAAATCATCCAGGCGACCGGCAACATGATCCTGCCGATGTTCTGCAGCATCCTGGGAGGCTTGTTCAACATTGCCCTGGACCCGATTCTCATCTTCGGTCTCGGACCGTTCCCGGAAATGGGCGTTGCGGGAGCTGCCGTGGCAACGATCACAGGACAGTTCTTCTCTATGTGTCTGGGACAGTACATGCTCTTTGGCCGCAAGCATCCGGTCAAAGTGAAGCTGCGCGGCTACAAATGGCAGGGATCGATAGTCAAAGACATCTATGCCGTCGGACTGCCGGCCATCCTCATGCAGTGCATCGCATCTGTCATGCAGTTTGGAATGAATATGATCCTGCGTTCTTTTACGGAGACAGCAGTTGCAGTCATGGGTGTATACGGCAGGCTCCAGTCCTTTATCTTCATGCCGGTCTTCGGCCTGAACCAGGGCGTGCTGCCGATCCTCGGCTTCAATTACGGCGCCAAAAACAAAAAGAGGCTGATGGATGCCTACAAGAAGGGATTCATATTCGCCTTTTCGATCATGGCGGCAGGACTGATCGTGTTTCAGCTGTTCCCGCATGAGATCCTCGGCGCGTTCAATGCACAGGGCAATCAGGATATGTTCGACATCGGCGTTCCTGCTCTGAGAGCAGTCAGCTGGTGTTTCCTGCCGGCATCCTACGGAATCATGACATCGTCTGTATTCCAGGGTACCGGACACGGATTCCTGAGCTTATGGAGTTCCATGATCCGTCAGCTGATCGGGATCCTTCCGATCGCATATATACTCGGCAAATTGTTCGGGCTCAACGCCGTATGGTGGGCCTTCCCGCTGGCGGAGATCCTGGGAACGGCGTATCTGGTCATCGCCTTTATATGGCTCTATAAGAAGGACCTGAAGCACCTCGGGGAATCGGCGGATCAGGGATAAAGATACACAAGCGGTTTCTGGTCATAGATTCTGTCATCCGAATCCATGAGGACAAGATCGAGAATCTTCGGATCTTGAATCAGATGTTTCCAGCAGGTGTAAGTGGCTTTGATGAAAGCATCGTTCAGTCTGCTGTAATCAGAAACAAGCGGACACTCGTACGGCAAGTCGTCCGTGCAGACAATGATATGAAAGATACCGTCCTCGTCGATATGCGGGGACAGGGGAAATGTGCGGCACTGGATAGGCCGCTTATTTCTTTTGCAGAGCGGGGCAGTGCGGCACTGGATAAACGGAACGCGCCCGTGCCAGCTGTCCGGATAATCGTATTCTTCCGCCAGGAGGGATCCCCATTCGATCCAGTCTTCATCGGATTCGTCAAAGACCTTTTCTTCTCCGGGCAAAAGCATCAGCCCCATATATTTGTCGGCGTTCTCATCACCAGCCGCATGGTATTCGATATCCTCCGGCGCGTAGTCGCAAAGGCAGCAAGCTGCGCCGCACAGAATGCCGCAGTCGAAGTCGACAGGGGAGACCCTGTCCAGCAGGCGGTAGATCGCCTGATATGTTTGTTTCGTGATCGTACTCTTCATACTTTGATTATATTTTAAGTGATGTGATTTTGCAAAAGCATCGTGAATTATTTACAAAAGCCTTATTGCATGCAGTTTTTTTTGGAGTATAATATACATTGGTTTTTTGTTGAAAAGAATTTGACATATATATGTAGAAATAATAATTAGGACGGTATTTTATGAGATTAGGAATCGATGTAGGATCAACTACAGTCAAACTGGTTTTCCTCGATGAGGAGAACAATATCATTTACAGCAGATATGAGCGGCATATGTCCAATGCGTTCCTGAAGGTGCAGGAACTGATCAAAGAGGCGCATGAGGAATTCGGAAACCAGATCATCCAGGCGGTTATCACCGGTTCAGGCGGCCTCAGCATTGCCAAGCTCATCAAGGTGCCATTTGAGCAGGAGGTCATTTCCTGCAGCAAGGCCGTGCAGACGCTGATCCCGGAAACGGATACAGCCATTGAGCTCGGCGGAGAAGACGCTAAGATCACGTTCTATGGACAGACCATCGAACAGAGAATGAACGGCACCTGCGCCGGCGGTACGGGCGCGTTCATCGATCAGATGGCGGTGTTGCTGAACACAGATGCAGACGGACTGAACGAAGCATCCAAGAAACACACACTGATCTATCCGATCGCGGCCAGATGCGGCGTTTTCGCAAAGACAGATATCCAGCCGCTGATCAACGACGGCGCGAAGATCGAAAATCTGGCAGCGTCCATCTTCCAGGCAGTCGTGGACCAGACCATTTCGGGACTGGCCTGCGGACACCCGATCAGGGGCAAAGTAGCATTCCTGGGCGGACCCCTCAGCTTCCTGCCGGAACTCAGGGAAAGATTTATCGAGACGCTGAAACTGAAACCGGATGAAGTCATCATTCCGGAAGACGGCAAGCTTTTTGTCGCCGTTGGCGCAGCGCTGCTGGCAGGCGAGAAGGAAGAAACAAGCCTGGGCGATATCATGAACAGACTGGCTAACGCCGACCAGAGCGAGCTCAGCGACACGGCGCGCATCGAGCCCCTGTTCAAGAACCAGCAGGAATACGACGAATTCAAGGAACGCCATGACAGGGCGAAGGTCAAGCGCAAGCCGTTCGAAGAAGCTAAGGGTAGACTGTTCCTCGGCATCGACGCCGGTTCCACAACGACAAAATCCATCGTCATCGATGATGATAAGAATGTTTTATATACCTTCTACAGGAGCAACCGGGGCAAGCCGATCGCACCAATCATCGAAATGCTCAAGGACGTATACGACAAGATGCCGGAAGGCTGCTACATCGGCGGAACAGCGGTCACAGGATACGGCGAGAATCTGATCAAAGCGGCGTTCAAATGCGACATGGGTGAGATCGAGACCATGGCCCACTACAAGGGCGCGGAAGAATTCCTGCCGGGCGTCGAGTTCATCCTGGACATCGGCGGGCAGGATATGAAGTGCATGAAGATCCAGGACAACGCCATCTACGACATCATGCTCAACGAGGCGTGCTCCTCAGGCTGCGGATCATTCATCGAGACCTACGCCAAGTCGGTCCAGATGAGCGTTCCGGATTTTGCGCAGGAAGCGCTGTTCGCAGAAGGCCCGGTCGATCTGGGCACACGCTGCACAGTCTTCATGAACTCCAAAGTCAAGCAGGCTCAGAAGGAAGGCGCGACCATCGGAGATATCTCCGCGGGACTGTCCTATTCCGTCATCAAGAACGCTCTCTACAAGGTCATCAAGCTCAGAAATCCGGAGGACGCCGGCGAGAAGGTCGTCGTGCAGGGCGGCACGTTCCTGAACGAAGCCGTGCTCCGCTCCATCGAGAAGATCCTGGACAAAGATGTCGTGCGCCCGGATATTTCCGGACTGATGGGAGCATTCGGTGCAGCCCTGATCGCGCGCAGCAACTACAAGGGCGGCGAGTCTACGCTTCTCAAGAGAGATGAACTGGACAACTTCGAAGTAGAGACCTCTACAACGAGATGCAAACGGTGTGAGAACAACTGTCTGCTAACCATCAACAAGTTCGCGGACGGCAGCCGTCTGATCACCGGAAACCGCTGCGAAAAGGGAGAAGGCAAGACGGAGGCGACCCACAGCGAGCTTCCGAATCTCTATGAGTATAAATTCAAGCGGCTGTTCCAGTATGAACCGCTCAACACAAATGATGCTCCCAGAGGCGAGGTGGGCATCCCGCGCGTCCTGAACATGTACGAGAATTATCCATTCTGGTTCACATTCTGGACGAAGCTCGGCTACAGAGTCGTGCTGTCGCCGCAGTCCCGCAAATCCATCTATGAGATGGGCATGGACACGATTTCTTCGGATACGGCATGTTATCCGGCGAAGATCGTCCACGGACACATCAAATGGCTGGCGGAGCACGGACTCAAATTCATCTTCTATCCGAGCATCAACTATGAGCGGATCGAAGATCCGAAGCAGCCGAACCACTATAATTGTCCGATCGTGGCCACATACCCTGAGGTCATCGCCAATAACATGGACGAAGTCATTGAGGAGAACGGGATCGAATTCATGCATCCGTTCCTGCCTTATGACAACGATAAATACCTGATCGACGAACTTGCCGGGATCCTGAAGGAAAAAGGCATCACGAAGCAGGAAGTGCGCCATGCGGTCAGAGAAGCGCGCCGGGAAGACGAGAAGTTCCATAAGGATATGAAAAACGCCGGTGAAAACGCCCTCGCATACGCGGAGGAACACGGCGTCAAGAGCATCATCCTCGCAGGACGTCCGTATCATGTTGATCCGGAGATCAACCACGGTCTTGATAAGATGATCAACTCCTTCGGTATGATCGTTCTGACAGAGGATTCCATCGCCCACAAGGCGAAACTGGAGCGTCCGATCCGTGTCCTCGACCAGTGGATGTACCACTCCAGAATGTACCGGGCAGCCATTTTCGCAGGCACCAGAAACGATATCGAACTGATCCAGCTGAACTCCTTCGGATGCGGTCTGGACGCAGTCACGACGGATCAGGTGCAGGAGATCTGCCATAAGAACAATAAACTCTATACCGTGCTCAAGATCGACGAAGGTTCCAATCTGGGTGCTGCCAAGATCCGTATCCGTTCCCTGCGCGCCGCCATGTCGGAACGTGAGAAGAACGAAGTCAAGGCGAAACCGGACAATAGGGCGTATGAGCGTCCGTTCTTCACGAAAGAGATGCGTGACAGCAACTACACCATCATGATGCCGCAGATGTCCCCGATCCACTGGAATCTGGTAGAGGCAATGATGAGATCCTGCGGTTACAACGCCAAACAGCTTCCGCCGGTCAGCGTGCACGCGGTCGATGAAGGCCTGAAGTACGTCAACAACGACGCCTGCTATCCGACCATTGTTACGGTCGGACAGACCATCGCAGCGCTGAAGTCCGGCGAATTTGATCTGGATCATACAGCGATCTTCATGTCACAGACAGGCGGTCAGTGCAGAGCTTCAAACTACGTATCGCTTCTGCGCAAAGCCCTGAAAGACCTGGATATGCCGCAGATCCCGATCATTTCAGTCAATATGGCCGGACTGGAGAAGAACCCGGGATTCAACCTTCTGGACTGGAAGCTGATCAAGAAGGGCATGATGGCAGTCGTCTACGGAGATCTGTTCATGAGAGTGCTCTACGCGACACGGCCTTACGAAGTCGAGAAGGGCAGTGCCAACGCGCTCTACGAAAAGTGGAATGAGATCGCCATGGAAAACTGCCGAAACGGCAATTGGGATGAATTCAAGAAGAACTGCAAAGGCATCTGCATGGACTTTGATGAACTGCCTTTGCGCGATATCAAAAAGCCGAAGGTCGGCGTTGTCGGCGAGATCCTGGTCAAATACCATCCGACGGCAAACAACGACATCGTCGGCGTAATCGAGGAGGAAGGCGGCGAGGCAGTCGTACTCGATCTGCTGGACTTCATCCTGTACGGTATGCATAACAAGGAGTTCAACTATGAGCACTTGTCGGGTACCTATATGCAGATGAAGGGCAACAAAGCCGCTATTGCGCTTTTGGAGAAGATCAGAAAGCCTATGAGAGTCGCACTCAGAGAGTCCAAACGCTTCGAGGAACCGGCTCACATCGAAGAGACCGCCAGATCCGCGCAGCAGGTCATTTCCCTTGGCAACCAGTGCGGAGAAGGCTGGCTGCTCACCGGCGAGATGGTGGAACTCATCGAACACGGTGTTGAGAACATCGCATGCCTGCAGCCCTTCGCATGTCTGCCGAACCACGTGACCGGCAAAGGCATGATGAAGGCCATGCGCAAGTTCAGTCCGAAGGCCAATATCGTCGCCATAGACTTTGACCCGGGCGCGTCCCATGTCAACCAGCTGAACCGCATCAAGCTGATGATGACGACGGCACACAAGAATCTGCAAAAGTCACAAGAAACTGATTGATAATGCGTGTGCTAAAATCACTTGCAGATATTCAGTTTAAGGGATAGAATATAAACAAGAAATAAACAACTATTAAGGAGGCGTCTTTATGGGAAGACACGGAACAATCGCAGGCAGGAAGGCTGCACAGGATTCAAAACGTTCGGCAATGTTTACAAAGTACGGCAGACAGATCATCGTCGCTGCCAAAGCAGGAGGAGATCCTGAATACAATGCGACGCTGAGAGTCGCCATTGAAAAGGCGAAAGCCATTGGCATGCCGAACGATAACATAAAAAGAGCAATCAAGAAGGGTACAGGAGAGCTGGACGGCGAGTCCTATACAGAACTGAGCTTTGAAGGATATGGTATCGGCGGTGTTGCTGTCATCGTAGAAGCACTGACAGACAACACAAACAGAACCACTTCTGCAGTCAGATCCACATTTGACAAGCACGGCGGAAATCTGGGAACCAAGGGATGCGTATCATACATGTTTGCGCGCAAGGGCGTCATCATCATCGAGAAGACCGATGAAATCGATGAGGATGAACTGATGATGGTAGCTCTGGATGCAGGTGCTGACGATATGGTCGTCAATGACGACAGCTTTGAGATCCTGACAGAGCCGTCCGCATATACGGATGTACACGGTGCTCTGACAGACGCCGGATACGAGTTCGTTTCATCCGAAATCGAGTATGTGCCGTCTATGGAAGCTGCTCCGAAAGACGAAAAGGATCTGAAGAAACTCAAGAAGATGATCGACATACTGGAAGATAATGACGATGTACAGCAGGTACATCACAACTGCAGCGTAGATCTCGAAGGCATAGAGTAACAACGGTTTGCCTGTCCGCACGGGGCAGGGCAAATCAAAATAATCAGATAATAATCCTGAAGTGTTCGTTGGGATATTGTAATTCAACCTACATCATCACATCGGGAATCCGGGTCCGTCTGTACTATGCCAGGCCTGCTTGACAGGAAGGCAGAAAGCAGAGGCAGGATACCCACCTAACATTCGTTAGGGCGTGAATTATAACCCTGACGGCATGTCGGGATTATTGTTTCGTTTAGTAGTTTTTGTTATAGTTCGTTATTATTGGAGTAAGAGGATTTTTGTGAGGTAGAGAATGAAGAAACACATTAGTTTACTGGTAGCGGCGGTCATGGTTCTGACGTTGATCTATACACCGGCAGGGCTTGTATATGGTGCCGAGGAAGAAGGTCCGCAGGCAGACAGCCCGTTGGTTGTGGAACCGGCAGAAGAGAATGCAGAGGAGCCGGCAGCAGAAGAACAGGAGCCTGCAGCAGAAGAACAGGAGCCGGTTGCTGATCCTGAAAAGAACGCGGGCACGCCTGCGGTAGGTGATTCATCTAATAATGAACCGGCAGTCGAAGAGGTGACCGGGAACGAAACAACGGGGGATGTTCAAGCGAATGAGGAAGGAAATAATGTTGTCCTTCTGGCGGGTGAAGGAACCTTTGCAGTGACCGTAACAGAACGGAAAGCCAATTCCATTGTCCTTTCGTGGATCGCTTATGAAAATGCAGATCACTATAAGGTATATAACGGTGAAGCAGAGCTTTCCCCGGAAATCACGGAATCACAAGGGACGATTACGGCAACGATAACCGGACTGACACCGAACACGGAGTATACGTTTACCGTGAAAGCTTATGATCAGAACGGCATCGAATTGGCAAGTGCAGATGTATCCACATCAACGACAGTCGCTGCGATCGAAAACCTGAAAGCATTGCACAAAAAAGCCACCGAAAAATCTGTCGTTCTGACATGGACTGCACCAGAAGGGACTGATTATTCTAAGTCTAAGGTGTTTAACGGTACGACGAAGGTTTCCGCGACATTCAAGGAATCAAAAGGAACAATTACGGCAACGGTAAAGGGACTTAGCGCCAGAAAAGATTATACATTTACCGTGAAAGCTTATGATCAGGATGGTAACGAATTTGCGAAAGGAACCGTTAAAGCATATACTTGTCCGAAAAAAACACTTCCAACAGTGAAGGTAACAAAAAAATTCCCGAACTATGTCGTTAGCTGGGCCAAGAAAACAGATGTTGTTGGATATGAGTTCCGTTATTCGACGACCAAGAATAAAGGAACGATTAAAAAACTTGGAAAGAGCACCCTTAAAAGAACTGTCACGAAACTGAAGAACGGCAAAACATACTACTTCCAGGTCAGAGCCAAATACCAATACAAAAACGGTCCGATTGTTACCAGCGGCTGGCAGACGGTTAGCAAGAAAGTGACCACCACTGGCTGGAGGACAATCATAAAAGAAGGCAAAAAGAATGGAAAAAAGTATTACTACGTAAATGGAGTGATGCAGAAAAACAAGGAATTCTGGCTCGGAAAGCTCAAATATTACGTTGATAAAAACGGCGTCTGGCGTGGCGGCAGCAAGTACATGTGGGGCAGATGCAAGAATCAGACAAGCGGAACCGATACGATGCTCGTAACTTCCAGAAACAGACACACGGTATGCATCTTCAAGAAAGTCGACGGCACCTGGTGCTGCCAGTATGAATGGCTGTGTTCTGTAGGGAAGAATGGAAGCAAAACGCCGCATGGAAAATTCTATGTAAGAAGTAAGAAGAAGAGCTTTGGCAAAGGTCATACTTGTTGGTATGCAACAAGATACCATAAAAAATATCCAAAGGCAGCATTCCATTCCGTTTTGTATAAGAAAGGAAGCAAAACCAAGATCAAGGACGGAAGACTCGGCAAAAACATATCCAACGGATGTGTCAGACTTGCATTAAAGAATGCGAAATGGATCTATGATAATCTGAAGAAAAAATCCAGAATATTGATTTACTAAATCAGAAACGAATCACGGAGGAATGTTTGCAGCATCCCTCCGTATGCGTTATCTGGTTATACTATCTCCTAACTTCCGTGATTGTTCTTAATTTAAGGAGCTTGTGATTATGACGGCACTGACACCCCGTGAAATCATGATAAAACAATCGGATGGCTCTGTCGCAAAAGCAGAAGGCAGTATCGGGAAACTCTTCCTCCTGGCTATGATGGCCGGGGCTTTCATTGCGCTCGGCGCACAGGCCTCCCTGATGGCGTCCTTCAATCTGACCTCCGATCCGTCCACCTTCGGTATCGGTAAGGTTGTCATGGGCGCTGTGTTCCCGGTCGGGCTGATGATGGTGGTCATGTGCGGGGCGGAACTTTTCACGGGCAATTGTCTTATGATCATCGGAACATTGGATAAGAAGATCCATTTGTCCGGGCTCCTCCGGAACTGGGCAATCGTCTATCTCGGAAATTTAGCGGGATCCCTGATCATCGTGCTGGCCATCGCATACAGCGGATTATGGGATTCGGGCGAAGGGCTTCTCGGCGCCGTCACTGTGAAGACAGCTGTGGGCAAGTGCAGCCTCAGCTTCGGACGGGCCGTAGTACTGGGGATCTTCTGCAATTTCCTCGTCTGCCTGGCAGTCTGGATGGCCGCCGGATCCCAGGAGACCATCGGCAAGATCTTTGCCATCTGGTTCTGCATCGGATTGTTCATCATATCCGGGTTCGAGCACAGTGTGGCCAATATGTATTTCATTCCGGCAGGTATGCTTGCAGCAGAAAACCAGTCCTATGTCGATTTGCTTGGACTGGATACATCTTCGCTTACCATGTTCGGGTTTTTCATCAAGAATCTTCTGCCTGTAACGATAGGCAATATTATCGGAGGATCAGTTTTCGTAGGGGTTGTATACCGCTGGTGCTACAAGTGATCCGATGATGCTCAGACACAGTGGAGGTACAGTATGTTTGGAAAGAAAAGCAAAGACGATATCCTGAAACCAAAATCACAAAAGACACCAAATCTGAAAAAACTGGAGGATCTGTATTACGCAGCAGAAGACGCGAGACAGCACGCCTACGCTCCGTATTCGGATTTTAAGGTCGGCGCAGCTCTGCTTGTCAGACCGAACGAAGACTCCGTGATGCCGATCAACAAGATCTATACAGGTGTGAATATCGAGAACGGTTCCTACGGAGCCACTCTCTGCGCAGAACGTGTTGCCTTTGCAAAGGCGATCTCTGCCGGCGTTTTGGAATACGATATCGGCCAGAACCCCTTTATCGCCATCGCTGTATCTGCAGGAGAGGAAGAAGCGCTGCCGTGCGGTATCTGCAGACAGTTCATGAGTGAATTCGCGCCGGAGCTGACGGTTGTGACGAAGAGCGAAGGCCAGATCCGTATCCGTAACCTGGCGCAGCTTCTGCCGGAGAGTTTCCAGCTGAACAAAGAAGAAAAATTCGCCATTCAGGCGGAGATCGCGGCGCAGGCCACAGCTGTACCGGAGGAAGCTGCTGCAGAGGAACCGGCAGTTGGGCCCACAGTTGAGCCGGCAGCAGAAGAACCTGCGGCTGAGATCGTGGAGGAACCGGATGCTGAAGTAGCAGAAGAGCCGGCAGCAGAAGCTGCTGAGGAGCCGGCCGAAACGCCTGATGAAAAAGAAACACCGGAGAAGACAGAAGAATAGAACGGCGGACGAAATATGAAAAGAATCGCGTTGATTGACGGAAACAGTCTGATAAACAGAGCCTATTACGCCATGCGCAATCCGATGATCACGAAGGACGGCATCTATACCCACGGCATTTTCGGGTTCATCAACATGATGGACAAGATCAGGAAAGACTATGAGCCGGAGTATATGGCGATTGCGTTTGATTTGAAGGCGCCGACTTTCCGGCACGAACAGTATGATGAATATAAAGCGGGGCGAAGGAAGATGCCGCCGGAGCTGGCGATGGAGATCCCGATCCTGAAGGATATCCTGGATGCCATGAAGATCAGAAGGGTGGAAATGGAAGGATTTGAGGCCGATGACATTATCGGCACCCTGGCCCGCATGAGTGAGGCAGAGGGGCTGGAGCCTTTCGTGTTCACCGGCGACAGGGACCAGCTCCAGCTGGCGACGGATATCACCAAGATCGTATATACCAAGAGAGGCGTTTCGGATTTTGACCTGTATGATCATGAAGCTTTTTGCGAGGCCTATGGATTCACGCCGCTGCAGTTTATCGATTATAAAGGACTGGCGGGGGATTCCTCAGACAATATTCCGGGGATCCCGGGGGTTGGCGCCAAGACGGCTACGAAGCTCATCCAGCAGTTCGGCAGTGTGGAAGAGATCATCGCCAATGCAGACGATGTGAAACCCGCCGGCCTGCAGGCGAAAGTAAAAGATAACGCCCAGCAGGCGATGATGAGCAAGCGGCTGGCGACGATCATGACTGCGGTACCGCTTGACATCAGTGTCGAGGACTGCCTGCTTCAGGAACCAGACTATGATAAACTGATCGAAATCTATAAGAAACTGGAGTTCAACCGCTTCCTGAGCCGGCTCAAAGTGAAACAGTCCGGCGGGGATCCCGCTGCAGACCTGGATTCTGCGCGTGATGAGGCGCCGGAAGACTTGCTTAATAGAGAAAGCATTTCAAGGACCGTGATCACAGCAGCTTCAGAACTGGAAGGGATCCATATCGGCGGACCGGTTGTGATCAAGGCCTTTGGAGACAGCAATCATATCGATACGCCGCAGATCGACAGCATTGCCATGCTCCACGATGGCAGATACCTGTTCGTGAAGCCGGGAGCATTTGACGGATTCGGGGAATGGCTGGAGAAGGAAATGGCTTCTGATGAGCCGCCGCTGTTCACAGGCCACGATATCAAAGAAACCTACTATATGCTGATGTGCGTTTTCGGATTGTCCGGTTTCAAAACAGAGTTCGATACAGCCATCGCGCAGTATGTGCTCGATCCGGGCAGAAGCAGCTACAGTCTGTCCGCGCTGAGCAATGAATATCTCCATACGAGTCTGGAGGAAGAGAAAGATTTCATCGCCTCCAATGCGCAGATCGATATGTTCTCGGACAATCTTTCCGCCTATGACGACTATGGGTTCAATTACTGCGTGACGGTCCATGATTTGAAAGGACGCCAGAAGGCCGAAATCAGCGCACAGAAGCTGGATAAAGTTCTTTATGATGTGGAAACTCCTCTGATAGAGGTGCTGGCGCATATGGAAAAAGAGGGCTTCCGGACCGACAGGGAATTCCTGGCGCAGTTCGGAGAGGACCTGTCCGGTGAGATCGATCAGCTTGCAGCAGGCATCCATGAAATGGCCGGTGAGGAGTTCAATATCAACTCCACCCAGCAGCTGGGTGACATTCTCTTCGAGAAGCTGGAACTGCAGCACGGCAAGAAAACAAAGAAGGGCTATTCAACCAGCGCAGAGGTACTGGAAAAGATCAGAAACGATCACCCGATCGTTCCGGCGATCCTCGAGTACCGGTCCCTGACCAAACTGAAGAGCACGTATGTGGATGGGCTCATTCCGCTGATCGGTACTGACGGCAGGATCCACGCTCACTTCCAGCAGACGGTTGCGGCAACGGGCCGTCTCAGCTGCACTGAGCCGAATCTGCAGAACATCCCGATCCGGCAGGAACTGGGCAGGCAGCTGAGAAAAGCATTTGTCCCTGAAACAGAGGAGTGCCTTCTCATCGGCGCCGATTATTCCCAGATCGAGCTTCGGGTCCTGGCGCACATGTCCGGTGACGAAGCGCTCATCGACGCCTTCAACAGGGGCGAAGACATCCACAGAGCAACGGCTGCCAACGTGCTGGGCATACCGGAAGATGAGATCACACCGTCAGAACGAAGCCGTGCAAAGGCTGTCAACTTCGGCGTGATCTACGGCATGAGCGCATTCGGGCTTTCGGGTGAGCTGGACATCACCCGTAAGGAAGCCGATGAGTACATCCAGGCGTATTTCGACAAGCATCAGCAAGTCAGGCAGTTCATGGATGACGCGGTTGCTTTTGCAAAAGCAGAAGGGTATGTGACGACGCTTCTGGGAAGGAAACGCTACATCAAGGAAATCAACGCGCCGAATTACATGGTGCGTCAGATCGGTGAGCGCCTGGCGATGAATTCTCCGATTCAGGGCAGCGCTGCGGACATCATCAAGATCGCGATGATCAAAGTGCATGATGCTCTAACGGCAGCCGGTCTGAAATCAAAACTGATACTGCAGATCCACGATGAACTCGTGATCAATACATTCCCTGACGAGAAGGAAATCGTTGAGAAACTTCTTGTTGACAACATGGAATCAGCATATGATATGGCTGTAGAACTGAAAGCAGATCTGAACGAAGGAAAGAACTGGTACGAATTGAAATGATAGTAATAGGAATCACAGGCGGTATAGGAACCGGCAAGACAACAGCATCAGATTATCTTGAAGAAAAAGGTTTTGCAGTGATCGACGCGGACCAGATCGGAAGGGAACTGACCGCAGACGGGCAGCCGATCCTGATCGAGATCAGAGATCGGTTCGGATGCGTCACAGACGGAGGTGCAGAAGGGAACGGTCTCGTTCTCGACCGCAAAGCTATGGCGGATCTCGTCTTCAACAACAAGGAAATCAAAGAGGAATATGACCAGCTGATCCACGCCGAAATCATCGAAGAAATCGACCGCGAAATCGAAGAACTGGATAAAACGGACGCCAAAGGCATTCTCCTGGACGCGCCGCTTCTCTTTGAGGCCAACATCAACGACCGTTGCGATGTGGTCATCCTGATCACTGCGGACATGGATGAGCGCATAGGACGCGTCAGCCTCAGAGACGACGCTGACGAAGAGGACATTCAGGACAGGATCAACAGTCAGTTCAGCGACGACGAGAAGGCGCGTTCATCCGACTTTATCGTTGATAATTCCGGCGAACCAGAGGATATGTTCCGGCAGCTCGATGACATCGTCGACTATCTCGGCATTGAAACCGATTGATCATGTCAGTGAATTTGGGTGTTGACAAAGCATGGTTTTACAACTAAAATGTATGAGTGCCTGCGAAAAGGCATTCATTACGTGCGGCCTTGGCGGAATTGGCAGACGCGCACGTTTGAGGGGCGTGTGGGAGACCGTGCCGGTTCAAGTCCGGCAGGCCGCACCATAAGACAGTACCGCAGCGATTCATTTCGCAGCGGTATTTTTCTTTTTAACAAGAATTCATAATTATGTGTCAAAAGAACCGTCCCTTTTGACACATTTTTATGGTAAGATAAACGATGTATGAATAGGTCACAGCGCAACAAAACGATTAATACAGAGATCGAAGAGGGAAGAGCATATCTTGAGAAGTGCAGGCGTCAGGAAGATCTGAAGGGTGAGGTTCCCGAAGATCAGATCATCTGCGCGGACATGTTCGAGGCGTGCCGCCTGATTCCGGCCGGATGCGCGGACCTGATGATCGCGGACCCGCCTTACAATCTCACCAAGGATTACAACGGCAGGAACTTCTCGAAGATGAAGCCGGACGAATACGCGGCGTACACAAAGCGCTGGCTTGAAGCGACGTCGCATGTACTGCGGGAAGGCGGTTCCGTTTATGTCTGCTGTGACTGGGAGAGCAGTCTTACCATAGGAAAACTGCTCGGAGAGTACTATACGATAAGAAACCGGATCACCTGGCAGAGGGAAAAAGGCCGCGGCGCCAGATCGAACTGGAAAAACAGCATGGAGGATATCTGGTTCGCGACCAGAGGCGACGGATACACCTTCAATGTGGACGATGTCAAACTGCGCCGCAAGGTCATCGCACCTTACAGAGAGGGCGGAAAGCCAAAGGACTGGGTCGAGACAGAGGATGGCAACTACCGTGATACGCATCCGTCCAATTTCTGGGATGATATCACAGTGCCGTTCTGGTCGATGAAGGAGAATACTGCCCATCCGGCGCAAAAGCCGGAAAAGCTCATCGCCCGACTGATCCTTGCCAGCTCGAACAGGGGCGATATGGTTTTTGATCCATTTGCAGGATCCGGAACATCATGCGTTGCTGCGAAGAAACTGGGGCGGCATTATATTGGCATAGAGAAGGACGAACGGTACTGCATCTGGACGCAGCAGCGACTTGAGATGGCAGAGACCGATAAGAAAATACAGGGATATGAGAACGGCGTTTTCATGCAGCGAAACGCCGGCAGATAAGAGGAACGGGATTACATGCTGACGAAATACAGCGTCAAAAGACCATTTACTATAATTGTCGGGGTCATCATAGCGATCGTATTCGGTGCGGTCGCGCTTTATAGTATGACGCCGGATCTGATGCCGAGTGTCAACGCGCCGTATTCTGTTGTCATGACACAGCAGCCGGGAGCCACTGCGGAGGAAATCGAAAAACAAATCACAGAACCTTTGGAGCAGCAGCTGGCTACGTTGGCCAAACTCAATAACATTTCTTCTGTCTCATCTGACAATGTATCCGTGATCACTATGGAATTTACGGACGATGTTGATATGGATTCCATGTCCGTGGATATCCGGGACAAGATCGACCAAATCGAAGGAGCACTCCCTGAAAATGCGGCGAAACCTGTTGTGATAAAGATGAATCTGGACATGATGCCGGTGACTGTAGCGGCAGTCGGCATCAAGGGCAAATCCCCGCTGGAGGTTTCCAGGTTCGTCAAGGACAATATCGAAACCGACCTCGAAGGAATCGAGGGCGTCGCTTCTGTTTCAAAAGTCGGCATGATCGATGAAGGCATCCAGGTCGTGCTGTCCCAGGACAAAATCGACGACATCAACGATAAAGTAGAAGCTGCGATCCGTTCTGAATTCACAGACAGTGAAAGCAAAGTCAAGAATGGCATCAAAAAAGCGAAAAAGGGCGAGAAAAAGGTCAAAAAGGGGAAAAACCAAGTCACAGACAACGTAGATACAGCCCTGTCAAAATTCGACAGCTATATCAAGCAGTCCGAAAAGGGAAAAGAAGAACTGGAAAACCAGAGGACAAAACTGGAAGTTCAGCTCGACACCACAAAACAGCAGATCAAGTCTCTCGAAGACCTGTTGAAGCAGATAGAGAAATTCGAAAAAGATCCGACTGTCGATCTGGCGGAGCTTCTGGATACTCTGCCGGAAGGCGTTCCCGGCACGGTCACCATCGATCCGGAAAACCTGGAAAAGACCAAGAAACAGATCCAGGACCAGATCGATGCACTAAAGAAAACGATCAAACCGATGAAGTCTGCCATCAAAAAACTTAAAAAGAGAATCGCTTCTCTGGATACCGCGATCAACGAATTGGAAAAGAAGCGGGAAGAAGTGTCGTTCACATTGAGTTCGACGTATTCCGACTTAGCTGCAGCGCAGAGCACCATCCAATCAACCGTTATGCAGCTGCAAAGCGCGCTGGAGCAGATCGAATCCCAGAAGGATGCTGCTCTGGACAGCGCTGATATGACCGGCGTGATCACCATGGAAAATGTATCCGCGATCCTCAACGCACAGAACTTCTCCATGCCGGCCGGCTATGTGACAGATAATGACGCCAAGCTGCTGGTCAGCGTAGGCGATAAGATCAAAGATACGGATGAGCTCAAATCGCTGATCCTGTTTGACCTGGATATAGATGGCCTGGCACCGATCAGAGTAAAAGACATCGCATCTGTATCATACGTTGCCGACGACTCTGACAGCTACGCCAAGATCAACGGCGAAAACGGCGTGCTCCTCAGCTTCACGAAGCAGTCCACTTATGCGACAGCAACTGTGGCGGATAATATCAGAGACGAATTCGAATCCCTTGAAAAACAGAACAAAGGACTTCATTTCTCGCCTTTGATGGATCAGGGCAAATACATCCATGTCGTCATCAATTCCGTAGCAAAAGACCTGCTTCTCGGTGCGCTGTTTGCTATCCTGATACTGCTGTTCTTCCTGCGGGATATCCGGCCGACTGCGATCACAGCGATCAGTATACCGGTCAGTGTTGTCTTTGCCATTGCGCTCATGTACTTCACCGGCGTCACCATGAATATGATATCCCTTTCAGGTCTTGCGATCGGCGTCGGCATGCTGGTGGATAACTCCATTGTAGTAATCGAGAACATCTACCGGCTCAGGGCGAAAGGATTCAGTCCGGTTCAGGCAGCTGTTTCCGGTGCTTCACAGGTGGCAGGTGCGATCACAGCCTCCACACTGACGACTATCTGCGTCTTTGTTCCGATCGTTTTCATCGACGGACTCACAAGGGAGCTGTTCATGGATCTGGCGCTGACGGTCACTTATTCACTGCTTGCCAGCCTGCTCATCGCACTGACCTTCGTGCCTGCTGTCGCAAAGGGCGTTCTCATGAGAAAGACAAAGAAATCGGTTCTCGCACAGGGAGGGCGCGTCGTGGCCTGGTACAGGAGGGCGATCGCCTGGGCGCTCATGCATAAGAAAAGACTGGTGCTGGCGGCACTTGTGCTCTTGTTTGCATCGTCAGGTCTGCTGCTGACGAGAGGCTTTGAATTCATACCTTCCATGTCTTCTTCTCAGATCTCGGCAGATATCACCATGCCGGAGGACAGCAGCCTGGAAGATACCATTCGTGTAAATGATAAAATCAGCGAGGAAATCAGGAAAATCGACGGCGTTGAGTCTGTAGGCGTCATGCTGGCATCCAATATGGGTGAAATGTTCGGGATGTCAGGAGACTCGGGTGATTCCTTCGAGGAGACGACCATGTATATCGTTCTGGAAGACGATAAAACCGAGCAGGGACAGAAAGTTGCCGACACCATTGAACGCCTGTGTGAAGCAGAGGGCTGCGAAGCGGTTACATCTGTCGATATGGATATGACCGAATATATGGGCGGCGGAGGCATTTCCATCAATCTCTACAGCGATGATCTGGACAAACTCCGCGTATCCGGAATGGATATCGAGGACAAAATGAGGGAGATGAAGCAGCTTGAGGAAGTGTCGGATGTCACCGAATCAACGACAGAAGAGGTGCGTATCAGAGTCAGCAAGAACGATGCGATGAAGAACGGCCTTACGGTTGCACAGGTGTACCAGCTTATTTCTGCAGAACTTGCTGAAGATAAAGCAGCAACGGAGCTCACCATTGATGGTGAGAACATCGATATCAATGTCGAGAACAAAAAGAGCGGTGACTATTCACTGCAGGATCTGACAGACATGAAACTCCACGTGGAGAAAAAAGACGGCGCCGTTGATAAAGTCGGTTTGACCAGCATCGCCGTGATCAGCAGAGACGCGTCTCTGAGTACGATCAATCACAAGGACCAGCGCAGGAGTCTCAACGTCACTGCCAGCGTAAAGGATGGCTACAACATCACGAAGATGACGTCAGCCGTAAAGAAGATGATACGCGACGAGCATCTTGTGAAGCCGGGCGTCGAAGTCGAATACAGCGGTGAAAATGAGGAAATCATGGATGCCATGAAGAAAATGGTTTTGATGATGATCATCGGCATTCTGCTCGTTTATCTGATCATGGTAGCCCAGTTCCAGTCGCTCAGATCCCCGTTCATCATCATCTTCACGCTGCCGCTGGCATTTACCGGCGGTATGATCGCGCTTCTGATCTCAAATCAGGTTTTGAGCGTTGTGTCCATGATGGGCTTCGTTATGCTGGTTGGTATCGTAGTCAACAACGGCATTGTGCTTGTTGACTGTATCAACAGGTTCCGGCTGGAAGGCATGGATATGGATGCGGCGATCGTTGAGGCCGGGGCAGTCAGGATGCGCCCGGTTATCATGACTGCAGCTACGACGGTATTGGGGCTGATTCCGCTGGCGCTAGGGATCGGGCAGGGCGCTGAAATGATGCAGCCGCTGGCGCTTACCTGTATCGGTGGGCTGATCTACGCGACTGTTACGACGCTGTTCATTATCCCGATCATGTACAAGTGGCTTTCTCGCAAAAAGATGGTAAAAATCAAGGAGGAAGAACTTGAAATCGTAAATGTCTGACTTGAAATCATGAGGGTCTGATGTTACAATAATTCCGTTACGCCGGCTTGATGGAATTGGCAGACGTGCGGGACTCAAAATCCCGTGGTGGCAACACCGTGTGGGTTCGACCCCCACAGCCGGCACCATGATAGTATATTAAGACTACAATATAGGAGGAAATAATCAAATGATGGGTAGTTCAATGTTTTCGATTCTGATTCTGGTACTTCTTTTCGCAGTGATGTACTTCCTTATGATCAGACCGCAGAAGAAGAGAGAAAAAGAAACAAAGGAAATGAGAGCCAGTATTGCAGTAGGGGATGAGATCGTCACGATCGGCGGTCTTTGCTGCAAGGTTGTCAAGACCAAGGATGAATCCATTGTTGTGCAGGTAGGTCCTGACAAAGTTAAGATGGAATTCATGAGATGGGCTGTTTCCAAGATCACGAAGCAGGGTTCCGGTCATGTTGCGAAGGCGTCAGTTGATGATTATGATGAAGTATCCGATGCCGAAAAGCAGGAAGCCAGAAAGTCAAAGCCGAAGAGAATGAAGAAGGCTGCCGTAGTAGAAGAGGCTGAAGAAGTCAAAGAAGCCGTTGCTGAAGAAGCAGAGGCCGCTGCTGAAAAAGCAGAAACAGTCGCTGAAGAAGCCTCAAAGGCTGCGGAAGAGGCTGAAAAGGTTGCCGAAGAAGTCGCAGAAGAATCTGCCGAATAATTCTTTGGAGGACGAGTCGGAACGTTTCAGATCAATGACGATCGCCGCGCTGTTTTACAGCGCGGTGTTTGCATTTAAATACACGGCGAAAAACATGATGCAAAAATGGGTTTTTTGCTTAAAAATCAAGGCTTTTAGGCTTGTTTGAGATGGTAAAAAATTGTATAATACTATGAATGATTAAATGGAATTTTATTTTTAAAAACCGGAGGAACAGATGAATTACACTTTCAGGAAAATTTTAGCTGTATTTATTGCCCTATGCGTTGTATTCGGATGGCTTGTGACTGTCACAGGCATTGGCCCGTTAACACCGCTGAAGGACAGAATGAGTCTTGGTCTTGATATCAAGGGCGGCGTATATGTCGTTATGGAGGCGAATGAAGATGATATCAAGGGCATGTCTGATGAAGAGCTCCGCGAGGCTATGGAGCAGACACAGACAGTTATCGAGAATCGTATCAACGCCAATGGTCTTGGAGAACCGACTATCACCATTGAAGGCCAGAACAGGCTCAGAGTTGAAATTCCTGAAGTTGAAGACCCTGAAGAAGCCATCGAGCTGATCGGTAAGACAGCTAAACTTGAGTTCAAGCTGGCGGATGGAACTGTTGTGCTTGAGGGAAGCAATGTCAAGAAGGCAGAAGCTGCCAGAGATGACCAGTCCACAGGATACGCAGTAAACCTGCAGTTTGACAGAAAGGGTGCAGATGCCTTTGGAGATGCGACAACGAAAGCATTCAACGGCGAAGTCACTTCTACCATGGAAGGCGTTGGAAACGGCGCCATTGCTATCGTACTTGACGATCAGATCATTTCAGCACCAAACGTAAACGAGCCGATTCTGGGAGGAAGCTGTACGATCACCGGAGATTTTGATCTCGAGGAAGCACAGCTGCTTGCTGCACAGATCAACGGTGGTGCACTGCCGATCGGATTGACTGAAGTAACCTCATCAGTCCAGTCTGCAACGATTGGATACAATGCTTTGGAAATGAGCGTCATCGGCGGTCTCATCGGTCTGGCGATCATACTTCTCCTCATGCTGTTCATATACAGAGGATTAGGCCTTTGCGCTGATATCGCACTGCTGCTGTACGTTGTACTGATCCTGAATATCATGGCGTCAATGGGAACCGTCCTGACACTGCCGGGCATTGCAGGTATCATCATTTCCATCGGTATGGCTGTAGACGCCAACGTCGTTATATTCTCCCGTATCCGTGAGGAAATCGTTCTGGGACGCACTGTGCGGGTGGCCACCGAGACAGGTTCCAAGAGAGCTATGACAACAGTCATCGACTCTCAGGTCACAACACTGATCGCAGCGGTCATCCTCTACGAAATCGGAACCAGCGCCGTTAAAGGCTTTGCATACACATTCATGGTTGGTATCATCGTCAGCATTTTCACCGCTGTCTTCATCACACAGCTTTATGTGAAACTGATGGCAGGAAGTGATAAGTTCGCGAAGAAATCCTTCTTCGGCATCAAGCAGGACGGAACTGCATCCTTCCACCTTACAAATATCATCCACTTCATGGACAAGCGCAAGATCTTCTACTGCATTTCCGCCGGCATCCTGATCATCGGTCTGGCATTCGGCATGATCCGCGGCCTGAACTACGGTATCGACTTCACAGGCGGTACTATGATCCAGCTGGATATGGGCAAGCAGGTCAAGATCTCACAGGTAGAGGACGCTATCAAGCAGTTTGACCTCGATCCGCAGATCATATACGCAGGAAAGGATAATGATCAGATCGTCATCAGGACTATCGATTCACTGGACAAGGCGCATAGAGCTGAAGTAATCAATGCTGTCAATGATGAATTCGGCATCAAGGGCGATGACAATGTTGTCACGCAGGAATACTTCGGTCCATCTGTAGGAAAGGAACTGCGGAACAACGCTATTCTGGCCATCATCATCTCTGCTTTGTGTATGATGGTCTACATCCGGATCCGGTTCCGCGAATGGAAATTCGGCGGAGCCGCTATGCTTGGCGTACTGCATGACGTACTGATCGTCATATCGTTCTACGCCATCTTCGGAATCACCGTGGACAACCCGTTCATCGCCGGTATCCTGACGGTTGTCGGTTACTCGATCAACGACACCATCGTAATATTCGACCGTATCAGAGAGAATATCAGGTATATGAAGAGGGGAACCCTCAAGGAGACCATTGATCAGAGTATCACCCAGACACTGGGACGTTCCATGATGACATCCCTGACGACATTGATCGTCATGGTACCGATCGTCATCATTGCCGGAGACGCCATCCGCGAATTCGTATTCCCGCTGATGGTTGGTGTATTGGCCGGTACTTACTCCTCCATCTGCGTCTGCTCACCGATCTTCTACGAGCTCGGCAGAAGAGGCAGGACGACGGAGTATCAGCGGCAGATCAAAGAAGCCGAAAAGAAAGCGAAGAAGAAGGCAAAGAAAGAGGGCAAGCCTTATGTGCCTAAGAAAATAGAAGCTCCGAAGGCAGATGAACAGGCTGCTGAAGCAGAAGCAAAAGCAGCAGAAGCCGCTGAGGCAAAAGCAACAGAGACCGCCGGGGAAGCGCCTGCCCAGAAACCTTCAAAACCTGCGGACACAACCGCCAACAGGAAGAAAGAAGCCAACAAGAAACGCTCCAAGCGCTATGTCAAAGGCGTTCAGAAGAAAGAAGAAGCAAGAGAAGAAGACGACACCTTCAGACTGTAAGCGATTATGACCAAGAGAGAATTCCTCAGTACAATTGAACAATTCAACCCGAACTACGACATGGACATCATCTCCAGAGCTTATGATGTCGCCGAGGAGATGCATAGAAACCAACTGAGGAAATCAGGAGAAGAGTATCTGATCCATCCTCTCGCAGTCGCTGTAATACTCGCGGAACTCGGTATGGACTCCGAGACCATTGCTGCAGGGCTGCTGCATGATGTTATTGAAGACACCTCCTACACAGTGGAGGACATGACGAAGGATTTCGGAACAGAGGTCACCGAACTCGTTGACGGTGTCACCAAGCTGAGCGCCCTCAAATTTGAGAGCAAGGAGGAACGTCAGGCCGAGAATCTGCGGAAGATGTTCCTCGCTATGTCCAAGGATATCAGGGTGCTCATTATCAAGCTTGCAGACCGGCTCCACAACCTCAGAACGATCAACTACATGACCCATGAGAAGATCATTGAGAAGTGTCAGGAAACGCTGGACATCTACGCGCCTCTGGCAGCAAGACTTGGTATCTATTCCATGAAGATGGAACTGGAAGACATCGCTCTCAAATTCCTGGATCCTGCGGCATATTACGATCTGGCGGAACAGGTCAGCCAGAGAAAAGGAGAGCGCGAAAGCGCCATCAATGAGGTTGTAGAAGAAATCAGCAAAGCGCTGGATGAAATCGGGATCAAGCATGAAACCTACGGCAGATCCAAGCACTTCTACAGCATCTATAAGAAGATGAAGTATCAGCACAAGAATCTCGATGAGATTTTTGATCTGATGGCGGTCAGGATCATCGTGGATACGGTCAGGGACTGTTATGCATCACTTGGCCTTGTTCACACGATGTGGACGCCGATCCCCGGACGGTTCAAGGACTACATAGCGATGCCTAAGCCGAATATGTACCAGTCGCTTCACACCACCGTCATGGGGAAAACCGGCAGACCTTTTGAGATCCAGATCCGGACCCAGGAAATGCACCACATTGCCGAGTATGGTATCGCGGCACACTGGAAATACAAGGAAGGCATCGCAAGCGACAAAGAAGAAGTCAAGCTGAGTTGGTTAAGGCAGGCTCTGGAATGGCAAAAGGACGTGAACGATCCTAAGGAATTCATGGAATCCCTCAAGATGGATCTGTTCTCCAATCAGGTATTCGTATTCACACCGCATGGAGATGTGATCGAATTGCCGGCCGGCGCAACTCCGCTTGATTTTGCATTCAAGATCCATACGGATGTAGGGTGTAAATGCGTCGGCGCCAAGGTCAACGGCAAGATGGTCACCATCGACTATCCGCTCGAGAACGGGAACATCGTTGATATCGTCACATCGCCGAACGCGGCCGGCCCCAGCATCGACTGGCTCAAGATCGCCAAGAGCAGCTCTGCCAGGAACAAGATCCGTCAGTGGCTCAAGCGTGAGAACAAGAACGATGCCGTCGACAAGGGCAAGGATCTGTTCGCCCAGTACCTGAGAAGAAAAGGATTCGACCCCAGGGTGCTGATGACGAACACCTATATTGCCAAAGCGGCCAAGGCATTGGGCTTCAAGGACTCCGACGATCTGTATAATCAGCTGAGCTACGGCGGAAATCTTCAGACGAAGGTATCCAACCTGCTTCAGAGCTATGAGGATGAACGCCGCAAGCTTGAAACAGAAGAGAAGAACAAAACTCTGATCGACGATCTCAATGAGATCAGCGAGAAGACGCAGAAAAAGATAGAAAGCTTCCGGACTGCCGATGCAGAAACCGGTGTCGTAGTGGAAGGCGTCGACAATCTGATGATCAGCATCGCCCGCTGCTGTACGCCGGTGCCGGGAGATGATATCGTCGGATACATTACGAAGGGCAGGGGCATTACCGTTCACAGGACGGACTGCGACAACATCAAAGCCCTTGATGAAGAGGAACGTGCGCGTCTCATCAGCGTCAGCTGGGATCCAAGACTCGAGAACAAAGCCTACGACGGGGAAATCAGCATCATCGCCAAGGACCAGAAGGGGCTGCTTTCAAGCATTTCCAAGGTCTGTGAGGATATGGATGTGCGGATCATCGGCCTCAACGCCAGAGCCAATAAGGACGATACCGTCAGGATCAATATGACTCTGATGATACAGGACAGATCCCAGATCGAAAAGCTCTGCCGCTCATTCAAGGGCATCCCGGGCATACTGGAAGCGTACAGGAACAAAGGATAAATTACAAATGCGTGCAGTAGTACAGAGAGTAACAAAGAGCAGTGTGACCGTGGAAGGACGTGTTACAGGACAGATCGGCAAGGGACTTATGGTTCTGATCGGCGTCGAAGAAGGAGATACCGAAAAGGATGCTGAATACATAGCCAAGAAAGTCTCGGCCCTCCGCGTGTTCGATGATGAAGAAGGCGTTATGAACCTCAGTGTGCAGGATGTAGGCGGCGAGATACTGGCAGTATCCCAGTTCACACTGCTGGGAGACGTGCGCAAAGGCAACCGGCCAAGCTATTTTACAGCAGCCCGCCCGGAAGCGGCAGACGCACTCTACAGGAAGGTCATCGAGAAGATCGAGGCCAGGGGCATCCATGTGGAAGAAGGCGTGTTCCAGGCAGAAATGCTGGTCAGCATCGACAATGACGGACCGGTAACGATCCTTCTGGAGAGTCATAAACTGTTTTAGGAGAGAATAATAATGCAGGTTTACAATATACCAACAGGCGCCATCGGCACCAATACATACCTTGTCTTTAATGAGGCGACGATGCAGGGATTTCTCGTGGATCCGGGCGAATACAGCAAAGGCATCGCCGACAAGATCAAGGAAATGGGAATAGACATAAAATATATTATCTTAACCCATGGCCATGCGGACCATATCATGGGAGTACCCGGATTCAAAGGCGATTTCCCAAATGCTGAAATCATTGCTCATGTCAAAGAGAAAGAGATGCTCTCTGACACGAACTTCAATATGAGTACGCAGTTCGGAAGACCTACGGTGATCGATGCTGATCGCTATGTCGAAGATGGTAATGAAATGGATGCGGGCGGACTGCATTTGCGGTTCCTGTTCACACCGGGTCATTCACCAGGCGGTATGTGCATCTATATTCCGGAAGAGAATACGCTCTTCAGCGGTGATACGCTGTTCCGGGCGTCTATAGGCAGGACTGATTTCCCGGGCTGTTCTTTCAACGATCTGGAAGAAGCGATCCACACGAAACTCTGGCCGCTGCCTGACGATACGCAGGTGTTCCCGGGTCATATGGGACCAACGAATATAGGATTCGAGAAAGAGCATAATCCATTTGTATAGATTTCGATTCAACAACATTGAAAATACCAGTCAGTACGAAGAACTGATCAAAGAGTTTCTGCAGCCGTCTGAATACGGACCGGAAGGGGATACGCTCCTGGAGTACGACTTCATGGGTGACAAAGAGGAAGTCAAGCGGCAGATCTACAGAGATCTCTCCAGCAGGACAGGCAAAAGTCCCAAATGGGGTATCCTGACAGGCATCCGGCCGGTCAAACTGGCAGGAGAACTGCTGGATCAGGAAAAAGATCCGGAATCTGTCCTGAAAGAATCGTATCTGGTCCACGACAGCAAGAGGGCTCTGGTCAGGGATATCCTTGATTACCAGCGTGCAAAGGCAGGAAAGCCCGACCCGAAAAGCCTTTCTGTATACATCGGCATCCCATTCTGTCCCACACGTTGCCTCTATTGCTCTTTTACGAGCAATCAGGTGCAGCAGGACCAGATGGAGCCGTATCTGGCTGCATTGAAAAAAGAAATCGAATATGCCGGAGCAGCTGCGAAAAATGCCGGGTACAAGCCGGAAACACTCTATTTCGGAGGCGGTACGCCGACAACGCTGAGCGCAGGGCAACTGGATTCGCTGCTCACCAAAGTCAGTGATGCTTTTGCAATAGGAGGCGTAAGAGAATACACTGTCGAGGCCGGACGGCCCGACACGATCACGAAGGATAAACTGCAGGTCCTCATCGATCACGGCGTGGACCGGATCAGCATCAATCCCCAGTCCATGAAGCAGGAAACGCTTGATCTGATCGGACGCAGACATACGGTGGAGGATGTGTACAAAGCCTTCGATTTGGCATGGAAGGTAGGCATCGAAGTCGTCAACGCCGATCTGATCGCCGGTCTTCCGGAGGAAACAGAGGCGGATTTTGCCCGCAGTCTGGAGGAAATCATCCGGCTGGGAGCGAACAACATCACCCTGCATACGCTTGCTGTGAAACGGGCATCGCGGCTGAAGGAGATGGATGAGAACTTCAACTACAAGGATGAGGAACTCAGAGAGCGTATGCTGGCATCTGCCCATGAAACCCTCCGGGGCAGAGGCTACCAGCCATATTACCTCTACCGGCAGAAGCACACTTCCGGCAATACGGAGAATACAGGTTTCTGCCTGGATGATCGTCCGGGATTGTACAACATCAGGATCATGGAGGAAGCCCAGTCCAATCTGGCTCTGGGGGCAGGCGGGATCAGCAAGATCTATTTCCCCGAGGAAAACAGGCTGGAAAGGGTCGCAAATGTTTCAAATTATGAAATCTACATCGACAGGATCGATGAAATGATAGAGAGAAAAAGAAAAGGTTTTTTCATATAGACAGGAGGAATGAATATGTTAACAAACGCACCAAAAGGAACAAAAGACGTAATGCCTGATCAGATCTACAAGTGGCACTATATCGAAGAGAAGTTTGCCGCGATCTGCAGAAGATACGGATTCAAAGAAATCAGAACTCCGATTTTCGAACATACGGAACTGTTCCAGAGAGGTGTCGGCGATACGACAGACATCGTGCAGAAAGAAATGTACACCTTCAAGGATTTCGGAAACAGAAGCATCACACTGCGTCCGGAAGGGACATCCCCGGTATGCAGATCCCTCTGCGAGCATAAGACATACGCAGATCCGCAGCCGACAAAAGTCTATTACAATATTCCCTGCTGCAGATATGAGAAACCGCAGTCAGGCAGACTCAGAGAGTTCCACCAGTTCGGTGTAGAGACATTCGGAACGATGAACATGATGGCAGACGCGGAGATCATTGCCATCGGATACGATTTCATCAATGAAATGGGAATCACCGACGTAGAACTTCAGATCAACAGCGTCGGCTGTCCGGAGTGCAGAGGCAAGCACAGAGACGCACTGCGGAAGTTCCTTGAACCGAAGTACGACCAGCTGTGCCCGACCTGCCAGGAGCGGTTCCACACCAATCCGATGAGGATCCTCGACTGCAAATCCCCGATCGACCAGGAACTGGTAAAAGATGCTCCGATGATGCTGGACTACCTCTGCGATGACTGCAAACAGGCATTCGAAGAGCTCAAAGCCAATCTGGATGCGTTCGGGATCAAGTATGTTGTCAATCCTAAGATCGTAAGAGGTCTGGATTACTATACAAAGACTGCTTTTGAGTTCGTTACAACAAAAATCGGCGCGCAGGGAACTGTCTGCGGCGGCGGCAGATATGACGGGCTGATCGAGGAGATCGGCGGACCTTCCACTCCGGGCGTAGGTTGGGGCATGGGTAAGGAGAGGATCCTGATGACCATGGAAGCATGCGGCGTGGAGATCCCGGAACCAGCCGGAACGGATGTGTTCATCGCCTTTATGGGCGATCAGGCCAAGCTCTTCGCACTGAACCTGATGCACGAACTGCGCCTGAAGGGCGTCAGCGTCCAGATGGACGTCATGGGCAGAAACTTCAAGAATCAGTTCAAATTTGCCAACAGAGCCGGCGCTGCCAAGACGGTCATCATCGGTGAGAATGAACTGAATGAGGGTATGCTGCAGATCAAGGATATGGAGACAGGCGAGCAGAGCAGCGTTCCTGTCGGAAGCATCATCGACGAACTGACAAAATAAAATTAAAGGAGAGACATTCATGGTATATAAGCGTACGCATATGTGCGGACAGCTGAGAAGCGATAATATCGGAGAAAACGTTGTACTGAACGGATGGATACAGAAGAGGCGCAATCTTGGTGGGCTCATCTTCTGTGATGTGAGAGACAAGACCGGAATCACGCAGGTTGTATTCAACGATGAGACCAGCGAGGAACTGTTTGCCCTGGCAGACACACTCCGGAGCGAGTATGTGGTCGGCGTGAAGGGCAAGGTCATTGAACGCGAATCGAAGAACCCTGATATGGAGACCGGGGACATCGAAGTCATCGCCGATGATCTGGTGGTTTACTCAAAATCTGAGACTCCGCCGATCTACATCAAGGACGATGACAACGTAGATGATAATCTGAGACTCAAATACAGATATCTGGACCTGCGCAAAAAGAAAATGCAGGACAATCTTTCCTTCCGCGCGGCGCTGACAACTCTGGCGAGAAATTATTATGCGGAACAGGGTTTCACTGAAGTTGAAACTCCGATGCTGATCAAATCCACGCCGGAAGGAGCCAGAGACTATCTGGTGCCGAGCAGGATCAATCTGGGCAGATTCTATGCGCTTCCGCAGTCTCCCCAGACCTTTAAGCAGCTCTTGATGGTAGGCGGCACAGACAGGTACTTCCAGATCGTCAAGTGTTTCCGTGACGAAGACCTCAGGGCCGACAGACAGCCGGAATTCACCCAGATCGACCTGGAGATGTCTTTCGTGGACGTAGATGATGTCATCGAGATCCAGGAAGGGTTCCTGAAGAGAGTCATGAAAGAGATGAAGGGTATCGAAATCGAAACTCCGTTCCCGCGCATGACCTGGGAAGAAGCGATGAACCGCTACGGAAGCGATAAGCCGGATACCAGGTTCGGATTCGAACTCTGCGACTTGACCGGTCTGGTGAAAGACTGCTCCTTCAAGGTCTTTACAGACGCCGTTTCTGCAGGCGGCAGCGTCCGCGGCATCTGTATCACAGGCGGCGCGGATCAGTATACACGAAAGAAGATCGATAAGCTGACAGATGCAGTAAAGAGCTACGGCGCCAAAGGTATGGTCTGGATGAAGAAGACACAGGATGGAGTGTCATCCTCTGTCAATAAGTTCTTCTCACCGGAGCAGCTCTCCGAACTGGCTGACGCTATGGACGCAAAAGCAGGAGACCTCATGCTGATCATTTCCGATACGAACAAGGTCGTATTCGACAGCCTGGGATTCCTGAGAAGACATATCGCAGGAGAAATGGGACTTCTGGATGATAACCAGTTCAATTTCCTGTGGGTCGTCGACTTCCCGCTCTTTGAGTATGACGAAAAGGAAGACAGATGGTCTGCGATGCATCATCCGTTTACATCTCCGAAGGAGGAGCATGCGCAGCTTCTGAAGACGGATCCTCATAAATGCCTTGCCAACGCTTACGATATCGTGCTCAACGGCGTCGAACTGGGCGGCGGAAGCATCAGGATCCATGATCAGGAGATGCAGGAGGATATGTTCAAAGCGCTGAATATGACGCAGGAAGATATCGATGAGAAATTCGGATTCCTGGTTGAAGCATTCAAGTACGGTGCTCCGCCTCACGGCGGACTGGCATACGGACTGGACAGACTAGTCATGCTCCTGACAGGAGAGAAGTCCATCCGTGAAGTCATTGCGTTCCCGAAGAACCAGAACGCCCAGTGCATGGTCAGTGAAGCACCTGGACTGGTGGACGAGACCCAGCTCGAGGAACTTGGTATCGAGCTTAGAAAATGAAGAAGATAGGAATCCTTGGAGGAACATTCGACCCGGTGCACTACGGGCATATAGCACTGGCTGAAGATGCGGTAAGAGAGGCAGGACTGCATGAAGTTGTCATGATTCCTGCCCGTATCCAGCCCTTCAAGCAGGACCGCAAGTACGCTTCCGGCGAAGACCGGTTCAATATGCTTGCGCTGGCTGCCGGCAAGGATGATCATATTACTGTGTCGAAATACGAACTGGAGCAGGAGAGCGTTTCCTATACGTACCTGACGCTCCGGCACATGCAGGAATTCTACGGCAGTGATACCAGACTGTATTTCATTACAGGAACGGACAGTTTCCTTAAAATCGACACTTGGATGAACGCTGAGGAACTTCTGACAAACTACGCCTTTATTATCGGTACACGTCCCGGCTACAGGCAGGATGAGTACCGGCAGGCATTGGAGAGGATCACAAAGACATACGGTACTGAAGTGATCAGCATGCATAAAACTGAACTCGACATCTCCGCTACGGAAATCAGAGAAAAAATCGCTGCCGGCGCACCGGTGGATGATCTGATGCCGCCGGAGGTGCTGCGATATATTACGGAACATGGATTATACAGAGTGTGAAAGACTGAAAAAAGAAATCATACCGTATCTGCGGGAGCATCTGAAGGAATCCAGATACGTGCACACAATGAACGTCACGCATCTGGCAAAAGAGATGGCAGCCCGTTACGGTGCGGATGTGTATAAGGCTGAGATCGCCGCGCTCCTGCATGATATGGCGAAATATGAGAAACGGCCCGGCGTCAATATGGATTTTGCCCACAGCAAGATCGGCGCCGAGATGTCGAGAGAGATCTTCGGCATCGAGGATGAGGATATTCTTAATGCCATTGCCAACCATACGACCGGCCGCGCAGGAATGTCCACACTTGAAAAGATCATATTTCTTGCAGATGCGATCGAACCGGGCAGGGACTACCCCTGCGTCGATGAGATCAGAGCGGCTGCGGAAACAGATCTGGACAGGGCGTGCATATTGTCCATGGCGAGGACGATCCAACATGTACTGGAACAAAAGGGATGGTATCTGCATCCCGACACTGTAGAAGCAAAAAAATATTTGGAAGAACACTTGGAGGAAAATTGATGGAACCAAAAGAAATGGAACCAAAAGAACTGGCAGAACTGATTGCTAAAACACTGGATGACAAAAAGGGCATTGATGTTGCGCTGATCAACATTGCTGAGAGAAGCTCCTTCGCCGACTACTTCGTACTGGTCAGCGCAGGAAACGAGAGACATGCGCAGGCCCTGAGGGAAGCCGTGGAGGACGTACTGGAGCCTTTGGGGATCTTCCCGAAGAACGTAGAAGGAAAAAACAAGCCAACCTGGATCTTGATGGACTACAGAGACGTCATTGTGAATGTCATGACACAGGACGCGAGAGAGAAATACAGTCTGGAAAAAATCTGGGGAGACTGTGAAATAATACTTTGCAATTAGCCGTAAGTTGGAGGAAAAAATGAAAGACAAATATAACTTCAGTGAAATCGAAAGCAAATGGCAGAAGGTCTGGGAGGATACAAAGGCCTTCAAAGTAACAGAAGATCCCGATAAGGAGAAGTACTACGTTCTCGAGATGTTCCCTTATCCGTCCGGAAAGCTTCACATGGGACATGTCCGGAACTATTCCATCGGTGATGTTATCGCTCGTTTCAGAACGATGAACGGGTATAACGTACTGCACCCGATGGGCTACGACGCTTTCGGTCTTCCTGCAGAAAACGCTGCGATCCAGCATAACGTTGAACCGGCTGAGTGGACATGGGGCAACATTGCCGAGATGAACCGTCAGCTGCGCCAGCTGGGACTTTCCTATGACTGGGACAGAGAGGTCGCGACTGCTCATCCGTCCTATTACAAATGGATGCAGTGGATCTTCATTCAGTTCTACAAGGCAGGGCTTGCATATAAGAAAGAAAGCCAGGTCAACTGGTGTCCGAGCTGTCAGACTGTACTGGCCAATGAACAGGTCGTAGACGGCTGCTGCGAAAGATGCGGCGCCTCTGTCGGCAAGAAGAACCTGTCACAGTGGTATTTCAAGATCACCGATTACGCTGAGCGGCTTTTGGACAATCTGGACAAGCTTGAGGGATGGCCCAACAAGGTCAAGATCATGCAGAGAAACTGGATCGGCAAATCGCACGGCGCCGAGGCCCAGTTCAAGATCCAGGACTATGACGAAACACTGACTGTATTCACCACGCGTATCGATACCATCTACGGAACGACCTTCATGGTACTGGCTCCGGAATATCCATCTGTACCGGATATGGTAAAAGGTACTGAATATGAAGCTGATGTTATGGCGTACATTGACAGATGTGCCCACATGAGCGAAATCGACAGAACTTCAACGACAAATGAGAAGACCGGTGTGTTCATCGGCAAGTACGCGATCAATCCGTTCACCGGCAAGACCATGCCGATTTTCATTGCGGATTACGTACTGATGGGTTACGGAACCGGCGCCGTCATGGGCGTACCTGCCCACGACCAGCGTGACTTTGACTTTGCTAAGAAATTCGGTCTGGAGATCATCCCGGTTATCGATCCGCATGATCCTGATATCGATCTGAACGATCTGAAAGAAGCCTGTGCTGCTGAAGGTACAGTCATCAACTCCGGCGAGTTCAACGGCATGGACAACAAAGACGCGATCCAGAAGATCGCTGAAGTGGCCGACGAAAGAGGTATTGGACGCAAAACCATCAATTACAGACTGCGTGACTGGCTCATTTCCCGTCAGAGGTACTGGGGCACGCCGATCCCGATGATTTACTGCGAACACTGCGGATGGGTCCCCGAAAAAGAAGAGAACCTTCCGGTGCTCCTGCCGACAGACGTTGAATTCACAGGCAAAGGCGAGTCACCGATCGTCACAAGCAAATCCTTCGTAGACACCGTATGCCCGGTCTGCGGAAAACCTGCGAAGAGAGAAGTGGATACCATGGATACCTTCCTGGATTCCTCCTGGTATGAACTCAGATACTGTGATGCCAGAAACGATGAAGAAGTCTTCAGCAAAGACAAAGTGGATTACTGGATGAACGTTGACCAGTACATCGGAGGCGTAGAGCACGCTATCATGCACCTGATGTATGCGAGATTCTTCCAGATGGCCCTGTATGATCTCGGTCTGGTCAAAGATGAGGAACCGTTCCGCAATCTGCTGACACAGGGGATGGTCACCAAGGGATATACCGATAAGGACGGAAATTATCTGACTGCCAAGATGAGCAAATCTCTCGGCAATGTCGTCAGCCCTGCAGAGATCATTGACAAGTACGGAGCTGACACTGCCAGACTGTTCATCCTGTTCGCGGCACCGCCGGAAAGAGAACTGGAGTGGTCTGACCGCGGCGTGGAAGGCTGCTTCCGCTTCCTCAACAGAATCTGGAGACTGGCCTATGAGTTCACGGAAAAGTGTGAGAACATCCCGGGTTCATACGAGATCAGAAACGAAGCGGACAAGAAACTTGCTTATACGCTTCACTATACGATCAAAAAGGTAACGGAAGATATCCGTGACAGATTCAATTTCAACACAGCTATCAGCGCTGTTATGGAACTCGTAAACGAACTGTACAAATACAAAGAGGGCGATATCAACGACGCACTCTACAGCACCGTGATCAAGACGATGATCGTTCTTTTGGCGCCGTTTGTTCCGCATATCACAGAAGAACTGTGGCAGGAACTCGGTTATGAAGGCACTGTATATGAACAAAGCTGGCCATCCTATGATGAAGAGGCGCTGAAGAAAGACGAAATCGAGATCGTCGTGCAGATCAACGGCAAAAACAAAGAAAAGATCAACATTCCGGGCGATGCAACAAGGGAAGACATGCTTCAGATCGCCGACGAGAATGAAAAAATAAAGGGGCTTACGGAGGGTAAGAATGTCGTCAAGGTAATCGCAGTACCGGGCAGACTTATCAACATTGTAGTAAAAGGCTAAAACAACTACGAGTCCCGGAAAGGATTCTATGGGAGAAAAGAAAAAAGCAACGAAGGAAAACACAAAAAACAATAAAGATACACGAAAGTCAAAATCCACTCCGAAAAAGGAGCAGAAAAAAGCAAAAACAGCAGCAAAGAAAGCTGCGCCGAAGGTCAGAATCATTCCCCTGGGAGGACTGGGGGAAATCGGCAAGAATATGACGGCCATCGAGTATGAGGATGAGATCCTGCTCGTGGACTGCGGTCTCTCTTTCCCTGATGACGACATGTTCGGTATCGATAAGGTCATTCCGGATTTTGATTATCTGATCAATACACAGAAGAAAATCAGCGGATTGATCATCACCCACGGGCATGAGGATCACATCGGCGCGGTCCCGTATCTCCTGAAAGAGATCAAGATGCCGATCTACGGCCTGCGTTTCCCGCTCGGACTGATCGAGAGCAAACTCAAGGAACACGGGCTCCGAGGTGATTTCCGCTATATCGAAGCAGGCAAAGAATTCCGCGTCGGCAAACACTTCAATGTCGAACCGCTCAGGATCACGCATTCTATCGCGGATTCAGTCTGCTACAGCATCAAGACACCGGCCGGAAGAATCTTTCACACCGGGGATTTCAAGATCGATTATACGCCGGTCGACGGAAATCCGATCGATTTCTCACGGCTGGCCCAGATCGGGCAGGAGGGAGTCCTGCTGATGATGGCTGACAGCACCAATGTTGTCAGACCGGGGTACACACAGTCCGAAAGGGTCGTCGGAGAAACACTGGAGGGGATTTTCCTGGGGACGAACAAGCGCATCCTCATAGCGACTTTTTCCTCCAACGTGCACAGAATACAGAAAATCATAGACATCGCCATGAAATGCCGCCGAAAGGTTGCGATTTCAGGCAGAAGCATGGTCAATGTCGTGGAACTTGCCAGGGAGCTTGGGTACATCAAGATCCCGGACAGCAAACTCATCGACCTGAACAAGGCGGGAAACATACCTGACCGAGAACTTGTGATCATCACGACCGGCAGTCAGGGAGAACCCATGTCGGCACTTGCCAGAATGGCGTCGAACGAGCACAAAAACATCAACATCCGTTCAAACGATATGGTCATCCTGTCATCGACTCCGGTACCGGGCAATGAGCTGACCGTAGCCAATGTCGTAAACAAATTGGTGGAGAAGGGCGCTGAAGTCATCTACTCGGATATAGCCGAGACACATGTATCAGGCCATGCATGTCAGGAGGAACTGAAACTCATGCATTCCCTGATCCGGCCGAAGTACTTCATGCCGGTGCATGGAGAGGCAAGGCACCTTCGCACACACGCACAGCTCGCGCAGGATCTCGGCATGCCGAAGGAAAACATCTTCATTCTGGACAATGGAGACTGTCTGCAGATCAACAGCAAGTCGGCCGTCAAGATCGAAGACGCGGCCCAGTCGGACGGGATCTTCGTAGACGGGCTTGGCGTAGGAGATGTCGGAAACATCGTGCTCAGAGACAGAAGACTCCTTTCAGAGTCCGGTCTGATCATCGTTGTTGCTTCGATCGACCGGGAAGAAGGTATGATCGTATCAGGCCCGGACATCATTTCCAGAGGCTTTGTCTACGTACGTGAACATGAGGATCTGATAGACGCTGCCTGCGAACAGGCGGAGTCGATCATTATAGATTGCCTGTCTAGCAATATGAGAGACTGGAACGGCATCAAGACGGCCGTCCGGGAAGGTATGCGGAAATACATTTACAGCAAGACAGGCAGAAGTCCGGTAATACTGCCGATATTTATGGAGGTTTCAATATGAATGTATATGACCAGGCCCATCAGTTGGCAACAGCAATCAAAGAATCAGAAGAATGCAAACAGTACAACGCGGTAAGAAAAAAACTGGAGCAGAATCCCGATCTGGACAGCGCAGTCAAGGATTTCATGAAGCAGCAGTTTGAATTCCAGGCTGATCAGCTTATGGGGAAGGAGATGGATCAGGAGAAATTCATGAATCTCCAGCAGCTGAGCGCTGTGCTCATGCAGGATCCGCTGACAAGCGAATACTTCCAGTGCCAGATGAGATTCAGCACCATGATGTCCGATGTCTACAAAATCGTTGGCGACGCTGCCGACTTCGGCATGGGCCCCATGGGTGACTTCGGCAATATGATGTAACGCGGCGGCCATCCACCGGATATGCCGGGTATTGGCAATGTCCTCTGCATTTGGTATAATCAGTTAAAGCAGAACAATACGTATAGCAGCTATCAAAGAGTATAAGAAAGGCGAGAAACTAATGATTTATGCAGGTGATTTCAGAAAAGGTATTACATTTGAGATCGACGGCGATCCACATGTCGTTCTTGATTTCCAGCACGTTAAGCCAGGCAAGGGAGCCGCTTTCGTAAGGACCAAGCACAAGAATATCCTGACAGGCGCCATCAAAGAAGAGTCCTTCAACCCGGACGCTAAGTTCCCGAAGGCTCATATCGAAACAAAGACCATGCAGTACCTTTATTCCGATGGGGAACTGTATTACTTCATGGATCCTGACACCTATGACCAGATCCCTCTTTCTGAGGACCAGGTCGAGGAAGCGATGAAGTATCTGAGAGAGAATGATGAAGCGACCATCAAGTTCTACAAGGGCAATGCTTTTCTCGTAGAAGCTCCGAACTTCGTCGATCTACTTGTTACTGAAACAGAACCGGGTGTCAAAGGTGATACTGCGACAAACGTCACCAAGGACGCGACCGTAGAAACAGGCGCAGTGATCAAAGTGCCGATCTTTATCGAAGAAGGTGAAAGAATCCAGATCGATACAAGAACAGGAGAATATTTAGGGAGATCTAAATAATGTCAAAAGTAAAAATCCTGATCCTCATACTGCTGATCATTGTATTGGGAATCGCAGCAGCGGTTTTCGCTTACTTCAATGGTCTCAAAGCAGTTGATCCGAAGGATAAAAATGAAATCACAGTCACTGTGATTGACGGCAGCGGCGCGAATTCCATCATTGAGCAGCTTGATGAAGCCGGTCTGATCAAGGATCCGCTGTTCGCCAAGATCAACGCCAGACTCACAGGCTATGATACACTTCAGGCAAACACATATGTCCTGAACAGGTCCATGAGTTTTCCGGAGATCATGAACGTCATCAATACAGGAGATTTCAATTATATCTCGAAGACTTCATTCCGGATCGCAGAAGGCGCCAGACTGACCCAGTGTGCAGAAGCCCTCGCTGATGTTTCCCAGTATTCCAGCAAGGAGATCATGGCCAAATGGGACAGCAAGGACTATGTCAATGAACTGATCGATAAGTACTGGTTCCTGACAAAGGACGTGCTGGGCGAGGACGTCATGCATCCTCTCGAAGGATACTTGTTCCCTGACACTTATTTCATCACGGATGAGGATCCGTCTCTGGAGAGCATTACGGAACTGGCACTGGATGAGATGGATGAAGCCCTGACGGAACGGAAGGCCGAAATCGAGAAATCAGATCTGTCGATCCACAAACTCCTGACGTTGGCTTCCATTGTCACGAAGGAAGGGTGCGCTACAGAGGAAGATGCCTCGCATATTGCAGGCGTCTTCATGAACCGGCTGAAGAGTGACATGTCACTCGGCAGCGATGTTACAGTCTGCTACATCTTCGACGAAGACAGAGTGGATCTCAAACAGTCGCAGCTGGATTCGGATTCTCCGTATAATGCCAGGAAAGTTTCCGGCTGGATTCCGGGACCAATATGCGCGGTACCGGACATTGCACTTGACGGTGTGCTCAATTACATGGATACAGATGACCTGTTCTTCTATGCAGGTCCTGACGGAACCATATATTATGCCAAGACCAACGAAGAGCATTCAAAGAATGTGAACGCCCATCCTTGGACGGAGGAGGATCTGGAACAATAGGGCCGGACCTTCAGATCCAGCAACTATGAACATTACGAATGAAATCATTTCAGCGTACATTGACAACCTTTACGTTAACGAGAACACAGACCTTGCGGAGCTGAGGAAATTTGCGGAAACGCACAATATTCCTGTGATCCGTAGAGATACGGAAAAGCTCCTCAAGGTGATTATGAAACTGAAACAGCCCGCTCGCGTACTGGAAATCGGTACTGCAGTGGGCTATTCTTCGTGTGTGTTCGCTGACTGCTGCGGATGCAGCGTGCTCAGCATTGAACTGGATGAGGAATCTGCCAAAGCAGCGCGGTCGAACATTGAAAACCTCGGGTTTTCCGGCCAGATCAAGGTGGTTTGCGGTGAAGCCGCAGCGGTGCTCAGAGGCCTTGATCCTGCGGCACCTTATGACTTGCTGTTTATCGACGCTGCCAAAAGCCATTACAGGGAATTCTGGGATCTGGCAATGCCGTACATGAGCAGGGATAGCATTGTGATCTGCGACAATGTTCTGCTGAAAGGAATGACAGCTTCCGATGAGTGCGTCACCAGACGCCGGGACTGGACTTCTACCAGGAGAATGCGGGAGTTTATTGAATATATCAGCAGTCTTGACTATGCGGATACGACGATCGTGCCCATAGGCGACGGACTGTCGATCAGCATCATTGAAAAAAACGGGTCGATAACCTGAGAAACAACAATAACCATAAACGAAAACAACCATATGAAAAGAGTCGAACTGCTGGCACCTGCCGGCGATTTCGAAAAACTGAAAATAGCGATCGAATACGGTGCCGACGCGGTCTATTTCGGCGGGGAGATGTTTTCCCTGCGGGCCGGAGCCGGCAATATGACCGTTGCGCAGATATATGAGGCGGTACGTTACGCACACGAACGGAACGTCCGCTGTCACCTGGCGCTCAACGTTTATGCGCATAATGAGGATATACTGCCTTTGCAGGAGTATCTTAAAGCAATCAGGGAAATCCCATTAGATGCATATATCGTTTCGGATCCGGCTGTCATGCAGCTGCTGCGCGAGGAAATCCCGGAAGCGGAGATCCATCTTTCGACGCAGGCGAACATGACCAATTACGTGACAGCCAATTATTGGAGAAACCAGGGAGTGAAGCGCCTTGTGCTGGCCAGGGAACTGACGCTGGACGAGATCAGGCAGATCAGAGAGAACCTGCCTGCAGATACAGAGCTGGAGTCCTTCGTCCATGGCGCCATGTGCATCTCATACTCGGGGCGGTGCCTGCTGAGCAATTTCATGACGGGACGGGACGCCAACCGCGGCGCCTGCGCGCATCCCTGCAGATATAAGTACAGGCTGGAGGAGGAGAAACGCCCTGGCGAGTACTGGCCTGTGGATGAAGATGACAGAGGAACGTACATATTCAACAGCAAAGACCTCTGTATGCTTGAACACCTGCCGGAACTGATCGGCGCCGGAATCGATTCCTTCAAGATCGAAGGACGGATGAAGAGCATCTTCTATATTGCACATGTGATCAAGGCTTACCGTACGGCGATCGATGCGTATTATCAGGATCCGGAAGGGTATGTATACGATCCGGACTGGGCCCGGGAAATGTGCAAGGCCAGCCACCGTGAGTTTACAACCGGGTTTTACTTCAGGAAGCCAACAGGGGAGGATCAGGAGTACCTGACCAGCGATTATGTCCGCGAGTACAGTTTCGTCGGACTTGTGAAAGACTATGACACCGCAAGCGGTATCGCCACGGTCGAGCAGAGAAACAAGATGGATCTTGGAGATACGATCGAAGTGTTCGGCCCTAAAGGCAGGTATTTCACGCAAAAGCTTGAATATATGACTGATGAGGAAGGGGAGCCGATATGCAGCGCGCCGCACCCTCAGCAGATTCTTAAGATAAAGATGGCTCAGCCTGTGGCTGAGATGTTCATGCTCAGAAAGGAGAAATAAAAAATGTCAGAAGGGCCGTATCTGCCCTTATGGGGTGTGGTTATAGCTCTGGCTCTTATACTGATCAACGGATGGTTCGCCGCGGCGAGAAAATCCATATCAGAAGCCAATAAAGTGAAAATAAGGGAACTTGCGGATGACGGAAACAATCGGGCTGCGCGGGCATTGCCGATCATGGAGGATCCTCCGATTTACAAACTGTCACTGAGGGTCATGAACGTGCTGATCTACATGCTCTACTGCATCGTCTGCATGGTCTATCTGGGGATTCCCCTGTATATGCGTCTCGCGGTACTCTGGGAAGCAGAAACCGCAGCACAGATCGTCGTATTTCTGATCGTGCTGTTTGTATCTCTGATCTTCCTGATGTCCCTTGGCGAGATGCTGCCTAGAAGAATCGCCATGCAGCATGCTGAAGGCGTCGTCATGTCAACATCGTCCAGCATCAAAGTACTGACCGCGGTCCTGAAGCCGGTCACTGTCTGTATCGCCGGGTTGGCGATCCTGTTTCTTAAACTGTTCCGGCAGAGGGCAGATCTGAACGATAACGAATATTCTGAAGAAGATATCGTGGAAATGCTGGAAGCAGGCCAGGAGAGCGGTGAATTAAAAGAAGAAGGCAAGAAGATGATCACAGGCGTATTTGCTTTCGACGATATTCTCGCATATGAGATCATGACGCCGCGTACGGATGTTTTTGCAATCGACATCAATGACGAGCCGTCAGAATACATCGATGAGCTTATGAGCCTGAAGTATTCCAGGATCCCGGTGTATGAAGATGACAGCGACAATATCATCGGTATCCTGAATATGAAGGACTATCTGATCCAGGCCAGGGAACTCGGCTTCGACAATGTGGATATCCGTGAGATCCTGCGCACGCCGTATTTCGTCCCGGAGACGAAGAACATCGATTCGCTGTTCTTCGAGCTGCAGAAAACAAAGCAGCAGATCGCCGTTCTGATCGATGAATACGGCGGATTCTGCGGTATTGTCACCATGGAAGACATCATCGAAGAGGTCATGGGAGAAATCGATGACGAATACGATGAAGAAGAGCAGGAACTGACGAAGATCGGTGAATATCTCTACATGATCGAAGGCAGCATGGACCTGAACGACATCAATGAAGAACTGGGCACAAACCTCGAATCTGAAGATTCGGAAACCATAGGCGGCCTTATCATCGACATGTTCGGCGAAATCCCGGATGAGGACGATATCGGTAAGGAAGTCTTCATCGATAATGTCGTCTTCACCATCAATTCGGTCAAAGACAGACGTATCGAAAAGGTTATCATGAAAATCAACATAGAAGAGGATAAGGAACGGGAATAATGGCAGCAGATAATGAAGTCTTAACAGTATCTGACGATGTGCTGGCTGTCTGCGCGATCAACGCCACCCTTAAGACAGAAGGCGTGGCAGAAATGGCCGGCGGTATCCAGAATATTATCAGCAAAAGCATCCGCGGCAAGGAACTGGTCGCCAAAGGCGCCAAGGTCACGCGGAACAATGAAAACATCGAGATCGATCTACATGTTATCGTTTCTTACGGCTGCAAGATCCCGCAGGTCGCCTGGGACATCCAGGAAAATGTGAAAAAAGAGATCCGCAGCATGACCAATATGAAACTTAACGCAGTGAACATCCATGTGGAGGGGGTAAAACGAGATGACCAGGAATGAAGCCCGTGAGATCATGATGCAGATTCTCTATGAGCTGGATGCGACGAAGGCTTTGGATGCTGAGAAAGCAGTCAGCCTTGCAGAAGACAGACTCCCGGGAGACCATGCGGTCCGCGGAGGTAAGCTGCTGTCCGAAATCGCAGGCAGCATCGACGACATAGATGCAGATATCAACCGGTGTGCATCCAAATGGAAAACAAGCAGGATGCCAAAGGTCGATCTGGCAATCATGCGGCTGGCGTGCGGTGAATTGAGATTCTGCGATGATATTCCTGAAGCAGTCACTGTCAATGAAGCCATCAATATGGCGAAAAAATACAGTACTGAGAACTCTGCAAGGTTCATACACGGAGTGCTCGGAGCCATCACGAAGGGCAAATAAGATGCGCTGCATTCTCGGACTGGACACCAGCAACTATAAGACTTCGCTAGCGCTGATCAGCGAAGATGAGACAATTGCTGATTTGCGTCAGTTCCTGAAGGTTCGGGAAGGAGAGCGCGGACTCAGGCAATCCGAAGCCCTGTTCCAGCATGTACAGAATCTTCCGGAACTGTTTGCACAGCTGCGCAGCAGCTTGGGCAGCAATTTTGATATTACTATTGACGGCGTTGCTTATTCAACCAGACCGAGGGCTGTCACGGGATCATACATGCCGTGTTTTACGGCAGGCGCATCCCAGGCCGCCTCGATCTCTTCGGCGATTGATGTCCCGGCAGTGGGGTTTTCCCATCAGGAAGGGCATATCGAAGCATCTGTCGCATCATTTGATAAGCGCCCCGAGGGGGATTTTCTGGCATGCCATTTTTCCGGCGGCACCTGTGAAGTGCTGTTCGTCAGACAGAAGGAACATCAGCCACACTGCGCAGATACATTCTGCAGGTGCGACGGCGAGCGGGCGTTCTATGATATCGATATCATAGGCGGGACCAGAGATATTTCCTACGGACAGGTCCTGGACAGGGCAGGCGTTATGCTGGGACTGCCGTTTCCATGCGGGCAGGCTCTCGATGAACAGGCCTTGTCCGCTGGCAGCAATACAAATGTGCTCACCGGGATCAAGGCAAAAGATGCGTTCGTGCATCTCTCGGGCTTTGACACGCAGCTCAGAAACAGGCTTGCGGATGCAAAAGCAGGAACACTGAAAACAGAGGAACTGATCAGAGAAGCCTTCATCCGGATCTCTGATTCGATTGTGAAGATGCTACGCCAGAGTGCGGAACAGACAGATCAGACAGCAATATATATGTCGGGAGGCGTCTCGTCCAGCCGCTTTCTGAAAGAGCATGTTACGAAGCAGCTGCGGCGGGATGGAATCGATGTGTATTTCACATCTCCGGAACTGTCTTCCGACAACGCAGTCGGTACGGCGCTTCTTGGCAGGAGATATCTATGGGGCTGAATCCAATAAGAGTAGGACAACTGAACAGCTACATCGGAAGGATCCTGAAGACAGATCCGATCCTGGGGAATGTTTCTGTGATCGGCGAGATCAGCAACCTGACATTTCACAAGTCCGGTCATGTGTTTTTCTCGCTGAAGGAAGAAAACAGCAGACTGAAATGTTTCCTTTCGTCATGGAATCTGGAAAAGATAACATGTCCGCTGGAAGAGGGTATGGAGGTCGTCGCCAACGGTTATATTTCCGTATTTGAGCGGGACGGCGTTTACAACCTGAATGTCCGTGACATCGAGGCCAACGGAATCGGGCAGCTTGCCGTCGCTTTCGAAAAACTCAAGGCAAAACTCGAAAAAGAAGGTCTGTTCGCACCGGAAAGCAAGAAACCGCTTCCTTCGTTTCCTTCGAATGTCGCAGTCGTAACATCCGAGACCGGTGCGGCCGTCAGGGATATCATTAAAACAATTACAAATAAAAATGATTATGTAAACATATTGATTTGCCCGGTTCTGGTACAGGGACCGGCAGCCGCACGTGACATCTCAGCGGCAATAGATATGATCAATGCGGAATACAGTGATATTGACGTCATCATAACCGGACGCGGAGGCGGTTCTATGGAAGAACTGTGGGCCTTTAACGAGGAAATCGTAGCCCGCAGCATATTTGCTTCAAAAATCCCTGTGATCTCCGCGGTTGGTCATGAAACGGATTTTACCATTGCTGATTTCACGGCTGATTTCAGAGCGGCGACACCGACTGCTGCTGCAGAAATGGCGGTTCCTGACACGAAGGAACTCAAGAGGTATCTGCAGGATCTGCAGCAGTCACTTGCAGACAGTCTGAACCGGAATCTGGATCTTCAGCAGACAAGACTCCGCGCCCTGGATCCGAATGCCTTTGCAAAAGGAATCGCCGATAAAATCGCTTATGAACAGCTGAACGCTGACCGGATCCTGGAAGGCATGGAAGAGAGTCTGCAGCACAGGATCACGTCATTAAGGGAACGCGTTGAGCACCTGGGGACTCTGATCAGCGCTTCCGACCCAAAGGCGATCCTGGCCCGCGGATACAGCGTTGTTACTGATGAGAACGGAAGTATCATCAGCAGTGCAGACGAGCTCAGCATAGGACAGAATGTAACGATCGAAACCGGCCGGGGAAGCGCAGATGCCCGGATCACCCAAGTAGAGCAAGGAGGATGAATACATGACTGAAAAGAAACCTTCCTTTGAAGAATCCCTCAAGCGTCTTGAGGCAGCATCGGAAAAACTGAAATCGCCTGAGACATCCCTGGAGGATGCTATTAAGAATTACGAAAAAGGCCTGCAGGCGTACAAAGAATGTGCGAAGATCCTGGAGGAAGCCCAGCAGAAAGTCGAGGTACTGACTAATGATTGAGAGAACATTTGATGAATACAGAAGACTGTTTGAAGAGCATCTCATGGATTTCATCCCGGACATCGACCAGAAGAGCATCACCCTGTACGACTCGATGAGATACAGCCTGACCGCCGGCGGCAAACGAATCAGACCGGTACTGCTGATGGCTGCCTGTGAATTCTGCGGCGGCAAAGCGGAAGAAGCTCTTCCTTACGCCTGCGCCATTGAGTATATCCACACATATTCCCTCATCCATGACGACATGCCCTGCATGGACGATGATGAGCTGAGAAGAGGTGTTCCGACAAACCATATGGTCTATGGGGATGCCGTGGCGACGCTTGCAGGGGACGGGCTGCAGTCGGCGGCCTACGAGGCCATGCAGCGGGATATGCTCCTGTATTTCGATAACTTCGACGCTCTCAAAAGCAGGATCAGAGCAGCCTATGAGATCGTCAAGGGTGCCGGTGTCACCGGTATGGTTGCCGGGCAGATCGCAGATGTGGAAGCAGAGAACAAACGGTGTTCAAAAGAACTCCTGGACTACATACATATCACAAAAACCGCTGATATGATCATAGGCGCGGTGAGAGCCGGCGCCAGACTTGGATCCTGCAGCGACGAGGAACTGGAGAACCTTACAGTTTATGCGGAGAACCTCGGGCTGGCCTTCCAGGTTTGCGATGACATTCTGGATGTCGAAGGCGATCAGGATCTGCTGGGTAAGGAAACCGGGCATGACGAAGCCAACAGTAAGGCGACTTATCCGGCTCTCTACGGACTGGATGAATCAAAGAAGAAACTTCGTGAACTGACTGACGCGGCGAAGGAAGCCCTGGCAGAGTACTATGACAACGCCGAACTTTTCGTCAGCCTGGCGGAGATGCTGGCGTCCAGGGTATATTGAGGCAAAACGGGTATAGGATAATCGATATGAGCAATTACTTATCAGAACATAATTTTCCCGAAGATCTGAGAAAGATGGATTATGATCAGCTGGAGCTGCTGTCCTATGAACTCAGGGATTTTCTGGTGGAATCTGTATCGAAGACCGGCGGCCATCTGGCGTCGAATCTCGGCATCGTGGAGCTGACGATCGCGCTCCACAGATGTTTCGATACTCCGCGGGACAAGATCATCTGGGATGTGGGACACCAGTCCTATGTCCACAAGATCCTGACTGGCCGCATGCAGGACTTCGGCAGCCTCCGCAAATATGGAGGAATCAGCGGATTCCCCAAAACCTGTGAGAGCGAGTACGATGTTTTCGACACGGGGCACAGCAGTACTTCCATCTCCCTAGGGCTGGGTCTTGCTGCGGCAAGGGATATGAAAGGCGAGGACTACAAGGTCATCTCCGTCATCGGCGACGGCGCCATGACAGGCGGACTTGCTTACGAGGCGCTGAACAATGCAGGGAGCATGAACACAGACCTTATCGTTGTGCTCAATGACAACGGAATGTCCATTTCCAGGAACATCGGCGGTCTTTCCGGTTCTCTCGGGCGAATCACAAGTACGGACAAATACGTGCACATGAAGACCAAAGTCAAGAAAGGACTCTCCAAGGTCCCCGTAGTGGGCGAGAGTGTCATTTCCGGTCTGCACAATGTCAAAGAGGATATCAAGTATACTGTCATCGACGGGATCCTTTTCGAAGAGCTTGGTTTCAAATACATCGGACCGGTGGACGGCCATGACATCAAAGAACTGTGCGAGACTCTGGAACGGGCCGGAAAACTCAAAGGTCCTGTTCTGATCCACGCTGTCACCCAAAAGGGCAAAGGCTATTCAAAGGCTGAGAAGCAGCCCAACGTATACCACGGCATCGGTGCATTTGATGTGGATTCCGGGAAGCCGCTCAAAAAAACATCAGGGGAATCGTATTCTTCTGCTTTTGGCAATAAACTCACGCAGATGGCGGACAAAGATGACAGAGTCATCGCGATCAGCGCCGCAATGACGGACGGCGTCGGGCTGGAAGGCTTTTGCAGAAAAAACCCGAAGCGGTTCTTCGACGTAGGGATTGCCGAAGGCCATAGTGTGACGTTCGCAGCCGGTCTCGCAAAAGCAGGAATGCGGCCTTATGTGGCGGTGTATTCTTCTTTCCTGCAGAGAGCCTATGACCAGATCCTGGAGGATGTGTGCCTGCAGAATCTGCCGGTTACCTTCTGCATCGACAGAGCCGGCGTGGTGGGCGCCGACGGCGAGACCCATCACGGACTGTTCGACCTCATTTACCTACGTTCCATGCCGAACATGACAGTACTCGCGCCGAAGGACGGACCGGAACTCGAAGCCATGCTCGAGTTTTCGCTCAAATCCGACGGTCCGTGTGCGATCCGGTATCCCAGAGGAACCGCGATCGATCTGGGAATGGAGTGTGCGGATTCCGCCGGCAGATCTATCAGACTCAGAGACGGCGCAGATGCTGATATCTGGGCAGTGGGGAGCATGGTCAAACCCGCGCTCGAGGCCGCGGAACTTCTCATGGCAGACAGGATCAGTGCAGGGGTCGTGAATATCGCCAGCGTCAGTCCTCTTGACGAAGCGTTTCTGATGGAAGCAGCGGATGATTTTGCATTGCTTGTGACCGTAGAAGACGGTGTCGTGACAGGAGGCGTCGGAGAAGCCGCCAAAGCTCTGACAGCAGAAAAAGATACGAAAGTCATCAACCTCGGCTGGCCGGACCAGTTCATAGAACACGGGACCCAGGAGCAGCTGTATCAGAAATACGGACTGGATGCAGGTTCCATAGCAGATGTGATAAGACAGAACATCAGATGAAGAAACGACTTGATATACTGACAACTGAACAAGGAATATTCCCATCCAGAGAGAAAGCCAAGGCGTCGATCATGGCCGGGCTGGTCTATGTGGACGGCCAGCGATGCGACAAACCCGGCACACCTGTGCCTGAGACGGCTCAAATCACCGTGAAAGAGGATTTGTGTCCATACGTGAGCCGTGGAGGGCTGAAATTGGAAAAGGCTCTGAAAACGTGGGATTTCGCCCTTGAAGGCGCGAAGGCCGTCGATATCGGCGCGTCCACCGGAGGATTTACGGACTGCATGCTGATGAACGGTGCTGCGAAGGTCTACTGCATCGATGTGGGCTACGGTCAGCTTGACTGGAAACTGCGGAACGATCCGCGTGTCGTGAACATGGAGAAGTGCAATGTCAGGTACCTGGATGTGGATGGGATCGGACGGGATGTGGATTTCATCAGTATCGATGTGTCGTTCATATCTCTGAAACTGGTATTCCCTGTTGCTGCGGAGCTTCTGGATGCATCCGGATGTCTGGTATGCCTTGTAAAGCCTCAGTTTGAAGCCGGCAGGGAGCAGGTCGGCAAGAAGGGCATTGTCCGCGACCCGCAGGTCCACAGGCAGGTCATCCGGCAGGTCATCGGATACGGAGAAGACAACGGCCTTTATACATGGGGGCTCACTTATTCTCCTGTGACAGGAACAAAAGGAAATATTGAATATCTTCTTTTCATGAAGAAGCAAAAATGCGATAATGATATAGATACGGATCCGCTTATCGACAGTGTTGTTTCGGATTCGCATGAAGAATTGAAATAGAGGCGTACGGCCTTTATATAGAAACACTATTTTATTAATTAAAGGAGACAGATGCGATGGATATTTCTAACAGAGTAGGATCGATGCAGTTTTCACCGATCAGAAGATTCAACAAGTACGGATTTGAGGCGGAAGCCAACGGCAAGACGGTGTATCGTCTGAACATCGGACAGCCTGATGTGGAGACACCTCCGTGCTTCAAGGAAGCAATCAACAACTTCGACAAGAAGGTCATTGCTTATGCGGAATCCGGCGGTGTGACGGAACTGCTCGATGCGATGATCGACTACATGAAACTTTATGACATGCACTATACAAGGGATGACATCCTCATCACTAACGGCGGCAGTGAAGCGCTCACACTCATCTTCACGGCATTGCTCAACCCGGGTGAGGAAGCGCTCATCGCAGAACCTTTCTATACGAACTACAACACATTCTGCAACCAGGTAAACGGCAAGCTGGTTCCGCTCACAACAAAGGCTGAGGACGGATACGCATGGGCCAAGAAAGACCTGATCGAAGCAGCCATCACACCGCAGACCAAAGCCATCTGCTGCATCAGCCCGGGCAACCCGACCGGAAGAGTTCTGACCCTTGATGAGATGAAACTGGTCGGCGAGATCGCCAAGGAGCACGATCTGTGGATCATTTCTGACGAAGTATACAGAGAATTCGCATATGATGGCAGAGAGGTCACTTCATTCGGAATGCTGGAAGACCTGGCTGACAGAGTCGTCCTCGTAGATTCCGTTTCCAAGAGATACTCTGCATGCGGCGCCAGAGTCGGTGCAGTCATCTCCAAGAACAAAGATCTGATGAGCGGCATCCTGAAGCTGGCTCAGGGCAGACTTTGCTGCCCGACACTGGAGCAGGTCGGTGCTGCTGCACTGTACAGACTGGACAAGTCCTACTATGATTCCGCCAGAGACGAATACTGCGCCAGAAGAGACGCTGCATATGAAGAAATCTCAAAGATCCCCGGCGTCGTATGCCAGAAGCCGGGCGGAGCATTCTATCTGACAGCCAAGCTGCCGGTAGATGACGTAGAAGATTTCCTCATGTTCATGCTGACGGAATTTGATGACAACGGTGAAACAGTCATGTTCACGCCGGCAGGCGGATTCTATGCGACACCGGGTCTGGGCAAAGACGAAATGCGTATCGCGTACGTTCTGGAGCCTGCGAAGATGAGAAGGGGTGCAGAACTGATCAAGCTGGGTATCGAAGCATATAACAAAAAACTCGGCAAGTAGAAAATAAAAGGCAGAAACTAAAAGGTGGTATGAAGTGGTAGAAGTGGATAAATCAAAGCTTTCGCCAATGATGAGACAATATCTTGATATCAAAGAGGAACACAGGGATGAGATCCTGTTCTTCAGACTTGGCGATTTCTATGAAATGTTCTTTGATGACGCCATTACCGCTTCAAGAGAACTTGAATTAACGCTGACCGGCAAACAATGCGGTCTGGAAGAAAGGGCTCCCATGTGCGGAGTCCCTTTCCATGCCGCGGATACTTACATTGCGCGCCTGATCGGCAAAGGCTATAAAGTCGCGATCTGCGAACAGGTGGAAGATCCTGCGGCAGCGAAGGGCATTGTCCGTCGTGAGGTGATCCAGATCGTGACTCCGGGCACTGCCATGACCGGCAGCATGCTCAATGAAAAAGAGAATAATTACATCGCTTCTGTCTACGCCGGCCAGACCGGGACCGCGCGCGCAGGCAGGACCGGGAGCATCGGACTGTCCTACTGCGACGTCTCGACCGGTGAGATCTGCCTTACCTCCTTTTCGGGACCTTCTGCGAGACAGACTCTTATCAATGAACTGGTCAAGATCAGCGCCAGCGAACTGATCCTTGACGAATACACATCGGAAGCACTGGATACAGAAGACCTCCGCACATCGATCGACTCCTATATCGATCTGATCGACGGGAGATTCTACAGGCAGGATGCGCTGCGCGACACGATCCGCCGCCAGTTTGCAGTATCTTCTTCCAGAGGAATCGGCGTAGAAGAAGACACAGAAGCAGAGACGGCCCTCGGGGCTCTTCTACTCTATCTTTACGATACTCAGAAGAGCGATCTTTCCCATATCAACACGCTGACGGTCTATTCCGTCGGTGATCACATGTCCCTTGACAAGGCGACGATCAAGAACCTTGAACTGACTGAGACCCTCTTTGAGAAAAAGCTGCAGGGCTCACTTCTCGGCGTGCTTGACAAGACGCACACAGCCATGGGCTCCAGGATGATGAAACACTGGATCCGGCAGCCGCTGAACAATGCTCCCATGATCAACAGCAGACTGGATGCTGTTGAAGTACTCCTGGAGGATGTACTTACCAGAAACAATATCAAGGAAAATCTGAAGAAAGTTTACGACTTCGAACGCCTGACCGGAAGGATCGCCACAGGCAGGGCCAACGGACCGGATCTGGTCGCCCTGGCAGATTCCTGCAGGGTTCTGCCGGAACTGAGGATGGATCTTTCTGCTCTCGACTCTGAGCTGATCAGGCAGCTGTATGACAGCATTTATCCGCTGGAAGATATCTGCAGCATGATAGATGCAGGAATCGTCGAGGAACCGCCCTTTACGATCAAAGAAGGGGGACTGATCCGGGCCGGATACTCGCAGGAACTGGATGATCTGAAAGCCTCCATTGCTGACGCGCAGCAGTGGATCGCGTCCCTCGAAACAACAGAAAAAGAACGAACCGGGATCAAAAACCTCAAAGTGGGCTACAATAAAGTCTTCGGCTACTATATCGAAGTGACCAAGTCCAACTATGATCTTGTTCCCGATGATTATATCCGTAAACAGACTCTCGTCAACTGCGAGAGGTTCATTACACCGCAGCTCAAAGAGACGGAACGTCTCGTACTGAATGCGGAAGCGGAAATCAATAAACTGGAATACGAACTGTTCTGCGAAATGCGCGGAAAGCTCAGAGAATATATCGGGCAGATCCAGAGCACCTCTCATGCTGTGGCCGCTCTCGATGTCCTGACTGCTTTCGCGCAGACAGCAGAAAAGAACGATTATGTGAAACCGACTATAGACGACGGGGATGTGATCTCCATCGAACAGGGCCGTCATCCTGTTATCGAACAGTCCATCAGAGACGGTATCTTCGTCTCAAATGACACGTATCTTGACAGGAAGGATGCAGGGCTTCTGATCATTACCGGGCCGAATATGTCCGGTAAGTCGACCTATATGAGACAGACTGCCCTGATCGTGCTGATGGCGCAGGCCGGCTGTTTCGTGCCTGCAAGCCGGGCGCGTATCGGTATCTGCGACAGGATCTTCACCAGGATCGGCGCTTCAGACAATCTGGCCCAGGGACAGAGCACGTTCTTTGTGGAGATGAGCGAACTGGCGTACATTCTGAACTCTGCGACGACCAGGAGTCTTATCATCCTCGATGAGATCGGCAGGGGCACCAGTACCTACGATGGTCTGTCCATTGCCTGGGCGACCGCCGAGTTTATCAGCAAACGGCATATACGGACTTTGTTCGCCACCCATTATCATGAGATGACGGTATTGGAGAACACCATGGACGGTGTCCGCAATCTGAATGTGGATGTGCTCGAGGATAACGGGAACATTGTGTTCCTTCACAAGATCGTCGAAGGATCTGCATCGAGAAGTTACGGCATCCATGTCGCACAGCTGGCAGGCGTTCCGGAGGAACTACTGGAAAACGCCCGCGGACATCTTGACAGCCTGGGCGGCGATATGGCGGAAAACGCCGCTGTCGTGGAAGAAAACACCGGAGAAACACAGCTCACGTTCTTTGAGACGATGCCGGATCCGATCAAGGAAAAACTGAAATCTCTCGATCTGATGAACACGACGCCTTCACAGGCGCTGCAGATCCTGGAAGACCTGCAGAGGAATCTATAAACAATGAGGGGTAGGGGAGAGCCTGATGATAAAGATTTTAGAAAAACATATTGCCGATAAGATCGCAGCCGGCGAAGTCATTGACAGACCGGTTTCGATCGTCAAGGAACTGGTCGAAAACGCCCTTGATGCAGATGCGACTTCCGTAACCGTTGAGATACGGGAGGGCGGCAGGACTTATATCAGGGTCACCGACAATGGCTTCGGCATCGATGAAGCAGATGTGGAAACAGCATTCCGCCGTCACGCCACAAGCAAGATCTCGGATGTCAGGGACCTTGACTGCATAGGAACGCTCGGTTTCCGGGGCGAAGCTCTTGCCAGCATCTGCGCTGTATCCAGAACGGAGCTCATCACCAAGACTGCCGATTCAAAATCCGGCCGAAGGGTCGTCGTCGAAGCATCCGAGGTGCTGGAGAATACAGCAGTCGGCTGTCCTGAGGGCACGACTGTCACTGTGCGTGATCTGTTCTTCAACGTGCCCGCAAGATATAAGTTCCTTGCGTCTGACGCGTCTGAATCCCGTAAAATCATCGACTTCGTATCAAGGATCGCATTGTCTTATCCTGACGTCCGCTTCAGCATGATCAATGGCAAAAACAGAGCATTTACGACTTCAGGCAAAGGCAATATCCTCGCGAATATCATCAGTATCTACGGCAAAGACATCGGGGAAGGCCTGATTCCGGTCTCCGCTTCAGCAGGCGGGTTCACCCTGAAGGCATTTGTATCTTCTCCCGACAGAACACTTCCTTCGAGAAGCCGGCAAATCTTCTGTGTCAACGGACGGATCATCGCAAGCTCCGTACTGGAGCACGCTCTGGACAAAGCTTACGCAGAGCGTATGTTCAAAGGGAGATTTCCCATCGCATTCCTGTTTCTGTCCATGCCGCCGGAAAAACTGGATGTCAATATCCATCCAACCAAGAAAGAGATCCGCTTCGACGACAACAGCGAAGTGGAGGACTTCGTGGCTGACGCCGTCGCCGCTGCCCTGAAGGGTCAGCAGGCTGTTCCGGATGTTTCTGCAGAGGTCGCATCCCGTCAGGAGGAACCGGCAAAGCCGCCGCAGCATGAAGCTGATTCTCAGCCTGCTATTCTGGGAGAGGAGACGTGCCGCTATGAAACCCCTGTTCGAAAGCAGGAGGAGCAGGGTGAACAGGAACGGATCGATATCAGGACCGTATTGGGTTCCATGCGCGAATCAAAGAATGCCGAGGTCAGAAAGCAGCAGACGCCGGATCCTGTGCCCGAGGAAGTGAACAGACCTTTTGACTTTGAGGATCTGACAGTCATCGGCGCTGTTTTCAATACCTACATTCTGGCGCAGGATGAGGATTGTTTCTATATGATCGACCAGCATGCCGCCCATGAAAGAGTGTTCTACGAAAAACTGATGCGGCAGTTTGAAGCAGAGGAGAAAGTCTCCCAGCAAATGCTGGTTCCGCTTTCTTTCAGCGTTGCATCTGAGGTAGCAGAGTCCGAGGACAGCTGGATCGGACAGGTCCGCGCCATGGGCTATGATATTGAGTTCTTTGGAAACAATACATATATCGTTCGGGAGATACCCGCATTTATGGAAATGAGTGAGGCAGAAGCCTTTTTAGGTGATTTGTTCGGGGCCTTCCGCGACAGACCTGATCTGACAGATCACCGAACGCTCGATAAAATCATCACCAGATCCTGCAAGTCCGCTGTCAAAGGCGGAGATACGCTGGATGCGGCAGAAATCGAAGCGCTCATCACACAGCTTCGCGCCTGCAGAAATCCTTTTTCATGCCCCCACGGCAGACCAACTTTTATCAAAATGACAAGATACGAACTGGAGCGCATGTTCAAGCGTGCGTGACCTGCCAAAATGAAAGACAAACACATTCTTGTGGTAGCCGGTCCGACGGCTGTAGGGAAAACTGAATACGCGATCGAGGCTGCAAAGGCATTCAACGGAGAAATCGTCTCCTGTGATTCCATGCAGCTTTATCGATATATGGACATAGGAAGCGCCAAGCCCACCCGGCAGGAGAGGGCGGAGGCTGTTCATCATCTGATCGATTTCCTGGACCCGAGAGAGGACTTTTCGGTGGCGCGTTATCAGGTCCTCGCCAGAAAATCCATCGATGATATTATGGCGCGCGGAAGACTTCCGATAATTTCAGGAGGGACAGGTCTGTACTTGAATTCCATCCTGTACGATATGGATTTTGCTGCTGCCGGGGGAGATGATGCTCTCCGGGAAGAACTTACTGCAAAAGCAGAAAAAGAAGGCCCGCAGGCTGTTCATGATATCCTTCGTGACCTGGACCGGGAAGCTGCGGACAGGATCCATCCGAACAATCTCAAAAAAGTCATTCGTGCGATCGAGCGTCTGCAGGCAGGGGAAGGGAAGCTCCGCCCGTTCGACCGGGTCGTATCGGAGAATAAAGCCTATGAGCCTTTGCTGGTATGCCTTACGCGGGACAGGGGTGAGCTTTATGACAGGATCGACAGAAGGGTCGATCTGCTGATCGAACGCGGCCTAGTGGAAGAGGTGCAGTCTCTCACGGCGATGGGACTGACCGCCGATGATATCTCCATGAAAGGAATCGGCTACAAGGAAATCATCGAATATCTGGACGGTGAGACCACATTGGAGGACGCGGTTCAAAAAATCAAAAAAAACACACGTCATTATGCAAAAAGACAGTTAACATGGTTCCGCAGATATGCTACAATCAACATGTTCGATTTATCGGAATACTTAAGTGAGGAAGAAGCGAAAAGGGGTTTTATTCATTGGTTGGAGAAAAGACTGTAACGAAGACGGTAAGGCTGCACAACAGAAGTGAAAAGCCTGACAATATCGTGCTCAAAGAGCACGAAACCGTTACCAAATGTGTGAATATAGAGAAAGAGCTCCCGACCTTTATGAGGGGGTTCTTTGCTTATCTTAAAGGGAACGTGCTTCCCATGACAAGACTGGCGTATCTGACGGACATCCGGTTCTTCTGCCAGTATCTGATCGAGCAGACTGGTCTGACGCAGGCCAAAAGCATTCGGGATATCACGATCAAAGAATTCAACGAGATCATGGCTGTGGATGTCAATATGTTCATCGACTACTGCCGCAGCTACCAAGTTGAGAAAGAGAACGAGATCATTCTCTACGAAAATACGAACAAAACGCTGGCGAGAAAGAAATCTTCCGTCTCCGTACTGTTCAAACAGCTCTACCGGGACGGCCTGATCGATAAGAATATCACAGACGCATTTGATCCGATCCGCGTGCCCAAGCCCAGCGAAAGGGAAATCAAAGCCCTGCAGGATGACGAGGTCATGATCATGCTGGACGCTGTGACGACAGGATCCAATCTGACGCCGAAGGAGCACCAGTTCTGGGAGAAGACGAAGAAGAGGGACAAAGCCATACTGATTCTCTTTATAACCTACGGACTGAGGCTTTTTGAACTGCAGCAGCTGAATGTTTCGTCATTTAATTTCAACAGAGGCGAATTCAAGATCTACCGCAAGAGAGACAAAGAGGCCATCATGCCGCTGAATCAGTCTGTCACCGATGTCATCACGGATTATCTCGAAAACGAAAGGGCCGATGATGACCGCATCGTCTCCGGGCATGAAGATGCACTCTTCCTGTCGCTGCAGGGCAAACGGATGACAGAACGCGCAATCAGGGATCTTGTCAAGAAGTATACTTCCATCGGGCTTTCCACTTCCAGAAAGGCCGGCTACAGTCCGCATAAACTCAGGGCAACAGCCGCTACAAGTCTGATTGGCAGAGGAAACTCTATCTTTGATGTGCAGGCGCTGCTCGATCATGAACAGGTGACAACAACGCAGCTGTACGCAAATCATAAGAAAAATGTGAAAAGGGATTTGGTAAAAGACATGGAATGGGAGCTAGAACGGAAGGAGAGAGATTGATCATGAGAAAAGGATATATTCTGCCGGTGCTGCTTGCAGCGGTATTCGCACTCGGCAGTTTTTCGCCTGTCTTCGCTGAGATTGGCAACAATACCGACACTGATGACGACTACACATACTATTATATAGATGACGACGGCAAATATGTTGAAGTCAACGGCGATAATTCAACCAATACCGAGGAAGAAGATGAAGACGCTGCGTTTTTCGATGCATTCAGCACCTCCTGGTTTCTTGATCATCCAGGGCAGAGGGTCTACACGATCACGACAGCATCCCAGCTGCAGGGACTTGCCAATCTGGTGAACGAAGGGCATTTTGACGGTTATGCAGCCAATCGGTATGAGGATTTCAAGGGCGTGACCATCAAGCTCGGGCGCAATATCACACTGAAAGAAGACTTTACTCCGATCGGACGGAGCGAAGAGATCGCCTTCCGCGGCATTTTCGATGGTGCCGGCCATACGATCCTGGGGCTCTCCGTCAACGAGAACGGAGGATACGCAGGACTCTTTGGCTATCTTGACGGCACGGTCCGCGATCTGACAGTCGAAGGAACAGTGGACTCAAGCGGTCCGGTGTGCGGAAGCCTGGCAGGCTATGTATCAGAAAACGGCATTGTCTGGAACTGCGCGTCAGGTGCTGATGTGACAGGCAAAGCCAAGACCGGGGGTATTGCCGGATTCAATGACGGCGGCAAGATCGCTGGCTGCATGAACTACGGCGATGTCAAAGGCACTCTGAAAGTCGGCGGCGTGGTCGGTGAAAACTGGGGAACGATAATGAAATGCGGCAACCGCGGAGAAGTCCGCTCTTCTGTTCGCGGCGCAACGACCTACGGAACGGGCGGCGTTGCCGGCAGATCCGTCAGTGAATATTCAGTAATCGACAGATGTTTCAATGCCGGTAATATTTTTTCCGGAACAGAAGGCACGGGCGGTGTGGTCGGATACATGAACGCCCGCGGATCTGAAGTCACCAGCAGTTACAATACAGGACACATCGTTGTGCACAACAATTCTGTGATCAAGACGGACAACATCCGCGGATATGCAGGCGGCATCGTCGGGATCGCAGGCGTCAAAGGCCTGAAAATATCAGACTGCTACAACGCCGGGTCTATCAACAATTCCGACATATCAGGCGGTGTGATCGGCAGATACCTCAATGAGTCGAAGAACAACGAGGAACCGTTTATCAAGAATAATTATTATCTGAACGCGTCAAGGCTCAAAGGTGTCGGCAGCGACTTTTTTGGCAAGGCCGTAAACTACAGAGAAGGAACAGAAAAGATCTCTCCGGCGACGCTCATCAACGCCGCATCCAAACTGGGACCATATTATGTAGAGAACACGCAGAGTTTTTACGGCTCGGAAGGTTTCCCGGTCCTGAAATGGCAAGTCAAGCTTGGAAAGCTTGAGACAGCGCGTCTCTCAAATCTCACTGAAAAGAGGCAGAAGAGTTTTGATCGTTTCCTGTTGAAACACCCGACGACATCGAGAAAAGAATGGCCGATCTTGATGTTCTTTGATTACAGTGCATTTACGACGCAGGCAATAGGAGATTTTTATGAAAAATAATACGTATACTTTATTGAATCAGGAATTCGGTATTTCAGAGCAGATCCTGGACCTTGTAGACACCTGTGAGCAGGAAATCCGTCCGCTTTTCGATGAGCTGGATGACATTATGACCTACAACCAGTACAAGGTTCTGGACGCATTCCAGAAGAACGGAATCAGCGACAGACATTTCGCCTGGAACACAGGCTATGGCTATGATGATATGGGCAGAGACGCTACGGAACGCTTGTTCGCGGATGTGTTCCATGCGGAAGCAGCCCTTGTCAGACCGATCATTGTCAATGGTACCCACGCGCTCAGCCTTGCTCTCACAGGCGTTCTCAGACCCGGCGATAAGATGATCTACAGCACCGGCGGACCTTATGATACGCTGGAAGAAACCATCGGGATCCGCGGCAACGGCAAAGGAACCCTCAGGGATTTCGGCATCACATATGACCAGGTGGAACTTATTTCTGCCGGGGAAATTGATTTTGATGCTCTGGCAAAAGCAATCACGCCGGATACGAGAATGGTCTGTCTGCAGCGTTCCACAGGATACGGCTGGAGAAAAGCCATCACGATCGAACAGATCGAAGAATGGGCTTCCTTCGTGCACGGCATTGATCCGAAGCTCATCTGTTTTGTAGACAACTGCTACGGGGAGTTTCTGCATGTCAAAGAACCCACTGATGTCGGCGCAGACATTATGGCTGGTTCTTTGATTAAAAACCCGGGCGGCGGCCTGGCTCTGACAGGCGGATACATCGCAGGACGTGAGGATCTCATCGAACAGGTCAGTTACCGTATGACAACACCGGGAACAGCCGGGGAATGCGGGCTGACATTCGGACAGACCAGAACCATGCTCCAGGGGCTGTTCATTGCTCCTAAGACCGTAAACGGCGCGGTAAAGGGCGCGATTCTCTGCGCAAAGGTGTTTGAGAAGCTTGGATACGAAGTCTGTCCGGGATCTTCAGACAAGAGAAGCGACATCATTCAGGCCGTCAGACTTGGAACAGCCGATAAGGTTACAGCATTCTGCAAAGGCGTCCAGCTGGCTGCGCCTATCGATTCCAATGTGACGCCCGTGCCGATCCCAACCGGCGGATATGAGGACCCTGTCATCATGGCTGCAGGAGCCTTTGTCCAGGGATCATCCATCGAACTTTCCGCAGACGCGCCGATGAGAGAGCCATATAATGTTTATTTCCAGGGCGGTCTGACTTATGAACATTCGAAGTTCGGTGTTATCAAGGCTCTGGATGCTCTTGGAATCGTTTAGAAATCATCAATATGACACAGGATGGCACTTCAAAACTGGATAAACGCAGACGTGTTCTGGCTATCGTCAAACTGATCGCTCTGGCAGTGATCCTCGTTGGGGTGCCTTTGTATATCTATTTCTTCCAGCATGATCTGATTGAACGGTTTTCCGATATCAAAGAACTGGAGACCACGCTCCGCTCCTACCGAAAAGAAAGCATGCTGATCTATGTCGGTTGCCAGATCCTTCAGGTCGTGCTGAGTGTGATTCCGGGACAGGCCCTCCAGTTTGCCGGCGGTTATCTGTACGGGGCTCTGCTTGGGCTCATCCTTTCTATTATAGGCATCGGCATCGGATCCACACTGGCGTATTATATTGCGCGTCTTCTGGGACGGGACGCGATCCATCTGTTCTTCGGAAAACGCAAAGTCACTGAGATGCTTGACCTGATGAACAGCCCGAAAGGACTGATCGTAACGTTTGTCATCTTCCTGATACCGGGCATCCCGAAAGATCTGTGCAGTTATGCTGCAGGGATATCAACTCTGAAACTCCGGCCCTATCTTATCGTGTCTATGATCGCCCGTATTCCGGGCATGCTTGGTTGTCTCTTCATCGGGCAGCAGGTCGGAGCAGGGGGGTATACGAGCGCTGCGATCATCGCGGCAGCAGCACTGGCGATCCTCATACTCGGTGTCATATTCCGAAAGAAGATCCTGGACACGGCCTATAAGCTGAGTGACAAACTCCTCAATATGTAATATTCTCTGTCAGATCTGGTACATTCTGCCTTACATTCAATCTGTTTTACCTTAATGTATTATAAGCAAAAACACGAATATTTGTTCGTGTTTCCTGTTGACAGCGAACATATATTCTGCTATCTTATAGAAAACAGAAAAGAACAAGCGTTCATCAGGCGGAAAAAGGGAAGGAAAGGAGAACAGACAGATGAGTACGAGAAGCAGGAATACACACAGAGCAGCACGCAGAAACTCGCACAGAAAGGCACACAAAAGATACAGGATCAAGTCAAATTTCAGATTCATCACATTTTTAGTGATCGTGATGGGAATTGCAATCGGAGCATTTGGATTCATCACAGGATCCAATGAAGCGATCGCACTGGATATACCGAAAGATTCTGTGACTCCGATAAAGATCGAAGTCACAGCCGGTGATACAGTCTGGGACATTGCAGAGCATTTCAAAAGCGATGACACAGACACCAGGAAAGCCGTATACGAGATCTGCCAGGCGAACGATATCCCGGATGGGAGCATACAGTCAGGAATGATCCTGACCATACCCGAAAATCTTTAGACATATATATTAAAAGGGGTATTTAAAATCGCTTAAATCGAAAAATAGAGCGTCGGTATTTCAAAGCGTCGGTTCAATAGGTTAGCAGAGCAATTTAAGCGAATAAAATAAAAAAAGGGCTGAAGCCCTTGGCAGGAGCGGGTTTGACAAGATTTGTCATATCCGCTCTTTTCTTATGATTTAAGGTCCATCTCTTCCCAAAATTATGATTATCGGAAGAGTTGTCAATCTTCTGATCCATCCCCCTTTATAGCTTCCACTAAGATTTGATCGATAATTTAACGAGCACTACCCCGGCGACCAGAAATACTATTCCCAGTATTTTGACCCAGTTGATCGGCTCCTGTGTGATCCCGAACCACCCGTAATGCGCTGTCAGGGTCGCCACGATCATCTGGACTGATACTGTGATCGACGCAGTCATTACCGGTCCTATTTTCGTGATACAAAATACCGTAAACGCCAGAATGATGATCCCGCAAATACCGGCCAGTATGTATAGTTTCGGAATCTGCATGGCTCCCCCGCCCCTTAGCGTGGCAAACCGGTCGTTGATAAAACAGATACATAAAACAATCGAAATTGAAATCGATAAACTGCACAGCGCAGCATACCACATGCTCCCGGTATGTTTCGCAACGACTGTATTGAATATTGGCTGTATCGCCAGACATGTTCCGATCAAACACGCCAGGCAAATCGGAATGACGTATTTCATTACCATCAAATCACCTCGCTTGAATCAAGCATCACTGCCATGGGAGGAAGCCCTGTATCGCGTTTTCCGGTGCCGCGCCCTATCCTGTTTCCTGCTTTTGCAGAATTCCAAAGGGCTTCAAAGGATTCATTCTCTTCAAAACGGTCCACGATCCCTGCCAGGATCGCCGCACCTGTCGGTGTCAGTAGTTCCATTTCAATATCTGACCGGTAATGCGGCAGTCTGGTCTTTTTGAGGATGGATGCAACAGCAGGCGCCGGAACCAGAAGCGTTCCCCACGCGCATTCCACTGTTCCGAATCCTGTAGGAACGTGCGTTCCTATCACCTTATCAGCTCCAATGTAATCCAGACAGATTGCAGCGCCTACGATGTCCACAATAGAATCCACAGCGCCGACCTCATGGAACTGCACTTCATTGACAGGTACACCGTGGGCTTCGGATTCTGCTGCCGCTTTGATATCAAAAATCCGCCGACTGAGCATTTTCGTATGCTCAGACAAAGAAGATTTCTCGATCATTTCTTTGATTTCCCCGTAATTGCGGTATTTTCCGCTGTAGGGATGGATCCAGGCGTGTTCTTTATTATGAAGGATCACGTCAACATCTGTTACCGGTGATCCGTTGTATTCTGTTTCATGGACTGCTAAATCGAATTCATTCAGCCCCAGGCTTGCCAGACCGTCCTCCAGGACCTGCAAAGGCACGCCCAGTGACAGCAGCGCTCCCAGTGTCATATCACCGCTTGCTCCGGAGCGGCAGTCGATATATAAAGTTTTCATTTCGTGTATTTTAGATGTTTTCTGTTTACAATGTCAAGAAAAAAGGGACAACAGCAGCGCACGGGCACTGCCCTGCCCCTATTTCTTTATATAGGATTAGCTTTTCTAACCTCTCTGATGACAGCTCTGACTACTTCCGGATTGGTGCAGACAGAAGTCTCAGGTGGTTCTGCATGGCCTGCATTCGGCTTGATCATGACTGTTGTGCCAGGTCTGATGACGTTCTCAACGCCGCCAAGCAGGTCAAATACTTTCGTTACATTGGCCTGAATGTCTTCACCCTTTACGAGTGCTACTGTAGATTTTGACATAACATTTCCTTTCGCCATTACGGCATTTGTCTCTGCAATAACTGATTTCATTTTCAACACCTGATATATAAAGCAAAAGCCGTGCCAACATTGTTTTGAACAAATTTCGACTGTTTTTTGAATTATTTAGAGGATTATCCCCTCCTGAGGGTTATGTTGCAACTGATTTTGTTGCACAAAACAAAGATCTGTTGCAGCGTTGCAACAGATCTTTGCTCTAAAGAGGTGTTATGGATGTATTTTGTATAAGTGTCTAATATAATCAGTAAGCCTTGGTTTCGCGGTTTAAGATGAGATGATCATTCAAACCTGAAAACAACAATAAATAAGACTTTGCCTTAAACAAAAGCAAAGTCTGTGCCAATCTATATAATAATAATGAGAAATCTATCGATTGCTGTCGAGATAGCTCTGCAGAATGATGATCGCTGCCTGCCGGTCGATGATTTCCTTTCTTTTGTTTCGGCGCATATCGGCTTCGATCAGGACACGTTCCGCCATGACCGTCGTCAGCCGCTCATCGTAGAATTCGATATTGACATGATTCATGCCGCTGCCCTTGAGCTTGTTTTCGAGCTTTTGCCGAAATTCACGCACTTTTTCGGTCTGGGGGCTGTCTGTTCCGTCCAGCTTGAGCGGCAGACCGATCACAACGGTATCACAGTTGTATTCTTTGATATAATCCAGGACCTTACCGGTATCTTTCTTGATCCCGACGCGCTCAATGGTCGTCACGCCGTCAGCGATGATCCCCATTTCGTCGCTTACGGCAACACCTATTGTTTTATCACCTACATCCAAACCGAGTTTTTTCATAGCTTCCCCATGTTAACATAATAATTATATAGAAAATCCATTTCCGTTTTCAAAAATCAAAAAATAGTGGCGGACTTTGCCCGCCACAAAATTGGTATACAAACAGAATTACTTGCCGAGGTATGCCTTGATCAGTTCCTCAACAAGATCATCTCTCTCGATCCTGCCGATGACATTTCTCGCGTTATTGTGACTTGTGATATATGATGGATCTCCCGAAAGAATATATCCGACCATCTGGTCGATAGCGTTGTAGCCTCTCTCGTCAAGAGCGTCATAAACGATTGTAAGTATTTCCTTGATGGTCTTCTGCTCAACTTTATCAAAGTTATCGTACATTCTTGTCTGTCTATCCATTATAAAACCTCCGATCAGTTCAATTGGTGTTTACAGTATAACATCAGACTGTCAATAATTACAAGTCATATTGCGAGATTATTGCCTTAAACTATATTAATTCTTACAGCAGTTCTTCTGCTTTTGCAAAAGCATCCCCGACCTTGGACGGATCCTTCGCGCCGGCCTGCGCCATATCGGCCTTTCCGCCGCCGCCGCCGCCGGCTGCCTTTGCGATTTCTTTGATCATCTTGCCGGCGTGCAGGCCCTTTTCGACCAGATCATCGGTAAGAGAAACGAGGAACGTCACTTTTCCGCCGGAAACAGATGCAAAGACCATCGCGACGTTCTTGTTCGATGCCTTGACGTTGTCTGACAGGCTCCTGAGGTCGTTGATTGCATAGTCTTCGAACTGCTTTGTAATCAGTCTGATACCGTTGATTTCCTTCGCGTCATCCAGGAAAGAATCTGCATCCTTACTCATTTCCGCAGCTTTCACTTCTGCCAGTTCTTTCCGGAGTGTTCTTACTTCGTCGGCAAGAGCTGCTGCTTTTTCAACGAGAAGATCTTTGTCTGCCTTGATTGCCGCGGCGGTTTCGCTGATCACCTGCTGATCCCGTTTGTATCCATCAAGGATGCTCTGCCCTGTAATGGCCTCGATACGACGGACACCGGATGCGATTCCGGATTCGCTGAGGATCTTGAACGCGCCGATCTGACCTGAATTGGATACATGTGTGCCGCCGCAGAACTCTCTGGAGAATTCTCCGATGGATACGACTCTTACCTTATCGCCGTATTTCTCGTCAAAGAGCGCCATGGCACCTTCCTTGCGGGCATCTTCAATATCCATTACTTTCGTATTGACCGGAATGAAATGGCGGATCTTGTCGTTGACGATGTCTTCGACCTGTTTGATTTCCTCATTGGTCATTGCCTGGAAGTGAGAGAAGTCAAAGCGGAGTCCGTGTTTGTCAACATGGGATCCGGACTGCTTGACGTGATCGCCGAGCACTTCCCTGAGAGCCTTGTGCAGCATATGGGTCGCGGAGTGGTTGGCTGCCGTCATGTTTCTGGATGGTGCTGTGACCATGGCGTCCACATGATCCCCGACAGAAAATTCCCCACGGAGAACGTCCACGGTATGCGCATAGATGTTGTTGTATTTCTTTACACTCTGAACGTAAGCGACGCCGCTTTTTTCATTGTAAATGAATCCTTCGTCACTGACCTGACCGCCGCTTTCAGCGTAGAATGGCGTCTTGTCGAGGACAAATATGCAGGTTTCTCCTTCTTTGATATCATGCAGATCCTCAAACTGTTCACTGTGTATAGACTCCAGGACTGCCTGCTGGTTGACCGTATCATAACCGGTGAATTCTGTCTCGCCGTGAAGAACGAATTCTTTCGCTTTGCCTTCCCATCCGGCGCCTTCCATCTCATCTTCCTTCTGGGAAAGCTCTTTCTGACGCTTCATTTCGGCAGCAAATCCTTCTTCGTCGACAGAGTATCCCTTTTCCTCCAGAATCTCCTTTGTCAGGTCGATCGGGAAGCCATAGGTATCGTGGAGTTTGAACGCTTTTGCGCCTTCGAGTTCATGGCTTCCGGAAATGACCATGTCGGCGATGTATTCATCGATGATCCCCATGCCTTTGTCGATGGTTGAAGCGAACTTCTCTTCTTCCGCATTGACAACACGGCGGATCATGATCCTGTGTTTCTCCAGCTGCGGGTACGCGCGTCCGGATTCATCGATGACCCTGTCACACAGTGTAGACAGGAACGGTCTCTCGATTCCGAGTTTGCGTCCGTGCAATGCAGCTCTTCTGATCAGTCTTCTCAGAACATAGTCTCTGCCCTCGTTGCCCGGCAGAATGTAATCGCCGATCATGAAGGTCATGGAACGGAGATGGTCCACGATGATCCTGATGGAAACATCTGTTTCCGCTGCGCCGTCCTGGTATTTCACGCCGGAGACGTTCTCTACCTGTTTTAATACCGACCGGATAGTATCCACATCAAAGATGGAATTGGTACCCTGCATGATGCAGGCCAGTCTTTCCAGACCCAGTCCCGTATCGATGTTCGGGTGCGGCAGATCTGAATAAGTGCCGTCTTCTTCTTTATTAAACTGGGTGAACACCAGATTCCAGAATTCAACATAACGGTCGCATTCGCAGCCGGGTTTGCAGTCCGGTTTGCCGCAGCCGTGCTCTTCTCCCCTGTCAAAATAGATTTCAGAACAAGGACCGCAGGGACCGCCTGTACCGATTTCCCAGAAATTATCGTCTTTGCCGAGGCGAACGATTCTCTCCTCCGGAAGGCCGATCATGTTGTGCCACAGATCAAACGCTTCTTCATCGTTCTCATAGATCGTGACCCAGAGCTTATCTTCCGGCAGTTTCAGAACGTTTGTCGAGAAATCCCATCCCCATGTGATGGCTTCTTTCTTGAAATAATCTCCAAACGAGAAGTTGCCCAGCATCTCAAAGAATGTACCGTGCCGATCCGTATAACCAACATTTTCGATATCACCGGTTCTGATGCACTTCTGGCAGGTAGTCATTCTCTTTGCCGGAGGCGTCTTAAGACCGGCAAAATACGGCTTCAGCGGCGCCATTCCGGCACCGATCAGCAGCAGACTCGGATCATCGTGCGGAATCAGCGAGAAACTCTCTCTCCTGTAATGACCCTGCTTCTCAAAGTAGCTCAGAAACATCTCTCTTAATGTGTTCAAACCCAGTTTTTCCATTGTATATAAATCCTCCAATCAATCGGGCTATCGTTCATGATTCAGTACATCACTGATTTTTTATTATACATCACATGTACGTTGTTTTTCAACATAAACACGGAATCTAATTCGGATTAAAGATGCATGACAAGATAAACACAAGCCGGGGTTTGCGGGGAGGGTTGGGCGAATTCGCCACGTTGATGCCACGCTGGGGAAATGTACAAGAGATCCTTCATTTTGAACCCACTCTTGTACATAGAGCCAAGAAAGAACAGTTATTTCTCCATTTCTTGTACTTCCAAGGGCGCCGGTGCAAGATTTGCGAAAATAAGCCTTGTATCTTGTACAAAGCAGGTCTTACGTCTGCGTTTCAAAAGCCATTTGTGCAAGAGATTCAATGTGGTGAACAATATCTTGTACCACTGTGCAAGAACAAATGAAATACGGCGGCTTTCTTGCCACCAGTCAATTATAAACTAAAAACCCGGAGGTTCTTTTCCTGGAACGCTCCGGGTCAAATGTAATCGCTATGAATACGATTGAATCCGATGTAATAATCGTATGAATCTGATGTAATTACCGTCTGGATGGTCTTGGCGCCGTATGCAGCGACATGCCGTGCACATCTTCCAGAGCCTCACCAATGCCTTCGCTGTAGGTCGGATGGGACATGATGCTGCGGAGCATGTCGGGGACAGTCAGGTCGTTGACGATGGCGGTAGTGAACTCACCGATCATGTCTGTGGCGCGGGCGCACATCATCTGGGCACCTAGGATCTTCTCTGAGCCTGCTTCGGCTACGACTTTGATGAAGCCGCGTTCCTCCTTGGTGATGAGGCTTTTGCCGTTGGCGCTCATGATGAACTTGCCGCAAACCACATCGATGCCCTGGTCTTTGGCCTGTGCCTCTGTCATGCCGACGATTGCGATCTCCGGATCTGTGTAGACGCCGGCAGGAACGACCGCGACATTCTGTGTGGCCGGTGCGCCGCAGATAGATTCGATTGCGCGGATCCCGTGGGCTGACGCCGCATGGGCCAGCTGGATACCGCCGATCAGATCGCCGATGGCGTAAACGCCCGGGATGCTCGTCATGTAGTTCTCATCCACTTTGACATATCTTCCGTTCATTTCAGGCTGGGCGCCATCTGCGAAGAGCCCTTCTGTGACCGGCCGCCTGCCTGCGGCAACGAGAACGTACTCGCCGGCCGCAGCCGCTTCCTTGCCCTTCTCTTCATAGGTCGCCATGACAAGACCATTCTCAGTTTCTGAGAATCCCTTCACCATGGCGGAGGTGTGGATATCCACGCCGCGTTTCTTCAGAATCATCTTCAGGTTCTGGGAGATCTCTTTATCGAAATTATCCAGGATCTTCGGAAGGGCCTCCAGGATCGTAACCTGACTTCCCAGATTGGCGAACACAGTGGCGAATTCAACGCCGATGACCCCGCCGCCGATGATGACCAGGCTTTCGGGTGCATGGTCGAGGGCAAACAGTCCATCGCTGTTGACAACATGCGGAAGATCAATGCCCTCTACAGGAAGGGATGCCGGCTTCGAACCTGCAGCCAGAATAATGTTGTCTGCATAGTAGGTTTCATCGCCGACAGAAACAGCATTCATGCCGTTCTCCGGCGGAAGCAAAGTCCCCTTCCCTTCAATGAACGTGACTTTATTACCTTTGAGCAGCTGCTGTACGCCGCCAACCAGGGCGTCTACGGTTTCCTGTTTGTATTCACAGATCTTCTCGTAATCATAGGACACACCCTCAGCGTATACACCGAAACGCCCGCCCTCATTCATCTCTCTGTAGAGGGATGAGGCGTGGATCATCGCCTTGGTGGGGATGCATCCCCTGTTCAGACAGGTGCCGCCGGCGCGGTCTGCCTCAACAACAGCAACATGCAGTCCTTTCTGCGCGCCGCGAATGGCTGCAACATATCCGCCGGGGCCTGCCCCGATCACGATCAGATCATATTTTTCACTCATGATAATACCTCGCTTACTATTAAACATAAGGGTAAACAAAAGGGTCTGACGAAATCATCAGACCCTTATCCGCATCGAATGATTATTCGAATTCGTATTTGAGAACCGGATGTCTCGCCGCTCCGACCTCGTCGAGCCTTGTAACAGGGGTCTTCACTGGTGCCTGATGCAGTTTCTCCGGATCTGAATATGCCAGATCATTGAGTGCGATGAACACATCGATGGCCCAGTCCAGAGTCTCCTTTGATTCGGTCTCGCATGGTTCAGCCATGAGAGCTTCATGCACTGTCAGCGGGAAGTACATTGTCGGCGGATGGATGCCGTTGTCCAACAGCCCCTTCGCGATATCCATCGCGGTCACGCCGGTCTCCTTCGCCTGTCTGCCGATATCCATAACGAATTCGTGCATACAGACTTCCGGCTTGAAAGCGATGTCATAGACAGCTGACAGCTTCTTCATCATGTAGTTGGCGTTGAGCACGGCGTTCTTGCTTGCCTCAGGAATACCTTCTTTGCCCAGCATCTTGATGTAAGTCAGCGCTTTCACGGCAACTAGGAAGTTCCCGTAGAAACACTTCATCTCACCAAGGCTTGCCTCTGCCTTTGCAAAATCATATGCGCCGTCTTTTTCTACTGCATAGACGCCCGGCATGAACTTCGCCAGATGCTCTTTGCAGCCGACGGGTCCGGATCCCGGACCGCCGCCGCCGTGCGGTGTGGAGAATGTCTTGTGCAGATTAAGGTGCACGCAGTCAAAGCCCATATCGCCCGGACGCGCCCAACCCATGACAGCGTTCAGGTTCGCGCCGTCATAGTAGCACTGTCCGCCGCATGCATGGATGATATCCGTGATTTCCTTGATGTTCGGGTCGAAGAGTCCGGCTGTGTTCGGGTTTGTGAGCATCAGCCCTGCGATCTCATCATTGCCGTCACAGACCTCTCTGAGCTTTTCGACATCCACGAGACCCATCTCATCGGAATCTACGTTGATGACTTCCATGCCTGCCATAACGGCAGACGCCGGATTGGTACCGTGTGCTGAATCCGGAACGATGATCTTGCGCCGCTGCGTATCGCCGTTTGCCAGGTGATATGCTTTGATCAGGAGAAGCCCTGTAAACTCACCGTGGGCGCCGGCTGCAGGCTGCAGGGTGAAATTGCTCATGCCGGTGATCGCCGCCAGAGCATCTTCCGTCTCTTTCAAAACCTGCAGACATCCCTGAACGGTATCCACTGGCTGAAGCGGATGGATCTGGGTGAATCCTTCAAATGAAGCGGTCCTCTCATTGACTCTCGGATTGTACTTCATCGTGCAGGACCCGAGCGGATAGAACCCGTCATTCACGCCGTGCGCTTTTTTGGCAAGTTCCGTATAATGTCTGGAAAGATCGACTTCCGCCATTTCCGGCAGATGAAGATCGGATTCCCTCATGTCGTCTTCAGGAAGCGTATATACATCAACATCACATTTCGGAAGTGCGCTGATGCCCCTTCCGGGTCTTGATTTTTCAAATATCAGCATTACTGCACCTCCTTTATGATCGCTACTGCTTCGTCGATATCCGCCTTTGAGTTCATTTCCGTGCAGCACCAGAGAATGCGTCCGTCACCGAGAGGAAGTCCGCCGAGGATCCCCTTCTCAGCAAGTGCTTTCATGATGGCATCTGCATCCTTATCTGATTTTGTAACAAACTCATGGAAGAACTCTTCGTTCTCAATATCAAAGCCTGCGCGGCTGAGTTCCGCAGCCATGTAATGGGCTTTGGAATAACACTGGGTCGCAACCTCCTTCAGTCCTTCGCTGCCCATGGACGCGAGATATACACCGACCGTCAGGGCGCAGAGTGCCTGGTTGGAGCAGATGTTGCTCGAGGCCTTTTCACGTCTGATGTGCTGCTCACGTGCCTGCAAAGTCAGTACATAACCGGTTTTGCCGTTATGGTCTGTCGTCTGTCCGACGATCCTGCCCGGCAGGTTCCTCTTCAGTGCATCGATGCTGGCCATGAATCCAAGGTATGGTCCGCCAAAAGCAGGCGCCATGCCCAAGGGCTGCCCTTCGCCGATCGCAAAATCTGCGCCGTACTCTCTCGGAGTTTTCATGGTGCCGAGCGTGATCGGGTTGACTGACATGATGTATCTGCAGTTCTTGACGGAATGCGCGATTTCGCCGATCTGTGCAGCCGGTTCCAGACTGCCGTAATAGTTCGGGTGCTGGATCAGTACACAGCAAGTATCATCTGTCATCAGAGACTGCAGCGCATCTACATCTGTAACGCCGTCTTTTTCAGGAATGACCACAAGTTCCATCTCGTTGCCGAAACAATATGTTTCGATAACTTTCATCACGGAAGGCTGGATCGTCGCTGAAACAAGGGCTTTTTTGGCTTTCCGGCCCCTGCACGCCGCAATCGCTTCTCCCGCTGCCGTTCCGCCGTCATAGACCGAAGCGTTGGATACATCCATACCTGTCAAATCGCAGATCATAGTCTGATATTCGAAGATGGACTGCAGAACGCCCTGGCTGATTTCCGCCTGATACGGCGTATAGGCGGTCTGCAGGGTCTCATTTGACGTAACATGCTGGACCATTGCCGGGATGTAGTGCCTGTATGCGCCGGCGCCGCGGAAGATCGAAGAGAAAATCTTGTTCTTTGCAGCGATTTTCTTCATGTCTTTGGAGACTTCCATTTCGGACATGCCGGCAGGGAGATCCAGTTCTCCCTCGAATTTTACAGCATCAGGAATATGTGCAAACAGATCGTCCAGTTTTTCATAGCCGATCTCCTGCAGCATCTCCTGCTGCTGCGCCTTTGTATTCGGTACAAAAGTGCCCATAGATGCCGCCTTTCTGTTTATTCTTCTTCTGCGCAGAATGCCTCATACTCTTCCGGAGCCATTAGGTCGTCTGCCTGTTCTGTAACATTCTCGACCTTGATGAACCAAGCGTCATTCGCATTCTCATTGATGAGTTCCGGTGCATCGAGCAGTTCTTCGTTGATCTCTGCGATAACGCCGGAAACTGGTGAATAAATGTCTGATACAGCCTTTACGGATTCCACATCCGCGAAAGTCTCGCCGGCAGTGACTTCATCGCCCGGTTCCGGCAGATTGACGAATACCAGATCTCCCAGCTCGGACTGCGCAAAGTCTGAAATACCGACTGTGGCTGTGTCTCCATCGATAACGACCCATTCGTGTGACTTCATGTAGAGTGCATCATTCTTCAGTTCCATTTTTGTTCTCCTTTATGTATTGTGAATTAAAATGATTAATGTTTGATCAGTGATTATCTCTTGTAGAACGGCAGCTCGATGACTTCCGCGTCCACCATGCGGCCTCTGACGTCGATCTGCACCTTAGTGCCGATTTCCTTGTATTCCCTCGGAATACGCGCCATGGCGATCGGATAATCAAAATACGGGCACTTGGTTCCGGAAGTCGTGTATCCGATTTTCTCACCATCCGCATAGACATCCTGGTGTTCACGGGCGATGCCGCGGCCTGTGATCTTCAATCCGACGCGAACGACAGCAGGCTTGCCCGCTTCGACCATCGGCGCTTTGCCGATGAAATCTACCGGTTTCTTCAGTTTGATGGCAAACATGAGTCCTGCTTCTCTCGGTGAAATGTCGTCATTCATCTCGTGACCATAAAGCGGCATGCCTGCTTCCATTCTGAGGGTATCTCTGGCGCCGAGTCCGCACGGAATAAGTCCTTCATCCTTTCCTGCTTCATAGATTGCGTCCCACATCTCCGGAGCCTTTGTCGCCGGCAGATACAGTTCTACACCGTCTTCTCCGGTATAACCTGTCGTTGAGCAAATGCATGGAATGCCTGCCACTTCGGCGCCATACTTCGCATAGTAGTATTTTTCAGGAATGCTTCCTTCGGTGCAGATTTTAGAGATGATTTCTTTTGCCTTTGGACCCTGGACTGCGATCTGTGCGTACTGCGAGGAAACATCTGTGAAGGTAACGTCTCCAAACTGGTGATCGCAGAACCACTTGTAATCTTTGTCCTTATTCGCAGCGTTCACCACGATAAAATACTTATCCTGACCCATTCTGTAAACAATCAGATCGTCTACGGTCCCTCCATGCTCATTGCACATCGGGGAATATCTTGCCTGCTCATCAACCATGTTGGTGAAATCGTTTGTCAGAATCATATTCAGATTGTCCAGCGCATCCGGTCCTTCACACAGGATCTCTCCCATATGTGAAACATCGAACATACCTGCTGCTGTTCTGACAGCCATATGTTCTTTAATAACGCCTGACGACTTGTACTGGACCGGAAGGATATATCCGCCGAAGGGGACCATCTTTCCGCCGTATTCCAGATGCTTTTCATACAATGGGGTTTTCAGTTCCATAATTACTCCTTTTTTAGATTATTACTTTAACTATCTAAATCATTACAAACAGAAGTATACCACAAGAATTAGTCTTGTTAAGACCAATTTTGCGAAAAAAGTACTACAAATTGGGTGTTTTATTTGATCTTTCTGGCCTCGATGTAATATCTCTTGTCTTCTGCATGGCCCATAGAGAATGTCTTACGCGGAAGCGCGCCGTCGCTGATGACGGATCTGAACAGATCAGACTTGTCCATTGCAGGAAGAAGGAACGCCATGCAGCCGGGTTTTTGACCCAGTTCAATCGTGATTTCATCACCGTGAACGTAATCTATGCCGATGTTGTTCTCTTTGATATATTTGTCGAGGAAGTTCTGCAAAGTACCCACTTCCAGCTGTGCTTCAGGATCCGGCACGGTGATGTATCCGTCTGCTCCCTCATAGGCGTATCTGATGACATGGCCGCCGTCGCCTTTACCTTCATATGTTCCCGGATATTCTTCCTTAAATGCTTTCAGAAGCGCTGCGGGATCAACGTCGAAGAGCACTCTGTGGATCGGTTCAAACTCGAGGGCGTCATCGTACAGGTTGACGACTTCAACCAGCGCATATCTGGACAGAAGTGTGTTTTCGCTTCCGGGACCTGCTTTTGCTTTTTCTTCTTCGTAAAGCGCCTTTGCGGATGCCAGTGAGTGGTTGCCGTCGCCAACAGCAAACAGCAGAGGCTGCGTATCAGCCAGTTTCTGCAGTTCCTCCAGTGCTGCCGCTTTCATCTCATCGGTCAGAAGCCAGGCCTTCGCATGTCCGCCGCCCTGCATCATATCAAAGTCATAGAGGACTTCCGTACACTTGTTCAAAGGCCCGATTACCGCGTTCTGCGGATCATCGATCAGAAGCATTACATGAGGAAGCTCGATCAGAGCGTCGCGTCTGACTGCCTGGCGAGGCGGGATTCTCTCGAGGACTGTACCTTCTGTGGCGCGGACCATCGATGTGCTGCCTTTGTTGTAGTCGTACTCTTCCAGGTCGATCTTGCCGATGAGACCCTTTCTGACTTTGCCGTCGCTCTGTACTCTTTCAAGATAGAACATGGCGTCCTTGTACTCTTTGAACACGCCCCCATCGAGGTATTCTTTCATGGTTGCGTTGATCTTATCGATGTGTTCTTCCGTATGTCCGTCGGAAAGCTGTGCCTCCGGAAGGATCACCCTGAATGTCGACGGATCGTCTCCTACGATTTCCTCAACCTTTTCCCAGTATTCCGGCTGAGAAGTGAACTGGTCACATGCTACGACAGCCCAGGTCTCATAATTGCCCTTTGCAGGCAGAAGAATGTCAGCGGCAGAAAATACTTGTTTACTCATGTTCTTTGTTCCTTTCTGTTCTTTCACATCTATCTCTGTCTAAAAAAAACAACAGAGGGAAGACACTGCTTTCCCTCTGTCAAAGGCATTTCCAGAGTTCCGTCCAAATCTGATCCCTGGTACCTGAGAGTTTCAACGGTTAGGCGGCCGCCTTGCCCCTTCGGTGCTTCAACTGACAGCTTGTTTCAGCTGCAGTTAAGTCTCTCACAGATTCATCTTCCGGACACTATTAACTATCACATAGATAATAGCATATTCTTATGTTCAAAACAACAATAATTTACCACATGATGATGGCTCTTACCGGGCATACGGGTGCGCAGTAACCGCAGGTCAGGCAGATGTCGTAGTTGACGTCGGCAAGGCCCTGATCATTCCAGTAAATGGCCTTGTTTGGGCAGCGTTTCAAGCATGCGCCGCATCCTTCGCAGTCGCCCTGGTCGATGTGGATCTTCTTGTGTTTAACATCCGGCTGGTAGTCTTCGGGAAGTCTGCCCTCCGCATAATCCACAATGTCATCGACTTCATGTTTGAATCCCATGCCGATCATGATCGAGTGGCATCCGAGATCGCGGACATAGTTGAGGGACTTCATATAAGTGCCGGTCAGATTGCCGCCGCCGAAG
>CADADV010000009.1 GCA_902786815.1 uncultured Eubacteriales bacterium
GGGTGGCTCTCACTCTCCGTGACAGTGGCTCTCAAACTCCGTGACGGTGGCTCTATTTTTCCGTGAAAGTGGATCTCATCGTCCGGAATCTACACTTAAAGTCAGATTTTACTTCTTCAGGCGCATCGCAACATGAACAAATCATGTCTGCTATTGTATTGGCGACACTATGTTTTCTTGCAATATTAAACAACTCCGCAAAATCTATATCCGCTTGCTGAATAGGAGCCATCGGTTCATCATGCAGAGCAGCCTTAATCATTCCGATCAATACACAGATTTCTTTTGAGATGTTATTCATGATTCAGTAATCACTCTTCCTCCACAAGAAAACCACCATCATACCGCATAGCACTCCTGCTACGTCGAAGCGTTTATATTCAAACGTAAGAAGAGCAGAAAAAAGAATAATGTACTTTCTAGTCTCAGGTATTCCTACAGGTCCAAATGAGCCATTAAGACTACAAACCGGCATCACACCGGTTCGTAAAAAGTATCTGGATGATTTGAATCAAATATTTCATTCGCCCACATCAATGTCACCAGATTCTCTGTTTCTGAGAGATTAATTATATTATGTGTATATCCTGGCAGCATGTGCACTGCTTGGATTCTTTCTCCACTAACCTCAAACTCTATCACTTCATCAGTTCCTATCTTGCGCTCCTGGATAAGGCCATGTCCGGATACAACTATGAAGAACTCCCATTTACTGTTATGCCAGTGCTGTCCTTTCGTAATCCCAGGCTTGGAAATATTTACGGAGAACTGCCCATGGTCAACAGTCTTCAGTATTTCTGTGAAAGAACCCCTGTCATCGCATTTCATGTCAAGATCAAAAGCGACCTTGCTTTCCGGCAGATATGACAAATACATGGAGTACAATTTCTTCTCAAATGATCCGTTAGGTATCGCAGGCATTATCAGCGAAGTAGGCTGATCATGAAACTTCTCAAGGCATTCCACTATATATCCAAGCGAAGCTTTATGTGTTATAGGTGCACAGCAATATCTGCCGTTGTCATTATGAACTGTTTCCACACCATCAAACTCACAATGATGTTCCTTCCCTTCTAGTGCATCGAACATCTCTTCAACAAGATCATCGATGAACAGCATCTCGAGTTCCACGCTTGGATCATTGACAGTTATCGGTAAATCATTAGCAATATTATTACAAAAAGTGCCAACAGCGGAGTTATAGTTCGGCCTTACCCATTTCCCAACAAGATTTGGAAATCTATAAACCAACACCTTGACACCTGTCTCAGATCCATAGTCAAAGAACAGTTTTTCTCCTGCTTTCTTAGACAGTCCATATTCTGAAGTACCAAATCTTCCTGCCAAAGTCGCTTGTATTGATGATGACAGCATTACTGGACATTTATTCTTGTGTTTTTTCAGAGTATCGAGCAATGTTGACGCAAAACCAAAATTTCCCTTTCTGAATTCGTTTGGGTCTTTTGGTCTATTCACACCAGCTAGATTGAATACAAAGTCTGCCTCTGCACAGTACGAATCAAGTTCCTCTTGAGTGGATTCAATATCGTACTCGAATATGTCATTGATCTGAAGTGATGGGCGAGTTCTATTTTTTCCGTCCCTTACATTTTTAAGGTTCTCTACAAGGTTTTTCCCAACAAAACCTTTAGCCCCAGTTACAAGTATATTCATATGTCTTTTCTCCATACCATTTTATTTACTACCCCTGTATAGGACTGGATAATCTTGACTACTTTGTCAGATACGTTTTCATCTACATAATCAGGGACAGGAATTCCATTGTCGCCGCTCTCGACCATCTCAACTGCGGTATCAACAGCTTGCAGAAGGCCTTTTGTATCAATACCGGACAGGATGAAGCATCCTTTATCCATAGCTTCCGGTCTTTCAGTCGACGTTCTGATGCAAACTGCCGGGAACGGGTGCCCAACAGAAGTGAAGAAACTCGACTCCTCTGGCAGAGTACCACTATCACTGACAACTGCAAAAGCGTTCATCTGCAGGCAGTTATAATCGTGGAATCCAAGTGGCTCATGCTGAATTACTCTCTTGTCGAGCTCGAACTTGCCGTCTTTCTTCATTTGTTCGAGACGATTCTTCGAACGCGGATGGCAACTGTAGAGAATTGGCATATCATACTTGTCTGCCATCTTGTTTATAGCTGTAAATAGTGAAAGGAAGTTCTTCTCTGTATCGATATTTTCCTCACGATGAGCAGACAGAAGAATGTACTTGCCTTTCTTAAGTCCAAGTTTTCCATGTACATCGGAATCCTCGATCTTATCAAGGTTCATGCGGAGCACTTCAGCCATTGGTGATCCTGTAACGTAAGTTCTCTCTTTCGGGAGCCCGCAGTCAGCGAGATATCTACGAGCATGCTCGCTATACGCAAGATTGACATCGCTGATGATATCTACGATACGTCGGTTTGTCTCCTCAGGCAGGCATTCATCCTTGCATCTGTTACCAGCTTCCATATGGAAAATAGGAATATGCAGGCGTTTTGCACCAATAACACTGAGACAGCTATTGGTGTCACCGAGCACCAACACAGCATCAGGTTTGAGTTCAACCATCAGTTGGTAGCTCTTGGCGATAATGTTTCCCATTGTCTCACCAAGATCTGTGCCTACGGCATCCATATATACTTCAGGATCATCCAGTTCTAAATCATGAAAGAATACACCATTAAGGTTGTAATCATAATTCTGACCGGTATGAGCCAGAATAGTATCAAAGTATTTTCTGCACTTTTTTATGACTGCAGCAAGTCTGATAATCTCTGGGCGTGTACCGACAATTATAAGCAGTTTTAACTTTCCATTTTCCTTCCAATTAGCCATATTAACCAACTCCCTTATTCTTTGAGTTCTGCTAACTGTTCTCTAATATAGTCCGTTGTCATTATTTTGTCTACAACACCGTCAACATCCAACAGTTTTGTATTATGAGATGTATATGATTCCTCTGCCTGCGTTTCAACCTTTCCCTCTACAAAGAACTTGTCATAGTTAAGATCCCTATTATCAGCAGCGACTCTATAATAATGACCCATATCCTCAGACCTCAGCCTTTCCTCTCGTGTCATCAGAGTTTCAAACAATTTCTCACCATGTCTAGTTCCAATGATTTTTGTCCCTGTATCTCCAAATAGTTTCTGAACACCTTTCGCTAAGTCGCCAATTGTCGATGCATCAGCTTTTTGGATAAAGAGATCTCCTGGATTTGCATGTTCAAAAGCAAACTTAACAAGCTCTACAGATTCATCAAGGTTCATCAAGAAGCGCGTCATATCTGGATTTGTAATAGTGAGAGGATGTCCAGCTTTAATCTGTTCCACAAATAGAGGAATAACTGATCCACGGCTACACATTACGTTACCGTATCGGGTACAGCATATAACTGTTCCTCCTCGATCTGCAGCTACCCTTGCATTTGCAAATACAACGTGCTCCATCATCGCCTTGGAGATGCCCATCGCATTAATTGGATATGCTGCCTTATCAGTGCTGAGGCATACTACACGTTTCACGCCTTCATTAATTGCTGCGTGAAGAACATTATCTGTTCCTTCTACATTTGTTTTTACAGCTTGTATTGGAAAAAACTCACACGATGGAACTTGTTTTAGCGCTGCAGCATGGAATATATAATCTACCCCAGGCATTGCGTCTGCAATTGAACGCGGATCACGAACATCTCCAACAAAAAACTTGACCTTTTTCGCATGATCCGGATACTTTGCCTGCAGTTCGTGTCGCATATCATCCTGCTTCTTTTCATCGCGTGAAAAGATTCGAATCTGTCCAATATCTGATGTAAGAAAATGCTTAAGTACTGCATTTCCAAAAGAACCAGTTCCGCCTGTTATCATTAATGTTGCATTTTCAAATGCACTCATTACGCATCCTCCCCGTCTAATAATTAATCTCTCGTAAACAAATCTCTGCTATATACCTTTTCTTTAACGTCATCCAATTTATCATCAACTCTGTTAACAAGGATAACATCACACATTTTCTTAAACATGTCTAAATCTCTGATGATTTGGGAATGGAAAAACTCATCTTCAGCAAGAGTTGGTTCATAAACGACAACTTTAACACCTGTTCCTTTAACTCTTTTCATAACGCCTTGAATTGCAGACTGTCTAAAATTATCTGAGTCAGCCTTCATGGTTAGCCTATATATTCCAACCACACTTGGATTCTTTTTGATGATTTGATCTGCAATATGAGTTTTTCGTATTCTATTTGAATCTACGATTGCTCTTATCAAACTTTCTGGAACGCCGTCATAATTTGCTAATAATTGTTTGGTATCTTTGGGTAAGCAGTAACCTCCATACCCAAACGATGGATTATTATAATAATCACCAATACGCGGGTCTAAAGAAACGCCTTTGATTATCTGGCGAGCGTTCAAGCCCTTCAATTCAGCATAGGTATCGAGTTCATTGAAAAAAGAGACTCTCATAGCTAGGTAGGTATTTGCGAACAATTTTACAGCTTCAGCTTCCGTTGAACCTGTATATAAAATTGGAACATCTTCTTTCAAACAGCACTCTTTCATCATTTGAGCATATGTTTTAGCTTCACTCGTATCAGCTCCAACAACTATTCTAGATGGATAGAGACAATCAAGAAGAGCCTTTCCCTCTCTTAAAAATTCAGGAGCAAAGAATATGTTCTCTATTCCATATTTCTTGCGAATATCGTTTGTATATCCAACAGGAATTGTAGACTTAATAACAATCGTAGCTCTGGAATTAACTGCGAGAATGCTTTCTATTACTGACTCGACTGCACTTGTATCAAAATGCCGCAACTCAGTGTAGTAATTTGTCGGAGTAGCAATAATGATGAAGTCTGCATCAACATAAGCTTCGCTTCCATCAGTTACTGTGTTCAGATAAAGAGTTCTTTCTGATAGAAACTCTTGAATTTCCTTGTCTACAATTGGAGATTTGTGGGCATTAATTAAGTCGACCTTATTTTGGTCTATTTCGACAAGCGTAACATTATTTTTTTGTGCCAATAGTAAAGCATTTGATAAACCGACATATCCAGCACCTACGACAACAATATTCATACGATATCCCTCCGAAGTGAAAACTTTCAATTTACAATATTAATCATCTTCATTAACAGGGCATACAGCACCCTGTTCACTAACTTTATATTCACGGCCGCAATCCATGCATTGCATATTTGTATTCAGTTTTTTCCCACATTTACAAACATATGCGTGGAATCTAGCTGGATTACCTATAACCATTGTATAATCGGGAACATCCTTTACTACAACACTGCCAGCACCAACAAACGCATATTGTCCTATATTGTGTCCGCATACTATTGTGGCATTCGCACCGATTGTTGCACCTTGTTTTATAATCGTTTTCTTAAACTCTGCTTTTCTTTCAATGAAGCTCCTTGGATTGATAACATTCGTGAAAACACAATTTGGCCCCAAAAAAACATCATCCTCACACTTCACTCCCGTATAAATAGCAACATTGTTTTTGATTTTTACTCTATTTCCTATCTCAACGCCATTTTCAATAAATGCATTTTCGCCAATATTGCAATCACATCCTACAGTGACATTATTCATAATATGGCTCCAATGCCACACTCTAGTACCGTCTCCTATTACTGCGCCCTGATCAACAATAGCAGTTGGATGAATAAAGTTTTTATCCATTTAATGCCTCCTTCAATGTGCTAACAATAAACTGTTTTTCTTCGTCAAATAGTTCTGGAAAAATCGGTATCGCAAATGTTGTTTTGCTTAGATCTTCCGTCACTGGTAAATCACCTTGTTTATACTCTAGATGAGCAAAGGCGCCTTGTAAATGTAGTGGAACCGGGTAGTATGTTCCACATGCAATTCCCCTATTTCTCAAATATGTCATTATTTGATCAGCATTAGGATGTTTTAATGCATAGATATAGTAAGAATGCTCGCCATTATCTGCCTCAATAGGTGTAATATATTCAGTATTGGCTAATTCATTGTTGTAGTACACTGCATTTAATCGCCGTTTTTCAATGAATTCGTCTAGGTGAAGTAACTTTCTCCTTAGAATTGCAGCCTGAATGGCATCCAGACGCGAATTATACCCAACTAGATAGTTATAATACTTGCTCTCACCTATAGGCATATTATCTGGGAATGCTGTGCCCGAAATCTCATAGTTTCGTTTCAAAGACATCAATCCATCTTTACCAGATCCATGCACTTTCAACGATCTGCACGTTTGCGCTAGATTCGAGTCATCTGTTACTATCATTCCACCATCTCCGTCGCACCCCAAATTTTTTGTTGGGAAGAATGAAAAGCATGAAATGTCTCCCAGAGTCTTATGACGACTTCCTTTATACTTCGTCCCTGCTGATTGTGCGCAATCTGTTATTAAATAAAGATTGTGCTTCTTGCATATAGCTGTGATAGCCTCCATATCACAGCTTTGCCCATAAAAATGTACAGGTAAAACAGCTTTTGTCTTTTCTGTTATAGCCCCTTCTATAAGGCTTTTATCCATTACATATGTGTCTGGGCAAACATCGATAAATACCGGTGTTGCTCCTACCGCTGCAATACTTTCTGCTGTCGCAAAGAAAGTCCAAGATACTGTTATGACTTCATCTCCAGGGCCAATTCCCAATGCTCTAAGTGCTATTACTAGAGCATCTGTTCCACTTCCGCAAGAAACGCCATATTTTGCGCCACAGTAATTAGCAAATTCTTCTTCAAATGAGGATACTTCTGGCCCACCAATATATCCTCCACTCCGTAAAACCTTTAGCGCAGCAGCTTCATATTCTTCAGCATATGTTTCATGCTGTCTTTTAATATTCATTAATGCAACTTCCACGATATTTCTTCCTTTCTACTATAATAACGACTCTTTTATAGACTACCCTTTCCGAACATTCCATCTAGATCTGTAGATGCAAACTTTGTTAATGGTAGCTTTACAGGTTGTCCAGTTAATTGACTCTTGTAAATAGCAAGCACTATTTCCAAAGCATTCTTGCCAGCAACTGCATCAACGTATGGTTTTCTATCATTCTTTATTGCAGAAATCATGTCAGCATATAAAGCAGTATGCCCATTTCCATATACATTGCTTGTCTCTTCTTCTAATCCATTCTTAGTGTCATCTCCATCTTCCGACTCTTTAAATTGCCAGACATCGATATTGTTACATGATGTGCCTCCTAGTTTTACCGTTCCTGTTTCTCCAAATAGATATAGCGTCTCTTCTAAATTTTGGGGGAAAACATTGACGGTAGCCTCAATAGTGCCTATTGCCCCATTCTTAAATTTAAGTACAGCCATCCCTACATCTTCACACTCGAGATAATCATGGAATTGTTGACGAGTAACTCCATAAACTTCATCCACATCGTCTCCCATCATCCAGCGTAATAGATCTATACCATGGATACATTGATTCATTAATGCTCCACCATCGCTCTCCCATTTCCCCCTCCATGGGGCTTGTTCGTAATAATTACGGTTTCTATTCCATCTTACATTAATGGATCCATGTGATAATTTACCAAATCTTCCATTTTCTAAAGCCGTTCTCATTTCCTGAACGGCCACATTAAACCGATTCTGATGGCTTACACAAACCTTAACATTATGCTTAAGACTTGATTCTATTATTCTATCAGCATCCTGAATAGACATTGCCATTGGCTTTTCAATTATGATATTGATTTTGTGTTCTATGCAGTATAAAGCAATTTCTGCATGTTTACCGCTATCTGTAGCGATAGCAATCAAATCAATATCAGGATGCTCCTCTATCATTTGTTTATAGTCCGTATATTTGTCTACACTAAAAGAGCATCCAACTTTATTAAACAGCTGATCAATTTGCCCTAAATCAACATCACATATGGCTACCATCTTCAACTGATTATTAATCATTGCCTTTAAATGGTTGACTGCAATACGCCCACAACCTATAAGTGCATACTTCATTTTTTTACCTCCCCAGAATCTTGAATGTAAATCGAGCCAATTAAATATAGTAATAATAATTTAACTGTATTAGCTACAATAGCTGCAAAACAAAAGCCCATTAATCCAAAAGAATTTAGCAATAGATATCCACAAGCTAAATATGCTACACAATAACCAAACTCTTTAACAATTTGCAGCCAAGTAGGTGCAAATTTTAAGATTGCCGCTTGAGCCAACTGACATAATACATTAATTGTAGCCGCAGTATTTGCTACAAATATATAGGGCTCTGCTGCTTCGAATATCGTTGGATAAAGCAGTCTCGTTATAAACGGCGCCAAAAAACTCGCCACCAATAGAAAAGCCAAAGCAAACACAAATGATGCACCATTAATACCCCAAAAGCGGCTCTTTGTCATACGAAATCCCTTTTGCGAATAGTATGCGAGTAAAACTCCTGCAATAGGGGTCATTACAATCCCTAATGTTTTTCCGAAGAAAGCGGCAACTGTATATGTGGATACCGAATCCCCTCCTAATAGCGGAAAAATAATCAGTCTATCCAAATAAGTAATTAATGTTGTTGACAAACCACTAATGATTAAAATGAAATATTTATTTGTTGTTAAAACAAATAAAGGTGTTCGCTTTAATGGCTCCTTATGAAGATCACTATTACTGAATATGTAAAGAAGTTGAACTAACTCCGCAATAATAAATGGTATTGGCCAAAACAGAATTTGAAATAGCAACAGCGACCCTATTATATAGCCAGTAGCACCGATTATATTTTGGATTAATATCTTCTTGAAATTCAGTACGATTCTAAATTGAACACAATAATAACTCTTTAATATGCCAAGGCACACAACTATGCTTAGAGATACTGCAAGAAATACGCTTTGCTTAAATACACATATCGACAATAAGGCAACAAGTATACATCCTGCAATCGAAGCACATGCTATTAAAATGTTATAATCCCCAACTAGTCCCTCTGCATCATATTTGTTTTTTTCAATCAACCGGACATTATTAAGTGAATTGCCTAATGCAACTATAATTGTGTTGACAATACCCATTATTGTTAACAATTCACCATATTCAGCAGAAGAAAGCTTATATGCTAATAATGGATATACAACAATCTGCATAATGCCTGTTAAAACAAGCGAGGCTGTAATGTTAAATAAAAAATCCTTTGATATTGACTTGTATTTTTCAAATAGAGCTATCATTTTCTAAAAACTATTCATATATTCGTTTGGATATAGTATTGTAATCAAAATACTTCTTAGCTATCAATTTCGAAGATTCTTTATAAGTTTCAAGCATGGCTCTATCTTTAATTTGGTTTAGTATTTCTGTGATTTCTTCAGGCTCATCAATTAACCAACCATTTCCTTTAACAAATGGTTTATACTCGTCTAAGGCATTGAGGATCACCGCACACTCTCTACATATAGCATTCTGTGCAGTAGCAGATACTTTGCCAGGTTGAAGATATATATCGCATGCATTTAGATACTCATCGAGTTCTTCTCCACTCTTCCAGCCTAGATATTTAATACGCTCATCTTCTTTTATTATTTCATAAAACGATTCCTTTATATCTTCGGATATACTACCAATAATCAAGAAAAACATGTTATCCGAATGCACATTCTGAAAATTTGATAGCGTTTCAATCAGCCGCTTGTTCTTATCGAACTTTCCTGCTTGTAAAACTATAATAGAGTCTTTAGGAACATTTACTTCTTTAAGCACTTTGATTCTTGATTCTTCTATCTCACTTTTAGTAGGTATAACACCGCCTAAAGAGAAAAACTCCATTTTTTCGTCAGGAATTTTATAAACCTCTTTCATAAACTTCCCACAGCCCATGGAAACATATAAGAATTTTTCCACATACGGGATACTCTTTTGCAAAATTGCCCTATAAAAAGCCCCATGTAAAAGCCTTTTGGATAAAACATTCGTTCCCGATGTATAGTAATCAGCGTGCGAATCAATATATATTTTGACATGTGGGTGATTCTTTTTATACTTAATTAAACTCATTATCTCAATAGATGAGGTGCCATGAAATAATATAACATCAGGAGAAAAGTCCTCTATTAAACTATAAAAGCTTCTCACTCGTCTTATTTTAGTATTCAACAACTCTGATCCATAATTCGCGAAACTTCTCCTTCTTACAAAAATGCCATCAGTATTATAGTAATCAACAGGAGACATGTAATCGCCTTTTTTATTGTCGTTCTCTTTGAAAGTAAATGTCGATGCAATTATTTGAACATCATGCCCATCCAACTTATTTAATCTTGGTATAACATTCTCCTGATAGTTATAGTTGTCAATATAAAAACATGATATACAACAATGTAGTATCCTCATTTATTCATTCCTTTTCTATTTTCATGCACTCCTATCTTCGTAAAGATAGGGTTTGTGCCATTGATAGTCTTCTATAGCAAATAATTTATTCAACAAAAGAACAATTATTACTCCACCAGAAAGTAGCCAGGTAAAAAACGAAACATTAATGGAGTTCCAAATCATTGCAAATAGTATGAAAACCGTGAAGGCTAATTCATTCCTTCTGAAGCTGTACCTTATAATATCAACAATCTTTGCAATAACAATTGGATAAAGAATTATACCTACAACTCCGAAATTTCTATATGCATCACCCCATAATCCGTTATTTGATCTTCCGGATGTAATTGTCCTATTTGCACCGTAATCCATATAAAAGTCTGATCCTCCTGGATAAGGAGACTCAAACAAGTGCCTCAGAATACTTTCTCTCAAATATAAAAGTTCATTTTCGCTGAAGAAATGAAGGGATTGATACCCGATACCACTTGGTATGCAGAATATTCTTCCGAATTGACTGAGAAAATCAATCATTCCAAATGCGACATAAGAATACACGCAAAGCACTAATAATAAGCATAATGAAATAATTATTGAATATGATAGCTTCATGCAGTTATTTTTAAAAACTTTGCACCCATAATAAACAATTAGCACAACAGCATACAAGAATAGCCATGTTTTCATTCCGTTTACAGAATACAATAAATATCCAACGATTAAACTTATTGCAGCGTACATATACCTTTTGTAAATTAAAAACCTTGCAAATAAATAAGGCATTATGGTACCGCCTAGAATAGTAAAAGCATACGCTAATAAGGTTGGCATACTATTCTCTCGAAGTTCCAATCTTTGAACTAACGAATCAGATATTGACAAAAGTATTGGAAATCCTGCCCAAGACCAACATAATAACCCGATTAATACACATCCGATCAAAACAGTTGTAGATGCTGGATTAATTGTCGGAATGCTGATTTGTAAACGCTTTTTTCCATTGTCCGTGCTTGAAAACCGCCGTAGACTTAATACAAAGATTATCCAAAAAATAGTAGGCCATACAAAATCATATACAGAAACGTAACTAACTACTGCATAAGACGATAGCATAGGTACGATACATAAAGTATAAACAATTGTAATTATTACGCTGTAAATATTCGCATTTGCAAAAGAGTTGATTAATAACAGAATAAAAATGCCAAGAATTACATAGGATATAATCAGTTTACTTGGCACAATTTCATACACAGCATTTGTTAAATACGAATAAACGGTGTAATATACCCTGAAAAACAGAAAATCCAAAAGTATTTTGTATATAATTAGTAATAATGATAATAGCCCCCATTTTGCCAGGGTACTCCTTATTTTGGAATTCAACTGTTACTCCTATTTTATTTCATCTTCTTATTAAAGAACTCTAAGAGTGCTTCAACATCAGAAAACAAGTCTCCACATTCAAAGAGAACCGATTCTTCTGCATCCCACCAACAAATGTCCATTAATCTCTGAATAGATTCATCATCAAACCTTTTTTTGATAAAGTGTGCTGGATTTCCTCCCCAAATCTCGTAGGGAGGGATATCGTGAGTTACAACACTCCCCATACCTACAATTGCACCATCTCCAATTACTACTCCACCCTTTATTAGACTTTTTGATCCAATCCATACATCGTTTCCGATTAGTGTCTGAGCGTACTCTTCAAACTTATTATTAGAAAAATGTTTATTAAAAACATTCTTCCCTTCATAGAAAACCGGTGAGGAAGACACCCAGCTTACAGGGTGCTTGCCTCCTCCAATAGTGCAATCACCCGCAATTGAACAGAAAGATCCAATTCTTGTATGAATGATCTGACTCCCATATACATAGCTATATCTACCTATTCGGCTGTTAACTATTTGAGCACCATCTCCAACCTTCGCTTTGGGATCAATAACTGAATTGATTATAGCTGCAGGTCTTTTATTTAATAGCCTGGACAAAATGTATAATAATCTACTCATTTCAACTTACATGCCTCAAATATACTATTTCGATACTTTGCAACACACTTCTCTCTTGATGCATTGGCTATTACAAATGATCTTGCATCTTTTGAATAGCAACCCATATTTTTTTTTGCAAAAAGGATCTCCTCCGAAAGCAGTTTTCCGTCTCCCGGTTTAACACATATCCCTGCATTTGCTTCTTTGAGAATAGCTGATAACTCACTGTCAACATCAAAAGCAGCAATAATAGGAGTATTGCAAGCCATTATGCTCCACGTCTTACTCGGCATACCACTCATGCCTACACCAGGTTTACAAGTTATTAATGCTATATCTCCTAAACTATATACTTCTGAGACTCTTTCAGGGGGCTTCAAGTCATCTATAGTGACATTGTCCAGTTTATTGTCAATTACAAATTGTTTTGCTTTATCGAATTCCGATCCCCCACCGAAAATCGCAAAATGTATGTCTTTAGAGTCCTTTAAATACTTTGCCGCTTCTAAAACGACCATAGCACCTTGTGCTGCACCGAAATTACCAGCGTAAACTACAATGAAAGATTCACTTGAAACACCAAGTTCTTTGAACAATGAGTTTTCTTCCCGTCTAATTGGAACCACTTCATTGCAATCAATCCAATTAGGAACAACCATAATTTTCGAGTCAGGAACACCTTTATCCAATAAATTTTTCTTAAAACTGTCGCTTATAACTATTATCTTATCTGCGTTTTTATAGCTAAAATTCTCTATTACACGACCAATTTTCCATATGATTGACCCCTTTTGGGTTATGTTTGTTGTAATTAACGAGTCAGGAAAAACATCCTGTACATTATAAACAATCGGTACTTTTTTGATTTTTTTTATTATTGCAGCCATTGCACCTTGAGTAGGTGGAGTACTTTGAACAAATATAACATCCGCATCGGTCTTTAAGCCCTTCCATATAAAAGCAGCGTTTAATAATAAATATCGGATAGCTCTAGAAATAGTTTTTGTACCTTCCCTATACATTGATATACGATGAATAGACAACTTACCATTATGCTGCTTTTCATTCTTTCGTTTTTTATAGGTTTCCCTAACTTCATTGGTTACACCACGACATGGCGATGGGACATAAAGAGTTATATTACATCCACTTTTTGCAAGTTCTTCATATATGTTTTCAGTTAAATACATACTTGAAGCATTTTCTGGAGAGTAATACGCATTATATGCAAGCACATTCATAATATCTTTTCCTAGTTATTATTTATCTGGATGTCTTCCTGTTCTCAAGTAATTAAGCAGTTCCTCATTAGTAAACTCACTTATTCCCAAATAAGCTAAATTGTACTGAGATTCAGTGAGATAGTTAGTGTTATGCATTGCCCCACCAAGTGTAATCATCGAATCAATCACAGGCGTTGGTACTCCGTACCTAAGCCCTAAATCGTGGTAGATTATACACCCTACTGGAATATCTTCGGTAAAATATCTATGATCAATGCTATTTGGTCCTGTATTACCTTCATTACATGGTTCATCAAGAGGAAAAACAACATTATCTTTTCCTTCATTGTTTAACCCCATATACTCTTGAGTGAGGATGCTTCTCCGAGAAAAAAACATTTCATAGCTATATTCTGGAACGCTGATCCCAATTGCTTCAGCTATTCTTCTCTCTTCCTCATAGAATTGATATTGAACTTTACAGATAGATGGACATAATCCATGCGAATACATTGAATAAGAATCTGGCTCGTTACCATAGACTAAAGACCAGTTTTCCATGCTCGATACGCCTAGGATGGACGCAGGAACATGTATTACTGGATTCACATTCGAAAAACCAATATCCAACATTGTGTCTCCAATCACAGGCCCATCCCCATGCGTAACTGAATCCATACATGGTAAATAATTGGTTGAATCAATAAAATCATCGATGTCTGACATTGGCATACTTGCGCCTCTTAATGTTATTGCACGGTATTTAACGCCGACATGTGGTAACCAAAAATCGCCCAGTTTTTCAATTCTTGTTCCAAATGGCGCAGAACTCCATCCTCCAATAATTACTTTCTTATTACATCCCATTTCATGCATATACTTCCTTAAAAGGATGCTTGCATAGTTATCAGTAAATATATGGATCACTTGCCCATCTTCCAATAATGGAACTAACGTCTTTAAATAATCTTCATGAGCATGAGCTGGAATCCCTATTACTATAAGTCCAGCTCCTTTTACAACCTTTTCCATATCGGTGCTGACCACATCTAAAAATGCATTACCAGAGCGCTCGAAATTATACAAATTTCGTTGTATTCCATCCAATCTAATCCCAGTTTTTTCAATACCTCGAATTGATTTTTCACTTTTCGAGTATAATCTAACTTCTCTTCCGGCAAGTTTGCAATCAGCAGCGCAGGTCTTTCCTACTGCCCCACCGCCTAAAACAGCAATTGGTTTATCAAGAAGATAATTCATTCTATTCATAACTATCTATTCCTCCATCAATACTTAATTAAATGATTTTCTGTAACAAGATTAGTTCCTTTCAAATCAGGAATGTACAAATTCTTGTATACGTAATCTGCATATTTATCTGCACTTTCCTGAGATTCACAACAGCCCATTATCTTTATAAGCCACGGCATTATATCTGTTGTAGTATTTTCTTTAACATAAGTTGTTACATCTATTACACAATCATTGTCAATTATTTCCTTATAATTACCAAAATCTTTTACTATTCCCTTCTTTCCTTTTATAAACAAGCCAAATGAATACCTACCATTATCAGATTTAAACTGTTTTAAAATATTCAGATTTTCCTCTGGGTTGAATATCATATTAATAAGCAGTTCATTCCTATCGATGTTATTTGATATTATAGAAAGCCCTTGTTCCATACCAAAGAACCGCCCAGCAACTTCTCCCACAATTATTGAACCATTATTATAGAACAATTGCATTGATAATGGGCCTTCTTTTATACCTACATAATTGGCTATTCTAGACAAATAGCTCCTTACGGTTTCACCTACAGTATCATAATAAACTGATGGATACTTTTGTCTTGTCAAATATGGTAAATTTCTAGTATCCCTTCCTGATGTTTCTCTATCTCCAAAATTAACAAAATAAACTTTCCCATCTTGAATCCATGACTGCACATTTATTTCATGGCCTTCTGATATTTCTTCAAGCATTACGTAATTACTGGCTACACTAAACGAAGCCGAAGTAGTTATATAATTCTCTATATCATTATAACAATTAACAATGAACATACCTCTTGATCCCCATCCGTCCAGGGGCTTTAAAACAAAAGGATACTGTAATGTTATGGATTCTTTTGATAATTGATCTACTTTGATCTTTTGTGCTTTAGAAAAAGGAATTCCCAATTCATAAAACATTTCTTTCATCAAAATTTTATCGCGAAGATACCTTACTGTTGAATATGGACAGTAACAAGGAAGATGATTTTCAAAAGAGTACTTTACCATTAACTCAAATAAATTATCCGAGTATGAGGTGATTATTCGATCAATCTTTTCTGTTTCACAAATCTGTCTTATGCTATCTGAATCATTCAGATTAACATTGTATGCTTTATGTGCATATTTTTTTGCTTCACCATCTACTGCTGCATCTGCTACGACTGTATATGCACCTCTGTCTACGGCTAATTTTGTTAAAGTGGTAAAATCTTCAACAGATCCAAGTATTAAAAGACTTAGTCTTTGATTAGTCATTTCTGTTAACATTCTCCTTTCTAATCACAGATTCAACTGTTTTAAGCAGTATCTTGCAATCCAATAAAAAGGATACGTGTTCAGCATAATTTACATCATTATCCATTCGTTTTTCCATAGTATCTGAGTTTCTATAATAGGCCTGACTATATCCAGTTATACCTGGCCTAACTGTTCTTCTTCTCTTTTCCTCGTCACTGAAGTGTTCCCAGTCAAGAGGTAATCCTGGGCGCGGTCCAACAAAACTCATATCGCCTTTTATGACGTTAATTAACTGTGGTGTCTCATCAATTGAGAGTTTTCGAAGTATTCTTCCTATCTTTGTTACCCTAGGGTCTGTCTCACTATTAAAAGTTGACCCATCTTCATTTCGAATATCTGGTGCATTGACTTTCATGCTTCGAAATTTATACATTTTAAACACTTTTGTGTCCTTGCCTAGTCTTCCTGCATTATAAAAAACCGGACCTCTATCTTCTAGTTTGATTATGGGTGCAACAACAATAAAAATAATCGCAAAGAACGGGAATCCTATAATTCCAAATAAAATATCTAAAACCCTTTTAATATATTTCCTGTACATATTAGTTCCTTTACATCCACGTCTCAATGGATCGTATTGCATTGCATATATAATCCACATCCTCATCATTAAGCAATGTATGTAGTGGTAATGTAATTAAATTATTATAGTACTCATAAGCATTAGGATAATTAGTACAATCGGCACCATATGCCGTCATCATTGGCAAAGGTTTATAATGGACATTAGTAGAAATCCCAGTTTCAGCCAATTTTTCAATTATTTCATTGCGTTTTTTTTCATCTATACCTGGAATTCTAATCAAGTATAAGTGATGTGAACTCATAACAGTATGCGTTTGATGATTGAGATGATATATACCTGCTGCATCGCAAGCTTCATCGTATTTTCTTACAATCTGCTTTCTTCTCTCAATCAAATCAAGGTATCTATCAAGCTGTCTCAAACCAATTGATGCAGTAATATCAGTCATATTACATTTATACCAAGGACCAATTATATCGTACTCCCAGGCACCTACTCTTGTCTTAGAAAAGGCATCTTTGCTTTGTCCATGTAATGAAAGCAATTGATACATATGATAGATTTCTTCATCAGGTATTCCTTGGATTCTTTTCCATGTGGCAGCACCTCCTTCCGCAGTTGTCATGTTTTTCACTGCATGGAAACTAAAACTTGAAAAGTCGGCAATTTGACCACAGTAGCAAATATTTCCATTCATAAGACGGCTAGCCCCTAAACTATGTGCGCAATCTGCTATTACAGCAATTCGCCCCAAAGATTGTTGGATTCTCGCCGACAAATCTCCCAAAGGTGTTCCATCCGATTCGCATGGAACGAATAAACATTTTTTTCGCTCTACTATTTCATAAATTTTTTCATAGTCGCAAACAATACCCCCTAAATCTACAGCAATAATTGCTTTTGTTTTAGGTGAAATGGCTTCTTCTAGTTTCTGATAATCCATTTCTGGCATTCCCGTTAAAGGATCACCATTTTTTTGAATATCCACAAAAACAACTGTCGCTCCACAATGAATTGCTGCAGATGCAGTTGAAGTATAAGTATATGCAGGTACTATTACTTCATCTCCTTTTTGTATTCCAAATACACGGAGATTTAATTCTTCGGCTGCGGTCGCTGAACTTAAGCAGACAACCTTATTACTAAAGCAGTCAATTGATTCTTTCGAATTACAATCAATATTGGTATTGCCAGATTCAATATATGCTGCAAGTCGTCTTTCAAAAAGTTTTGTTCTTGGCCCAGTCGTTATCCACCCAGATTGAATTGCTTGAACAACTTCTTTAATTTCATAATCTCCAACATCAGGAGGGCTAAACGGAATTGTTTCTCTATTCATTTTGATTATCTCCCTCGATTAACTGCCTTAAACAATTCTGACTCAGTTTGTCTCATAATTTAGGTGTTTTCTTCGCAAGCATCTCCATCATCTGATGTTCATATGCCTCTCCCTTAGCTTCGGATCCGTGCACACCTGCTGGATGATACGTTGGAACAACTTCTGCCACTAAATCTCGAATTACATCTTCTCGATCCTCATATGCCGCAAGCATTAAATTCTTAAACTGTTGTATAAACTTATCTTCATCAAACTCAATCGGACTTCCGATACTAATTAACTCGTTAGAAGTCTTCTGAAGGCCCTCTTCATCCATCAACCTTTCTTCATATAGTTTCTCTCCAGGTCTAAGCCCTGTATAAACAATTTTGATATCTTCATCTGGTTTTAGCCCGGCAAGCTTGATCATGTTCCTTGCGAGGTCATCGATTTTAACAGGTGTACCCATATCTAAAACAAAGATTTTCCCGTCTCCACCGAAGGTCGCAGCTGTTAATACCAACGAGGCTGCTTCGGGAATCGTCATAAAATATCTTATTATGTCCGGATGTGTTACGGTTAAGGGTCCGCCTGCTGCTATCTGTTCCTTAAATCGTGGAATCACAGAGCCATTGCTGCCTAGCACGTTGCCGAATCTAACTGCTACAAATTCTGTTTTTGAGTCATTTGGAAGAGATATGTACTCGGTGATATTTCTGTTTGTTCCTGTATCCGCATGCAAATCAGGAAGTTCGGAGGCTTTCCCCTCCTCCACTTTTTTCGCAAAGGTCTGTACAAGCATTTCACAGAGCCGTTTGCTTGCACCCATGATATTGACTGGATTCACTGCTTTGTCAGTAGATATCAATACAAACTTTTCACTACCATATGCCATCGCTGCAAATGCAGTATAATACGTTCCAAGTGCATTATTCTTGATTGCCTCACATGGGCTATCTTCCATCAGCGGAACATGTTTGTGTGCTGCTGCATGAAATACAATGTCCGGTCTGTATTTTTCATAGACCTCTTTGACTCTTCTGCTGTTGCGAACAGAACCGATAAGAACAACAAGGTCAAGTTCAGGATACTTATCAGCTAATTCTAATTTTATTTCGTGAGCATTGTTTTCATAGATATCAAAGATGATCAGTCTTTTTACGACTTTGGTTGAGGCAACCTGACGGCATAACTCACTGCCAATACTTCCACCGCCGCCTGTTATGAGAACCGTTTTCCCACTAAGATATTCCCGTAGTTCATGGGAACCCATTTTTACAGGTTCTCTACCAAGTAGATCTTCCACTTCAACGTTTCGAAGCGAATTGACAGTGACATCTCCCAATGCTAGTTGATACAATCCGGGAAGTGTTTTCAGTTCACAGTCTGTTTCTTTGCAAATATCGAGAATCTTTTTCCGCTCTGTGCTGGAGACGCTAGGCATAGCCAAATAGATTTTATCGATATCGTAGGTATCGACCGCTTTAAGGATAGAATCCCTTCCTCCAATTACCGGGATGCCATCGATATCACGGTTCCATTTATTTGAATTGTCATCGATAAAACAGATGACATTTTCATTGACTTTTCCTGTTCTGCGGATATCCCTTAATAGTGTGACTCCAGCCGCCCCACTGCCGATAATCATCGCATTATCAATCTTTGTCTGTGGCTTTTTAGAGCGCAGCAGCAAAATAAAACGGTAAGAGAAACGAATAAAGGTGCAGAAGAAGAACTGCAGGATGATACCGATGCAATAATAAGATATCGGCATGCGTTGCAGAAACAATGTGATCAGAAGAATATGCAGGAACCCCGTAATGGCAGTAGCCAAGGTGATTCGTTCCAATTCTCTGTAACTCGCAAATCTCCAGATGCTCTTGTACAGGCGCAACCACCAGAACACAATAATGCAGAGCACAGCATAAAACGGTGCGAACTTAATCCAAGGCCCAAGATACATCTCAGGAATCATGGAAAATCGGAAATCAAAACGCAGCAGTAGTGCTGCAAAAAAAGAAAAGGACACCGTAATCAAATCATACAAAATCAGTATGAGCATAATAAAGTGCGCATGTTCCAATCGTTTTCTTTTGGTTACTTGTCCTTTATTGAAATTCAGTTTTTCTCCGTTATGATTTCTCATAGCATCTTATTAATATAGTAATCGAACTTTTCTAATCTCTCTATTCCCTGTTTCTTCTTGATCACCGCCCTTGCTTTTGCCAGATTCGGTGCTCTGTCGCTCATGTTATGACAGTCACTGCCGAGGATGATATCCTCATGCTCTGCGAGCAGCCGCAGGCTCAGCTTATGCTCCTTGTTCGGCCGCAGGAAGGATCCTGCGTCGATAAAGGACTCCCCGTTGAGCTGTATGGTCAGCGGCAGTGCGAGGATCCTGTTCCAGGTATCCTTGTCCTTCTGGAATCGCTCGTAGCGTTCCACGTGGGCGAGCACGATACTCAAACCGCGCCGCTGGATCATATACTCCACTGCTTTCACCATTTCATCGGTCCACTGCTCGAAAGGCATCTCCAGTAGGAGCAGATTCGTTCCTTCGATGCAGAGCTCCGGCAGGAGCTCCGCCCGTTCCATACCGCGGAAGTAATAGACCTCCGCACCGGCGATAATGAGAGGCAAATCTGGCAGCTTGGCCAGTTCCTGCCGGACATCTTCCAGCGCGCGATTTCTCCGCTCCAGAAAGAACTCCACCGACCTTCTGTGGGCATAGAAATGCGGGGTAGCACAGATATGGGACACGCCCTGGTCCCGCTCTGCCTCAAGCATGCGGATCGTCATGTCCATGTCTCTGCTGCCGTCGTCGATTCCCGGCAGTATGTGCGTGTGAAAATCAATCAAAATTATGAATTCTCTTTCTCTTTAAAGGTGACTTAAACCGCGGAGACAGTTCTCACCGCCCCCGCGGTTTCAGTTGTACAACTGCTCAATTCTGAGCGTTTCGGCATACTACTTGACCTTTACTGATCTGACATTGCATACGCCTCCAAGGTATCCGCTCTTCACGGCACGAACCTTGTAGTACCATTTGCCTTTCTTCAGCTTCTTGATCACAGTGCTGGTCTTAGAACCGCCTTTCACGTACTTGGACTTCCAGGTCTTCTTGTCCTTTGAGTACAGGACCTGATATCCCGTTGCTCCTTTGACTTTCTTCCACTTGATCGTGGCTTTCTTCTTGCCTGCTTTAGCCTTCTTGACCGTGATGGTCTTCATCCAGCGCTTTGTGTAGGTCATGCCCTTGACTGCTGACTTCTTGCCGATCGTCTTGCCGTCCTTCGCAACTGCTGCAATTGAAATAGTATACTTTGAACCTGCTTTGATTCCTGTCAGTGTGCAGCTGGTGGTCTTCACAGTCTTGACCAGTTTCCCGTTCTTATAGACTTTGTATGCTGAAGCACCCTTTGCTGCCTTCCAAGTGATCTTAACAGACTTCTTACCGTAATTTTCAACTGACTTCACACTCTTGACGACTCCAACCTGGCTGCTGCTAGTCGCAAAAACGCCCGCTCCGGAAGACAGGATCATTGCTGCAGCAATCATGAATACAACCATCTTCCGTACAAAATGCTTGCCCATTGGTCTTCTCCTCCTTTCCTCGAAAATTTTATATAGTCAGCGACCCCCGGGGACCGCGGAACTATCTGTCACCATTTCCGTAATAATAATCGGAATAATATTTGCCATAGTGGCCGTACTTGCCGTATTTACCGTATTTTCCGTATCCGCCCTTGCTCTCATCGACCCGGTTGAGGACGATGCCCAGCAGAGGACATCCGGCACGCTCCAGCTGGTGGACGGATTCCCGGACGACGCCCTTCGGCGTTGCCGTGCTCCGCACGCAGAGGATGGCGCCGTCACACATGTTGCCGATCCGTTCTCCGTCGGAGACGATGCCCAGCGGCGGAGCGTCCACGAAGACGTAGCGGTACCGCTTCGCCAGCGCCTCGAGCAATACTTCAAACTTGCTCGTCTCCAGAAGCAATGAGGGGTTGATGACATTCTCCACATTGGGGATCAAGTCTCCGTAGCCGTACTTGGTGTGCACGAGCACCTCATCGATCTGGGCGTTCCCGGCCAGATAGTGGGTCGTGCCTTTCATCTCCCTGCCGTCTTCCCGCTTGATATCATACTTGGCGACGAGATTGGAATTTCTCATATCCGCGTCGACCAGGATGGTCTTCTCACCGGCTTCCGCCATCTGATTCCACAGATGCATCGCCAGAAAGGACTTGCCTTCGTTCGGCTCGGAGCTGATGATCATGATCCTGCGCACATCGCTTCCGAGGAAGGAGATGTTGATACGCAGGCGGTTGACGGCCTCCTGCACTGAATAAGGCAGCTGCGGCGTCTGACCGAATTCTATGTTGTTGTTTCTATAACGAAAGTCTTGCATAGTTCTTATTTACCCTTGCGTTTGCTTTTGCCTTTGCGTTTGATGAAACCGAAACGCTTGCGTTTGACCTTGTCTTCGGTGGATTCGAGGCCCTCGATCTTGCCTTCCGGGATGGTCGTGAGCGGCATGACGCCGAATTCTCGTTCCACATCTTCCGCAGTCTTGAGGGTATCATCCATGAGGAACTCTACTGTGAGGATGGCGAGGACCAAAAGCATCAGCAGCAGTGCACCGATCAATGTGTTCTTGGTCAGGCTCGGGGAGCTCTTGTTGACCGGCACGATAGCGTACTCTGCGATGTGCGGTTCCGGCGTCTCCATGAGCTTCGGAAGCTCGCTGACGCCCTTGTCCGCCAAAGCGTTGGCGATCTCCATGGCTTCATGCGGATCCTCGCTTGTCACATTGATCACGATGATTCTGGTATCCGTGACGACCGAGAGGTTCAGCATCCCCACCAGCTGGTTATAGCTGTAGGGTAGATTTTGCTCCTGAATCACGTCTTCCACGATCGGGCGGGTCTTCAGCAGTTCCACGTAGTCGCTGGACAGGGACTGTCCAATGCTGAAGTCCGTCAGGTCAACCACTGACTGGGAGCTGGAGCTGACCATGTACATCTTTGATGTCGCCGTGTACTTCGGCGTGATCACAAACATTGTGATCAGCCCGGCGATCAGCGCGCCTATGATAAAAGCTGAGATGATCCACCATTTCTTGGCCATAAAGTGGCCAAAGAGTTCCAGCAGGTCGATCTCCATCTCTTCTGTTCGTTTGTTCTTCAGTTCGATATCCGCGTTTTGGTTCATTCTGTATATGATCCTTAGTGTTTGATCTTCTTATTCTTCGTCTTCTTCGCCGTAATCTTCCGGGGCTTCTTTCAGGTTCATGATTGTCTGGAGACACCGGAGGATGGAGTTGTCATCCACATAGAACTCCTCATGCTTTTTGCCGTCCCCAAGGGTATCATGCACCTTCACCTTACCGGTGAACTTCAGGATGCCCTGGCCTTCGTACTCGGTCAGCTGCTTGGTGAGCTTGGAAAAGTTCTTCGTCGAATCTCCTGAGTAGACCTTGCCCTTCAGCTGTTCGTACAGGTTGTTCAGATATTCCGGGTTCTCCCGAGCCTGGTTCATGACCAGGTTGTACACCTTCTGCATGTACTGGGTCTGGCGTGCCATACGCTCTGCATTGGTTCCCTTGCCGACGCCTGAGCGGGCCCGGACGAACTTCTCGGCTTGCTCGTCTGTCAGCAGAACGGTCGCGCCTTCCTTGAAGGCCGGATCGACTTTGGTCAGATCCGTCTGGATGTCGACCTCCACACCGCCGATGGCGTGGTTCACAGCGCCGATGTTGGTCATTTCCAACGAGTAGGTGTTGTCGATGTCCAGATCGCCCAGCAAGGTCGTTACTGCAGCTGTCGTGTAGTCGTTCCGGTCTTGCTGCGTCTTTCCGTACCAGTGGGAGATACAGATCTGCATCGTCTCGATGGAAGCGTCATTTCCTTCCTCATCCGGTACTGCCATCTCCACCATGGTGTTCCGGTCGATCTGCAGGAAGCCGAACTTCTCTGTCGTGTTGTCCACCAGCAGGAGTGTGATGAAGTCTGCCAGCTCGCCGCTGAACATTTCACCCAGATCCTCGCCGCCGGTGTCTGTGCCGATCAGCAGGTAAGTATCGATGTTGTCATGGGAAATGTAGAGCTTGTCTTTGAGGCTGAGTTCCGTTACCTCAGGTTCACCGTCGCCCCATTCGCCGGAATCGCCGAACTGCACATCCTTCAGACCCATCCGTTCTGCTGCGTACAGTCCCACCCCGAACAGCACAATGGCTGCCACGGCGATGACGATGCCTATGATGATTTTTCTTTTCGCGTTACGGTTGCTCCTCATACTCTCCTATAACTGTTATCTGTATCCGATGTTTTCCCACTATAGCGTACAGAAACCCTATGGACTTCCAGTAGCGCAAAAAAACAAACAGCTGCCTAGTCCCCGCAAAACTGTTGGCTTGAATTATTTGCCTATATATTTACCCTATATATATGTAGGTTATGTAGTTCAAATGCTAGTGCATATAGTATACATCAAGTTCAGGCAAAAAGATATTGCAAAATTGAATAATTGTGTAACTTTTTTGCACAAAAAAAGTATTGCATATATTTTGTGTTTTCATGCAATACTTTACAGTATATCTAGTGTTAGATCCTATCAGTCGTCATCATCGGAATCGTCTTTTTCTTTCGCATTATTGTCTTTTTCAGGCTTTTCCTTCGTTGATTTCTCTTTTTCGGCACTTTCTTGTTCTGCTTTTTCCTTCGCCGCTTCCTCCTCGGCGGCCTTTGCTTCAGCTTCCTTGAGCTCATCTCTGTAGCTGATCAGCAGGTTGAGATTGGCCTTTTCATTTTTGTTGAGCCAGTCGTTGTCGAACTTTTCCGGCTTGTACATCGGTACATACCAGTCGAAGCCGCGGAAGAGTTTGTTGTACTTCTCATCTCCGAAGATGTACCCGTGGCGGGCGTAGATCTCGTTGATGGCTTGCTGGACCTGGCTGATGTTGCCGTTGGTGCTGAAGACCACGTCCGCATGGCTGAGCTTGGTCCGGTCGCTTTCCGGGAGGATGAAGTCATCGTAGTAGGCATGATAGGCGTTGGGATCGTAGGCGAGGTCCTTGCCGATCTCGAGGCCTTCGACTTCGAAAGTCGCAGTCCGAGCGTGCACGATCAGCTCATATTCCTCCGCCAGGGCCTTATTGTAGTCGACGGTGATGGTGACGGTATCGCCGTTGGACAGCTTCTTCGTCTTGTCCGGCGTATAGGTGACTGTGTCCAGGACCTCGCGGAATTTCTTTTTGTCCACATCGAACTCTACCGTCCTGAGCCACTCATCTTCTTTGGCGCTGTCGATCTGCGGCATGAGGGCCATCTCGCCGAAGTCGTTGTATCCGATGATCTTCGGCTGGACCATCAGTGCGTTCAAGTCGACCTCGTAGGTCTTATCTGCACCAAAGAGGAAATATGCACCGCCTGCGATGGCTGCCGCCAGGAAGATCAGTGCTATGACGATGAGCAGACAGGAGCCTTTCTTCTTGGGTTTGGATTTTTGTTTGGTTTTTGTGTTGGCGTTTGGCTGCGGGGTCTCGGCAGAATCTTGTGCTGCGTCCTCCTGCAGGCCCCCGGCGTCCTCCTGCGGCTGCTCGGGATCGGGTGCAGTGACCGTCCCTGCGTCGGACAGGGCTCCGCCCGCCCGGGTCAGGATCAGTTCCGCCTGGGTCATCTCGTGATCGGAGGCCTTTGCTTCATAAGCTTCCGCTTCTGCTTTCGCAGCTGCTTCGGCCGCAAGGGCTGCCTCCATCTGGTCCGCACGGATGAAATCGCTCGCCCACTTCAGATGGTTCTCATCCGGCAGGGCTTCGAGGGCACTATAACTGTACTCCGGCTTCTTGCCTGTCTCCGGATCCAGGTCCGCGTCGGGATTGTAGTAGAAGCCCCACTCTGTGTAGCTGCGGATCGCCTCCGTGGCTACATCTGTCCCGATTTTGGTCATGGTAAAGACAGGTGGTACGTGTAACACCTTCTTGCCGCAGTAATTACAGTATTCTGCGTTGTTATCAATCTGTTGTCCGCAGTATTTACAGATCATGATCGCATCACAGTATCGCGGTCCATGCTGCACCGTTGCAGCACGCCGCTACTCTCCCATATAGGATTTTATCATGTTGGAAAGTCAATTATGGGATGCTTAAGGAATTTTAAGAATCGTTGGGTGTGGGTCTTGGTTTGGTTGCCGACTTACTCCCAAAGATAATTGATGACTTTTTTTCTGGTGCGCTGGAGGGCGTTGTCCACGGATTTGGGGCTTTTGCCCAGGCGCTCTGCGATCTGCCCGGAGGTGAAGCCCTTGGTGTATTCGCTGAGGACCTTCATTTCCAGGTCGCTGAAGATGTTGTCGCCGTTGTTGAGAATGTAGTAGGCGACGTCTTTGATGACGAGGAGCTCGTCGGGGCTGTCGGCCGGCGCTGTGCCGAGGGTGTCGCCGAGAGTGATTTCTGAGTTCTCCCCTGCGCCCTGCGGCGCGTTTGCGTCGGTGAGGGGCTTATTGAGGGAAATGGATGTGTTGAGAGGTTTATGCTTCACGCGGTCCGCACTGCGGATGGCGCTGATGATCTGATTCGTGACGCAGCGTTCGGCATAGGTGCCGAAGGTCGCGTTCTTGTCGGCATCATAAGTACGCACGGCCTTGAGCAGGCCGATCATGCCCTCCTGGACCACGTCTTCCGCATCCGCGCCGGCCATGAAGTAGGCACGGGCTTTTTTGTAGACGATGCCGGAGTACTTCCGGATGAGAGTCTCCTCTGCGAGAGAGTCTCCCGCCTGGGCTTCCGCCGCCAGCTGAATCTCCGGATTCTCTATGGAGTTGATGAGTTCTTTTTTAAGCATTACAGTCTCTGTTTCACAACTTCATACATGATGATGGCGGCGGCGTTGGACGCGTTGAGGGAATTGACTTTGCCCTTCATCGGGATGCTGACCACGAAGTCGCACTTCTCGCGGACGAGGCGGCTGATGCCGAATCCTTCGCTGCCGATGACGATCGCTGCCGGACCGGTCATGTCCTGATCATACATGAATGTGTCGCCCATGTCGCAGGCGTACACCCACACGCCTTGGTTCTTGAGTTCGTCGATGGCTCTTCCAATGTTGGTCACCCGTGCGCAGAGCATGTGCTCCGCTGCTCCCGCGCTGGTCTTGAGCACGGTCTCGTTCACGGAGACGCTGCGGCGCTTCGGGATGATGATCCCGTGTGCTCCCGCGCATTCAGCAGTCCGCATGATGGCGCCCAGATTGTGGGGATCTTCCAGGCCGTCGAGCACGATGATAAACGGATGCTCTCCGCGTTCTTCCGCCAGCTTGAGGATGTCGCTGACCTCACAGTATGAGTAGTCGGACGCTGTTGCAATGACGCCCTGGCAGTTTACCTTGGCGCCGTCCAGGAGCTTGTCCATGAACGCCTTGTCGCTATGATAGACGGGGATCTTCGCTTCCTTTGCCTTCGCGATGATCTGTTTGATCGAGCCCGCGGGATGCTCCCCCTTCTCGGTCTTCTGTATGTTGATTTTCTCGATCTCGCGGCCGGACTTGAGCGCCTCGAGAACCGCGTTTCTTCCTGCTATGATTTCGGACATGGTCTCACCTGCCTGTGCTGCGTTATGGCCGCTCGTACTTGCGGAAGGTGTAGCGGATGCCTGTTGCCTCGTCGATCTGTTCTTCTGATTCCCAGGTGACGACGAACCCCTTCTCTTCCAGGTTCGGGAAGAACCGGTCCGCATCGAATACCTCATCGATCCTGGTCACATAGAACGCATCGCAGTCATCGAAGAAGAGTTCATAAATGGACGCTCCGCCGCAGATGAAGACCGCCTCAGACGGGTCCTCTCCGACAGCGGTTGCTTTTGCTTCGTATTCTGTTGCCAGCTCGAGCACCTCGTCCTTCGAATGCACGACGTCGCAGGCGAAACCTTCGCGCGGCGTGACGGTGAAGGTCGGGTCGTCACTGAGGACGATGTGGTTGCGTTTCGGAAGCGGCTTGGAGCCCGGAAGAGATTCCAGCGTCCGCTGTCCGAAGATGACGCACTTGCCGAGGGTCTTCTTCTTATAGTATTTCAGGTCGCCCGGCAGGTGGACCAGAAGGTCGTTGTTCTTGCCGATGCCCCAGTTTCTGTCTGTCGCAACGATTGCGTTCATGTTGTTCTCCTTGTTTGTTCCGTGCCGCGCTTACACCGCGATCGGGATATTCTTGATCTGCGGGTTCTTCTTGTAGTCGGTGATGGTGATGTCGTCCAGTGTGAAGTCGTAGAAGTTCTTGATCTCGGGGTTCAGGGCGAACTTCGGCGCCGGGTACTGGGGGCGCTCGATCATCTCCCGGATGATGTCAACGTGCCTGTCGTAGATGTGGGCGTCGGAGATCACATGGATCAGCTCGCCCGGGAGCATGTCGTTGACCTGGGCAAACATGTAGATCAGGACCGCGTACTGGACCACGTTCCAGTTGTTCGCCGCCAGGATGTCCTGGGAGCGCTGGTTGAGGATCCCGTTCAGAACGAATTTGCCGCTGCCGCCGCCTCCCTCTGCGCCGCCGCCCTGCTCGCGGGTGACGTTAAAGGTCATGCTGTAGGCGCAGGGCTCCAGCCCCATCTCGGACAGGTCCGCGAAATTATAGAGGTTGGTCATGATGCGTCTGGAGTACGGCGTGTTCTTCAGCTGCCAGAGGACGTTGTCCACCTGGTCCATCTCGCCCTGGGCGAACTGGTACTTCTGGGCCATCTGGTAGCCGTAGGCTTTGCCGATGGTTCCGTCGGCGCCCGCCCATTCATCCCAGATGCCGCTTTTCAGGTCGGCTGTCCGGTTGGACTTCTGCTGCCAGATCCAGAGCATCTCGTCGACTGCGCTCTTGATATAAGTCGGGCGCAGTGTCAGTGCAGGGAACTCTTCCCTGAGATCGTATCTGTTCACTACGCCAAACTGTTTGATCGTATGGGCCGGCGTTCCGTCCTCCCATCTGGCGCGGACGGTCTGCCCTTCTGTCGAGAATCCGTTGTCCAGGATGTCCCGGCACATATTTACAAATAAAACGTCTGCTTTGCTCATGTTAAATCCCCCAATCCCAGAATCCGTGTCCGAGAATGAAATATTTGATGATCATGCCGATCACTGCCAATGCGATGATGACGATGCAGGTCATCTCGAAGGCGTTCAGGTTTCTGAGCCCCTTCTCTTCCTTCTCTCCTGCCTCCTCGCGGCGCCGGCGGTTGTCCTTTTCCCACTCGCGTCCGGTCTGGTAGTAATCTGTGATCCAGTCCTTTGTCTTGTTCGTGGTTTCTCTCTTTTTTTTATATCTGTTCGCCATCGATGATCTCCACTGCCCTGTTCATGACGCGGGCGAGCCGCTGCTCGTCCCCGGTCAGATACAGGTACCCTACCAATGCTTCAAATCCCGTTGCCCATTTATACGTCAGCGGATCCGCGTTCTTCGCCTTGGAATGGAATTTGTGATTGCGCGCCCGCTTCACGATCCGCTGCTCTTCCTCTGTCAGTTCCTCCAGCATCCCGCGCACCGCGTCAGCCTGCGCATGGGCGTTGACGTAATGGGTCGCCGAACGGTGCAGGCTGTTCGCCCGGAGCCTGCCCTCCTCGAGCATCAGCTTCCGGATGAAGATCTCGTACGCCGCGTCGCCCAAATACGCCAGCACATCCGTATTCAGCTGTCTGACTTCCGCTTCCTTCATTAGTTCTTGATCACCTGCACGCCCTGCGGGGTATCCTTCAGCGTGATGCCCTGGGCAGCCAGCTGGTCTCTGATCTCGTCCGCGCGCGCGTAGTTCTTCGCCTTACGGGCTGCCTGACGCTCATCGATAAGAGCCTGGATCTCAGGATCGATCTCGACCTTTTCTTCCACATCCTGCTGGAGCAGTCCGAGGACTGTCGCCAGTTCCATCAAAACGTCCATGGATGCTTTTGCAAAAGCTTTCGTGGCGCCGGCGCCTGCTGCGGTGTTGATGGCGGTGACGAGTTCGAAGACGGCCGAGATGGCGTCGGCTGTGTTGAGGTCGTCGTCCATCGCCTCGATGAACTTCTGTCTGTATTTGTCGTAGCCCGCGACTGCCTCTGCTTCTGCTGCGGTCATTTCGCCGTCCGCGCCGTTGGCCATCAGGTGCTTCAGGTTGGACTTGGCGTTGCGCATTCTCTTCAGTCCGTTCTGGGACTGGGTCAGGATCTCCGGATTGAAGTCGATCGGTCCTCTGTAGTGTCCGCTCAGGATGAGGAAACGCAGGACTTCGCCGTCGTACTGGCTGAGCAGATCGCGCACGGTCTTGAAGTTGCCGAGGGACTTGCTCATCTTGACGCCGTCGATGTTGATGTATCCGTTGTGCATCCAGTAGTTGGCGAACTGCTTGCCGTTGTGGGCCTCTGATTGGGCGATCTCATTCTCGTGGTGCGGGAACTGCAGGTCCTCGCCGCCGGCGTGGATGTCCAGAGTGTCGCCCAGATATTTCTTTGACATGGTGGAGCACTCGATGTGCCAGCCCGGTCTGCCCATGCCCCACGGGGAATCCCATGCGATCTCATCCTCTGACTTGCGGGCCTTCCAAAGAGCGAAGTCGAGGGGATCTTCCTTCTTCTCATCGTCTGCGGAGCTGGTTCTCTCGCTTGCGCCCAGGCGCAGCTCGTCCACGTTCTTACCGGAAAGCTTGCCGTAGCCTTCGAACATTCTGGTTCTGTAGTAGACGTCTCCGTCCACTTCGTATGCGTAGCCTTTGTCGATGAGATCCGCGACGAACTTGATGATGTCGTCCATGGTCTCCGTGACCTTCGGGTGGACCGTCGCCTTGCGGACGTTCAGAGCCGCTGCGTCCTTGTAGTACTCTGCGATGTACTTCTCGGAGATCTCGCCGGCTGAGACGCCTTCTTCCTTGGCGCGGTTGATGATCTTGTCATCCACGTCGGTGAAGTTCTGAACGAACTTGACTTTGTATCCTCTGTACTCCAGGTACTTGCGCATGGTGTCGAACACGACGAACGGTCTGGCGTTGCCTATATGAAAGAAATTGTAGACCGTAGGTCCGCAAACGTACATCTTGACTTTGCCTTCCTCCTGCGGTACGAATTCTTCTTTTCTTCTTGTCAGTGTGTTATAGATCTTCATGTTGTCCTCCTGTTAACTTGTATTTATCTGTATGCCGTTTCGTCGGCGTCTGCTAAATCTTTTCCGTGGAAATCGGATCCTCTGGTGATGTGCAGATGGTACTTCTCCGCCATCTCCACGAACCGCATGGACTGTTCGAAGTCCTGATCCGGGTGGAAGCATTCCAGCCCTTTCAGCCCCTGCCGCTTCAGCCGTCCGATGATCTTATCCATGTTGGCGTAGAACTGCTCGCTTCCCGGGCGCCCGATGCCGCGCGTCTGGATCGGGTGCGCCAGCACCGGCGTGCCGCCCGCCTCCTTGATAATCGCGATCGCGTCCTTGGCGAGGGGCTTGACCTTCTTCACAGCCCTGCACTTGGCGCTGCCCAAAATCTCCCTGCCAAAAGCCTGCTTCTCCTCAGCGATGTAGCCTTTGCTTACGAGGGCCCTGGCGATGAGCGGCTTGCCGATGAAATCGTTCTTGCCGACCTCGATGTCGTCCCGGGAGATATCGTAGCCCATCTCCTGCAAAACCCGGAACAGCTGCTCGTTACGCTCGACGCGCCGCTGCACCATCTCGTCGAGGAACTTCTTCAGCGCTTCGTTCTCGATATCGATGTTGTAGCCGAGCATGTGGAGTCCGGTCTCTTCCTCTGTGACCACAGCGATCTCGATGCCCGGAACCAGCTTGATGCCCACCGCCTCCGCTGCGATCATGGCCTCCGCGATGCCGTTGGTGTTGTCATGATCCGTGATGGCGATGATATCGTAGTCCAGCTCCTTGGCGCGCTTGACGATCTGCGTCGGCGTCGCCTCACCGTCCGATGCTGTTGTGTGTATGTGAAAATCTACCTTGTAGTCGTCCATCTGTTTTCTCTTGCTTTTGCAAAATTATTGGAATGTGATGACGCCGTCGTCGATCTTTTCGATCACCGCCAGCGATTCCACTCTGTATCCCATGTCGCGCAGTCTGTCAGAGCCGCCCTGGAAACCCTTCTCGATGACTGCGCCAACGCCGGCCACCTCAGCTCCCGCCATCTCCACGATCTGCGCCAGCGCCACCGACGCCTCACCGCTCGCCAGGAAGTCGTCCAGGATCAGAATCTTCTCTCCTTCGTTGATGAACTTCTCCGCGACCTTGAGCTTTGACACGGTGCCCTTGGTGAAGGACTTCGCTTCGGCTTCGTAGAAGCCCTCGTTCATCGTGCTCGGAGCGGCCTTTTTCGCAAAGACCACCGGGGCGTAGTTGAAATTCGGCGCTGCTGCGCAGGCGATGGCGATCCCGCTCGCTTCGACCGTCAGGATCTTGTCCACCTCGGTGCCGGCAAACCGCTTGCCGAACTCCGCGCCGATCTCCTCGAGAAACTTCACGTCGATCTGATGGTTCAGAAATCCATCCACCTTCACGATCTCCGTGCCGATCGCCTTACCTTCTGTCAGGATTTTGTTTTTTAATGCGTCCATGGCTGGTTCCTTTGTTGTTTTGTTTAGAATGTTCTGTCGACAAAAGTACGCGACACAACTGCGCCGCGTACCTACGTCTATTTTATGTCATTTGTATTATATGGATTTTGCTGCACAGTTTCTTACTGTTCATCTTTGAAGAGTGCTTCGAGGCTGTCAAAGGAGATTTCCTCCGGTGCCAGGTCAGCCGCTGCGTCTGCAGCAGTGCCGATCGCTGCATCAACAGCTGCATCTACTGACGGCTCGATCGGTGCGACGTCTGTTGCGTCTTCGATCAGGTCGTCGAATGAGATCTCGTCCAGCATCGCATCTACATCCGCTGCTGCCTCAGCAGGCTTCGCTTCGATGTTGTCTGTCAGGCCGACTGTATCAGCCAGGCTGTCCATGCTTGCCAGGAGTTCTTCCACTGTGGCTTCATGTTCGCCGACTGCTTCTGCAACTTCTTCTACAGGTGCGGACACGATTTCCGGAACCTCTGCCGGTACTTCCGGGATCTCCGCTGCAGCTTCCGTCACTGCTTCCGGAACTTCCGGAACGGCCGGAGCTTCTTCCAGCGCTTCTTCGATCGCCGCTACACCGTCTTCTGCTTTTGGAACATCTTCAAACAGGCTGTCCTGGAAGAATGCGTCCGCGAAGAGGTTGTCTGCTTCTACAGGCGCTGCTGCCGGAGCTTCTTCTTCCGGTGCTTCTGCTGCCGGTGCTTCCTCGACTGGAGCTTCTGCTGCTGGCTCTTCGGCCGGCTCGAACGCGACTTCATCAAAAGTGATTTCCGGTTCTTCTGCTGCCGGCTCTTCGGCCGGAACTTCCTCTGCCGGTGCATCTGCCGGAATTACCTCTTCTGCCAGTTTCTCTTCCGGCTCGAAGAATTCTTCGACTTCGACGTCAGCTGACGGAACCTCTACGTCTGTTTCGGTCTCCTCGACATCCCAGTCCGTGGTAGGCAGGAGTTCCTCGGTCTGTGCCTTGAGGTTGTCCAGTCTTGCTGATGTTCTCAGAATGTTGGTTCTGATCTCAGCAAACTCGTCTTCCATAGCAGTGATCTGCTGTCTGTATTTGTTCTTTGTTGCTTCGAGCTTTTCTTTCTCGGCTTCCATCTCGACGAGCATTGCAGCCTTCTCAGCTTCTGCAACTTCCTTGCTGGCCTTCAGCTCAGCGATAACGGATTCTCTCTCCTTCTCGCTGTCGATGCGGAACTGTTCCATCTGCGCTTCCTGCGCCTCGATCTTTTCTTTTCCGCTTCTCAGGATCTCATCGACTTCGGTCTTCGCCTGGTTGATGATTTCGTTGCTGCTCTTCTTCGCCTCAAGAATCAAGCTGACATAAAGCTCATTGTTCTCATCATATTTCTGATACTTCTTTGTAAGTTCGGAGATCTCAGCTTCATAGTTGTTCTCGAGTTCGCCGATGTGTTCCTCATAAAGGTTGCACAGTTCCTGGATGCAGCCGTAAACATCATCTCTGTCGAAACCGCCGTCTGAATCCTTCTTGATGTTCATGCCTTTGAGAAGACCAATTACTGTTTCACGTCTCTTGTCTTTTAATGCACTCTTATCCATATGTTTCTTCCTCTGATTACTTCATTTAATTGCTTAAATGATTACCTAAAATAATACAAAATAAAACAAACAAAATTGCAAATAAACGCATTTTTATACGTTATTATAACATTACGACATAGATTTGTCTTGTAAAATTTGCATTTTTTGTTTTCATTTGTTATTATAGGCGCGGACCTTTTTTATTTTAGCCCGAAAATACGATTTAATTAGTTGTGTTTTATCCGATTACACGGGAGCTTATATGGAATCGATAAAATTTAATGACAAAGGCCATAGCGTAGAATTTTCGAAACGTTCGCTGTTTATAGATAATAAAGAATATGTATATACAGGCATCAGTCAGGTCAAGCATTCATCCGCTTACCACGCATTCCTCTTCAGGTACCAGGGCGAGTGGGTGAAGCTGTTCTATGAAGAGCCGCACGGCAAGACCATTGCCGCCCTCTTCAAGAAGATCAACGCGATGAACGCCCGCCGCGCCGCAAAAGCCCGCGCGACCCAGTCCATCGACACTGCGGCGATTGCCGCAGCCCTGGCCGGCCAGAAAGAACAGAAAGAAGCCGAAGCAGCAGCCGCTGCTGAGAAAGCGGCAGCGAAGGCGGTTGAGAAGCCCGCGGCTGTTTCACCGGCGGCCGTAGCTGAGAAGCCTGCGGCGGAGAAACCTGCCGTGGCGGAGAAGCCCGTTGTTGAGAAACCTGCCGTGGCGGAGAAGCCGGTTGTTGAATCGCCGGCCGTAGCTGAGAAACCTGCGGCTGAGGAACCCACGGCGGAGAAACCCGCTGCAGAAGAACCGGCTGCCGTAGCTGAGAAGCCCGCGGCTGAGGAACCCGCTGCCGAAGCACCGGCGGCGAAGGCCGAAAAACCTGCGAAGTCGAAGAAATGGTGGAAGTCGAAGAAGGCGAAGAAAGCTGAAAAGGCAGCTGCTGAACCGGCGAAGGTTGAAGAACCTGTTGCTGAACCAGCCAAGGTCGAAGAGCCTGCGGTAGAAGCACCGGTTGTTGAACCGGTGAAGGTAGAAGAGCCTGTTGTTGCAGAGCCTGCAGTAGAAGCACCGGCTGTCGAAGCACCTGCTGAAGCTGCTGTCGAAGCACCTGCTGAAGCTGCGGTAGAAGCACCGGCTGTTGAAGCTGCTGCCGCTGAAGTTGCAGTAGAAGCACCTGCTGAAGCCGAGGCGGAAACGCCGGCCGAAACACCGGCTGAGGAGAAGACAGAAGAGCTCCTCAAAGAGGCGCAGGAAGCGGACGTCAAAAAAGCAAAACGAAAAAAAGCCATTATTATTTTCGCGATTATCCTTGCATTATTTATTATTGCAGGTATAATATATTTCCTCACGATGGGTACCACAAACGACGCCTCACAGGCACCGGCTGTGGACGAAACACATCAGTACAACGATATTGATGAACTCATCGAGGAGATGCAGGAAGACTAGACTTGTTGCACAGGTCTGAAACCTGCAGTGAGCCACTGTAGCTCATCCGGCAGAGCAGCGCATTCGTAACGCGCAGGTGGCCGGTTCGATCCCGGCCAGTGGCTCCACCCGGGGCATTGGCGCAGCTGGGAGCGCGCATGACTGGCAGTCATGAGGTCAGGGGTTCGAGCCCCCTATGCTCCACCAAAAACAAGAGGCCAGAAATCCAGTAATACCAAGGGTTACAGCAATCAGGCCTCTTTTTTCATGCCTTCACACAATCATGAAATAATAGCAAAAAAGGGGTATTTTATGGCATAAAGTGTCGTTATTTTGTCGTTATTTTTTGAATGATGATATAATGGGCACGGAAACACTGGCAGATTTCGGCAGATTTCAGTGTGGGGTTGTTGCTATGACAATTAAACGATATAAAAGAGTTCCCATCAATTGGAAGTATTTAAGACAATGTATCTACGATCAGGGTTACACTTGCCTTTCACTTGCGAAGAAAATCGGCATATCTCCAAGTCGGATTTCCAGCGCACAAGCAGATAATAAAATGAATCCATTTGTCGTTTATGAAATCCGCAAGTATATCGATTTTGATGTTGATTCAGTAATGAAAGAACCAAAAGTAGAGAGAATCCGTAACGGCCGAAGTACATCTGGAAGGATTGGCACTGATTGGCTCTATCTCAAACGAGAAGCGAAGAAAAAAGGGTATTCCTTAACACGCTTGTCGTTAAAACTTGGCCATACCGACAGTTATCTCTACTCATGTAAATATGAAGGCGGCTTATATGAAGAAGTCATGATTCAGATAGGCGAAATACTGGATATCGATTATCATAATTTGATTAAAGTCACTTCATACGAGAAATGGAATCTTCGTCACGAAATCGTTGACATGGTCAAGGGGCAAGAGTTCCCTGACTTGGCAAAAGATACGGATATAAGCAACATGTACCAAGGCACTTCTCCGTATTGGTGCAGACTGAAGGAATTAATGCTTGGCGAAGTCTCGAACCGACTGAATCAAATCGGTGATTATGAATTGGCAGAGAAGTTCAAGCCTGACATTTTTTCATTCACTCAAGAGGATGTGATGAAGTGCGCCAATATAAAACACTTGCCGACAGACTGGAAACATTTTGCCTTTGCATGCATGAAAAAATACGATTTGCCGCCGTTTTCTGATTAAGTGGAGCAGTGCTCCCAGAAATGCAAAAGAGCGCCCAGAAAGGAAAATACAGCGCTCTTCTGCTTGTTCTATGCTTATCGTGATCACGTTACATAGCGTTATTCTTCTATGCTCCCATCTATGTATGAAATCCATCCGTCGAAGGTCGTTCCGTTCTGATAGAAGCCGACGTTCCAGTCATTCTTGCTGTCAACGTCTGGCGACGGCACTTCTGACAAGCTGTCAGATATCCTGTCCAGATTACGCATGATTCCGTTATCGTTGTTCTTCGGGATGCTTGCAGCGAATGCCTTTAATTCTTCGTTGTCGCTGGCAAGAAGTGCGTTTCTGATGGTATCCAGTGCGAAGGGGTTGTCTGCCATGGATGCCGTAATATCTTTCAGCATATCAGGCGAATAAGCGTTGTTTGCTATGCCAGTAAGCAGAAGGTTGATTTGCTCTGCCGATTCAAGCCCCTTCTTGATGGCGGCCTGACGCTTATCAGAAAAGCCGCTTTTGATCTCGTTGACTGCATCTATTGCCTTTGCCTTGTAGCTGTCGCACTTGCTGCGATATTCATCCATAACCTTTTGAATGGCTGCAGCCTTGTATTCGTCTGTATAGTTTTTGCTCGCTCTGATCTCTGCGATCTGGCTTGCAGTTTTCGTGTAGAAGTCCTTGTAATTGGTGATTGCTTTTGTTGCGTTTGATTTGATCATGGTTACCTCCTAATCAATTATCTTTGATCTGAATTCTTCTCTGACTTCGAGCCCGAACAGGAAGTAGAGATATTTATCATTCAGCAGTAGCAGTTTTTTTACCTTGCTGATTTCGTCCACTTCTTTCTGCGTGAACGTGCCCAGAACTGCAAGGCACGGAGATACTCCCCCTTGATAACTGTCCATGCGTTTCTCCAACCATTCGGCAGCCGCTTCAATCGAATCGAATTCTATGTTGTTATCTGCAACAAGGTATTCTGGATTGCCCATGATCGCCTCGCCCAGATGGGAGAAGTCGTTGGATATGATCTCTTCGATTTCGAATCCTGTTTCTGTTCTTGAAATCGAGAAGAACGAAGTCTGAAACTGCTTCCTTGACGGCAGCCTCTTTTTTATTTGTTCAATTTCTGCAAGTGTCGTTCTGTTCATCGTCTGGTTACCTCGATACATGCTCTGATTTCGTGTAATTGCTGTAATACGTCCGTTACCTCGACCAGTTTCATGCCGTTGTCGATAATAGTCCGTGCTGCCGATACTCTGGTGGCTGCATTGTTCTCTTTGTCGTTCATGATCTCCGTCAGAGTGTCGACGGCAGAGGAAAAGGCATTTGTCATTCTTTCGGATGCTTCTCGGATGATCGCTTGCCGGTTCTCGTCGTATGCCTGTCGAAATTCCGCATCCTCACGGATGTATCCGTTGATAGTCCGTTCTGCTACTCCGCACTTTCTGGCGGCCTCCCTGATCGTGGGGCAAGTCAGCAGCGCTGCAAGTGCCTGTTCTTTTGCTGCGTTCATTTTCTTTGCTCCCTTCTCATGTCAGCGCCGTTCATCGGCACTGCATCGCACATTTCAAACAGCCTTGAAACAATGGCCTCACCGCACCTCGCTTCTATCTGCTTCGGATTCAGGTTGGTTGTAATGATCGTCGGCATATAGTCCTCGTATCTGCCGTTAATCACGTCATACAGAATCGATTCTGACCACTCGGAGCTTCTTTCTTTTCCAAGGTCATCGATTACCAGAAGCGGAATATCCTTCAGTTTACGGACGATGTCATCGTCTGTCGTGAATGACTTCTTGATGTCCGACAGTATGTCGATGAAACTTCCGAACTTGACAGGAACTGCGTATTCTGTGATGACAAAATTCGTGATGGATGCGGCGAGATGTGTTTTCCCTGTTCCGGCGCTCCCGATCAGAATCAGTCCGCCGCCGGTGTTTGATTCAAATCCTTTGGCATACTCGTATGCTTTTGAAAATGCTTCTGGCTGATACTCTGCTTTGAAGTTGTCAAATGTCCTGTCCTTGAACCGCCTTCCAAGGTTGGAGTTGTCCATGAGCCGACGGCTCATCTTTTCATAGTGTTCTATCTGATGTTCAACGAGCATGAGCCGTTCTTTAACGAATCCATTCCTCGTATCCATTAAATCCGTCTGAAGCCTTGCTCGCTCTGCTTTGAGCCCCTGTAATGTTTCCTGTAGCCTCATTCCGCTTCATCCCCTTTCTGTTATCATTCTTTTCATTCTTATCATTCTTGTTTGTGTCCATTTGCTGTTTGTTTGTTGCCGATTTGTTGTCGGATTTGGTGTCGGAACTGTAGCCATCTATTTGGTAAGTCGCCCAATTCTCAATGGTTACGACAGAATATTTGTTGTTGGATTTGATGTTGATTTTTTTCATTTTTTTAAGCAATTGCATGTAGTCATTCAATGTGCTCTCTGGAATGTTTAACTCCATGGCCGCCTTCTTCCTTCCATAGATGAACTGCCCAGAACGAAGGTGCTGTACTTGTCGACCGACCACTTGATCGTGTTCTTTGTACGACGCTTTACACAGACACCATATCCAAACTTTCAGCAGTTTCGGATTATCAAACACACATGAATCAAGAATGGTTCTATACAGTTTTACATATCCTTGCTTCATTACCGCCCCCTACGATCTGTATTTCAGGATGTTTTCTGCAACGTCACCGCAGAAGTAGCGAGTGCCCCCGATGCGGTCAAGTCCTTCAAGAAATCTGTCAACACGCTTCGGGCAAGAATACCCCATGACTTTGGCAAGTTCCGTTCTGGTGATGAAGGCACTGCCTGTATGCCGTTTGAGTTCTGCGGTCAATTCAGTTTTCGTCATTGTGCTTTTATCTCCTTTCCCTTCTACGCTTCAGCCGTCTGCCTGATCTTCCCCGAAGAGTGTCTTTTCATCCGCTTCAAGTGCTTCTGCAATCAGCCTCTTGTATTTCGGAAACAGCGGCTTCGTGCCTTTGAATCCGGCATATAGAATGCCATTTTCTACACCGATGACTTTTGAAAGCCGATAGATGCTGCCGAATTTTTCATTAATAAGCAGTCTCGCAAGTTCGTACATGGTTACCCCCTTTCTAATACAGATATTCACTTGACTTCGTCATGAAAATATAATACCATAAATACAACCCAAGTGATGTAAACAGTCATGAATTACGGAACAATATATCTAATTAGCATAAAATACAACATTTAGGAGGTAAAAATGAAGGATGAAACAAGGAATCACCCACTTACGAAGCAAATGAAACGAAAAGGCTTCACACCTGAATCATTAAGCAAAGAATGTGGCAAATCTCCCAGCGCTGAAACAATCCGCAGAATACAAAGAAGGGAAATAAAAAACCCACGTCCCGAAACACTTGCCCTTTTGGCGGACAAACTCGACTGTGAAGCAGCGTATTTGTCTGGTGCAATACCTTTTCCTACTTGGACAGTGTCCGGTATATCAGAGCAGATTCCATTGAACGAAGATTCTATCGAACTGCTGATCAAATTAAAAAGTGAATGTGATAACTACGAAGAATTTGACCCTGTCAGTAATGACAGTCACATGAAACGTCTACTACTGGATGAAATAATCAGGTACATTATCACACCACCAACCAGAATGGATTTTCAACACCTCACACCAACCGAATTTATGGAACTTACAAAAGATTATCTTCACTATGAATCTGTAGTGTACGAAGAAAAAGGAATGACTGAAGAAAGTCATTCTGAAGAGTACAGAAAAGCCAAACGGCAAATGCGAGCGACAGAGCGTGAAATCGGTGCGTATATTGGCAAATGCATAGGATATCGTTTACAGACATACTATGCGGAATCATATGGGAAGGAGACGACCAAATGAAGCAGTTTTTCTCGATAGATAAGCAAGGCCGAACAGTGATGCCTTGTAGCATAACGAAACAGTGGGAAGTGGATGCCTTGGAGCGTGTCGCTGATCAGAATGGATATATTCCTATCGACGAATATCAAATAGTGATGACGTTCATCCAGAACACTCGAGAAACCAAACGCAAACAGAATTGATTGAAGGAGGGTTTGAAAATGGCAACATACAAAGAACGGCAGCGGCTCTCATTCAGATGGGAGGGCAAGAAGTTCGACGTGTATGGTTATTCCGACAGGGAACTTGAACGGAAGAAAACAGAGAAGATTGAAGCGCTTAAACGTAACGAGATCATCGTAGAATCAACAATGCCGGTTCGTGAGTGGGCAGCGCAGTTCGTGAACGTGTATAAAGTGCATGACATGAATGAAACCAGTCTGAAAAACTATCAGTACAATCTGAATCACTACATCCTCGAAAACATCGGCGACGTGAAACTGAAAAACGTGAAGCCGGTAATGTGTCAGTCCATTTTGAACAGCCATGCCGATAAGAGCCAGAGCTTGATTCACAAGTTGAAAATCACAATGACGGAGATGTTCGAGAAGGCCGTGGAAAATGATTTAATCAGCAAGAATCCGGCCAAGAGCATCACCGAACCGAAAGGCACGAAAGGCACTCGCAGAGCATTGACAGCAAGAGAAGAAGAAGCGTTCCTGATTGCAGCACGGAAACACGATCACGGATTACTGTTCATGTTCATGTGGGGCTGCGGATGCCGTCCAAGCGAAGCAGAGAATATCTGCGGCAGAGATATTCAGACAATAGACGGCAGATTGTATCTGCATATCAGAGGCACGAAAACGAAAGCCTCGGACAGATATGTTCCGATTCCTGACGAAGTTGCAGCGATGCTGCCGAAGCATCCTGACCCATTCAAGCCGGTTGTCAGAACAAGCGAAGGCAACAAGATCAGCGCAAGGCGGCAGCGTGGTTCATGGAAACACATGGAGTATCTCATGAATATCGAACTTGGCTGCAAAACATATCGAAATCAGCTGATACCTCCGTACCCCCTCGCAGATGATCTCTGCAGCTATTGCCTACGGCATACCTACTGCACGAATCTTGCCAGACGTGGGGTTGATCTCCGAACAGCACAAAAGCTCATGGGGCACGCTTCGATTCGGATGACAGCAGAAATATACAGCCATGTAACAGTGGATGATCTCGCTGCTGACTTCGACAAAATCACTGGCAACAAGACCAGAAAAGAGGCCGAAATCAGCCTTGAAAAGATGCAAAAAGTCGTTACAGCGTCGTGATTAGGGCTCGAAACCGTTGAAATTTCAACAAAAAGTATCTGACTGGCAGTCATGAGGTCAGGGGTTCGAGCCCCCTATGCTCCACCAATGAAATTGAGACATCCAACGGGTGTCTCAATTTTATTATGGCTCTGTAAAGAGCCTCTTTCATTTGGCAAGAGAATCGCCGTACTTCGCTTGTTCTTGTACTCATGTACAAGAAGCAATGCATCATCAAGGAGTTCTTGTACAAATAATTTTGAAACCGAGCCTTACGACCGGTTTTGTACAAGAAACAATCTTTTTCAGGGATGCTCTTGCATCAATGCACCCTGGTTTGGCAAGAGATGTAGATCAATATGGTGTATCTTGTACCGTTGTACAAGACGAGGATCATAATAAAGAATCTCTTGCCAGCACTGAAGTGGTCCCTATTTAACGGACACTAACTTATATAAATCTTTCGAAAGATTCTCGTTGTTTTACTCTGCGATTTCCCGACTGCACTTTCTTGTGGGCAATGGCTGTGGGTAAGTCGCAGGCCGCGGGCCCTTCAGGGAGGCCCTGCGGCCGGGTCGGCGACTTATCCATCAGGCTTGTCCACATGAATGTGCCGACTCTCTTTGTCTTCAGGCTGCTAGTGATTCATTATTATGATCCTCTGTCACTGTACAGGATGCATCCCTATATGCATCGAGAAGGAAAATGGTTATAATAAATGAAAACCGAGAGTGAGGTAAAGCGATGGCAAAGCCAAAGAAATCGAAGACGACAAAACAGAAGAAAAAACATCAAATAGCAGTCCGTATGTGCGCGGGGTGCTGCTGCAAGTATGAGCGACGGAAAGTACTTCTGAGCCTGGTGGATGCTTTTGCAGAAAGCTGTGAATTTGAGTATATGTATGAAAAGGATCAAGAAAAGAATTATGATCTGATGCTGATGATCAATGGCTGCGATTCAGAGTGCTCGAAGCCGAGCGAAGTGATCGACAATCTGGTGATCGACCACAACAATTGGGAAAACGCCATTGAGGTTTTTGCAGAAAAGACGGGATGGTGATGGTCTGCTGTCTGACCGCCGCGCCTTGACAGCTGGCCGCACGGCCGGCAGTAGATGCCGGCGGCCAGCGGCGGGCGCTCGAAGCAGACCGGGGAAATAAAGCGCGAACTAAAGAAGAGCACTCTGTGGATAACTGGCACACAATCGTGGACAGCAAAGCTGCCCACAACTGTGCACCACTTTCCCACAGGGTGCTCTTTTTGTTATGGTCTGGCATGATGCCGGCGGATCATTCCGGACGCTTACGCGCGCGAATCAGTGCAATGGCCTCCAGAAGGATCGACAAAATCAGAATTGCAATCAGCACAGGGAGCACGAATGGCGGGATGGGTTTTCCCGCTGCGGAAGCGGCGGGCCCGGAAGATCCGGAAGAGTCGGCTGATGCATCAGATCCGGATGCTCCGTCGGACGATCCGTCAAGGGTTGCCGCGTCGGGAACCTCTGCATACACTGACGCGTCCAGGCTGACTTTCATCGGCGGGAGCACGCGCTCGGTATCCAGGATCTCGTGAGTCTCGGGATTGCGCCCGAGTTTCATCGTGTTGCTGTTTTCGGACTGGGTCCACATCACATCGTTCACCAGCGCCTTCGCATCTGAGAAGGCCTGGTTTTGCATTGTGTTGCAATAGTCTGTGAGGTAGGCAGATATCGCCTTGATATCTCTCTGCTGCGATGCCTTTGCCAGGGCCTGCGGCATTCCGGCGAACATGCCGTGCTCCGCGCTGGCCCAATAGTCGCGGACAGGCTTGCCGTAGATCTGATAGTTTTCCGGTCCCACACAGAGAGTCGCCAATTCCTTGAAAGCATAGTACGGATAATTCTCCGCGTCGAAGACGCCGGCCTCTGATGCGGGCTGGTTGTTCCCGTACGCCTCGCTGATCGAGTTCACCGCGTTGGATATGGGAACGAACACACCGTAGATTGCGGGACCGACGCTCTCCCATGTGACGCAGGCCATCCTCGCCGGCACGTCCGGATAGACCTGCAGCGCGTGGACGCTCATGGCGGTATCTGTTCCGATCACGCGCATGTCGATCCTGCCCGTCTTGTCCGGATCGTACTTCGTTCCCTCATACCGATTCCGCAGCAGACCGCAGACGTCGGCCAGACTGACGGGAGCATCCTGCTTGAAGCAAAGCGGATATCTTGCCTTTGCATCGTAATCGTCTCCAAAGGCAGACGGCGCCAGGACCTGATGTCCGATCCATGTGCGCATGTGGCTGTAGCTCTCGGTGAGCGACTCGCCGGAATACGTGTCGAACAGATTCAGCTCGTTGTCTTTGCCGTAGACCGCGAACCCGTTTTTCTCGGGCAAAGTCAGCAGATCCTCGGAGGTGATGCTTTCCTCGAAGTCCGATAGATATTCCATGGTGAATTCATTGCCGAAGGCCGACACCTGATCCGCCGGAAGTTTCACCGCCGCGTACTGATGGCCCGTGTACATCTCCACATACCAGGCCTCCTTCTGGTCGGCGATCAGCGCGATGTTGCATTCGCTGCTCCCATATTGATCGATCAACGAAAGCAAAACCCGGACTGCGTTGCGGGCGGAGTAGCTCTGGCAGATCACCAGGTCCGCCGCTGTGTTTTCCGTCAGCCCCTCCTCGATCAGAGGGTCTGCCTTCAGCGCCGCTTTATTTGCAAAAGCAGTCACGGCCATGGTGATCGCAACGCCGTATTCATTGGTGCAGGCGGTGGCGTCGTTGGGCACGCCGGCGTCTGCCATCGTACTGTCCATGAACGGCGTCGCCGTGTACTTGTATGTCTTAGGCTGCAGATCTGCAAAGACCTTCCCTTCCATGTCTACCTGCATTTCGCGGCCTGTCTCATTGGTCCGCGGCACCACCGTTACGTGATTGCCCCAGACCGCCTGATTGTCGCTGGACCGCGCCACGATCACGGTCCCGTCTTCACTGGCTTCGGATCCCACGTAGATACCCGTGCACGCGAGCGCTATGGATGTGCTGCATACCAGTGAAAAGCAAAGGATCGCCGCTGTGATGGCGATCCTGTATTTTTGTTTCATCTTATTATTCATCGAATTCTCCCATGTCCAGGGTGTTGATGTTGGTGATCTGCGCATTGCCCTCTAAGTCTTCATAGACGGTGACGACCTGAATTGCAGACCGCGGGTTATCTGTATCTGTTTGCCCCTTGGCCAGAAATGCGTAGTTCGTTCCTGCCACGACCTGCGTTCCGAGCAGGGTCAGCGGCTGCGGGGAAGTGCCGTCGTAGGATGCTTTTGCATTATCATATGCAGCCTGGGCGTCTTCTGTTATCTGGCTGCCTACCGCATAGTCCGAGACCTCCCATTCACCTTCCTCCGGCTCACCGTCCAGAGCAGCGCCGCTGCCCTCCGTGTAGTCGGCGATGATGAACTGATTGATCACAGCGTCCATGCCCAGGTCCGGATCCTCATGCAGGACAACCGTTTCCAGCTCATTGTCGTTCGTGCTTTTGCAAAGAAGCTGGTAGTTCGTTCCCGTGGTGGACTCCTGCCTGCCGTAATACGCCATCGGGATCAGCTCATCGTCGTAATTCTTCATGAACTGATCAAAGGCTTCCTGCACTTCGTCCGGCAGTGCGGACTGCGCCGGCTCACTGACGACCTCCCAGCCGCCGGCAATCGGCTCTTCGGTTTCCGTTGCTTCGGTTGCTTCAGTCTCTTCTTCGGCCGGCTCTTCGCTGCCGCCGCACGCGGTGAACGCCAACGTCATGGCAAACGCCATGGCAAGCGCAAGTGCGATAGTCAATAATTTCTTCAACATCATCCATTCCTCCCTGGTGTTGTGATGTGATTTTGTTGTTCTGAGTATAGCTGGGTATAGCTAGGTATAACTAAGTATTGCTAGGTATAGTTTAGTATAGCACAGAAGGTTTGTTGCCGTTAGTGTTTTTGATGTTTGATGGGCTGGGTGAATGTAATCGTGTTGTATAGCTGCTCGGATTGGAAATTATTTACTGGTATTTATTGACATTTAATAGGAGTGGTGTTAGTATCGATTACGTCAGGAGGGACAGCGAAAAGCGGCTGGTTCGATCCCGCCAAGTTATCATCGACATTTTCCACCGCCAGGAGGTGATGCATATGGTGAGACTCAGGAAGGGAGCGGATTAGAGATGGTGAAGGTTACCATCTCGTTCGATCGTAAGGTCGTTCGGGTAACCATAACTATAAGAAGAGCCGCCAATAGCTGCAACTAAGGCGGCGACCAATTGGATCGAGTTGGTTGCATAAGCAACTCCCTTCCTGATAAGAGTATAAGCCCGTATCAGGATATATTCAACAGTTTTTTATCAACAGTATTTTGATGGTAATATTTGTACTGTCTTTGGGGAACTAAAAAAGGAACTAATAAGATGAACACTGTACATGCAAGGACGGCAAGAGACTCTATTATCAACAATTCCGGTCTGCTGCAGATCGACTTCTTGCGGATGACTTCGGATTCGATCAGAACACTGCTCAATGCGGATGAAGCTGAAGTGAAAGCAATGCAGCAGGAGTTGGCTCTCCTTAGGGAGGGAAGCCTTTGCATTAGTAAGCGGGGAGAAGGGTTTCGTTTCAATTGCTACGACAAGCGATCCCAGAAAACGCATTCGATCACGAAGGATTCCAACCAGATATACAATCTAGCACGCCGGGCTTTTCTTGAAAACAGAATCAAGGCGATCCAAGAAAACAGGCGTCGGCTGTCGGCAGTACTGGAAAACACCGAAGGTGCTCGTCATGATCTATTACTGCAAAAGAAGTTGGGGAAATTTGCTGCTTCAGGACTTGATCTAAGCCGCATCTTGTTCACAAAGGAGCAGAACGAATGGATCGATACACCTTATACTCCCAACCCATACCATCCGGAGGATTTGAAGTACCCAACGTCTGGCGGAATTATGACGCGTTCTAAATCCGAATCGAGAATCGGCAGCAAACTGGAGTTGATTGGTCTGCCCTATCGTTTCGATGATTTGGTCATTATCTATAACGAACGAACAGGCGAACGCCCATTTAGAGAAAACTACTTCTCCGACTTCAAAATTCCGAACCTTGCAGGTGGAATCACAGTGCACGAACATTTCGGTGCATTTCAGATGGAGAAATATCCGGACAATTCACTGAAGCGCCTCAATGACTACCGCAACTTTGAAGTGCGGGAACTTCCTTCGCGGATTGTGCTGCCTGAAGAATTTACTTGGTCGTTAGAGGCTGATCTTCGCGACCCTGTTCTGTTTCAGCGCATCATCAATCGCATGCTGCTGCCAAGTGGGCTGTGATGGACAGATCGACAGTGCAGTTTGCCTACCGGTGGTCAAGAAGGCTTTGATTGCTGGTGCGAGGCGGTTCGTGAATCCCATCTCCTTTGCCGGTGGTCAAGAAGATTCCGATTAATGCGCGGTTCTTGTACCTCGGTACAAGAAAGACAGGCTCAACGCATTTCTCTTGTACAAATGATATGATGTTCCTGTCTTGATCGTTCTATTTGTACAAGAGATGGTCTATTTCCCCGCATCTCTTGTACTGGGAATCTGAAAAGTGCAAGAGATGAAGAATAATTGACTCGCTCTTGTACGTGTGTACAAGAGCAGCAGGCAAAACATTCATTTCTTGCACATGCAGCAGATACGACGATGAATGCACGTAGCGTAGAGGGACAGCATGGGAGTGTGCAGTTGCACCTGTCAGCTGCCGCGGTTACACAAGCTTATACCGGCAACTCCGGAAGCTGGTGTCGAAGAGGCAGATGCTCTTGAATGCGCAGTAAGTGCAGGATGTCTTCGTGTAGCGGCCGGAGGAGCCCTTCTCTTTTTTCGGTTCGATGTCGATGCGGCCGGACTGGATGTCGCGGCAGATCTGCCGGACGTGTTCCATTGCGAGGTTGCACAGTTCATCGAACTCTTCGCCTGAGAGGAGTTCGCCGGAAGCAGTCTGTTTGATTTCTCCGTCCTTGTTCTGCCGCAAAGGCAGGACGGTACTGGTTTCCGTCGGAGCGATGGTTCCGTCCATGGCGCGCAGGATGTTTTCGTCGTGGACCATGATGCCCTCGAGTCTGCACGACTTCGCGATGCGGTCTTCAAGCTCCCGTGCCAGAGCAGCAGTATCCGGTTTCTTGTCTGCGTTTTCTTCCAGCTCTTTGATTTTGAAGTAGAAGACGCCTGCCGGTTTCATGTCGGGACCAGCGGACTGACCTGCAACATTCATGTACACCATCAGCTGGAGCTTGTAGCCTTCGCGGATGTGGTCGAGGTTGATTTCGTCCTGGCCGGTCTTGTAATCGACGACGCGGACAGCTTCGAAACCGTCGGAGGCAGTCGAGTCGCCCGGAACAGGTGGGGCATCCGGATCGCCGGCATCGCCCGGATCGTCCGAATCGGATGGATCGCCGAGGTCGCCCGCCACTGGCACGTCGATGATGTCGAGGCGGTCGATGATGCCGGAGAGTACGGCTTTCTTGCCGCGTTCCAGTTCGATCTCGATTGGGGCGAGGCGCCTGCTGCGGGTGCCGAAGGGTTCCTCGAAGAACATGTCCTTCACACGGCTCTTTCGCACTTGGCCGATCATGGCCCAGGCGATCTCGGAGCAGGTGGTGATGATCTTTTCGAGCTGGAGTTTGGATTCGTTATCGCTCAGGTAGACGCCCTCGCGGTAGCCGGGCGTTTCCTCACGGATGATCGATTCGACCTGCGCTTTGCAGTCATCCTCTGTGATCGTCATCCACGGAGAATCCGGGGCGGTCACCGTGAGGCCGGCGGCATGGGTTGCTTCCGTGAGGCGTGTGGAAAGAATCTGCAGCGCTTTGTGGAAGACGTCGCCGCGGGAGCCGCCGGATGTTTCGAAAGCGTCAGGCTCTTCGGCGCGCAAGCCCTTTTCGATAAAGTAACGGAAAGGACAGCTGCTGTAGGTCTCGAGTCGGCTGGCGCTGACATTCAGGGAATCCCGGTCACCGAAGTAGAGGCTGTCCGCGAAGTCTGCTTCCAGGCGCGAGACGCGGTGATCGAAATCCAGGCCTTGCATGATTTTGCTGATGCTGTCCGGATCCTGGTTTTCGTACCAGTTCATGGCAGCGAGCCAGGCCTCGTCGATCCGGCCGTTCTCGAGGTATCCCTGCATAGCGTCCGCCATGAACGCCAGAGAACCTTTGCGCGAAGCGATCTGTTCAGACACATCAAACTTGCCCAGATCGCCAAGCACAGAAACACCTTCCAGTTCGGAGAGCACGGAGAACACTGCCGACGGCGTGATGCTCCCGCCGTCCTGGTTCGCCAGACTGCACGTTACAAAAAGATGCTCCGAAGGAAGGGAGAACATTCTGTATATAGCAAGCTGCTCCTCCTGCCTGCGCACCTCGTCCCTCTTGGCGATGGTGTATTTCAGTTCCTCCAGCAGGTCCAGCTCACGCTCTGTCAGAAGCCCGGTGTCCCCGCCGCTCATCGGGAGCACGCCCTCGTTGGCGCCGGTCACGATAAGGATCGGACTTTTGCTGAGCCTTGTCCTCTGCAGGGTCCCGATGATCACGCAGTCGGCCGCAGACGGAACAAGGCCGATCTCCATTTCGCGCAGACCTTCCGTAAGGATCTCCCTGAGCAAACGGTTGCTGATCGTCTCCTCGCCGATCACTCTGATCACCTGCGTGAAGATGCTGCAGATCATATTCCAGCTCTGGGCAGTCTCCGCCGCTCCTTCGGCGAGACCCAGCTCAGTCTGTCTGGCAATCAGCTCTTCGATCCTGTCAAGGATCCTGAATTTTTCTTCCAGGAATCTGTTGAGACCGAGAACCTTTTCCTCTGCGGTATTTCTCCTGCCGATCTCCTCACGCGCTGTTTCGATCGTGTCCACGATACGGACGCGCATCTCGTTCAGACGTTCCAGGTCATCGGAATAGCGGCCATTGCCAAAGCCGTCCTTCCCTTCCCAGGTGAAAGCGCTCTTCCATTTGCTGCCGCGGATCTTCGCCTCGCTGACGTAGTTGTCCAGCAGTTCCTCGTCACGCCGGCTGAATCCCAGAAGACCTGTGCTGACCATCTCCATGACCGCGTCGCCGTCGTATCCTTCTGACAGCACGCGAAGAAACGACAGCAAAAACCGCACGACCGGCTGATGCAACACTTTTCGTTTCCGATCTGCAAAAGCAGGAATGCCCCATCGTTCAAATGTCCGTTTGAGCACGCCGCCGCGCACATCCATGTCGTTGCAGATGACGGCAATGTCCTTGTATCTGAATCCTTCGTCCCGCACCAGCTGTGTGATGAATGCGGCAGCTCTTTCTGCTTCCGCGTAGATATTGGATGTCTGTACGAGAGTGATCTTCTGTGCAGGCGGGCAGGCCGCATCATTCCAGATGCTCCGTCGCGGTGCCCCCTGGATAGCTTGCCTGCGGCAGGCAACACCGGCTGCCTGTGCGAGGTTTTCCAAATCGTCCATGACGAAACCGGTCAGGTCGAAGAGCCCCTCGCCGCCACCGGTTGTCAGGAACCGCGCGTCCGCAGGAAGACCGGATGCCGGGTCGTCCGCAGGCTGGCCGGATGCCGGGGCGTCCCAGGTCATCACAATGTTGACTTGCTCTGACGCTGCCAGCAGCCGCTGGATGACTTCCATGTTGAGGGGCGTGAAGGTGTCGAAGCCTGTGATCCAGATCACGGAGCTGCGCACCAGATCCGATTCCTCCATCAGCTTCCCGTAGAAGCGGATGTAGTCTTCCGAATCCGTGAACCGGTCAGCAATGGAATCCTCATAGGTCTTGTAGATTTTGCATATGTCTGAGAGTTTGCGCTGCAGATAGCTGTCGGTCTCACCGGCTGCGCGTTCAATGTCCGCTGATGTGACGCCGCTGCGTTTCATCTCCGAGATCAGCTGGTTGGTATTGGAGATGAAAGAGCTCTTGCCGTTCATAGTTTTGTATACGCTGAGACCGTCCGCGTCCGCGAGCCTGTCGATCAGGACAGAGAGCAGCATCTGGCGGCCGTACTTGTCGATGAGATCCGGCTGCTTGCCGCCCTGCTCCTTGATGACCTTGTGGCCGAGGGATGAAAAGTCAGCCACCATAAGATCCAGGAGCGCAGACCGGCCGTGGGTGGTCTTAAAATAATCCAGCGCATCCCGTTCCATCTGAAGAGAGGCCTGATCGGGGACGAGGATGATCGTCTGCTGATCAGGATCGACGTTGTCGAATATGAACTTGTTCTTGTCGCAGGCCTCGCCCGCATAGTAGATGTTCAGCATAACAAATCTTGAGCCAAAATGTATCACGATTTAGGACAGGAACAAGCAAATGGTGATAGTTTTACCGATAAACGCCTGCTCCTGAGGGGTTCTGATGAAAAAAGTATCACGATTTCAGCTGCTTGAAGCCAAATCGTGATACATATTTTTCTGATGAGCTGATTATTGAGGAAAAGTATCACGATTCCCCATGAAATGAGGCGAATAGTGGTATGTTTTGCCTCTCAAAAAGCAGCGGCGCAACTTCATCGGTCTTCTCGGAAGTACGGAAGGCCAAGTGCTTCCGGCGGCTGGTGTTCACGCTTGCGGCGCATGCTCGTGATGATCAGAACGATGATCGTAACGAGGTACGGCAGCATCTTGTAGAGCTCCTTGGTGGCCATGCCTGCGCCCGGAATGAACAGGTTCAGGATGTAGAGGCCGCCGAAGAGAATGGATCCGAAGATCGCGACGTTCGGCTTCCACAGTGTGAAGATTACGAGGGCGATGGCCAGCCATCCTCTGTCACCGAATGCGTCGTTGGACCAGACGCCGTTGGCGTAATCCATGACGTAGAACAGTCCGCCGAGTCCTGCGATCATGCAGCCGATGCAGATCGCGAAGTATTTGTACTTGGTGACGTCGATACCGGCAGCATCCGCTGTTGCAGGGTTCTCACCGATGGCTCTGAGCTGCAGTCCGATGCGTGTGCGCGTCAGGATGAACGCGGTCACGATGGCGATGGCTACGGCCAGGTAAGTCATGAACCCGTAAGACAGGAAGATTTTGCCGAAGGCGCCGCAGTCGTCCGCGAACGGAAGGGATCTGCGGAAGCATTTGCTGGTCGCAGAAAGTGCGATCGAAGGAACGGCGCTTCCTGTCAGCTTCATGAGGGAACCTCCGAAGAAGTTACCGAAGCCGATGCCGAAGGTTGTCATGGCCAGGCCGACTACGTTCTGGTTCGCACGGAGCGTTACCGTCAGGAAGGCAAACAGCAGTCCCATGATCAGCGCGCCGGCGAGACACGCCAGGAACGGAATCAGGATTGCCACAATCGGAACGACATGTCCTCCGCAGCTCTGCTCGTAGAGGAAGGAGCCGATGACGCCGCAGATGGCGCCGACATACATAACGCCCGGGATACCCAGGTTCAGGCTTCCGACTTTCTCGGATATTGTTTCGCCGGTACATCCGAACAGGAGCGGCATGCCCTGCAGTATGGCTCTAGGAATAAAAGCAACTAAACTGAACATTATGCTTCCTCCTTTCCGGATGATTTTCTGACGTGCATCTTATACTGTATGAAAAACTCAACGCCGATGATGAAGAAGATGATGATCCCTGTCAGGATATCTCCAAAGGCTTCATTGAGTCCGTAGGATGTCGCGATCTCGCTGGCACCCTGTCCCATAAATACGATGAGGAAGCTGCAAAGGATCATGACGATGACGTTGAACTGCGCCAGCCATGAAACCATGATGCCGGTGAATCCCATGCCGCCGGCGATGGTCGTCGTGATCGTGTGGTCAGAGCCGGATACCAGCAGCCAGCCGGCGAATCCGCAGATCGCACCGGACAGGATCAACGTACGGATGATGACTTTGTCGACGCTGATGCCGACGTAAGTCGCCGTCCGCTGGCTCTCTCCGACAACGGCGATCTCATAGCCGTGCTTGCTGTATTTGAGGTACACGTGCATGCCGATGGTGACCAGTACGACGAGAGCTACGATCAGTCCGTAGCTGTTGGCGCCGATATACGGCAGCCAGCCTGCCTGCGACGACTGGTTGATGATGCCGACGTGTCCGGATCCTTTCGGTACTTCCCATTTGATGATGAAGTATGCGACAAGCTGGATCGCTACGTAGTTCATCATCAGGGTGAACAGTGTCTCGTTGGTTCCCCACTTGGCTTTGAAAATGGCCGGGATCATCGCCCAGATCGCGCCGGTCACAACGGCTGCGAGCAGCATGACAATCAGAAGCACCGGGCCGGGAAGTTTGTCTCCCAGATACAGCATGCAAAGCGCCGTCGCCCAGGCTCCGATGAGGACCTGCCCTTCACCGCCCAGGTTCCAGAACTTCATCTTGTACGCCGGGGTCAGCGCGATGGAGATCAGAAGCAGCAGGGACAGCTCTTTCAGTGTGATCCATACTTTACGGCTTGTTCCAAAAGCACCCATGAACATGGTCGAGTAAATATCGAAGGGGTTCATGTGCACCACGCACATGATGATGACAGCATCGACGATCAGCGCCGCGATGATCGCCAGGGCCCGGTAGGTCCAGCTGTGTTTCCTGTCGATGTCCTCCCGCCGCGAAAGCTTGATGAGAGGCTCTTTTCTCAGTTTACGTTTTTCTGTCATATTACGCCTCCTCACTTTCCGACGGCTCATCCGACGGTCCGTCCGGATCGTCGTCCATCAGTTTCATAACATTGATCTTGGCGATATGGTCGCCGCTGTACTTGGTCATGAGCAGTCCGAGTTCTTCCTTCGTCGTCGAACGCGCGTCCACCAGCCCGCTGACTTTGCCTTCGCACAGGACCAGGATCCTGTCGCAAAGTTCAACCAGTACGTCCAGATCCTCGCCGACGTAGACGACGCCGACGCCCTTCTTCTTTTCATCCGAGAGGATGTTGTAGATCGTGTAGGACGTGTTGATGTCCAGGCCTCTGACGGCGTAGGCTGTCATGAGGACTCTCGGCGCCAGGGAGATCTCTCTGCCGACCAGAACCTTCTGTACGTTTCCGCCGGAGAGTTTCCGGACCGGCGTGTATATGTTCGGCGTGGAGACCTCGAGTTTTTCACGGATCTCCTCCGCCAGCTCGCGAGGTTCTTTCTCTCTCGTGAAGACGCCTCTGCCTTCGTTATACGAACGCAAAAGCATATTCCCTACCATGCCCATGTTGCCGACCAGGCCCATGCCGAGTCTGTCCTCCGGGACAAAGGCAAGAGAGATGCCGAGGTTTTTGATGTCGTTGACATCCTTGCCAAGAAGCTGTATTTCATCGTTGTTGTCGATAGCACGGTACAGGATGCTGCTGCCGGGTTCTGCCTTCTGCAGTCCTGCGATGGCTTCCAGCAGTTCCTTCTGTCCTGCGCCGGCGATCCCGGCGATGCCCAGGATCTCCCCGCCCCTGATGGTGAATGTGACATCATCGAGGGCCTTGATGCCGTATTTATTCAGACAAGTCAGATGCTCGATCCGGACGAGGTCTTTGACGTCCACCGGATCGGTTCTGTCTATGTTGAGTTCGACTTTCTTACCCACCATCATCTCGGTGAGGGAGCTCTCCGTGGCGTCCTTCGTATCGACGACGCCCACATATTCGCCTTTGCGGAGAACTGCGACTCTGTCCGAAAGTTCCAGTACTTCCTGGAGCTTGTGGGTGATGATCACGATGGTCCTGCCGTGGTCTTTCATGGCTCTGAGCACGAAGAAGAGTTTCTCTGTTTCCTGCGGCGTAAGTACCGCCGTCGGTTCGTCCAGGATCAGGATCTTCGCGCCTCTGTAGAGGACCTTGATGATCTCTACCGTCTGCTTTTCGGAGACGGACATTTCGTAGATTTTCTTGTTCAGATCGATCTCGAAACCGTATCTGTCTACAGTCTCTCTGATGTCCTTCAGGATCGCCTTCTTGTCCAGCTTTTGCTTGCCGGGCATACCGAGGATGATGTTCTCGGCGGCGCTGAATACATCGACCAGCTTGAAGTGCTGGTGGATCATGCCGATCTGATAATCAAAAGCATCCTGAGGGGAACGGATCACGGCTTCTTCGCCGTCTACGAAAATCTGTCCGCCGTCAGGAGCATAGATGCCTGCGAGCTCATCAGAGTGGTCTTGCCGCTTCCGTTCTCGCCCAGAAGGGAAAGGATCTCACCCGCATAGATGTCCATGCTGATGTTGTTATTGGCTGTGACCGAGCCGAATGTCTTCGTGACATTCCGCAGGGAAACAGCGACTTTCTTTTCAGGAGTGCTCAAGGCCCTCCTCCTTTCTGTTGTTCACATGCCGGACTCAGCCGGAAATAAGAATCAGGAAAACCCCGGAAGGATCCGGGGTTTTCCGGCTGTATTGCTTTTGCTTAGAATGCTGTGTCGAGGAGCTTGATGCCGTCGATCTGCAGATCGAAGTATGGAGCGGAACGGAACTTGGATTCCTTGAACGCGCCGTCTTCGATAACGTCTGTGTCACCCTGATATTCAGCGTCTGTGTCAACGTCAGCCATGTACTTCGTAACGTGACCGTCGCCGTCCACCTCAGCGTTGGCATTGATGCCCTTTTCTTTGTCAACCGTTACTGTGAATGTGGATGTGTCGAATACTTCGATGGATCCGTCCTTCAGGCCGGCTTCCACTTCAGCGATCTTGTCTGTTGTACCTTCTGCAGCAACCTTTTCGTTGATGTCAGTCAGAACTACGGAACCTGTCTCGAGGTCGCCTGTCCAGTCAGCATCGATTGCTTCGCCGTTCTGAACAGCTTCCATGCAGTACTTGTAGTACGGTACCCAGTCGATTCTAGAGGAAACGATGAATGTCTCCGGGCAAGCTTCGATGGTGCTGCCGTTGTAGGAAACGTCAGGAATACCTGCGTTTTCGCAAGCTGTCGGAGCCCCCATGGAGTCAGCGTGCTGTGAAAGGAGAACGCAGCCGTCGTTGATCAGCTTGTTAGCGCCCTCTTTTTCGAGAGTCTCGTCATACCATGAACCTGTGAAGGTAACTTCCATTGTAGCGGATTCGCACTGGGAACGTGCGCCGAGGAAGAAGGATGTGTAGCCTGAAACTACTTCTGCATATGTGAATGCACCTACATAACCGATCTTCGCCTGGTCAGCGGTGATCTTGCCTTCTTCGATCATCTGGTTCAGCTTCAGACCAGCTGCAACACCTGCCAGGTAACGACCCTGATAGATGGATGCGAACGCATTGTGATAGTTGTCAAGACCTTCTGTGTGAGCCTTGGTTCCTGTTGAGTGGCAGAACTGTACATCCGGGAATTCCTTCGCTGCCTGGATCATGTAGTCTTCATGACCGAATGAGTCAGCGAATACGATGCCGCATCCTGCGTCGACCAGCTCAGCTGCTGCTTCGTAGCATTCCTGGCCTTCCGGAACGTTGGTCTTGATGATAGGCTCGATGCCCAGCTCTTCACATGCCGCATTGGCAGCGTCGATGAAGTTCTTGTCATAAGTTGAGTTTTCATCGTGCAGGCAGATGAATCCGGCCTTCATAGCCTGATCTGAATTGCCTTCCTCGCCGCCTTCTTCTGATCCGCCGCATCCTGTGAAGACTGTTGTGAATGCGAAGATCATTGTGAGCGCAAGTACCAGTGATAATACTTTCTTCATTTTCTCCTCCTAATTAATCTTTCGAGAAACAACTTTGAGAAATAACAAAGACAGGTCTTGGAAAACCTGTCCGCCAACTTCTACAGCACTACCACTAGAGTCATACCAATAGTCGTAACTCAGGTGTTACGGTAGAAACGCACTGAACCATTTCCTCGTGCTTATATTGGCTTTTATAAAATTCGCATGGCTTGTGGATTGTTTCTCGCCTGTACACAACATATTGTGCTTTTGCTGCTTTGTTGATGCTGCGTGCGTGGTCCGATGACACTCCGCCTGCCACGTTTTGAGTGTACCAATTCAGGGGCAAAGTGTCAATTGATTATCTTGTTTTCAGACGGTATTTTCGCGCTGTTTTGTGCTTATTTTTAAATACAATCCCAATGGTTTCCAAATCATGCAAATCATTTCCAAAACAGGGGTAATTTACAGGGCCATGGGTTAGTTGAGTTTACAGGGCCATGCCCCGCCGTTGTATCTGTGCTATAATGTTTCATAACATGAAATGACGATAGCTCGAGCTGACAGACTTGAACTGACAGAAAGGAACGACTATGAATATTCGTGATTTTGCAAAAGGCGCCGGACTGGCGATCGTATTCGCAGCTGTGATGGCTTTTGCTTTTGCGGCGGGGACCTCGGAGTGCGCGGCGGATACTGCAACAACTGATGTCACCATTGAATGCGGTAGCGGGCATGAAGCCTTTGCCGTGAAGCTGAAAGACGCACTCGACATGGACAGTAACGAAGAGATGACTGTCTCTTATAACAACCAGCATTATATCCTCAACACGCAAGCTTCCGTATCAGGTACGCAGGTTACTGTTACTTGTCCTAGGTTTTCTCTCCACAATAACATTCCCGTATTGATTGGAGCCTTGCGAAAGGGAATCGGGGAGAAGCTAACGCGCATGAGCGGCAATACCGTATATACTGGTCCGCATGGATACACCATGGATAACGGAGAGCTATTATGGAATTCTGAGGTTAGCTATCATCCTTCTTACATATATGAAAGCATCACCAATTATGGTGGTTGTGATTATTATAAAGCTTTTGCGTCTTATCAGCAGGATGTTGATTATTTCTCGGATCTTACAGTCAACAGAATCACTGAACTCTACCTTCTCTGGCAAAAGCCTTACACTCGGAATGTCGAAGTTACAATCGACACACCGCTTTGCGGCAGTACTGATGGACCATCTGTGACGTGTGAAACCTTACCTTTCCTTACTTATACAGCTGTCGTATCAACCCCTATAGAAGAACCAGTCTGGATCAGCGATAAACCAGACGGTGTTGCATTGTATCATGATGTTTGGAGCATGTATTCCTACAAGGGCGCACTGAAAGGCGGAACCCCGTACTACGCCTGCGCCGTTTTTCATGCGCCGTGGGGGTATTACTTCCCTGAGAGCTTCAATAATGTAACTGTCAACGGGCAATCCGCAGATGATGCTGACGTCTGGGTTGGAATGCGTGAGAACACATACGAGTATCTCTATGTGGGTGCTGAAATGACACCGGAACATGTCTGGGACAACAACTGGACGTTGACCAAAGCGCCGACCTGCAGCGCGGAAGGTACTGAAACACGTTACTGTACGAATAAGTGCGGTGCGAGTGAAGACCAGCCCGTCTCCATCGATCCTGAGGCGCACGCGTGGGGTGCCTGGACGACTGTGAAGAAACCGACGGCACTGAACGCCGGCAGCGAGCAGCGCGTGTGTGAGTACAACGACACTCATGTTGAGAAGCGCACCCTTCCTGCCACCGGGGTCAGCGGCACGCTCCTGGCGCAGATGAAATCGAGCGGCAAAACCAAACTGAATCTGACGTGGGCCAAGATCAAAGGCGCCGAAGGCTACGATATCTTCTTCGCAAAGTGCAACACCAAAGAATCGAGGACGAAGCTCAAGCGTGTCAAGACGATCAAAGGCAACGCCACCTTCGCATGGACGAAGAGCGGGCTGAAGAAGCAAACCGCCTACAAGGCACAGGTGAAGGCCTTTGCTTACAAGGACGGCAAGAAGACGTACGTCAAAACCAGTCCTGCCGTCCACGTGTTCACTACCGGCGGCTCAAGCAAATACACCAACCCGAAGAGCGTCAGTGTGAACAAGACTGCTGTTTCCTTGAAAACAGGACGCACGTTCCAGATCAAAGGCAAAGTCGTCAAACTGAGCACGAAGAAAAAACTGATCCCGAAGCCCCACGGTCCTGTACTGCGCTACTGCAGCAGCAATAAGTCTGTTGCCGCCGTCAGCTCAGCCGGCAAGATCACAGCGAAAAAAGCCGGCAAGTGCACCGTCTACGTTCTCGCGGTGAACGGCGCCAGAAAGTCCATTGCAGTCACCGTGAAATAAGGGTAGAATAAAGTATGCGTTAATGTTTTTGCAGACAGGAAATCATGCTTTTGCATGTGGAGGAAGATGATGAATTACGAAGTAGATATTGCGGGAATGAAGAAAAGTCTCAAACTGTTTAAAGTGTCTGATGATCTGCAGATCGCTGCGTTCATCCTCTACGGGGACGTAGGGATCACGATGCACGCCGCGAAGGAACTGCTGGCGCGCGCGCCGGAATTTGACATCATGCTGACATCGGCATCCAAAAGCATCCCGCTCATATATGAGATGGCGCGTCAGTCCGGGCAGAACGACTATATCGTCGCGCTGAAATCCCAGAAGGTTTACATGGGTGAGCCTCTGAGTGCGGACGTGAATTCGATCACCACATTCCAGCGCCAGAAGATCTTTGTTGGCGAAGATGATGTGGCGAAGATGAAGGGCAAGCGCGTGCTGATCGTGGATGACGTTATCAGCACAGGACAATCCCTCGCCGCACTTGAAAAACTGGCGAATAACGCCGGCGCGGAAATCGTCGGCAAGATGGCCGTCCTCGCTGAGGGCGACGCCTATGACAGGACTGACATTACAGTCCTCGGCAAGCTGCCGCTGTTTGATGGAGAAGGGAATCTGCTGTAGTTCGCGGTCGGCGACTCGTTAGATGATCTCGAACAGTTCTTCCGGCTTTTGAATGATGAAATCGGGGGCTTCGCCTGGTGCGAAGTCCTCTTTTGTTTTGCCTGCGAGGGTGGCGCTCCAGCCCACGAGGATTGAGGGCACGCCGGCGTTGCGGGCGCAGAGGATGTCCAGGCGCGAGTCGCCCATCATGATCGCGTTTTCGGGCTTTGCGCTGAGCTTCTCCAATGCCTTGAAGATCGTATCCGGCGCAGGCTTGCCTTCTTTGATATCTTCGACTGCCACGATCGCGTCGAAGTATTTGTACAGATCGAAGTGTGACAGTGCCCGGTGCAGCGACTCGCTGAGGCGGGATGTCGCGATGCTCGTCCTGTATCCGCGGGCTTTGACTTCCGCCAGCATTTCCTCAACGCCGGGGAACAGGTGGATCATGTCCAGGAAGTGGTCCTTCTGCCAGTCCCGGTAGATTTTCACGGACTCCTCCTTGCTTACCTCCGGGAAGGAAGTCTCCATGCTGTATTCCAATGGCTCGCCGAAGGTGGAGAGAATGTATGTCAAGTCGCCCTCCTCGCCTCTCAGCGTTTTATATACATGCTGCCAGGAACCGATGATGACATCGTTCGTGTCCATGATGGTTCCGTCAAAGTCAAATAATACTGTGTCGATCATGTTATTTCCTCCGTGCATCCTATTGTAGCACCTATTGTAGCAAATTGCAGTTGCGGCCGCCACACAAATGAATAACATCGCGAAACGAATACGATCACAGTTGGTTGCAGCACCATCATACGAGGAAAGTCTGGATCAGCTGATCGATCTGCGCAGTATTAAAAGGATTCATCGCGGTTTCATATGTTACGATCAGATTCTTTCCTATGATGATGCCATTCTTCGCATATGTGTTGAGCTTGAACATGTTGTCTTCAAGATAGTCCGGGTCGTCGAGCAAGCCAAAATGCTCCCAGAAAAATGTCTTTCGCCTGCGGAGATTCAGAATGCAAAAGTCAGGATAAAACACATGTCTGCCAAGAATCAATGGCGTTTCAAATTGATAGACGAGCTGGTCCATGTAAAGGTGGTCTGCAATCAAAACCTCCGCTCGCGATCTGACTAGATCTCCTTTTTTCGTTTTCAGATCGGTTCTTGGCTTCCCCTCGGAACGCGGCGGATGTTCTCGTTTCCATTTCTCGATGAACTGCTCCTCCGTTAAGCGTATCGGATGTACGAGCTTTTGTCTTTGCTGCGAAAGGTTGCCGAAGCAATCCTCCGCAGGAGACTTCTTACTATAGAAGTTCTGCGCGTGCCGCAATGCATTCAGCTCTGCCTTTGCGGAGGCGAGGACCTTTTGATCATATGATTTCTGTGCCAGCTCACGCGCAGTCACTATTTCACTCTTTGGCAAATAAATGCCGTCACTGTTAGCTTCCATCACCATATAATAGCGGTCTCCCCCTTTCCGGGCGTGGATCTTAAGCGCCCCTTCAGGTGCGCATGCTAACGCTTTTTCTTTCTCGGATATGATTCTCTCCAGCTCCTTTATTCTGTTGTTGATGTTATTCTCTAACCACATTTGTATCCCCCGTTTCTTCTTATGCCTGTAACTTTCAGCCTTACTATAAGACTATAAACGCCGGTCTCATTGAGTTGTAATTATTTACATGAATACCATATTTTGTCATTTCTGTCAAGCGGTATCTTCCTCTGGCATGTGGATAACATCGCACACAGCCTGCCGCCCAACGGCCGAGCCCCTCGCGAACGCTCGGCAGGGGCGTTGGTTGTGCACGAGTTACCCACAAGCCACCCTTTTGCTGCACTTGTTCTCTTGCGATGTGGCAATGAGCGCACTAGTGCAGTATCCCCGACGTTCACTCGACGTTCAGACTGCATTTTTTCTCTGATGCACTGGCGTTGTGTCCCGATTCTCAGAAAATCAAAAAAGGGGCTACTGATTATCCTATGACAATCACCCCGAATTTGTTTTTCGGTAAATCAGGGCTACTTGTTCTGCTTCAACACACTTCAAGCACAAGCTTGATTGACCCTTAATTACGAAATACGATAACTGGGGCTAACCACCGTCTTGCGAAATCACCCCGAATCGCAGCAATTGCAAATCGGGGTAACTGAACTATAACAAACGATAGCCCCAAATGACGCTTATATAAAATCGGGGCACATCCGCCAGGCAACAGGCGCTGGGGCGAATACAAACTGGTGCCGGGGCGGGCAGACGCTGGCGCTGAAACAGACATACGCCGGCGCTGGGACGGGCAGACGCTGGCGCTGGGGCGGATACAAGCTGGTGCCGGGGCGGCAGACGCTGGTGTCTGCAGTGGATCCAACTGCGCTGACAGCCACTGTGATGTGCGCAACGAAAAACCCGGCATCTGAGGGAATGTGCCGGGTTTTCCTAGTGTATAAAAATGATTGTAGAGATTATCTCTGATTAATATGCACCTGATTAATATGAACCATACATGCAGAGCATGACGCCGGCGGCTACACCGGAGCCGATAACGCCTGCGACGTTCGGTCCCATGGCGTGCATCAGCAGGAAGTTGGTTGGGTTCGCCTTTTGACCCTGTACCTGCGATACACGGGCTGCCATTGGTACGGCGGATACACCTGCCGATCCAATGAGCGGATTGATTGGCGTCCTCGAGAAGACGTTCATGATCTTGGCGATAAGTACGCCGCCTGCTGTACCGAAGCAGAATGCCAGGACGCCGAGGATAACGATCTTGATCGTTGCCCAGGTCAGGAATGTTTCACCTGTTGCCGAAGCGCCTACGCAGGTACCGAGCAGGATAACGAGTATATTCGAGAGAGCGTTCGAGGAGGTGTCGGACAGACGAGCTGTTCTGCCGCTTTCCTTGAACAGGTTGCCCATCATCAGCATACCGATCAGCGGTGCTACTGCCGGAAGCAGCAGAGCGATTACGATGGTAACTGCGATCGGGAACAGGATCTTTTCTCTCTGGGATACTGTTCTCAGCTGTTCCATCTTGAGCTCACGTTCATGCTGCGTTGTCAGGGCTTTCATAATAGGCGGCTGTATGATCGGTACGAGGGCCATATACGAGTACGCCGCTACTGCGATCGGGCCTACCAAATGGTCTGCCAGTTTCGTTGTGAGGTAGATCGCTGTAGGACCGTCCGCTCCTCCGATGATGCCGATGGAACCGGCTTCCTGCGCATTGAATCCCAGTGCGATCGCTGAGAAGAATGCAAAGAAGATTCCCAGCTGGGCAGCCGCACCCATGAGCAGCGACTTCGGGTTCGCAATGAGCGGACCAAAGTCTGTCATAGCGCCTACGCCCAGGAAGATCAACGATGGCAAGACAGGTTTCAGCATATAGAATATGGAGAAAATACCTGCGTCCGCAAGTTCATTGGAGTTTACTACCCCCTCGTGGACAACTTCGTTGATGAAGATCCCTGTCATCGGCAGGTTCGACAAAAGCATGCCGAATGCGATCGGAACCAGAAGCAAAGGCTCGAAGCCATGTCTGATTGCCAGATACAGGAAGAACAGTGATACCACGATCATGATACCGCTCTGGTACGTGAAGTTTGCAACTCCAGTCGATTCCCAGAACCTAAGTAAAGTTTCGCCTACTGCATCCATAAAATTAGCTCTCCTTTTTTATGCGATTCTGTGTGCGTTGCCTTTGCACGCAACACGACAAAGCGATGCTGGCGCATCACCGATAAAATAGTAACACACTGCCCATTTTGATACAAGTTGTAATTTGATGTTTTACTCTCAAAATACTGTATACATTACATCAGGATATTTGATGGATACTTCGATGAATACTTCGATGGATAGGATACTACATCAGGAACTTCGATGCGGGCTTCAGGAATTGTCTCTGGACATCCTGCTCGCTGTACAGTCCCCCGCGGCCCGACAGGAAGTGGGCCATGCAGGCTGCGATGGCGAAGTACAGAGCCATCTCGCCGCTCAGGCAGATCGCCTCCAGGCCGTAGATAAAGACAGCGATCGGACAGTTGGTCACGGATGCCAGCGCCCCGACGATCCCGATGGCAGCGGCCAGCGAGGGGTCCAGTCCGATCAGGCATCCGGCGGAGAAGCATCCGGTCGCCCCGATGAAGATCATCGGCGCGATCTCGCCGCCCCGGATCCCGCAGCCCAGCGTAAACGCCGTCAGCATCAGTTTCCAGAGAAATGCCAGCATGGCGCTGTGTCCGTCCAGGGTCTCTTCCACATAGGAAAACCCGATGCCGTTGCAGTTCGTATGTCCCAGGATCTGCGTCAGCGCGATGACAAGGATCGCGCCGGTGATCACGCGCAGGTACTTATTCCCGACCGCTTCAAAACCCTTCGTGGTGATTTTGCGCACGAAGCAGTACAGTCTGCCGATGAGCATCGCCGCAAAAGCAATCGCGAGGACTTTGAGCAGGATACCGGGCGTGATGCCGGTGACCGTCAGATGCGCCGCAGCTTCGGCAGCGGACTGACTGCCCGCCTCCGTTTCGCCGCCTGTGAAATGACCGTGAAAATCGATATACGAAACGTCCGCGGCGCGGGCAATGCCCCACGTGATGAATGCCGTCATCAGCGTCGGTATCACATACACCCATTTCCGGTACTGCAAAACCAGCACCTCCACGCCGAATACCGCGCCGGCGAGAGGTGCGTTCAGGATCCCAGTGAAGCCCGCTGCGATGCCGCAGGCCAGCAGGAGCTCCGCCGGCGGCATGAGACGCCGCAGCGGCGCGAACTTTTCTCCTATAATGACGGCAAGCCCGCCGCCGATTTGCAGGGCCGATCCGACTCTGCCCACGGAGCCGCCTGTCAGATAAGCCAGGCACGTACTGACCGCGATCAGCGGCGCGATCCAGAATGAAAGCTTCCGCTCCCCGCGCATGTGCCGGAAGAGCGCATCCATGCAGAGGTCATCGTCCTTCCTGTACTCGTCGTAAAGGAGCACGACCAGAATGCCGGCCAGCGGCAGCGCGAAGATCAGCTTCTCGTGATCGTGGAACACGTTGTCGCACGTCATCGTCAGCCAACTGAAAAAAACGCAGGCGCCGCCGCAGACTATTCCGCAGCAGACGCCCGTCAGGATTCCTGTTATCAATTGTTTTGACCGGCTTTCCTGTGTCATGTGTTTCGCCTTGAGTTGTTTCGCTTTAAGTTATTTCGCTTTGAGTTTCTCGTTGATGAAGTAGTCCAGGTCTCCGTCCATGACTGCCTGCACATTGCCGACTTCCGCGCCGGTCCGGTGGTCTTTGACCATGGTGTAGGGCTGGAAGACATAGGAGCGGATCTGGCTTCCCCAGGTGATCTGGTTGTAGTCGCCCTTCAGCTCGTTAAGCGATTCCTTCTCTTCTTTTTCTTTGAGTTCAATCAGCTTGGACATGAGCATCTTCATGGCGAACTCGCGGTTCTGGATCTGGGAGCGCTCGTTCTGGCACGTTACGACGATGTGGGTCGGAAGGTGCGTGATACGGACTGCGGAGTCTGTCATGTTGACGTGCTGTCCGCCGGCTCCGCTGGACCGGTAGGTGTCGATGCGCAGGTCTTCCGGATTGATCTCGACCGTCGTGTCGTATTCGATCTCCGGCGTCACATCCAGCGACGCGAATGAGGTGTGTCTGCGGGCGGAAGAGTCGAACGGCGAGATGCGCACCAGACGGTGCACGCCCTTCTCGTTCTTCAGGTAACCGTAAGCGTAATCGCCTTCGACAAAGACCGTCGCGCTCTTGATGCCGGCTTCTGTGTCATCGTTCATATCCATGATCTTCGCCTTGAAGCCCCGCTTCTCACACCAGCGCAGATACATACGCAAAAGCATCTCGGCCCAGTCCATGGCCTCGGTGCCGCCGCTGCCTGCGTGGATCGAAATGATGGCGTTGTTCTCGTCGTACTTCTCATTGAGGAGCGTCTTCAGCATCAGGTTTTCGAGGTCCTTCTCCAGAGTCTCCTTCTCGGATTTCGCCTCCAGCGCGGTCTCCTCGTCATCCATTTCCTCCGCCATCTCGATCATGACCTTCAGGTCTTCCAGGGAGGTGTTCAGCCTGTCGAGCTCGCCCAGCTTGTCCTCGATGGACTTCTTTGACTTCATGACCTTCTGCGCCTTTTCCTGGTCTTCCCAGAAACCCGGCTGCATCGTCTGCTCATCCAGCTTCGCAAGTTCTTCCTTTAATGTATCCGTACCAAGCGCAGCATCCGCCTCCTCCAGCGAACGCTCCAGCTCCGGAATTTCCAACTTCAGTTCGTCTAACAGTATCATCTATGTCTCCTATACGTTCCTGCCGCAGCAGTGCTTGTACTTCTTCCCGCTTCCGCATGGGCACGGGTCGTTGCGTCCTACCTTCGGTGTCTCGCGGCGCACGGTCTCCTGCTTGTGCTCCCGCTTCGGCACGGCTGCCTGCGCAGGGGCGCTGCCCATGTCGACGTTTCCGCCGGCTGCCCTCTGGCGCGCGGCTTCTTCACGCATTTCGGAATCGTCGAACTCGTCCTTGTGCTCCTCGCCGCTTCCGATGACATCACGACGTTCGCTGGACGTGGTGACGGTGACGTTGTAGCAGTAGCGGACGAACTCTTCCTGGATCGCGGAAATCATCAGCTCGAACATGGCGAAGCCTTCGTGTGCGTAAGCTGCTGCAGGATCCTGACCGCCCAGTCCTCTGAGGCCGATACCGCTCTTCATCTGATCCATGGCGTCGATGTGATCCATCCACTTGCTGTCGACGACACGCAGCAGGATCATACGCTCTACTTCACGGAGACGGTCAACGCCGATTTCTTCTTCCTTCTCGTCGTACATGTCGCTGAACTCGCCGTAGAGACCGTTCTTCAGGGACTCTTCATCCATGTTCGCCAGGTCTTCCGCGTCGAACTCCAGCGGATCGAAATGTCCGGTGATCTTGGCCAGTCCTTCGTTCATCGTATCGAAGTCCCATTCCTCCGGATACTTGGATGCAATGACGATCGGGTCCACGACTTCATCGATGAATTTGCGAACCATCATATCCAGGTCTTCACGCAGGTCCTCTCCAAAGAGGACTTTCTTACGCTCGTTGTAGATGATCTCACGCTGCTTGTTCATGACGTTGTCGTACTGGAGGACGTACTTTCTGATTCCGAAGTTCCTGCCCTCCACCTTCTTCTGCGCGTTCTCGATCTGCTTGGAGACCATGCCGGATTCGATGGCCTCGTCTTCCTCGACGCCCAGTTTGCGGACGATGTTCTGCATCCGCTCGCCGCCGAAGAGACGCATCAGTTCGTCTTCCATGGAGACGCAGAACTGTGTCTGGCCCGGGTCTCCCTGACGACCGGAACGACCACGCAGCTGGTTGTCGATACGTCTCGATTCATGACGCTCGGTACCAATAATGCAAAGGCCTCCCAGCGCGCGTACGCGTTCCTGTTCGGGCGCACGCTCTGCCTTGTATTTTTCGAGGAGTCCCTGGAAGGTCTTTCTGGCTTCCAGCAGCTCCGGATCGTCGCTCTGCACGAAGCTTGTTGCAAAGGCGATCTGGTCCTCGTCGTATTCCAGTTCTTCCATCTCCCTGCGGGCCTGGAACTCGGGGTTTCCGCCCAGGATGATGTCGGTACCACGGCCGGCCATGTTGGTGGCGATGGTGATGGCGCCTTCACGACCTGCTTCCGCGACGATCTGCGCTTCCTTCTCATGATGCTTCGCGTTCAGTACGTTGAAGTCCTTCACGCCGCGCTTTCTCAGCGCGTCCGCGATGATCTCGGATTTCTCGATGGAGATTGTGCCGACCAGGACCGGCTGGCCCTTTTCGTGAGCTTCGATAACGCGGTCGATGATGGCTTTGTATTTGCCTTTTTCTGTTGCGTAGACGGCGTCCGCCAGGTCTTCTCTGATGACTGGTTTGTTCGTCGGGATGACCACGACGTCCATGTTGTAGATGTCGGTGAACTCGGCTTCTTCTGTCTTTGCAGTACCCGTCATACCGGCGAGTTTCTGATACATTCTGAAGTAGTTCTGCAGGGTGATCGTCGCCAGGGTCTTGCTCTCGGAGCGCACCAGAACGCGTTCCTTGGCCTCGATGGCCTGGTGGAGTCCGTCGCTGTAGCGACGCCCGAACATCATACGTCCGGTGAACTCGTCGACGATGATGATCTCGCCGTCGCGGACCACGTAGTCAACGTCCCGCTTCATCATGTAGCGGGCTTTCAGAGCCTGCATGACGTGGTGGTTGATTTCCATATTCTCAGGGTCGGAGAAGTTGTCGATCTTGAAGAAGTCTTCGCACTTGGCCACGCCTTCTTCTGTCAGCGAGATCTGGTTGTCCTTTTCCTCGACTACGAAGTCGCCTGTTTCAACTTTCGTGTCTTTGTCACGGGTGCCCTTCGTGAGGGTGGTGACGAAGGAGTCGGCTCTGCGGTACATGTCCGTGGACTTGTCGCCGCGGCCGGAAATGATCAGCGGCGTTCTGGCTTCGTCGATGAGGATGGAGTCGACCTCGTCGACGATAGCGTAGTTGAGTTCACGCTGCATCATCTGCTCTTTGTAGGTGACCATGTTGTCACGCAGATAGTCGAAACCGTACTCGTTGTTCGTGCCGTATGTGATGTCCGCCTGGTAAGCGGCTCTTCTCTCCTCTTCTGTGATGCCGTGGATGACGCATCCGACCGACAGTCCCAGGAAGGTGTAGAGTTTGCCCATCCACTCCATGTCACGCTTGGCCAGGTAATCGTTGACCGTGACTACGTGGACGCCTTTGCCTGAGAGGGCGTTCAGATACGCCGGCAGCGTCGCCACGAGGGTCTTACCTTCACCAGTCTTCATCTCGGAGATCCTGCCCTGATGCAGGACGATTCCGCCGATGACCTGTACATAGAAGTGCTTCATCCCCAGGCTTCTCCACGCGCCTTCACGGCATACTGCAAAAGCCTCCGGCAGGATGTCGTCCAGGCTTTCGCCTCCTGCGATCCTCTCCTTGAACTCTTCTGTCTTGGCACGAAGTTCCGCGTCGGAGAGCGCCTCCATCTCGGCCTCGTGCGCCATGACCTTGTCTGCAATTTTCGATACTTTCTTGACTTCCTTTTCATTCAGGTCGCCAAAGATTTTCTCCATAAAACCCATTACTTATCCTCTGTCCTTTCTGTTTCATTATCCTCTTCTGCCACATCTTCGCAGACGAGATTGATTTCCAATGCTTTCCTCGGATCGGCCTTCGTCACGCGGACCTTCAGTCTCTTCCTGTCGATCTGCGTCTCGAAACGGTCGTCCTTCTTCGGCAGGCGATCCAGCATCATGGCAACCCAGCCGTTCACTGTGTTGACTTCCTGGATCTCCTCGTCGATGCCGAAATAATCAAATACCTTCATTACATTGGCGCTGCACATTACACGGTAGCTGCCGTTCTGCAAAGGCATGATTTCCTTGTTTGCGATGACGTCGTATTCATCATAGATCTCGCCGACCAGTTCTTCGATGATGTCCTCCATCGTGACCAGTCCGGATGTCCCGCCGTACTCATCGATGACGATGGCCATGTGCGTCTTGAGCTGCTGCATCTTGCGGAGCAGGTCAAAGATCTTCATGGTCTCTGCTACGAATACGACCGGGGAAACATAGTCGGCGATATGCTTGTTCGTTCCCACCACGTGGTAGTGGAAATCCTTCTGGTTGATGACGCCGATGATCTTGTCGATATCTTCCTCGTACACCGGCACTCTGGAAAGTCCGGTTTCCTCAAAAAGCTTCGCCAGTTCCTCTTCGGTGCATTCTATATCGATGGCAACCATCTCAGGCCGCGGCGTCATGACTTCTTCTGCGGTCAGTTCGTCAAATTCGATGGCGTTCTGGATGAGCTCGCTTCTCTCTTCATCGATCCCGCCGCCGGTCTCGGCTTCTTCAACCATGGTCAGGATCTCGTCATCGGTGATGGTGTCCTCTTCGTTCAGCTTGAACAGCCTGGCGATCAGATGCTTCCACTTGGTGAAAATAAATGTGATCGGCGTCAGGATCGTCATAAGGAAGCTGATGAACGGCGCCGAAAATTTGGCGAACGCTTCCGGCTTCTCTTTGGCGATGTTCTTCGGGGTGATCTCACCGAAAATAAGCACAACAACAGTGATCACGATAGTTGAGACCGTTGCGCCGTGATGTGCCAGGACTGCAACGAACAGCACGGTCGCGATGGCCGTCATCGTGATGTTCACCACGTTGTTTCCGATCAGAATTGTTGTCAGCAGTTTGTCGTATTTCTCCGCCAGATCCAGGACCTTCTGCGCTTTGTCGTCGCCGTCGCCGGCCTGCGTCTTGAGTTTGATCCTGTTGATGGACGTAAACGCCGTCTCCGTTGCTGAGAAATATGCTGAGAAAAATATCAGGATTATGATCGCGATGATCTGTCCGGTCATAGATCCATCCATCTAAATACATCCCTCCTGTCAAGGTTGTTTGTTTCACTGGTACATACATAATTAGTATATAACAAAATGACGCATATTGCGAGAGATATATAATAGAAGTCCGGCAGTCTTTGCTGCACACAAAAACCCGGGGGTGGGTCCGGGTCTTTGTGCCTATTCTGCAGGAAAGCAAGAATGAAGGGGTATATATGGTTAGGCTGGTACTGCATAGAGCGCAGCCGTCCTGCCTCCCCCTGCCATTACATGAATGACGGTTATATGATATGCGCGGAGGATCGATACAACAATCGGGAGAAAGTACTAATAGAAGTACCAATCCCGAGGACTAGTACCAAAGTGCTAGACCCCGGGATCGGCTTAAAACTAATAAAAATGAACCCTTTCCAGGTTCCTGATTCTTTAATCTCCGCTTACAATGCGGATGGCTTCTATTCTGTTTTTGACTTCCAGTTTTCTGAAGATGTTGTAGATGTGGGTCTTGACCGTGCTTTCGGACAGGAACAGGATCTCAGCAATGTCTTTGTTGCTTTTGCCTTGGCAGATGAGCTCCGTGACCTCCCGCTCACGCCGCGTGAGATTGTACCGGTCGGCAACTTCGCTCAATCGTTTTTCGAAATCTGTCAGAACCGTTTGCAGCGGCACTCCCGCTCCCGGCGGAGAAACTGTCTCAAGCGGAGAAGCTGCTTCCGGCGGAGATGCATCATCCGGCGGCGCTGCATCCGGCGGAGAAGCTGCGAAGGTCGGTTTGAAGCAGTTGTGGTAGACAAAGGACGCCGTCAGCACACTGATGATCATCCAGAACAGGATCGTCAGGTCCAGAGGCTCCCGAACGAACTGGCCGTTGCCCCAGCAGGCGGACGCCCCGCCCCAGAAATAGGAAAAGTAGTTCCACACGAGCATTGCCGTTGTGACCGTCATATAGGACACGCTTTTCTTCACATCGGAAACGGACGCATAGATGATATGGGCCACAGATGAGGCAAGGAAGCTGATTACCAGCACTGCATCGCCGGCAAGAAAAATCCACTTGATGGTACAAAGCTGACCCATGGGAACAACGAAAGAGATGAGGAGCCATGCTGCAGCGTAGGCGAGCATATATCCTCCAACCATCTTATCGAGAGAATGGATCGCTTCCCGGTCGAGGATCTGCTTTTGCAGTCTGAGCCACAGGAACATGGTGATCGCGATCAGACTGTTTCCGATCCGCATCACCTCCATGCAGCTGAACAGCGCTACGACATAGTTGCAGTAATAGAGCCCCATGTCATAGAAGCATATCACCATCAACCCAATCAGAAAAACAACAACTGCTTTATTGACCTCAGTCTTCCTGTGGAGATGGCTCAGCACTCCACAGGTAAGACCTGCCGCAATTCCTGCAAAGCAAAAAATGTAGCAGGCCATAATGATTTCGTGAATATACATTAATTGAACCTCCTGGTCCCACCCCTTATGTGCCGGCACATGCAGCCGGCTTTTGCTGTCAAGCGTGCGTTTATTCTACGAACGCCCCATAGATTGCTTTGATCGCAGTCTCGAAGTCTTTCTCTTCGACGCCTACGATGATGTTCATTTCAGATGATCCCTGGTCGATCATCCTGATGTTGACGCCTGCATCCGCAAGCGCTGTGAACAGTCTGGCGGATGTACCCATACGGGCTGACATGCCTGCGCCTACTGTCGCGATGAGGGTCATGTCGCTGGCCACGTCGATGCTGTCCGGTTTCAGCTGGATCTTGATCTCTTCGATGATCTCTTCCAGTTTGTTGCCCAGAAGCTTGCTGTCGATGACGACGGACATCGTATCGATACCGGTCGGCAGGTGCTCGATGGTCAGGTCATTGTCCTCGATGATGCCGGCCAGCTTCCGGATGAAGCCCTTCTCGTTGGCCAGGTGGTTTTTATAAATACCGATGACGGTAAAGTGTTTTCTTCCTGCGATACCGGAAATGATCTGATCCTCGCTGATGTCCGGATCCGCTGTGATCATCGTGCCCGGATCCTTCGGCCGGTTCGTGTTGCGGATGTTGATCGGGATGCCTTCTGCTTTTGCAGGGAAGATGGCTTCCTCATGGAGTACAGACGCGCCCATGTAGGAAAGCTCACGCAATTCCATGTAGGAGATCTTCTCGATCGGTTTCGGATCCTTTACGATCCGCGGATCCGCCATGAGGAATCCGGAAACGTCCGTCCAGTTCTCGTAGACGTCCGCGCCCGTCGCTCTGGCGACCAGCGCCCCCGTGATGTCGGAGCCGCCTCTGGAGAAGGTCTTGATCGTTCCATCCTCGAGCTTCTCGCCGTAGAATCCCGGGATGACTGCCGTCTCATGCTTCCGGAGGACCTTGGCGATCAGTTCGTTGGTCGTATCCTCCAGGAACTTGCCTTTGTCACTGAATTTGATGATGCTCTGCGCGTCCACAAAATCAAAGCCCAGATAAGCAGCGATGATCTTTGCATTGAGGTATTCCCCGCGGCTGGCAATGTAGTCGACGCTCGCGCCGTCTTCGATGTTCTTCTTGATCTTTCGCAGTTCTGCCTTGATGTCCACATCGACGCCCAGGTCTGCCTCAACAGCCATGAACCTGTCGTAGATCACCTGGAAGATCTGCTCATAAGGGATCCTGTGCTCGATGTGCGTCTTGCAAAGATACAGCAGGTCGGTGACTTTGCTGTCATCTGCGTAGCGTTTCCCCGGTGCAGACACGATAACGTATTTGATCGCATCGTCGGATTTGACGATGTCTCTGAGTTTTCTGATCTGAATAGCGTCAGCGACAGATGAGCCGCCGAACTTGGCTACTTTGATTCCCATTGGTTTCTTGTTATTCTCCTTTATTGTTTGTACTGTTTTTGTTTGTACTAATTATGTTTGTATTGATTATGTTTGTACTGTTTTTGCTTGTGCTGATTTTGCTTATACCGGAAGATATAATTCCTCTTTGAGTTCTTCCACCTTGTCGAGTTTCTCCCACGGGAGATAGATATCCGTCCTGCCGAAGTGACCGTATGCGGCTACCTGTCTGTAGATCGGCTTCCGCAGATCCAGGTCGCGGATGATCGCCGATGGTCTCAGGTCGAAATGCTTCTCAACGATCTCTGCCAGCTTCTCATCCGGGAACACACCTGTCCCGAAGGAATCCACCATGATGGATACCGGCTTGGCAATGCCGATGGCGTACGCAACCTGCACTTCGCACTTGTCCGCCAGCCCCGCTGCGACCATGTTCTTGGCCACCCATCTGGCTGCGTAAGTCGCGCTTCTGTCCACCTTCGTCGGGTCTTTGCCGCTGAAAGCGCCGCCGCCGTGATGCGCGTATCCGCCGTAAGTATCGACGATGATCTTGCGTCCGGTCAGTCCCGAGTCACCCTGCGGTCCGCCGATGACGAACTTGCCGGTCGGGTTGACGAAGTACTTTGTATCCTCATCCAGAAGTTCAGCCGGGATGATCGGTTTGATGACATGCTCCATCAGATCTTTTTTGATCTGCTCCTGGGTCGCGTTCGGGTTGTGCTGTGTTGAAATGAGGACCGTGTCGACTCTCTTGACTTTGTCATCATCGTACTCGACGGTGACCTGGGTCTTGCCGTCCGGTCTCAGGTAATCGAGGGTCCCGTTCTTTCTGACCTCGGTCAGTCTTCTGGCCAGCTTGTGCGCCAGCGAGATCGGCATCGGCATCAGCTCCGGCGTCTCATTACATGCAAAACCAAACATGAGGCCCTGGTCTCCTGCGCCGATATCATGCTCGGAATTGGTGCTCTCGTTGACGCCCAGCGCGATATCCGGAGACTGCTCGTCGATGGATGTCATGATCGCGCAGGAATATCCGTCGAAACCGTACTTGGCTCTGTCGTATCCGATATCCACGATGACGCTTCTGGCGATCTTCGGGATGTCTACATAACAATCCGTCGTGATCTCTCCCATGATCATGGCGTATCCTGTATTGACCGTTGTCTCCGCAGCGACTCTGCCGACCGGATCCTGCTCCAGGATCGCGTCAACGATCGCATCGGAAATCTGATCGCATATCTTATCCGGATGTCCTTCCGTTACAGATTCTGATGTGAATAATCTCTTCATATTTGACTCCTTTTTTCATCTGCCCTGCGTGCGCCTTGTGTGCGCCCTGCGTGCGTTTCCCTTCTGAACCGCACACATAGTTATTATAGCACATAATCTGCTTCAAATGTGTTATACTTCTCATATGAAAAAACAAACTTCTGACCATCCAGACAAGTTAATAAACGGCAGCGGCGAACCGGAAGCCGCGCAGCACGGATTCACCCTCCTGGAAGGTGGCCTTTGCTCCAGCATACCGGATTCCAAAAAGCGGTTTGCTTCCGCATACGTGACGAACACGCGCCTCATGGGCGTGCTGGCGCTCTACGCCCACTGGACCGTCGCCGGCGGCGGCGACATCCACCAGTTCTTTTATATTGACTGCGAGGAAACAGGACTCGAATCCTGCAAAGTCTATCGCGGCGACTGGAACATGGAAATGCAGATGGCAGAGCAGGCTCTCGTCGGGGGACTCGGCGCGCAGAAAATCCCGATTACCGTGAACGTGTTCCGGTGGATTTTGCAGCAGTGGAGAGACTTTAATATAGAGCACGGACTCCCGCTGCCCCGCAACAAAAGCGACTACGAGTTCATCTTCGACAAAACGGCGAAGCTCTCTGCGTCTGAGCAGGCTGAGCTCATGGACCAGATCTGCGGTGCGATCACCAGCGACTACCAGGTCGTGAACTATTTCCTCATGCGCTGTTTCGGTCAGGACCACGAGGGCGCGGCATATGTCGCAGCAGAAGACGTCCCCCTCGACATCTTTTCCAATTACCACCGGACAACCTTCTGCAAAAACATCATCGACCCGTCTGACCGTCGTTTCGCCGGACCCCCTGAGAAACGGCCTCACGAATACATCTGTGAGTCCCTGGTGGAAACCGACGGCATCTATGAGACGATCATCACCCGGATCATTGTCATGGATCTCAAGGTGGTCGATTTCGAATACTGCAACAAAGCCCCTGTCACGCAGACAGAGGCTGCCATTCTGCTGCGAAAAACAGAGTATGCGACCGTATACGAATTCTTCATGGAAGATGAGGACATCGAAGAGAACCTCGGTGAGTTCGTGCTCAACATGAACACCGTCATGACCAGGCATCCGAACGGCCGCCTCTTCATGGCCTTCAAACCGACCAACGCCCACGTGGACGAGCGCGTCTTCATGCTCAGCAACGACGTCAAAGGCGTCTACTTCCTGTCCGACTACGGACAGCTGATCGTCTGCGCCTATTCTCCCGAGGATATCCTTGAACTCGAGGAAGACCTGGCGGCCGGCCCGCTCAGCCCCTTCCTCATCATCACCGGCAAGTACGAACTGCTGAACCCGGTGTTGTTTGAATTCATCAACAGCGACTACACAGACTTCCAGGCCTTCATCAGCCCCGTGGAGTAGGACGAACGCGGGCTGACGGCGCGAGTGGGTCCACAGTTGTGCGGCCCCGCGAGCGGATGACCGCAGCTTTTCCTGGTTTTGCACCTGATTTCTGCGGGATTCCAACTGCTGAGCCAGTGCCGCGAGCAGATGACCGCAGGTTTTCCTGGTTTTGCACCTGATTTCTGCGGGATCTCAACTGCTGAGCCGGTACCGCGAGCGGATGACCGCAGGTTTTCCTGGTTTTGCACCTAATTTCTGCGGCGGTTTGCTCGCGGGGGAAGTCCACACCTCTCATTCCCACAGATTTTGATATGTTTTTGCTATATTTCTGCGGCGTTCCGCTCGCGGGGCTTGACATATCTCCCCATTTGTTGCAATATATTGTCATAGTTACCATTTATTGTAAGTAGCATGATTGGGAGAGAGATATAATGCCTGAAGTAACTGCCTTGAACAGAATCTTAGCACAGTCTTTTAACAGGTCGATTATAATCGCGTTGCAGAATCCACCTGACGCGAAAGCTTCGGCTGCTAGAATTCAACGTATCATCAATAGTCTGCCGAAGGGAAAATTGTATTCTTCGAACCACGGCAGTAACGTGTCGTTTTACACTATGCAGGATGGACATCAGAAGTATATGTCACAGCGATCCAACAATACACATGCGTTGGCTCGAAAGTCATATCTTATGTTGCTGCAGGAGATTCTTGAATTGACCGATTCAGATCGGCCGGCTGATATTCTGCGAAGGGATACTCTCATTGCCAAACTTCAGAAACTTATTCTTTCATTTGAACGCGGCAATTTGAACCTTGCCCGAATCGTACTGACAAGCGAACAATACAAATGGTTCACCCGCTCTTTTGTTCAGAAAAAAATCGATCCATCAAAAGCACACCAAGCAGCGTGCGGTTTATTTGTTCGTTCCAACTCGGAAAAAGAGATTATCAATACTTCCGAAGATCTGGCGCTGCCTTTGCATTATGAGGAGAAGCAAACCATTTATGTATTTCCCTTGGTTCAAAAGCTTCGGGATGAGCTTGTTAGCGAGGGCTTTCTCCGCGAAGATGCCAAAGTCGAACAATTATTTGATTTTCGCAAAGGCATTACAACTTGGAATGTTCCTTCTGAGTTTCAGTGGATGAATACTCATGGGTCTATCTGGAAATCATACTTTCCGCCGAAAGGAACAATTGTGATTTACAATGATTTCAAGATCATGCTGGCAGACGGAACGATATTCATATGGGAACATGAAGGTCTGATGGATTTTTTCATATACAGGTGCAACGCGACGGAACGTATTACTGTAATGAAAACCACCCACACTGTTGACAAAGAAAACATATTAGAAACTTATCAGGATGAGGTTGATTCACCTGAAAAGTTGATTGATATCATCACGAAATACATATTGCCGCGTTTGTGGTTCTAGGGAGTCGCCGGCGAGCGGGTGACTGTTGTGAGTGGCTGGCGGGCATCGGGGCCGGCGAGCGGGTGACCGTTGTAAGTGGCTGGCTGGCATCGGGGCCGGCGAGCGAACGGCCGCAGATTTTGCCCGATTATTGCTGTATTTCTGCGGGATTTCAGTTGCTGAGCCGACACCATGAACGGGCGACCGCAGACTTTTCCCGATTATTGCTGTATTTCTGCGGGATACCAGCCACTGTAAGGAGCAAACTCCTGCAATCCCGCAGAAATAAGGGGTCAAAGATAAAAAAACTGCGGCCATCCGCTCGCCGTGTGGTGAACAGACAGCCGCGAACTGACAATTGCAATCAGACGGCAGCGAACAGACAGCCGCAGAGGCGCGTCGCGTTAATCGCGCTTATCCCTTGAAGTACTTGACTGCGGATTCGAACATCTTCATGTCGTATTTGCCGGGGACGTTCTTGTAGAGGCCGTAGCCGGTTCTTTCGGCGTGGCCCATTTTGCCGAAGACGCGTCCGTCCGGAGAGGTCATGCCTTCGATCGCGTAGACGGAGCCGTTCGGGTTGAAGTGGATGTCGCTGGACGGTTTGCCGTCAAAGTCAACGTACTGTGTGGCGACCTGACCGTTCGCGGCCAGTTCCTTCAGCAGTGACTCGTCTGCGAGGATCCTGCCTTCTCCGTGGGATACCGGAACTGTGAAGACATCACCGACCTGTGTCGCAGCCAGCCAAGGTGACTTGTTGGATGCAACGCGGATGCGCACGAGGCGGGACTGGTGACGTCCGATCTCGTTGAGGGTCAGGGTCGGGCAGTTCTCATCTGTATCGATGATCTTGCCAAACGGCACCAGACCCAGTTTGATGAGGGCCTGGAATCCGTTGCAGATTCCGCACATGAGTCCGCCGCGGTTGTCGAGCATATCTGTCACGGCTTCCTTGACCGCCGGGTTGCGGAAGAAGGCAGTGATGAATTTGCCGGATCCGTCCGGTTCGTCGCCGCCGGAGAAACCGCCCGGTATGAAGACCATCTGGGCGTCAGCCAAAGCCGATGCAAAATCATCCACGGACTTGCCGATGGCGTCTGCTGTCATGTTCCGGATGACCATGATCTGCGGGTCTGCGCCGGCTGCTGCCATGGCTCTGGCAGAATCGTATTCGCAGTTCGTGCCCGGGAAGGCCGGGATGAGAACCTTCGGTTTCGCGGTGAGGATCGCCGGTGCGCCGGCAGCGAAACCGGTGGCTGCGTCAGCACCAACCGCCGAACCGGCAGCTGCGCCAGCCGCTCCGCCTGTATAATCCAGATCAGGAATAACCTGTTCCTTCGTTTCAATATTGCACGGATAGATCGGTTCGAGAACGTCCTCATAGATCTTCAGGAGTTCGTCGAGGGCGACGGTGTCGCTGCCGAGGGTGATGGCGCCGTCGGCTGTGGTCTCGCCCAGCTCGATGCCGGCAGATGCGCCGCCTTCTACCTCAAGGAGGAAGGAACCGTAAGCGTAACCGAAGAGTTCCTTCATGAGGATCGCGTCTCTCTCGGCTCCTGCAAAAGCATCCGAGAACTTGAATCCAACCATGTTTCCGAAGCACATCTTCATGATGGCTTCCGCGATGCCGCCGTGGCCCGGCACATAGGCTGCACGGATGAGTCCGGCGTCGCCCAGGCTCTTGACTGTCTCGAAGATCTGCTTCAGGGAATCGATTTCCGGAAGACCGTCGCTGCCCGCAGCAGGCTTGAGAAGCAGGACCTTGTGGCCGGCTTCCTTGAATTCATTGGTGATCACATCATCCACCGCAGCAGTCGTGACTGCAAAGGATACCAGTGTCGGCGGAACGTTGATGTCCTCAAAGGTACCGCTCATGGAATCCTTGCCGCCGATGGCTGCAACTTCCAGTCCCATCTGCGCTTCGAAGGCGCCGAGGAGTGCTGCCAGCGGCTTGCCCCATCTGGATGGATCCTTGCCCAGCTTTTCGAAGTATTCCTGGAAGCTCAGGTAGGTCGCTTCCCGGCCGCCGCCGGAGGCGATGAGCTTGGCCACGGAATCCACGACCGCCAGGTACGCGCCGTGGTACGGGCTCTTCTCGGAAATGTATGGATCATATCCCCATGACATGATGGAGCAGGTATCTGAGACCGCGTTCTCCACGGAGACTTTCTGGACCATGGTCTGTGCCGGCGTCATCTGATACTTGCCGCCGAACGGCATGACGACTGTGCCGGCGCCGATGGTGGAGTCGAACTTCTCGGACAGGCCCTTCTGGGAGCAGGTGTTGATATCCGCAGCCAGTGCCTTCAGATTGTCACCGAAGATGCCCTTTTCGCAGAGCAGGGTTCCTTCTGCCGGTTCCCACGGAAGCGGCAGTTCTTTGTCAAGCGCATCCGGAGATGCAGAAGCAGCTTTTGCGGTAATGTGTTTTTCCGCGCCGTTGGAATCCAGGAATGCGCGGGAAATATCTACAATGGTGTTGCCCTTCCAGTGCATGACAAGACGCGGCTGCTCGGTGACGGTCGCAACAACTGTCGCTTCCAGGTTCTCCGCCTCCGCGATCTCGAAGAAACGATCTTTGTCGGATGCAGCGATGACAACAGCCATTCTCTCCTGGGATTCACTGATGGCGAGCTCCGTTCCGTCGAGGCCCTCGTACTTCTTCGGTACGACATCCAGGTTGATGTCCAGGCCGTCGGCCAGCTCGCCGATGGCAACGGAAACACCGCCTGCACCGAAGTCATTGCACCGCTTGATCATGCGGGACGCTTCGCCGTTGCGGAACAGTCTCTGCAGTTTCCGTTCTTCCGGAGCATTGCCCTTCTGGACTTCTGCACCGCAGTTTTCCAGTGAGGAAAGGTCGTGGGACTTGGAAGATCCAGTCGCGCCGCCGCAGCCGTCCCTGCCTGTTCTGCCGCCGAGGAGGATGATGATGTCTCCCGGAGCCGGCCGCTCACGCACGACATTCTCTGCAGGAGCTGCGCCGATAACAGCACCCAGTTCCATTCTCTTGGCTGCGTATCCGTCGTGGTAGATCTCCTGCACCAGTCCGGTGGAAACGCCGATCTGGTTGCCATAGGAGGAATAACCGTCCGCCGCGGAGGTGACGATCTTTCTCTGGGGCAGCTTGCCCTGCATGGTTTCGTCCAAAGGACGACGCGGGTCCGCCGCGCCGGTGATACGCATGGCGGTATAAACATACGCACGTCCCGAAAGCGGGTCTCTGATGGCGCCGCCGATGCAGGTCGCCGCGCCGCCGAACGGCTCGATCTCTGTCGGGTGATTGTGCGTTTCATTCTTGAACAGAAGCAGCCAGTCTTCCTGCTTGCCGTCGATGGCGACTTTGATCTTGACGGTGCAGGCGTTGATTTCTTCGGACTCGTCGAGACCCTCCATTTTTCCTGCCGCTTTTAAGGCCTTTGCAGCGATCGTACCAAGATCCATGAGCGTGACCGGCTTGGTCCTGCCGAGTTCAGAACGGACGGCGAGGTAATCGTTGTAGGCATTCTGCAGCGTCTTATCTTCAAATGTGATCTCATCTAAGATGGTGTTGAATGTGGTATGTCTGCAGTGATCGGACCAGTAGGTGTCGATCATCTTGATTTCGGTGATGGTCGGAACGCGGCCTTCGCTGCGGAAGTACTCCTGGCAGACTTTGATGTCGCCTTCGTCCATGGCCAGCCCGCGGTCATCGATGAACTGTTTCAGCGCCGCTTCATCCATATCGTTGAATCCTTCGATGGATTCGACGGTCTGCGGAAGCTCATATTCAACGCGCAGTGTCTCCGGCATGTCGAGGGACGCCTGGCGCATCTCGACCGGGTTAATGACGAAGCTGATGATCTGCTGCAGTTCTTCCGGCGTCACCGCGCCGCTGATAAGATAGACCTTGGCGCACGCCACCAGCGGACGTTCCTGCTGGGAGATGATCTGGATGCACTGGGCCGCGGAGTCCGCTCTCTGATCGTACTGTCCCGGCAGCGCTTCGACTGCAAAGACCGCATCGCCCATTTCGGCGAATGTCGCCTCATCCCCAACAAACCTGTACACATCGTCGACCTGCGGTTCTGAGAACACGCTCCCGATGCATTCTTCAAAGAGTTCTTCCGAGATGCCTTCTACATCGTACCGGTTGAAGATCCGGATCTTTTCGACGGAACTGATTCCCAGAAATGTCCTGATCTCCGACAGCAAAGCTCTGGCTTCGCTGGCAACGGCTTCTTTTTTCTCGACGAATACTCTGTATACCATATTATTTCCTCCCCGCCTTCAGCGCTCTGGCGCCGATGTCTGTTCTGTAATACGCGTTTTCGAAGGTGATCTTCGCCGCGTTTTCGTATGCTGTATCAATGGCTTCCTGCAGGGTCGGCGCTACGCTGGTGACGCCCAGGACTCTGCCGCCTGAGGTGAGGAGCTTACCGTCCTCGAGCTTCGCGCCTGCCACGAACACTTCCGTGTTTCCGGTGAGCTCACCCATCGTGATCTCGCAGCCTTTCTTGTAGCTCTGCGGGTATCCTCCTGACGCCACGACGACGCAACAGGCAAAATCGTCCGCGAACTTCACTTCCGTTTCCGCCAGCTTTTCGTCTGTGACAGCTTCCATAACGGTCAGCAGATCGCTCTCAAGCAAAGGCAATACAACCTGTGCCTCGGGATCTCCGAAACGGCAGTTGTATTCGATCACCTTCGGGCCGTCCGCTGTGATCATCAGACCGAAGTAGAGGCATCCTTTGAAGGGCCTGCCCTCTGCATTCATGGCCTTGACCGTCGGCAGGAAGATCTCTTCCATGCAGCGCGCCGCCACGTCTTCTGTATAGTACGGGTTCGGTGCGACAGTTCCCATGCCGCCGGTGTTCAGGCCTTTGTCTCCGTCCAGGGCTCTCTTGTGGTCCTGGGAGGAGATCATCGGCACGATGGCGTGGCCATCTGTGAACGAGAGCACGGAAACTTCCGGTCCTGTCAGGAACTCTTCGATGACGACGCGGGCGCCGCTCTCGCCGAACTTCTTCTCTTCCATCATGCTGCGCACGGCTGCCTTGGCATCGTCTCTGGTCTCGGCGATGATGACGCCTTTGCCCAGGGCCAGCCCGTCCGCTTTGACGACGGTCGGGATCGGCGCCGTTTCCAGATACTCCAGCGCGGCTGCCATATTATCAAAGACTTCATAGGCCGCCGTCGGGATGCCGTACTTCTTCATCAGATCCTTCGAAAAGACTTTGCTTGCCTCGATGACGGCTGCCTTCTTGTCCGGGCCGAAGCACCGGATGCCTTCTGCCTGGAGCACGTCCACGCAGCCCATGGCCAGCGGATCGTCCGGCGCAACGACTGCGTAGTCGATGCCTTCCTTCACTGCAAAATCACGAATGCCGTCCAGGTTTTTCGCGCCAATGTCCACGCATGTGGCGTCTGCCGCAATGCCCCCGTTGCCCGGAAGGGCGTAGATCACATCTACCTTCGGGCTCTTCGCGAGGCCCTTGATGATCGCATGCTCGCGGCCGCCGCCGCCTACTACCATTACTTTCATTGCTATCTCTCCTCCGCGCCGCGAGCGGCGCTCATTTATTGCTTTTGCATTAGTGGTGGAACAATCTCACCTTGTTGAATATCATGACCATGTTGTACTTGTCTGCCGCGGCGATGACTTCGTCATCACGCACTGATCCGCCCGCCTCTACGACGTAGGACACGCCGCTGGCCTTTGCGCGTTCGATGCTGTCTCCGAATGGGAAGAAGGCGTCGGACGCGAGCACGCCGCCGGTCTGCTCATCGAGGTACGCGCGCTTTTCTTCTGCGGTCAGGCGCTCGGGCTGCTCGCTGAAGTACTTCTGCCAGTTGCCCTCGGCGCAGACATCTTCTTCGTATTCATTGATGTATCCGTCGATGGCGTTGTCTCTGACCGCCCGCGGGAGCTTGTCCTTGAACGGCAGGTTCAGCACTTTGTCGTGCATCCGCAGATACCAGGTGTCCGCCTTGCTGCCTGCCAGGCGCGTGCAGTGGATCCTGGACTGCTGTCCCGCACCGATGCCGATGCACTGTCCGTCTCTGGCGAAGCAGACAGAATTGGACTGGGTGTATTTGAGCGCGATCATAGCGATGATCAGATCCTCTTTGATCTCGTCCGGAAGGTCTTTGTTCTTCGTGACGATGTTCTCGAGAAGGTCCGGTCCGATCTTGATGTCGTTGTGGGTCTGCTCGAAGTTGATGCCGAAGACCTGGCGTGTTTCCTGCCCTTCCGCGCTGTAGGAAGGATCGATCTTGATCACATTGTAGTTTCCGTTTTTCTTTTTGCTGAGCATCTCCAGCGCTTTGTCCGTGAATCCCGGCGCGATCACGCCGTCGGATACTTCGCGCTTGATGATGCGCGCCGCCGCCTCGTCACACACGTCAGACAGGGCGATGAAATCTCCGAAGGAGCAAAGTCTGTCCGTGCCTCTGGCTCTGGCGTAGGCGCAGGCGATCGGGGAATCGTCCAGGCCTTTGATGTCGTCGACGAAATAGGCCCGCTTCATCTTATCGCTCAGCGGTCTGCCGATGGCTGCCGAGGTCGGGCTCACATGCTTGAAGGATGTGGCCGCAGGCATGCCTGTCGCTTCCTTGATTTCCTTTACCAGCTGCCATGCGTTGAAGGCGTCGAGGAAATTGATATATCCCGGTCTGCCGTTCAGGATCTCGATGGGAAGGTCGCTGCCGTCCGCCATGTAGATCCTGGCTTCGCTCTGGTTCGGGTTGCATCCGTATTTGAGTTTCAGTTCGTTCATGTCGCTGCCTTTCTCTTACTTTTCGTATCTGTTGATCAGTCGTTCTTCGTACGTCCCTTCTGCAAGGTCCGTATATCTGACATAGAGGGAAATCTTGTTGTCATCGTCCAGCGCCTCCCAGATCTCCTGCGCAAAGGCGTCGATGTCATCGGGAACGGCGACTCTCTCCGGTTCGCCCTGGAAGGTCGGGAGCGGTGATCCGTCTTCCACATAAGTGTGGATGAAATGACCCAGACCCGGCAGCGCTTCATAGGAGAAGGTGAACCGGTTGCATGCCGTTCCTTCTGCGTCGGCGCTCTTCAGAATGCTCATCTCGTAGTTGCCGGTCTCCAGGTCCGTGATGCTGCTGATCCTCGGCGTGAGGTTCGGAGCATCCGGCTCGAACTGCCTGCTCTCGAGCGTCTCCGGGAACGCCAGTCCCCTCTCAAGCCCCTCGTAGATCGTATCTGTCTGGTCGCCGTTGGTGACGATCAGGAAGTTTTCGAATGACCGGATAGCGGCGTAGATGATCAGGCTCGGATCCTCCACCTTCGATTCATCAAAAGGCTCCGTGTAGACTCCCTTATCGCGGATCGCAAATAGGCGATTTCTGCTGTTGGGGCTCCTGCCCATGATGAAATAGGCCGATGCCGCCTTGCCGGAGGGCGTCAGCCCTGTCACAATCCCTCGTCCTACGTAGGAATTGCCTTTGACTCTGTTTGTGAAAGAATCGATATTGTAGATTCCCATTTGATATTCTCCTTTCGCCGCTGTATTCAGCGTGATGCTGCCGCTCGTGATGCCGCTGGTGATGCTGCTCACTAGAGCGCTTTCTCCGCGCACATCTGCGCGCATATTTTCTCTGCCGCACGGGGCAGGATGATCCATTCTGCCTGTTCCATGACGCGCTTCTGCAAGATCTCAGGTGTGTCGCCGTCCTGCACTTCGACGGCCTTCTGCATGATGATCTCGCCGCCGTCGGGGATCTCGTTCACGAAGTGAACGGTCGCGCCGGTGACTTTGACGCCTTTGGCGAGGGCTGCCTCATGGACGAGGAGTCCGTAGTAGCCTTTGCCGCAGAAAGACGGGATCAGGGACGGATGGATGTTGATGATCCGGTGGTCGAAGTGTCTGGTGAAATCCTCGCTGAGGATGCTCATGAACCCCGCCATGATGATCAGATCGATGTTTCTGCTCTCGATCTCCTCGATGAGCCTGCGCTCAAAACCTTCCTGTCCGCCGCAGCTTTTTCTCGTGATCGCAAAAGCTTCAATGCCTGCGTTGGCCGCGCGCTCGAGGGCGTAGGCGCTCTTCTTGTTGGATATGACGAGCGAGATGGTCCCGCTCTTTATGATGCCGCTTTTCTCCGCGTCGATGAGGGCCTGCAGGTTCGTGCCGCCCCCGGAGACGAGAACCGCGATTTTTGCTTTTGCATGAGAGCGTTCATGAGAACGCTCCTGGGAGCGCTCCGATGTCGCGATGGCGCATTCTGTTTTTGCGTTTGACATGCCGCCCTCCCTAGACAAGTTCGATCTTGTTTTCGCCTTCGATGATCTCGCCGATGATGTACGGGGCTTCGCCCGCCTCGGTGAGGATCTGCAGGGCCTTCTCTGCCTCTGCTGCAGGGACGACGATGCTCATGCCGACGCCCATGTTGAAGGTGTTGAACATATCTCTTTCTGAAATGCCGCCTGTCTTCGCGATCAGGTCAAAGATCGGAAGCACTTTGACAGATGCCTTGTCGATCTTCGCGCAAAGTCCTTCCGGAATGCTTCTCGGAATGTTTTCATAGAAGCCGCCGCCGGTGATGTGCGAGATGCCTTTGACGTTCACTTCTTCGATGAGTTTCAGGACCGGCTTCACGTAGATGCGGGTCGGCGTCAGAAGGGTCTCGCCGATGGACGCACCGCTCAGCTCTGCGACCGGCGATTTGATATCGGAATTCTCTACATCAAAGACCTTGCGCACCAGTGAGAATCCGTTGGAGTGCACGCCGCTTGACGGCAGCGCGATCACAACGTCTCCTGCCTGCATGGTCTCATTGTCTATGATCTTGTCTTTGTCGACGACGCCTGTGACGTAGCCGGCCAAGTCGTATTCATCCTCCGGATAAAAGCCGGGCATCTCGGCTGTCTCGCCGCCGATGAGGGCTGCGCCTGACTGGATGCATCCGTCGCAGACGCCCTTGACGATGGCCTCCATCCGCTCGGGTACGTTCTTGCCGCAGGCGATGTAGTCCAGGAAGAACAAGGGCTTGGCGCCGCCGCAGATGATGTCGTTGACGCACATGGCAACGCAGTCTACGCCGACCGTGTCATGCTTGTCCATGAGAAAGGCGAGCCGGAGTTTCGTCCCCACGCCGTCTGTTCCGCTGACCAGAATAGGTCTTTTGATTCCTGTCAGGTCCAGTTCGAACATGCCGCCGAAACCGCCGATGTCGGAGCACACGCCCTCCGTTCTTGTGGAGGCGATGTGCTTCTTCATCAGTTCGACTGCTCTGTATCCTGCTGTGATGTCTACGCCTGCTGCAGCGTAGGCGTCAGATCTTGAGTTCTTCATGTCTTATGCTCCTGTCTTGTACTTCTCCGTACTCCTCTGTTATTCTTTGCCGTTCCAGCAGTATGTGCATACGCTGTCTTTGTCCAGTCCGATGGCTTCCAGAACGCCGTCGATGTTCTGGTATCCCAGCGAATCGAATCCCAGCTTTTCGCTGATGGCTTTGCGGAGGGCTTTGCCTCTGTCTGTTCTGCCGTCGCTGTATTCTTCGATATACTTCTCGCCCTCTTCTCCTTCGAGCTCGAGGATCGTCTTCCTGGCGATCAGGTCGCGCTCAGGGGTCTGGCGTGTGAAGTTCAGGAATTTGCATGCGTACATGATCGGCGGGCATGCCGATCTCATGTGGACTTCCTTCGCGCCGTGTTCATAGAGGAAGTCTACGGTCTCCCGCAGCTGCGTGCCTCTGACGATGCTGTCGTCCACCAGCAGCAGTTTCATGTCCTTGATCAGCGGTGTGACCGGGACCTGTTTCATCTTCGCGACTCTGCTGCGTTCCTCGTGGGACATGGGCATGAAGCTGCGCGGCCAGGTCGGTGTGTACTTGACGAACACGCGCCCGTAGTCCTGTCTGCATTCGTTGGAGTAGCCGATGGCGTGGGCGATGCCGGAATCCGGTACGCCGCAGACATGGTCGACCTCCGGAACGCCGCCGTGGGCCGCCTCATCTCTGGCCATGATGTGGCCGTTGAGGTTTCTCATCCGCTCTACGTTGACGCCCTCATAGTCGGAATTCGGATATCCGAAGTACGTCCAGAGGAATGCGCAGATGCAGGTTTTGCCCGTCGCAGGCGAGAGGGTTTTGATGCTGTCTGCTTTCACTTCGACGATCTCTCCGGCGCCCAGCTCATATTCCGTCTGGTAGCCCAGTTTCTCATACGCAAAGGACTCAAAAGAAATGCTGTGGCCGTCCTCGTCTTTGCCGATGAGCATCGGCGTCCTGCCGTATTTGTCTCTGGCTGCGATGATGGTGCCGTCTTCCTTCAGGATCATGATGGAAGCGGATCCCTCGATGGCGTCCTGCGCGAACTTGATGCCGCTGACGAAATCGCTCTTCTGGTCGATCATGGAAGCCAGGATCTCCGCGGAGTTGATGCGGCCGCCGCTCATCTCCTCAAAGTGTCCGCCGCTGAACGCCAGATACTGTTTCACAAGCGTGGCCTGGTTGTTGATCCGCCCTACGAAAACGATCGCATAGGTTCCCAGATTGGAACGGATGATCAGCGGCTGCGGATCTGTGTCGCTGATGGTCCCGATGCCGGCGGTCCCGTGCATCTGCGTGATCGCATTTTCAAATTTTGTTCTGAATGGCGAATTTTCTATGTTGTGGATCTCTCTCTTGAATCCCGTCTCCGGATCAAAGAGCGCCATGCCGCCCCGGCGCGTGCCCAGGTGGGAATGATAATCTGTCCCATAAAAAACGTCCATTGTGATGTCTCTTTTCGAGACTGCTCCGAAATATCCACCCATCAGATCTTTTCTCCTGTCTCTATTACTGTGTTGATCAATGTGTTAGTTGTGTATCCGAAAACAGAGTCCGCCAGAGCGCCGTAATAGATGATTCTCTGGGTGCATTCTCCGTTGATCTTCTGTGCCAGTTCTCTATCCTTCATCATGTTGGTGTTGATGTAGATGTTGAAGCTCGCCGCCTGCATGGCCGCCTTGCAAAGCACTGCGCTGGAGGCGGAGTCCGCGATGACGACTTTGTTTCCCTTGACCACGAATTCCTGTGCCAGCTCGATGGCTCTGCCACATTTAATGATGATCTCCATCGGCACCTGGCAGGCAGTATGCAGCGCTTCCTGCTTCATCTGATCGATCCTCGCCTTTTCCTCCGGATCCTTGGATTTCATCTTGTAGAGCTTTGCCAGCGGTTCGAAGTTGTCGATATCCTTCTGGACAAGGTTGATGAGATCCTGCTGGATCTTCGTGATCTCGGCGATGTTCTTTTCCATTTCGGCCGCGACTGCGATGTACTTTTTCTTACCGACGGTAAGGCGCGCGACCATTGCGCTCAGTGACGCTCCCAGAGCACCGACCAGAGCGGCGACGCTGCCGCCGCCCGGGATCGGTTCCTTGGTTGCTACTGATTCGATAAACTCCTTGCATGTCTTATCGGTGTATGCCATTCTTTCTTCCTTTCTGTCCGGGGCTTTCGCCCTGTTTGAGGCTTTTGCATGCAGATGCTTATTACTCTGCGAAGAAGAGTTCTGAGAGCTTCAGCGGCTCGATGTATTCGCCGTCCTTGTAGACTCTCATGTTGCCGGATGCGATCTCGTCGATCAGCATGACTTTGCCGTCCTTGTCGTATCCGAATTCGAACTTGATGTCATAGAGCACGAGGCCCTTCTCAAGCATGTCGTCCGCAACGATCTGTGTGATCTCCTGCGTCATTTTCTTGATATCTTCATACTGTTCGTCTGTCATGATTCCCAGAACGATCAGGCCGTCCTTGGTGACGAGCGGATCTTCCTTCTCATCATTCTTGAAGGTGGTCTCAACATAAGCCGGAAGGTCTGCGCCTTCTTCGATGTACTCACCGTATCTTCTGAAGAAGGAACCGACTGCCTTATGTCTGCAGATGACTTCCAGTCCGTTGCCAAACACCTTGGCAGGCTTTACTTCCATCGTGGTGTTCTCCAGATCGGAACTGATGAAGTGGGTGCGGATGCCTGCAGCGTTGATCTTCTCGAAGTAGTAGGTGGTCATTCTCAGATTGACGTCACCGACTCCCTCGATGGTGAGGCCGACCTGATTCATTCCGGGATCGAACACGCCGTCCTTGCCGGTCACATCATCCTTGAACTTGAGCATGTAGTTGCCGTTGTCCAGTTCGAATACGTTCTTTGTCTTGCCAGTGTAAACTAATTTTTCCATGTTTTCCTCCTATGGTTTATATTAAGATATTTTTTAAACAATACTTGTATGACAGTTTATATGGCAGACTTCCGTCTGCAAAAGCAAGAGTCTGCAAAAGCAAGGCAGCAGCCTTGAACCGGCTGCCGGGCGGAATTATTCCGCGTCGTTCAGCCGTGCGTCCTTCGCCAGGACTGCCTCCGCTGCTGCTTTTCTTTCGTTCTTCAGTTTATCAGACAGCTCCGGATCGCTTACTGCGATAATCTGGGCTGCCAGAATGGCGGCGTTCGCCGCACCGTCAATTGCCACTGTCGCCACCGGGATTCCCGAAGGCATCTGAACCGTCGACAGAAGTGCATCCAGTCCGTCCAGTGTTGATGATTTGACCGGCACTCCGATGACCGGCAAAAGTGTATTCGCCGCCAGCGCTCCTGCCAGATGGGCAGCCTTGCCTGCCAGCGCGATGATCGCTCCGAACCCGTTCGCCTCTGCTTCCTCTGCGAATTTCTTCGCCTGCTCCGGGGTTCTGTGCGCAGAATATATGTGAACCTCGTAAGGGATTCCGTACCCTTCCAGTCTTTCGATCGCTTTCTCTGCAACCGGCATATCGCTGTCCGAACCCATTACGATCCCGACCTTTCTCATACGCGTCACCTGCCCTTTCATCAATGCATTTCACGCTCCAGATGCGTTACCAAAAAATCATTAATATTATACCATGAAACGGCCCTGATTCACCATGTTTTTTTAACATTTTCAACGCCGCAAAAGTTGCAAAAGCAGCAGCAAGCTGCAACAAACCGCAACAGCCGCAACAGCCGCAATGAAAAGAGCCGCGGCGTGCGCCGCGGCTCCGGTGTGTTGCTTTTGCCCCGTGTGCGGGGAATTGGCTGCCCGATTATACGAGCTCGAGGAATACTACCTCAGCGTTGTCGCCCTGGCGGGGTCCAAGCTTGAGGATCCTGGTGTAGCCGCCCTGACGGTCAGCGTACTTCGGAGCGATCTCCTCGAATAACTTTGTTACTACAGATTCGTCAAAGATATAAGCCATAGCCTGTCTTCTGGCGTGAAGGTCACCGCGCTTGCCCAGCGTGATCATCTTCTCAGCCTGTCTTCTGGCTTCCTTGGCTCTATGCTCTGTTGTCTGGATCCTTCCTTCTCTAAGCAGGTCTGTTACCAGATTTCTCAGCATAGCTTTTCTATGAGCTGACTCTCTGCCTAATTTTCTATATCCTGGCATTTCTGCTTCCTCCTGTTAATTATTCGTCACTCTGTCTGAGGCTGAGACCCAGCTCTTCGAGCTTGTTCTTCACTTCGTCCAGTGACTTCTTACCAAGGTTTCTAACCTTCATCATGTCTTCTTCACTCTTCTGCGTGAGTTCTTCGACTGTGTTGATCGCCGCTCTCTTCAGGCAGTTGAAGGATCTGACTGAAAGTTCCAGTTCCTCGATGGTCATCTCGAGTGCCTTTTCTTTCTGGTTTTCTTCCTTCTCGACCATGATCTCCATGCCTTCTGCGGAATCATCCAGACCTACGAACAGGTTGAGATGCTCCTGCATGATCTTGGCACCGATGGAGACGCCTTCTCTCGGAGTAACGGAACCGTCTGTCCAGATCTCCAGGATGAGCTTGTCATAGTCTGTGACCTGGCCGACTCTTGTATTCTCCACAGTGAAGTTGCACTTTCTGACCGGAGTGTAAATGGAGTCTGTCGGGATGACAGAGATCGGAGTGCTTTCATCCTTGTTGTTCTCTGCCGGTACATAGCCTCTGCCTCTGGCGAGGTTGATCTCCATTACAAGCGTCGTATTGTCGTCGAGTGTCGCAATGTGAAGCTCGGGATTGAAAATCTCAATATCCGAATCGCAGCGGATGTCTGCTGCTGTAACTTCTTTCGGTCCTACTTCGTTGATGATAACCCTCTTCTCATTCTCGCCGGTCATCTTGATGGCGAGCTTCTTGAGGTTCAGGATGATTTCGGTAACGTCTTCCTTAACGCCCGGGATCGTTGAAAACTCGTGGAGTATTCCATCGATCTTCACGGAGGTTACTGCTACGCCCGGAAGGGAGCTGAGCAGGATTCTTCTCAGGCTGTTCCCGAGAGTCGTTCCATATCCTCTTTCGAGTGGTTCAACAACGAACTTTCCATAGTTCGGGTCATCGTTTGAATATATACATTCGATTGTAGGTTTTTCTATTTCTATCACGCAAAACCCTCCTTTTTTTATTCAATTTCGATCTTTGTTGTTCAGATCTTACTTGGAGTACAACTCGACGATCAGATGCTCTTCAACAGGTGTGTCGATCTGTTCTCTTGTCGGATCTGCCAGTACTGTTCCCTCGAGTTTGTCTCTGTCAACTGACAGCCACTCAGGAACACCTACTGTCATGTCTTTGATCTCCTGGAATTTCGGGGAGCTTGCGCTTTTAGCCTTGACCTTGATGACATCTCCCGGCTTGACCTGGTATGAAGGGATGTTTACCTTCTTGCCATTGACCGTAAAGTGTGCATGTACGACCAGCTGACGTGCTTCTCTTCTTGTCATCGCCAGTCCCATTCTGTATACGACATTGTCGAGGCGCTCTTCGAGCATGATGAGAAGGTTTTCACCAGTGATGCCCTTTTTCTTTGCAGCCTTGTCAAATGTGTTTCTGAACTGCTTTTCCTGTACGCCGTAGATGAACTTCGCTCTCTGCTTCTCACGGAGCTGCAGTCCGTATTCGCTCATCTTTCTGGTGTTTCTGGAAGGAGTCCTCTTTGATTCTTTGAAGATTCCCATGTGGCTTGGGTCTATCTGAAGGGATCTGCATCTCTTCAGGATCGGATCTCTGTTTACTGACATTTAATTATTCCTCCCTTCATCAGACTCTTCTACGCTTCGGCGGTCTGCATCCGTTGTGCGGAATCGGTGTGATATCCTTGATCATTGTGATCTCGAGGCCTGCAGTCTGCAGTGCTCTGATCGCAGCTTCTCTTCCGGATCCCGGACCCTTAACGTAAACTTCAACGGTTTTGAGGCCGTGCTCCATTGCGCCCTTAGCAGCTTCTTCTGCAGCAGACTGTGCAGCGAACGGCGTGGATTTTCTTGATCCTCTGAAGCCCAGTGAACCTGCGCTGGACCAGGAAAGTGCGTTACCTGACATGTCTGTCAGTGTAACCAATGTATTGTTAAAGGTAGCCTGGATATGTGCCTGACCTTTTTCAACGTTCTTACGTTCTTTTCTCTTTTTTCTAACAGCTTTCTTAGCAGCTTTAGCCATATCGATCTACCTCCTTATCCCTTCTTCTTCCTTCCAACGGTCTTCTTAGGACCCTTGCGAGTTCTGGCGTTTGTCTTTGTCTTCTGTCCTCTTACAGGCAGACCTCTTCTGTGTCTGATTCCTCTGTAGCAGCCGATCTCCATCAGGCGCTTGATGTTCATGGAAGTGTCTCTTCTCAGATCGCCTTCCACCATGTAATCGGATTCGATGACCTTTCTGATTTTACCGGCTTCTTCCTCAGTCAGATCTTTGACTCTGGTTGAAGGGTCGATTCCGGTCTTCTCCAGGATAGCTCTGGAGGTGGTCCAGCCAATACCGTAGATGTAGGTAAGGCCAGCTTCGATTCTTTTTTCGTTTGGTAAGTCTACACCGGCTATACGAGCCATATTTTCCTCCTGTTCCCATCTTCCGTCACGCAGCCGCGTCTCTTACCTGAGCGGGCGTAATATAAACGGGATGTTTCATTAAATAGTAACTTTGGTAACGATTGATTAGCCCTGCTTCTGCTTGTGCTTCGGGTTCTCACAGATAACCATTACTTTACCTTTTCTCTTGATTACCTTGCACTTTTCGCAGATAGGCTTTACGGAAGCTCTTACTTTCATTTGTTTGTTCCTCCTGCAATTATGCTTTGCCTCTCCATGTGATCCTGCCACGGGTCAGGTCATACGGTGAAAGTTCCACCTTGACTTTGTCCCCTGGGATGATTCTGATATAGTTTGTCCTGATTTTGCCTGAGACGTGAGCCAGTACTTTGTGGCCTGTCTCCAGTTCAACAATGAACATTGCGTTTGGCTGTGCTTCCACAACTACGCCTTCAGCTTCTATGACATCTTTCTTTGCCATATTCTTTCCTCCCGGCTATTCGCCCAGAGTGAGCAGCTCTGGCTCACCATCTGTGATGACTACAGTGTTTTCGTAATGTGCTGACAGTTTCCCGTCAAGCGTTACTACAGTCCAGTCGTTGGATAACGTTCTTACATTATAGGTGCCTTCACATATCATCGGCTCAATGGCAAACACCATACCCTTGGCCAGTCTCGGTCCTCTCCCCGCTTTGCCGAAGTTCGGGATCTGGGGATCTTCGTGCATCTGCTGTCCAACGCCGTGGCCAACGTAATCTCTGATCACGCTGAAGCCTTCGCCTTCGGCAGAGCACTGGATCGCGTGCGATATGTCGGACAGTCTGCAGCCGACCTTGCAGAACTCAAGTCCTGCAAAAAAACTGTCCCGCGTGGCATCGATCAAATGCTGCGCTTCCTCGCTGACCTTCCCTACTGCGTAAGTTCTGGCAGCGTCGCTTACATATCCTTTGTAGGTAGACCCTACATCAACGCTTACAATGTCGCCTTCTCTCAGAATCCGTTTCTTGTCAGGAATCCCATGAACGACTTCTTCGTTTACGGAGACACAGGCGCTGGCCGGAAATCCGCCGTATCCCAGAAAGGTCGGGATCATTCCGGCGCCCCTTATTGTCTTCTCAACGAAATGATTGATGTCGGCGGTTGAAAGGCCGGGCTTCACAAGATGCTCCAGTTCTTTCAGGATGTATCCTGTCACCTTGCCCGATTCCCGCATCAGCTCTATTTCTGAGTCTGATTTGATAATAATCATTGCCTATTCCCCTAAAATGCCGACGATTGTGTTGAATACATTCTCGAGTCCTGCCGCGCCGTCGATATGTGAGATATTTCCGGCTTTCTCATAGTAGTCAATGAGCGGCTTTGTCTCGTTGTTGTATACTTCGATTCTGTTGGCAGCGGTTTCCTCGTTGTCATCCTTTCTCTGGATCAGCTCTGCGCCGCAAACGTCGCAGATGCCTTCCTGTTTCGGCGGGATGTTCACAACATGGAATGATGCGCCGCACTTGCTGCAGACTCTTCTGCCTGTCAGTCTGATCATCAGCTCTTCTCTGTCAACATCGATATCGAGCACGTGATCGATCTTGCTTCCCTTTGCTTCCAGGAACTTATCGAGTTCTTCAGCCTGGAATACTGTTCTTGGGAAACCATCGAGCAGGAATCCGTCTTTGCAATCATCCTTGTTCAGTCTGTCTGTTGCAATTTCGACTACCAGTTCATCCGGAACCAGCTGACCCTTGTTCATGTATTCCTGAGCCTTCTTGCCGAGTTCTGTTCCGTTCTTGATGTTTTCTCTGAAAATGTCGCCTGTTGAGATATGAGGGATATCATACTTCTCAATGATTCTGGCGGCCTGGGTGCCTTTGCCTGCTCCCGGAGGGCCTAACAATATCAAATTCATATTATACCTCCTATTTGAGGAACCCGCTGTAATTTCTCATTACCATCTGGTTCTCAAGCTGTTTCATTGTATCGAGTGCAACACCGACTGCGATCAGAAGCGACGTGCCTCCGAAGTGGAAGGACAGGCCTCCCAGCTGGCTGACGATGGTTGGCAGGATCGCTACCAGCGCCAGGAATATTGCACCAACAAACGTGATTCTTGTCATTACTCTGTTCAGGTATTCAACCGTTGTCTTGCCAGGTCTGATGCCGGGGATGAATCCGCCGTTTGCCTTCAGATTCTGAGCAACTTCCATCGGGTTGAATGTTACTGAAGTGTAGAAGTAAGTGAAGAATATGATCAGTACTGCGTTGAACGCCGCATATACCCATACGCCCGGTGAACCTGTCGGCGCAAGCCATTTCTCGACCCACATTGCTGCGTCACCCTTCGCATTCATGAAGTAGGTGATCGTCAGCGGGAACTGCAGAAACGCCATTGCGAAGATGACCGGGATAACGCCCGCCTGGTTGACCTTGAGCGGAATATGCGTTGCCTGTCCGCCGTACATCTTTCTTCCGACGACTCTCTTAGCATACTGTACAGGGATTCTTCTCTGACCCTGCTGTACCATGATGATTCCTACGATAACTGCTGCGCAGAAGAGCAGGAATACGATCAGTGTGATGATGCTCATGGTGCCTTCAGTGAGCTTGCCCCAGATTTCCTGGCAGGCGGACGGCAGTCTGGCGATGATACCCGCGAAGATGATCAGCGAAATACCATTGCCGATACCGTGCTCATTGATCTGCTCACCAAGCCACATGAGGAAGGCCGTACCGGCCGTCAGCACCATGACGATCACGATGATTGAGAACACGTCTGTGCTGATAAGGGCCTGTCTGAACAGTCCGATCGTAACACCGATAGCCTGTACTACCGCCAGAGCGACTGTAAGGTATCTGGTATACTGTGCGATTTTCTTTCTTCCTTCTGTCCCCTCTCTTGACAGCCTTTCCAGTGCAGGAACGGCGATCGTCAGGAGCTGGAGTATAATGGATGCTGTAATGTAAGGTGTGATACTCAGCGCGAATATTGTGAAGTTGCTGAACGCACCTCCCGAGAACAGATTGAACAGAGCAAATAATCCTGTGTCACTGTCAAAGGTCTGTGATAATACTTCCCTGTCCATACCCGGAACCGGTATCTGTGCACCGACTCTGAAGATCAGCAGCATGAGCAGTGTGAATATGATCTTCTTTCGTATGTCCGGAATATTCCAGGCCTTTGCAACTGTTCTTAGCATCTCCATTAGATCACCTCAGCCTTTCCTCCGGCAGCTTCGATTTTCTCCACAGCAGTCTTGCTGAACTTGTGTGCCTGTACTGTCAGGCTCTTTTCCAGGTCGCCGTTGCCGAGGATCTTGATGCCGTCCTTGACCTGCTTCGCAAGTCCTGCATCCATGATCATTTCAGGAGTTACTGTCGTACCTGCTTCGAATCTGTTGAGTTCGCTTACATTCAGTACTGTGTACTCAGTTCCCCAAATATTCTTGAATCCTCTCTTCGGGATTCTTCTGTAAAGAGGCATCTGTCCGCCTTCGAAACCAAGTCTGACGCCGCCGCCGGATCTGGACTTCTGTCCGTTCATTCCTCTGCCGGCTGTGGTTCCGTTGCCTGTACCTGTTCCGCGGCCTTTTCTCTTCGGAGCTCTTGTAGCTCCTTCAGATGCCTTTAATTCATGCAGTTTCATCTGTGTGGCACCTCCTTATAACTCTTCAACAGTTAAGAGATGCGGAACCTTGTTGATTGCGCCTCTTGTTGCGGGGCAGTCAACCAGTTCAACTGACTGATGCATCTTCTTAAGTCCTAACGCTTCTACTACTTTTTTCTGCTTAGGGGAAGCGCCAATAACACTCTTCGTCAATGTGACTTTGATCTTTTTTGCCATTACTACTTCCTCCTTATCCTAAGATTTCTTCCTTAGTCTTGCCTCTCTTCCTGGCCACTTCTTCCAGTGTTGTGAGCGCCTTCAGGCCTTCCATTGTTGCGTAAGCCATGTTGCCGGTGTTGTTGGAGCCAATGGACTTCGCTCTGATGTCCTTGACGCCTGCGGCTTCCAGTACTGTACGAACGGATGAACCTGCGATAACGCCTGTACCAGGGGCAGCCGGCATGAGCAGTACTCTTCCTGCTCCGAATACGCCCAGCTGTCTGTGAGGGATCGTTGTTCCTACTGTCGGAACCAGAATTACATTCTTCTTAGCATCTTCTGTTGCTTTTCTTACTGCTTCAGGGATCTCCTGTGCCTTGCCGAGGCCTACGCCTACGTGGCCTTCGCCGTCGCCGACAACTACAGTAACGGAGAATCTCATGTTTCTTCCGCCCTTAACGGTTTTAGCAACTCTTCTGATGCTGACTATCGTTTCGTTTAACTCCAGATTTGAAGTGTCTAAAGCTTGTCTCATCTTGTTACCTCCCGTTAAAATTTGAGTCCCGCTTCGCGAGCACCGTCAGCCAGTTCCTTGACTCTTCCGTGATAGAGGAATCCTCCTCTGTCAAAGCATACTGTTTCGATACCCTTCTCCAGTGCTCTCTTAGCAATAGCTTCTCCAACTGCCTTTGCAGCTTCCTTGTTGCCGCCGTACTTGATGCTCTCTTTGAGCTCCTTGTCGATCGTGGATGCGCTTGCCAGCGTTACGCCGTTAACATCATCGATGATCTGAGCGGAGATGTTCTTGTTGCTTCTGAATACGCACAGCCGAGGCATTTCAGGAGTACCGCTGAGATGTTTTCTGATGCGCGCATGTCTGACCAGGCGCTTGTCATTTCTGCTTTCTCTTGCCATTTTGCTTTACTCCTTTCTTTAACCTGAGACTCCGGTCTTTCCTTCTTTCCTACGGATATGTTCGCCTTCGTACTTGATGCCTTTGCCTTTGTAAGGTTCAGGTTTTCTCCAGGCTCTGATATTCGCAGCATAGTTGCCGACCAGTGCTTTGTTGATTCCTTTAACGATTACTGTATTTGCATCCGGGCATTCTGTCTCGATGCCTTCCGGATCCGGAAGTTCGATCGGGTGTGAGTATCCCAGATTCATAACCAGTGTCTTGCCCTTCTTCTCAGCCTTGTAACCAACGCCTACGAGCTGGAGCTTCTTCTGGAAGCCGTCTGTAACGCCGACTACCATGTTGTTGATGAGCGTTCTGGCCAGACCGTGCTGTGATCTGTCCTGTGCGTTGTCGCTGCTTCTCTTCACTTCGAGCACGCCGTCATTGATCTCTACTGTGAGCAAGTCGCTGATTGTTTCCTGCAGCTGTCCTTTAGGTCCCTTAACGGAAACTACGTTTCCATCGACCTTTACTTCTACGCCGGCAGGAATCGTGATTGTCTGAAAACCAATTCTTGACATTGTTTATACCTCCTACCAAACGTAACAAATTACTTCGCCGCCGATTCCCAGCTTCCTGGCTTCCTTGTCGCTGATGACTCCCTTAGATGTGGAGATGATAGCGATTCCCAGTCCGCCAAGTACTCTTGGAATTTCGTTAGCTTTTGCATAAGTCTTGAGTCCCGGCTTGGAAATCTTCTTGATTCCGCTGATGACTCTCTCTTTGTCAGCACCATACTTCATCGTAACTTTGATGATGCCCTGCTTGTTGTCTTCGATCACTTCGAAATCTTCGATGTAACCTTCTTCCTTCAGGATTCCTGCGATTGACTTCTTCATCTTGGAAGCAGGAATTTCAACTGTCGGATGTCCTGCGGTGTTCGCGTTCCTGATTCTGGTCAGCATATCCGCAATCGGATCTGTCATTGTCATTTCGTAAATTCTCCTTCCTCCATCAGTATTGTGTTCGTCTGCACGCGGACGATTTACAACTTAATGGAAAGTAGTTCTAACTTTTATCTTACCAGCTTGCTTTTCTTACGCCCGGGATCTCTCCCTTGTAAGCCAGTTCTCTGAAGCAGATTCTGCAGATGCCGTACTTCTTCAGTACTGAATGCGGTCTTCCGCAGATTCTGCATCTTGTGTATGCGCGTGTTGCATACTTAGGTTTTCTCTGCTGTTTTACCTTAAGTGCTGTTTTAGCCATGATTTTCCTCCTCTATTACTTCTCAAACGGCATTCCGAGGTCAGCCAGAAGAGCCTGTGCTTCTTCGTCTGTCTTAGCCGTTGTGGTGAATACGATGTTCATACCCTTGATTGTATCAACCTTGTCATAATTGATTTCAGGGAAAATCAGCTGTTCTTTGATGCCCATCGAGTAATTTCCTCTGCCATCGAATGAGTTTTTGCTTACGCCCTTAAAGTCTCTAACTCTCGGAAGAGCGATGTTGATGAGCTTGTCGATGAATTCGTACATGTTGTCGCCTCTGAGCGTGACCTTGGCGCCGACAGGCATGCCCTGTCTGACCTTGAAGTTCGCGATGGACTTTCTGGCCTTTGTGACGATCGGTCTCTGTCCGGTGATCAGAGCGATTTCTTCAACTGCACTTTCCATGACCTTGGCATTGTCCTTCGCTTCGCCCAGTCCCATATTCAGGGTGACCTTCTCAAGTTTCGGGACCTGCATAACGTTTTCGTATCCGAACTGTTCCTTCAGCTTCGGGAATACTTCGCTTTTATACTTTTCTCTCAATCTTGCTGTCAAAACCGTCTCCTCCTTTCTTAGTCAATTTCTGTTCCGGTTGCTTTCGCAACTCTGATCTTCTTGCCGTCTTCGACTTTGTATCCGATTCTTGACGGCTTCTTTGCCTTTGTGTCATAGAACATGACGTTTGATGCATCGATCGGGCCTTCCTGGTGCTTGATCTCAGCTGCAGCCTTCTGTGTCTGCTTCTGATGCTTTGTCTGGATGTTGACGCCCTCTACGATGACCTTGTTATCCTTAGGCATTGCCTTTAATACTTTGCCAGTCTTTCCCTTATCTTTTCCGGCAAGTACGATTACTGTATCATCTTTTTTGATTTTCATTCGATACCTCCTATAATACTTCCGGTGCAAGGGATACGATCTTCATGAAGCCTTTTTCTCTGAGCTCTCTCGCTACAGGTCCGAAAATACGTGTTCCGGCCGGCTGCATGTCGTCTTTTATGATAACTGCTGCGTTCTGGTCAAACTTCACATAGCTGCCATCTGCTCTTCTGGCACCGGTCTTCGTTCTAACCACAACGGCTCTGACAACGTCGCCCTTCTTTACAACGCCACCTGGTGTCGCATCCTTGACTGCGCAGACGATGATATCGCCGATGTTCGCATACTGGCGGCTTGTTCCGCCCAGGATACGGATGACCAGAAGTTCTTTGGCTCCGGAGTTGTCAGCAACCCTTAATCTTGTTTCAGTCTGAATCATTACAAGGTGCCTCCTTTATTTAACCTTCTCTACGATGTTGACAAGTCTCCATCTCTTGTCCTTGGACAGAGGTCTTGTCTCCATAATTCTAACTTTATCTCCGATTTCACACTCGTTGTTCTCATCGTGAGCCTTGATCTTCTTGGTTCTCTTTACTGCCTTGCCATAAAGGGAATGTCTTACGAAGTCTTCAACTGTGACAACGACTGTCTTGTCCATTTTGTCGCTTGTTACGATACCGACAAGTGTCTTTCTTCTGTTTCTTTCAACTGCCATAATTCATCCTCCTTTCTTTTAGCCCTGAACCTTCTGAAGTTCTTTTTCTCTGATGATAGTTTTTACTCTTGCGATGTCTCTCTTTGTGTCTCTCAGCAGGATTGGATTTTCGAGCTGTCCAGTGACATGCTGGAATCTGAGATTAAAGAGGTCTTTTTTCATTTTGTTCAGTTCAGCGTTGAGTTCCGCTTCTGACATTTCTCTGATTTTCTTCAATTCCATTACTCTTCACCATCCTTCTTCTTGTCTGCGATGGCAAACTTACACTTAACAGGGAGCTTGTGTGAAGCGAGTCTCATGGCTTCTCTTGCCTGTGCTTCGGTTACGCCTTCGATCTCGAACATCACTCTGCCCGGCTTAACTACTGCTACCCAGTACTCCGGAGCACCTTTACCGGAACCCATACGTACTTCTGCAGGCTTCTTAGTTACTGATTTATGAGGGAAGATTTTGATGTAAACCTTACCGCCTCTTTTTACAGATCTTGTCATGGCGATTCTGGCCGCCTCGATCTGGTTTGAAGTGATCCATCCACATTCAGTGGCCTGAAGACCATAATCGCCGTAAGTGACTTTGTTGCCCTTTGTGGCTTTGCCCTTCATTCTGCCTCTGTGAACTCTTCTGTGTTTAACGCGCTTAGGCATTAACATGTCGCGTTCCTCCTTCCTGACGTCTATTCTTCTGCTGCTGCAGTCTCTTCTGCAGGAGCCTGATCTTCTACTTGCGGAGCCGGAGCAGCCTTAGGCTTTCTGATTCTCTGGTTTGCAGCCTTTGGAATCTCAGCTCTCTCGTCTCTTCTGTTATCTCTTCTCGGTCTTCTGTCGCCGTCTCTTCTTCTTCTGTCGCCGTCTCTTCTCTTGCCGCGGCCTCTTTCCTTCTTTTCTTCAGGAACAGATGACTTCAGATCCTTGTCGAGTCTCTCACCGTGGTTGATCCAGACCTTGATACCCAGCTTGCCGTAAGTGGTATCTGCTTCTGCAAAACCATAATCGATGTCAGCTCTCAGTGTGTGAAGAGGAACATTACCTTCGCTGTACTTCTCGGATCTGGCGATTTCAGCACCGCCCAGTCTTCCGGAGGTCAGGACCTTGATGCCCTTTGCGCCGGCCTTCATGGTTCTGCCGATCGCCTGCTTCATAGCTCTTCTGAAGGAAACTCTTCTTTCCAGAGCCTGCGCGATGGACTCAGCTGTCAGCTGTGCGTCGAGCTCAGCTCTTCTGATCTCTCTGATGTCCAGTACAACGTTCTTCTTTGTCATTCTTTCGAGCTCTGCCTTCAGGTCGTCGATACCCGTTCCGGATCTGCCGATGACCATACCCGGCTTAGCTGTCATAACGATGACTTTGATCTTGTTGTCCGCTGCTCTTTCGATGACTACCTTCGAAACGCCGGCAGCGTACAGCTTTTTCTTTACGAATTCTCTTACTTTGTTGTCTTCAACCAGGAAGTCAGCAAACTTCGCTTTGTCTGCATACCATTTTGAATCCCAGTCTTTGATGACGCCAACTCTTAATCCGTGTGGACTTACTTTCTGACCCATTAGTTAACCTCCTTTTCTTTCAGAGTGCAGCCTACGTGACTTGATCTCTTCAGGATGATGGATGCTCTGCCCTGTGCGCCGGCCTTCCATCTCTTCATTGTCGGTCCCTGATGAGCGTAAATTTCAGCTACATAGAGGTTATCTGCGTTCATTTCCTTAACATCCGCGTTGGCGGCTGCGGACTGAACGACCTTTTCTACGATTTCAGCTCCCTTGCCAGGAGTGAACTTCAGGATCGTCAGTGCCTCGTTTAAGTCTTTGCCTCTTACTAAATCAACAACAGGCTTGATCTTTGAAGGAGACATTCTGACATATTTTGCAATTGCTTTTGCTTCCATTTGTTATCTCCTTTCTTACTTCGATTTCTTGTCTGCTGCGTGGCCTCTGTATGTTCTGGTAGGAGCAAATTCTCCTAATCTGTGGCCAACCATATCTTCTGTGATATATACAGGTACATGTTTTCTTCCGTCATGTACTGCGATTGTATGTCCAACCATCTGTGGGAATATTGTTGATGGTCTTGACCATGTCTTGATGACCTTCTTTTCGTTAGCTGCGTTCATGTCGTCGATCGCTTTAAGCAGCTTCTTGTCTACGAAAGGTCCCTTTTTCAGTGATCTTCCCATTTATCTTCTGCTCCTTCCTTTTATTTTTCGTTTCTTCTCTTGACGATGTACTTGTCTGACTGCTTACCCTTCTTTCTCGTCTTGTATCCGAGTGCGGGCTTGCCCCAAGGTGTAACAGGACTTACACGTCCGATTCCGGCCTTGCCTTCGCCGCCGCCGTGTGGGTGATCGTTCGGGTTCATAACGGAACCTCTGACTGTCGGTCTGATTCCCATGTGGCGTTTTCTGCCGGCCTTACCGATCTGGATGTTCTGGTGATCGATGTTTCCGACTTCGCCGATTGTGGCTCTGCATTCCTGTCTGACCTTTCTTACTTCGCCTGACGGAAGTCTCAGTGAAGCGAACTTGCCTTCCTTAGCCATGAGCTGTGCGCCGTTTCCTGCTGCTCTGACGAGCTGTGCGCCTTTGCCCGGCTTCAGTTCGACGTTGTGGATGATCGTACCTACCGGAATGTTCGCAACCGGAAGAGCGTTTCCGACTTTGATGTCTGCGTCCGGACCTGAGAAGATCACGTCGCCGACTTCGAGCTTGTTAGGAGCAACGATGTATCTCTTTTCGCCGTCTGCGTAGTTGATCAGCGCGATGTTGGCGCTTCTGTTCGGATCGTATTCGATCGTGGCGACCTTGCCCGGAATACCGTCCTTATCTCTCTTGAAGTCGATGATTCTGTACTTAGGTCTTGTGCCGCCGCCTCTGTGTCTGACTGTGATCTTGCCTCTGGAGTTTCTTCCTGAGTGCTTCTTAAGAGTTACTGTCAGGGACTTCTCCGGTTTGTCTGTCGTGATTTCCTCGAATGTGGAAACTGTCATTCCTCTTAAACCAGGAGTAGTCGGATTATATTTTCTGATTCCCATTTCTTCTTACCTCCTGTATTACAGACTCTGGAAGAATTCGATTTCCTTACTAGCCGGAGTAAGTGTTACGATCGCTTTCTTGGAAGCAGCCGTCTTTCCTACAAATCTTCCCATTCTCTTTTTCTTGCCTTTAACGTTCATGATGTTTACTTTTTTGACTTCCACATCGAAGATCTCTTCGACTGCGTTCTTGACCTCAGTCTTGTTCGCGTCTACCGCAACCTTGAATGTGTACTTTTTGTTCGCTGCATCGTCCATGGATTTCTCGGAGATGACAGGCTTGATAATTACGTCGTAAGGAGTCTTCATTATGCGTACACCTCCTCAATCTTTTCTACTGCTGCCTTTGTGAGGATCAGGTTCGTGTGGTTGATGATCTCATACACGTTCATGGATCCTACGAGGGCAGTTCTGATTCCCGGAATGTTTGCTGCGGACTTGATGATGTTCTCGTCCTTCTCAGCTGTTACGATCAGAGCCTTCTTCTCAGCCTTGATGTTTTCGAGCATCTTGACCATTTCCTTTGTCTTAGGCTCTTCGAACTTGATTTCGTCCATGACGATCAGTTCGTTTTCCTGTGCTTTTGATGAAAGCATGGACAGCATTGCCAGTCTTCTGAGCTTCTTGTTTACTGTATATCTGTAGCTCCTTGGCTTCGGTGCGAATACTACTCCGCCTCCTACCTGTGATGGGTCTGTTGATGAACCCTGTCTGTGACGGCCTGTTCCCTTCTGTCTGAACGGCTTCTTGCCGCCTCCTCTGACTTCAGCTCTGGTCTTCGCAGACTGCGTGCCCTGTCTCTTGTTAGCCAGAATGTTCTTTACTACTGCGTGGACCGCGTTCTGGTTTGGCTCGATTCCGAAAACTGCATCATTCAGTTCGATGGTTCCGGCTTCCTGTCCAGCCATGTTCAGCATTGTCACTGTTGACATCTTACTTCCTCCTTTCTGAAGTCATTTATTTGTCCTGACCCTTTACTGCGTACTGGATGCGGACGATCCCGCCTTTGTTGCCCGGGATGGCACCCTTGATCAGCATCAGGTTCCTGTCTGCAATAACTTTCACCAGCTCTACGTTCTGGACTGTGACTGTCTCGCGGCCCATTCTTCCCGGACCTGCGTTGCCCTTGAATACTCTGGATGGATATGTACCAGCTGCCAGAGCACCGGCCAGTCTCTTGTGCTTGGAACCGTGGCTCATCGGGCCTCTGTGGTGGCCGTGTCTCTTGATGTTGCCCTGTGTTCCTTTACCCTTTGAAGTTCCTGTTACGTCGAGCTTCTTTCCTTCTTCGAAATCTGCGACGGTGATAACCTGTCCGACTTCGTATGTGTCGCCTTCATCAGGTCTGAACTCGATCAGCTTTCTCATCGGCTTGAGTTCGTTCTTAGCGAAGTGACCTGTCATCGGCTTGTTCACTCTCTGCGGTTTTGCTTCTTCAAAGCCAACCTGGATCCCGTCGTATCCGTCTGTTTCAACGGTCTTGACCTGGGTTACTGTCATTGGGCCTGCCTCAACGACTGTTACAGGGATTACTGCGCCTGCTTCAGTGAAAATCTGAGTCATTCCCAGCTTTCTTCCTAAAAGTGTCTTCATGTTTTATCTTTCCTCTCTTTCTTAACAGCGGGCCGGTGCACCTTCTGGCCGGTCGGCGGCTTGTGTTCGCCGGTGCCTCCATGTCATGCGCCGTCCATTCTTAAGGGTTGAGTTCCCTTGCTTTCTCTTAGAGCTTGATCTCGATGTCGACGCCTGCAGGCATGTCCAGCTTCGTGAGAGCATCTGTCGTCCTGGCAGTTGCGCTTGTGATGTCGATCAGTCTCTTGTGTGTCCTCTGTTCGAACTGTTCTCTGGAGTCCTTATACTTGTGAACAGCTCTCAGGATAGTGATAACTTCTTTTTCCGTCGGAAGCGGAATCGGACCTGATACTTCAGCTCCTGTCTTCTGTGCTGTCTCAACGATCTTAGCCGCTGATGCATCCAGAAGTTTGTGGTCGTAAGCCTTCAGCTTAATTCTGATTTTCTGTAACTCGCTCATTTCTTTCCTCCTATAACTTCGCTTTAGTACAGTTTTCGCTATGCTTGTACAAGGGGTTCGACAGTTTTTTCAGTACTTAGCACTGTTTCGTACACGCCCTTGTGTGTTTCCATATGCCGACGCACAAGAAAAAACGCAGCGAATCCCTTCGCCCCCGATCATGTGGGGACATTCTCGGTGGAAATTCTCCGATAGCGCGGTAACTTCCCACTTCTTCGCCTTACACAAGCTCTAACATAATAACAAAAGCCCTCGACAAAATCAAGGACTTTTTTATATTTTTTTCGTTTGTTTTTACTATGCCTGAAATCGCCCAAATGTAGCCGTATCAAGGGCTTCACGATTTAAAGCGCGTACACTCCGCTCGTAGTGCCCATTTTCTTTACTACATATATGGCCTCCGGCGCCCATAATGCAAAAGCAGCACAATATGTGCTGCTTTACCCTATTGCTTCCGGTGCCGGGCAAACTGTACAAGAGATTCTTCATTATGAGCCCACTCTTGTACGCGGAGCCAAGAAAGAACGGTTATTTCTCCATCTCTTGTACATTCAGGGGCGCCAGTACAAGATTGGCGATTCTAAGGCTTGTTTCTTGTACAAAAAAGGCCTTACGTCTGCATTTCAAAAGCCATTTGTACAAGAGGTTCAAGGTAACGAACCATATCTTGTACTGCTGTACAAGAACGAATGAAATACGGCGGTTTTCTTGACCTCGAGTCACGTATGGGATGGGTCACCGGGACCGCACGAGCTTAAAATCCCAGATTCTCGTTGACGAGGATCACATGCACTCTGTCAGGGATGCTGGAATATCTGGTGGTCACCAGGTGGCAGCATACGGTGTTGCCCGGGGACAGGCAGTTGCCGCACTTGCCGGTGATGGCGCACGGCGTGTTCTTGCCGAGGCGGATGCAGTTCGGCGGGCAGGCGTCGCACTTGATCCTTGTATAGGCTGCATGCACGTCCGCTGCGATCTTGTTGGCGCCGATGACATAGATGACTTTATCAGGTCCCCAGATGATCGGGGCGACTCTGTTGCCGGTGCCGTCGATGTTGACGATCTCGCCTTCAAGGGTGATGGCGTTGGCGCTGGTCAGCATGAAGTCCGCTGAGAAGATGGCGCGCCGGATGGCTTTGCCCTTTTCCGGGTCCGGTTCCTTGAACGGTTCATAGGTGGTGTAGTTTCCCTTGTTGAGTTCGTCGAAGACGCCCAGCTGGTTCAGGGTCTCTGATCCGCCTCTTCCCACAGAGGACCCTTCCGGGATCATGTCCAGGATCATCTTCAGCGCTTCCTCGCCGTCTTCGGCGTAGTAACCCTTCATGCCTCTCTTCTCGAGGTTCTTGATGATCGTGTCGATTTTGACTTTATTGCCTTTGCTTAAGTTATCTGTTTTAGCCATTGTGTTATCCTCCTAAGAAACACCTTACTATTATATTATATGCGCCGCATCAGTACGGCCGCTCATCAATGACATCCTTTAAGAACTCCGCGGCTGCGTCCATGCCGGCTGCCGCTGCCTCCTCGAGGCTGCCGTTCCCGGCTGCGTCTGGTGCGCTGCCTTCCGCTGCCGCGCTGCCTTCCGCCGCAGCGATGACGGCTGCGGTCAGGACATCGCCTGCGCCGCGTGTCTCGGCAAAGGTCAGCTTCCGGTCCGGTTTCAGCATGCCCGAAGAAAGTCCTTCCTTATAATATAATCCGCCGCCCTTCAATGTGATGATCACTTTCTCCACGCCGCGGTCTTCGAACGCCTGCCCTGCGGACATGAGCTGGTCCATGCCGAGGACCTGCTGTCCGCTCATCGCTTCGGCCTCCATACGTCCCGGCAGGACGCAGTGAGCCTTCATGGATGATTCGGCAAACCGCACGCCTCCGTCGATGGAGCCCGGATCAAAGTAGATCCTGCTTTTGCCTGCGTATTTCTCTGAAATGAAGTCGAGGGTGGCCGCCGGAACGGTTCCGTCGACAAAGATCGCGTCGGCCTCGTTCAGGACGCCGGCGCACTCTTCGAGCATCTCCGGCGTCAGCAGATCCATCGCGGCGGTATTCTCCCGCAGGAACTGCAGCTCCCCGATGATGTTGTGTATTTCCACCGAAACGGGTGTCGCCGCGCGCACTGTCCTGATGGCGCTGATATCGACGCCGGCCTGCTCGAGTTCACACTTCGCCGCGAGTCCGAAGGCATCGTCGCCAACAACAGAAACAAACACAACTTCTGCGCCGTGGTCTGCCGCCAGATGCTTGGCGACCTGGAACGCGCAGCCGCTGTTCTTCACACGGATATCGGTCTTGTTGTCTTCGACCACCGGATCATACCCGCCGAACTGGTTGCCGGAGAGGCCCACCTTATCCCAGTAGCTCTCGCTGGCCTGCGCGCGCATGGTGCGCTCGTAATACTGGCTGAAGCCTTCCAGCTTTTGTCCGCCGGCGGTCATGTCTGCTCCGGAAGCCGGATCGATTCCTGCCTGCCGCAGGGCCTCTTCGTCCTGCTTCTTCTGTAATTCCATATCGCGTTTGGGCGGCATCAGTCTGACGTCAACGCCGACCTGTACGCCGCCGATTACTGCTATCATTTTAGTAACGTGCCTCCTCTGCACAATCATTTGTCTAAAAAACAACTCCGGAGCCACATCTCCGGAGCGTTCTTGAATCAGTGTTGCTAAAAGCTTTCCTGCCTGACCAAATTATAACACAACCAAAAGATATGTCAACATTGTATTGTAATTTATTTACATTAATGTTATAATATGTATGTCGCTGCCTTCTATATCTGCAAGTGGCTGGAGAGAAAGAAACGACAGTGACCAGCACATCGGCTCCGGAGCCACATCTCCGGGGCTTATCATTCCACAAACACGCTCCCTCCTATGAATTCTCTCAAAATGGAGTTGCACGGTACGTCGTTTTCATCATCGATCGTCCGGAAGAGCCGGAGGAAGTACAGCAGCCTGCGGGCTTCCCCGTACTGAGGCTGATCCGGTCCGATTTCTTTAAGCAAAGGCTCCGCATACTTTTTCAAAAGGCTTGTTTCATAAACAAGTGTCGAATTGAACAGGACGTCCGCTTCTCCGTTGTACGGGAAGATGTTCTTGTCTTCGCCGCTTCTGACTTTCGGCCAGCCGTCGATCGTCGCGGCTGCGGAATGGCCTCTGTATTTATAGTCGCGCACCATTCTTCTGAGCATACGCGCATCTGTGGTCGGCACTCTGTTGTGCACGTCGACGTTCAGCTGCGCCAGCGGACTGATATAGATCTTGTACTTCGTTTCATCCGGGATCTGTTCTGTCAGCTTGCGATTCAGGGCGTGGATGCCTTCGATGACGATGAGCTGATCTTCGTCGATCTTCGTGATCCGGTTGCCGAACACTTTCTTCCCTTCAAGGAAGTCGAATTCCGGAAGGTCGACTTCTTTGCCTGCCAGCAGGTCGTTCATATTGCTGCAGAACAGGTCGATGTCCACGGCGCCAAGGTTCTCGAAATCCAGCTCACCGTTAGCATCCGGGATCATATCCTCCCTGTTGACGAAATAGTCGTCTGTGCCCATATAGATCGGACGGAGACCGTTGACCCTGAGCTGGATGCAAAGCCGCCGTGCGAAGGTGGTCTTGCCTGAAGAAGACGGTCCGGCGATCAGCACGATCCGGCGTCGTTTGCTCTTGATCTCATCCGCGATCTCCGCGATCTTCTTCTCGTGGAGCGCCTCTGAAAGAAGGATCGTGTCCTTCGCGCCTCCTCTCCTGACGAGATCATTCATATCCGAAAGATGCCTTGTCCCGAGGATGTGGAGCCACCGATGCTCTTCGCTGAACGCACTGTACATTCTGTTATCGTCGATGTACTCCGGCATCGTATTCGGATCGCTGTAGTACGGGTAACGCAGGAGGATGCCTTTGCGGTACTTCCTGAGTTCAAACAGCTTAATGTACCCGGAAGACGGCACCATTGGTCCGAAGAAGAAATTCGTGAAGGTCTTCTCCCCGTTCTCAGACGGCAATGTCGTCGGAACAGTCGCAGAAAAGAACGCGGGCATGAAGTCCGGCTCCGATTCCACGATCTCTTCCAGCAGTTTCACCTTCTCGTCGTATCCGCCCTCTTTCCAGATGCGGATTCCTTCCTCTGCAGTGACGAACTTTCTGTGGAACGGAATGTCCATCTCCACGATTTCATGCATGCGGTCTTCAATTTTCCGGACGACTTCTTCCGTAAGCTTTTGCTGTATCTCTTCCTGGGCTTCTTCCTTGGTGCCCTTGTGGAACCTTGACGGTCTCACACGGGTGAAGAACCCCTTGTTCAAGGAGTTGTCGATCTCCGCATCCGCCCCCTCGACGCCGAGGTGGCCGAATACTTCATAGACTGCCATCAGGTAGATGAATGTCAGGCTTCGCTGATACGTCAGATTAGCGCTCTGGTTACGCATGTCCAGAAACGCAACAGAATCTCCTTCCTCTAACTGCTCTGTCAGATCTGTATCACGCCCATTTCGCCTGGCCAGAAGAATGTCATACTTGAATGGCCCCCGTTCTTTCACGAGGTCTTCGATTGTCATTCCTTCTCTGATATTCAGTTGTTCGCCGTCAGGTGCGGCTTCTGTTCTCAATTTAATATTCATGTCTGTAGTATACCATAGAAAATGTGTCAAAAGGGACGGTTCTTTTGACACACTTCATTTCCGCTGCAACAAAAAAACAGCTGCCGTGTGAATGCAGCAGCTGTTTTTCTCTTCTTTGATTTGTAATCGCGTTTCACTGTAGCGCTGCGACGGATTCCTCCGGTTCGGCGGTCTCAGCAGCCGCAGCTGCCTCGGCCAGGATCTCCGTATCCACCATCGCATCTGAAGACGCCGCCCGGTCGAACTCATCTTCCGGTTTGGTGTCCAGCGCTTCGGATACTTCTTCGGTGGAAACGACCGTCTCAGCCCTGACGACCGTCCTGCGGTTTCTGGCGTTGGAGCGGCGTCTGCGCATCGCGTTGAGCATCCGTCTCATCTCATCCTCTGTGAGAGTGATCCCCTTGGACATTCTCTCGTGATGCGGATCCCAATCGCGTATGTCGTATTTCGCCGCACCGCCGTTCCAGCGAACCAGGTTGATTTCTCTGGTCCACCCGGTGTCCTGGGTGCTGATGATCCCGATTTCCTCCATGATTTCAAAGGTTACATCCCTGTCATCTTCGTACACTGCCATAATACTAATCTCCTTTCTCTGTGCCCCTTTTGCTTTTGCAGTAGTGGTTTGTGTTCTGTGACAGGTATATATTACCAATTATAGTATTATTTGTCAACCCTTGATGCTGTCGAAGCTGAATTCCGGATCGGCGAACTCGATGGCCTCCTTGCCGGAGATGTGGTCGATGTCGATTTCAAAAGCGCCCATCCAAGCGATGCGTTCCTTAAACATCTCATGGATGTCCTCTCCCTGATTCGGCGAGTATTTCTCGACCAGAAGATCGGCGATCTTGTGTTTCTCTGCAACGTCCTCTATGATCCGCGCGCGGCCGAAGATGATGACGCTTCTGAAATAGGTGGTGTACTCCTCCGGCACGACCTGGTCGGTCTCGATGATGGTGAGGCAGACCTTCTCGTGCTTTTTCATGGAATCATACTTATGGCCGGACGGCATGCCGTGGAAAAAGATCTTGTTGTCTTTGTACGCGAAGCCGATCGGCACCCCGTACGGATAGTCGCCGTCGCCCAGTACGCAGAGTACGCCTGATGTCGCCTTGTTGATGATCTCGTCGCATTTCTCCTTCGACAGGATCTGTTTCTTGTCTCTTGATACTTCTCTGAATTCCATCTTGTCCTGGTTCCTCTCTTCTGTTGTTTGTTCCTGCAATTATTTTTCACTTCACGCCTTATGCGTGATTTCTCCGTCGACCATGGTCAGGACTACCTTCGCGTCCTTGATTTCCTCTTCCGGGCGTTCGAAGATATTTCTGTCCAGCACGATGACGTCTGCCAGCTTACCGGCTTCCAGCGTGCCCAGTTCATCTGCTCTGCCGTAGACCTTCGCCGAACCGAGGGTGTTCGCCCTGATCGCTTCCGCCAGGGTCAGCTTCTCACCGTTGTCCGCGCCGGCGATCGAACCGTCGTAGTTCCTTCTCGCAACGCCTGCGTAGATGCCCGGGAATTGGTTGTAGAATACAACCGGGAAGTCGGTCCCGAAGGCAAGCGTCGCGCCTGTATCGACGATCGAACGGAACGGCCATTCATAGCGGCACCGTTCCTCACCAATACGGAGCAGTTTCTCGTTGTTCTCCTGGGGCAGATGTTCTCCCTGCATGGACGCGATGACATCCAGCTCAACAAACCGCGGAATGTCTGCTGGATCCGCGCTCTCGATGTGCTCGATCGTATTCGGAAGCCCGTGTCTGCCGTTGGCTTTGATCGATGCTTCAAAAGCATCCAGTCCCATGCGGACCGCTCCGTCGCCGATGCAGTGCAGCCGCACAGGCAGACCAACGCGGTTCGCCTCGATGACGCCGGCGTTCAGTTCGTCCTGCGGGATCAGCGGGCAGCCGTCTCCGCACGTTGACGGATTGTCTGCGTACGGCGCGAGCAGCATTGCCGTATACGTGGAGGTAACGCCGTCCAGGAATCCCTTCAGCCCGTTCAGGCGGAACCGCGGCGACCAGAACTCCTTCTGCCACTCCTTCACGATATCAAAGTTCTTCATGCCTTTGAGCTTCGTATAGATATGGACGCGGCTCGTCAGCCTGCCCTCTTCACTCAGTTTCTGAAAGACTTTGTGGCGCTTGTAGTACATGTCTTCATATCCGTCAGCGCTCATCTCGCTGATCGATGTGACGCCCTGGGACGCCAGACCTTTCATGAAGCCTTCCACGATCTCGATGATCTGATCTTCCGGGAAATCGTAAAGTTTCTGCCATGCAGGCTCCGCGGCAGCCGGTTCAAAAGCAAGACCGTTCAGCTGCCCGTCTTCGGTGAGGCCCATATGGCCTCCGTCGAAGGTGTCTTCCGGCGTATACCCTGCCTCGTCCAGCGCCTTCGTGTTCATCCAGATCGTGTGGCAGTCAGCGCAGATCATATACACCGGTCTGTCCGGCACGACTGCGTCCAGTGAATCTTTTGTCGGCAGCGGCGCGTCGTTCCAGGTCGCGGGGAACCAGCCGAATCCCAGGACCCGCGGCAACTCCGGATTGGCCTCAGCAAAAGCTTTGATCATTTCCACCGCTTCATCCTCATTGGTGGACGCCGTGATATCCACCATGTATCTGCTGTCTGCAACTGCGCCCCACCAGAGGTGTTCATGTCCGTCGATCAGACCCGGCATGATGAGATTGTCACCGTATGACAGGACTTCTGTATCAGGTCCCTCGTATTCCGCAAGCTCCGCCTCGGTCCCGGCCGCGAGGATCTTCCCGCCTGCGATGGCAACTCCTCCTGCGAACGGCGCCTCATCCAGCCCGGTGAAGACCGCGTTGCTCTTGACTATTTTATCTGCATACATGATTTCTGTTCCTCCTATTCCTGACCGAGGGTCAGCTTCGCGAAGTGTTCGAAGCTCCAGTCCTCAAACCCTTCGATACTGTCAGTTACTTTCAGGAAGAAACACTTTGGTATCTCCCCGCACTTCAAAGAATCCTCAACGCAGAGATTGCATCCCTGATCGTGATTCGCCGGATTGAACGGACACGTTTCGTCCTGACAAGGACACCATGCTAATTTCGCCATAATATTCCTCCTTTATCCTCCTAAAAGCTAACCCCGGAAAACTCCTTGCGGAGCCGGAGCGCCGGTTTATTCAAAATACTTTGCCTGCAGACGTCCCAGACGTTCTGCATGGTCTCGCGCATCTCTATGATCCCGTCCCCTAAAAACCGAATGACCATCAGATCGGGTCTGACGTTCCCTGCCGCCAGACGCACCGCGTCGCTGCTGAGGGCGCTGACCTGGCTCTTCAGCTGCGGATCCATGCCGTCCGCGTACACATAGAGAGACCCGTTGGTCTGGTATCCGTCCAGCAGCCCGGTCTGCAGCAGGTCTTCTTCCGACGGCTTCAGGCTGCAGTTGTCATACAGCGCCAACTCCCCGTCGATGAAGATCCTGGTCCGCGACGCATAATGTGTGTAGTCGAACCGTTCGCCGCTGGCGACTCTTCCTGCCGTCACCATATCCGCTGCAAAAAGCACCCCGCCTTTCTCGACGCGGAACTCGTTATCCTGATAGACGGTCGAATCCGCGAACGGCACATTGTGTTCCGGCAGATACTCCAGGATCCCGCCGCTGTGCACGTACAGCCTGTTCCAGACTTTGGCGCAGTCGTCGTCCATCCGGTAGTATTTGTTGTTCCCCGGTGTCGTGAAGACGGCGTCTGCCCCTGCCTCACACTCGATCTCTGTCAGCAGCCGGTCATGCTGCAAAATCCCTCCTGCCGGGTTGAGCGAATACACGATAGCCGTCCCGTCCACATCATAATAGTGGGCCTTCAGCAGCTGCAGCGGTATCTTATGGTACTGCCGTGCCATATAGGTTTTGCCTGCTGCATTCCTGCGGAAGACGATCGATATCTCTCCGTTCGGTTTTTCGGTGAGCGCATCCCAAAGCATTTCGTGCCTTTACTTCTACTTCATATCCTCAAACAGCATGTCTTCCCTGATCCACCGGATGACCTCATCCAGTCCGATGCCCCGGTACAGATCCGTGAACACGTAGGGCTTGTCGCCCCGCTGTTTCTTCGTGTCCCGGTCCATGACCTCCAGGCTCGCATGGACGTACTCCGCGATGTCGATCTTGTTGATCACCAGCAGATCGGACTTCGTGATGCCGGGGCCGCCTTTGCGCGGGATCTTCTCCCCCTCGCCAACATCGATGACGAAAATCAGTCCGTCGACAAGTTCGGGGCTGAAGGTTGCCGCCAGGTTGTCGCCGCCGCTCTCGATGAAGAGCAGATCCAGATTGTCGAAGCGAGACGTCAGCTCGTCGACCGCATCCAGATTCATGGAGATGTCTTCGCGTACCGCGGTGTGCGGACAGCCGCCGGTCTCCACGCCGATGATCCGTTCGGCAGGCAGAGCCTCCGCACGCGTCAGTATCAGCGCGTCCTCCAGCGTGAATATATCATTTGTTACAACTGCGATATCGTATTCGGCCCGCAGCGCCTTGCAAAGTTTCTCGATCAGCGCGGTCTTCCCCGATCCGACGGGACCGCCCACACCGATCCTTACAGGTTTTCTCATTGTCGTCTCCTAGTTCAGCTCATTTTCGTTTGACTGAATGTTCCAGGTCATGTTCGCGTGCAAGAAATATTTGCTTTTTCTTCACATCTTGCCACTCTGTACAAGATTGAAGGATTAATTCGTTATTTCTTGTACCAAACACCCTGACAACCCACGTCCGTGGTCTGTTTTGTACAAGAAACCACCTCGAATTTCATTTTTCTTGTACGATTGGTTCTGTTTGTACAAGAAGAACAGCGATACGATTCATATCTTGCACTGTTGTGCAAGAACGAGCGGAAACATCGCATTTTCTTGCACGACTCCATTTCTTGTCGCTCTCTGACTCAGCTCATGTACAGCCGCACGGGCAGTTCTTCATGCCGCAGGCTGGCGATGTCGATGCCGGGGCAGAAATTGGTGATGTTCTCGATGCCGGTCGCCTCGGCAAGCCTGCATACCTGA
>CADADV010000010.1 GCA_902786815.1 uncultured Eubacteriales bacterium
CAGCCGGTGGTTCCCGTCGAGCCAGGTATGCTCCGGGTGCGGAACGATCCATCCGGAGGTGAAGGGACTGGATGTGCGTGAGTGGTTTTGCGAGAACTGTCTGCAGCACCATGACCGTGACGTCAACGCTGCAGTCAACATCAGGGAAGAGGGACGATACCTTCTGAAGAAAAAACTGCGCGAGAGCGTATGATAAGCTATAACAAAAGAACCGTGGGGCGCACGGGGATAGCTCGCTGATACTGACAGGGCTGCCTGTCTTGAACGAGAAGCCCCCTCCTCTAAGCCATAAGGCGAAGGAGGGGGAGCACGTCACTGGAGTATGACAGGAAACACAGAAGCAATGGCGAACGCTGTTGCGGAAGGCGCATTGGCAGCCGGCGCAGAAGTTGATCTTCTCACGGCGGCGGATTTTGGAGCAGACAGGTTGAATGACTATGATGCCGTCGGATTCGGCTGTCCGGCGATGGGAGATGAAGTTCTGGAAGAGGATGAATTCGATCCGATGTTCACGGCATGCGAAGGATCCCTCAGCGGTAAAAAGATCGCGTTGTTTGGCTCCTATGACTGGGGTGACGGAGAATGGATGCGCATCTGGGAAGGACGTTGCAAAACAGCCGGCGCAAACCTCGCCTGCGATTTCGTGATCTGTCATTTGGAACCGGATGAAGAAGGCAAAGAGGCCTGCCGGAAGCTGGGCGCTGCCCTGGCGTAAGATCACGGCGTGATATCAAGATTTCTGATAGTAGTTCAGGATTCCTGATAATTGTATAAATTTTGCATTTTCAGTCTTGACTTTTACAAACCAAAGCGTTAGTATTGTCATCGTATTCAAATAATCTTTTTCTGCCATGACGGGAACAAATCGAAATACGACGTCTTAACAGAGAGCGGTCATCTGGTGAAAGGCCGCAGGCGCGCTTCGGTGTCTCACCCCCGAGCGGAAGCTTAAAATGAGCGGCCTGTCCCTCTGGTTGATGGACCTGATACAGGCAAGAAGAGTGGTACCGCGGAATCATACTGTTTATGCAGTTTTTCGTCTCTTTACAATCTATGATTGCTGAAGAGACGTTTTTTTATATCGAAACGTCTTCAGCAGTCGCTCATTTGCAAAAGCAAAAAAACGAAAGGAAGAAAAGACAATGGCGACTAAAAAGGCAACAATGGTGAATCACACTAAGTACAGGCCGGGCTACTACCCGCCTCCTCAGGAGAGTTTCGATTGGGTCTCACGAGATCACGTAACAAAAGCACCCAGATGGTGCAGCGTAGACTTGCGGGACGGCAATCAGGCGCTGATCGAACCGATGACGCTGCAGGAGAAACTGGACATGTTCAAGTTCCTCTGCCGCATTGGTTTCAAAGAGATCGAGGTCGGCTTCCCGGCTGCATCCGATACAGAATACGAATTCATCCGCAGGCTGGTCAAAGACAATCTGATCCCCGACGATGTGGTGATCCAGGTCCTGACCCAGTCGAGACGGCACATCATAGAAAAAACATTCGAAGCTCTTGACGGCGTGAAGCACGCGGTCGTACATCTGTACAATTCCGTATCCTACGCCCAGCGCCAGCAGGTGTTCCGGGCGTCGCAGGATGAAGTCAAGAAGATCGCGACGGACGGCGCCAAGCTGATCAAAGAGATCGCTGTGCACCATCCGGATACACATTACCAGTACGAATATTCTCCGGAGAGTTTCACCGGCACGGAGATGGAATACGCGCTGGATGTCTGCAACGCAGTCATCGATATCTGGGAACCGACGCCGGACAACAAGGTCATCATCAACCTGCCGGCGACAGTCGAAATGTCCATGCCGCATGTCTTTGCCAATCAGGTGGAATACATGAGCAAAAACCTCCACAACAGGGAAAGCGTCTGCATTTCGCTGCACCCCCACAACGACAGGGGCACGGCAGTGGCAGATGCGGAGCTGGGACTGCTGGCCGGCGGCGACCGGATCGAAGGCACCCTCTTCGGCAACGGCGAGCGGACTGGCAATGTGGATGTCGTCACGCTGGCCATGAACATGTTCAGCCACGGCGTAGACCCTGAACTGGATTTCAGCCATATGCCGGACATCGTCGGCGCTTACGAGCATTTCACCGGTCTGGAGGTCAGCCCGCGTCACCCGTACAGCGGCTCTCTTGTCTTTGCAGCGTTCTCCGGCTCCCACCAGGACGCCATCGCCAAAGGCATGAACTGGCGTGAGGAAACAGATCCGTCCCGCTGGACGGTACCGTACCTGCCCATCGATCCCCATGATGTGGGTCGCAAATACGACGGCAATGTCATCCGGATCAACAGCCAGTCCGGCAAGGGCGGCGTCGCTTACCTGATCAAGCGCGATCACGGTTTCGATATCCCGCAGCTGATGCGTCCTGAAGTCGGCTACCTGATGAAGGGCATCTCAGACCGGCGCGGCGAAGAACTCTCTGCCGATGAGATCTTCGAGATTTTCAGTAATGAGTACGTCAACTACTTCGATCCGCTGGATATCACACACGCGCGTTTCAGCCATCTGGATACAACAAAAACAAAAGGCGACGACGCCTACAGCGTGGACATGCGTGTCGAACTCAACAATGAGATCTACTATCTGAAGGCTACTGGAAACGGTCGTCTGGACGCGGTCAGCAATGCCCTGCGGAAGACAGAATACAACTTCAGCAACTACGAGTTCATCACCTACTCGGAGCACGCTATCAGCGCGGACTCGAATTCCATGGCCGCGGCATACATCTGCATCGCCGACAAGAACGGCAATGAATACTGGGGCGTCGGTACGCAGGCCGACATCATCCTGGCTTCGGTCAACGCGCTGGTCAGCGCACTGAACCGGATGAACAAAACCACGCACTTCCTGGATGAAGATCATGCAAAAGCAGAAGAAGCAAAAGCTGTATAGAAAAGCAGTTTAGAAAGGATACGATAAATTATGGGAATGACAATGACACAGAAGATACTGGCCGCCCACGCAGGGTTGGAGTCTGTGACAGCGGGGCAGCTCATCAATGCCCGTCTGGACATGACCCTGGCCAACGATATCACGGGGCCGGTATCGATCAATGAATTCGACGGAGCAGGCTTTGACAGCGTATTTGACAAAAGCCGCATCTCTCTCGTCATGGACCACTTCACACCAAACAAAGACATCAAGAGCGCAGAGCAGTGCAAAAAATGCCGCGCCTTCGCGAAGCGGTTCGACATCGACAACTTCTATGATGTTGGCGATATGGGCATCGAGCACGCCCTCCTTCCGGAGAAGGGTCTGGTCGTGCCGGGCGATGTGGTGATCGGCGCGGACTCCCACACCTGTACCTACGGCGCGCTGGGCGCATTTTCGACAGGCGTGGGCTCCACGGATCTGGCAGCCGGCATGGCTACGGGACAGGCCTGGTTCAAAGTACCTGAAGCGCTGCGGTTCAACCTGACCGGCGCACTGCAGGAAGGTGTCAGCGGCAAGGACGTAATCCTGCACATCATCGGGATGATCGGCGTGGACGGCGCTCTGTACCGCTCCATGGAATTCACCGGACCTGGTGTCAGTTCCCTCTCCATGGATGACCGCCTCTGCATCTGCAACATGGCCATCGAAGCCGGCGGAAAGAACGGCATCTTCCCGGTGGACGAAGTGACGAAGGCATTTGTTGAGGAACGGACTGACCGGGACTATACTGCTTTTGCAGCAGATGAGGACGCAGAATATGTCGCTGTGTATGATATCGATCTGTCTGCCATCCGTCCGACGGTCGCCTTCCCGCACCTGCCGGAGAATACGAAAACCATCGATGAAGTAGGCAACATCCCTATCGACCAGGTCGTGATCGGTTCCTGCACCAACGGCCGCCTCTCGGACATGAAAGCAGCGGCGGAGATCCTGGCAGGAAAACACATCGCGCCGGGCGTAAGGGGCATCATCATCCCTGCGACCCAGCAGATCTACAAAGACTGCATCAAGGCCGGTTACATCGATATCTTCATTGACGCGGGATGCGTGGTCTCAACGCCGACATGCGGACCGTGCCTCGGAGGGCATATGGGCATCCTCGCAAGCGGCGAACGCTGCGTGGCAACCACCAACCGGAATTTCGTCGGACGCATGGGCGCGGTCGATTCTGAAATCTATCTGGCAAGCCCGCAGGTTGCCGCGGCATCCGCACTCGCAGGCCGCATCGCAGGACCGGAAAGGAGCGAATAATAAATGAAAGCAAACGGAACAGTACATAAATACGGAAACAACATCGACACAGACGTCATCATCCCTGCCCGCTATCTGAACACGCAGGACCATGCGGAGTTGGCGTCCCACTGCATGGTAGATATCGACGCTGACTTTGTCGGCCGCGTGAAGGAAGGCGACATCATGGTCGGCGGCGAGAACTTCGGCTGCGGATCTTCCCGGGAGCATGCTCCCATCGCCATCAAGGCATCCGGTATCAGCTGTGTCATCGCGGCAACCTTTGCCCGCATCTTCTATCGCAATGCCATCAACATCGGACTTCCGATCCTGGAATGCCCGGAAGCAAGCAAAGGCATCGAAGCCGGCGATGAAGTCGCGGTGGATTTTGATTCCGGCGTGATCACGAATGTGACCAAAGGCGAGACCTACCAGGCCCAGCCCTTCCCTCCGTTTATACAGAAGATCATCCGCAGCGGCGGACTGATGAATTCAATCAAAGGAGGGAAATAATGGAGTATAATATCGCAGTCATCAAGGGCGACGGGATCGGCCCCGAAGTTATCGCAGAAGCTACCAAAGTGCTGGACGCAATCGGCTCCCGGTTCGGACATACCTTCAGCTACAACTATGTGCTGGCCGGCGGCGAAGCCATCGACGAAACCGGCCGCTGCCTGCCGCCGGAAACCGTGGCGACGGCAAAAGCATCCGACGCAGTCCTGCTCGGCGCAGTGGGCGGCCCTAAGTGGGACACCCTGCCCGGCGACGAACGCCCCGAACGGGCTCTGCTTGGGCTCCGCAAGGAACTAGGTCTGTTCGCCAATCTGCGTCCGGCCATGGTATTCGATGAGCTTGCGGAAGCATCACCGCTCAAGGCGGAGCTCATAGACGGCGGATTGGATATCGTCGTCGTCCGTGAACTGACCGGCGGAATCTACTTTGGTGAAAAAGGATTCAAAGAAACCGAAATGGGACCCGCGGCTTATGATGTGGAGCTGTATTCCGAAGAAGAAGTTCGACGCATCGCCCGCGTTGCTTTTGATATGGCTATGAAGCGCAATAAGCGTGTGACAAGCATCGACAAAGCCAATGTTCTTGAAAGTTCACGCCTCTGGCGTCGTGTTGTGACGGAGGTTTCTGCAGAGTATCCGGAAGTCGAACTCGACCACATGTATGTGGACAACGGCGCCATGCAGCTGGTTCGGAATCCGAAGCACTTTGACGTCATCGTGACGAGCAATATCTTCGGCGACATTCTCTCCGATGAGGCCAGCCAGATCACCGGTTCCATCGGCATGCTCCCATCAGCAAGTCTGACGAACGGAAACTTCGGCATGTACGAGCCGGTCCACGGATCCGCCCCTGACATCGCCGGCACCGGCAAGGCCAATCCGCTGGCAACGATCCTCTCCGCAGGCATGATGCTCCGGTATACCCTCGGGCTCGCCGAAGAAGCAGACGCCATTGACAGCGCTGTAAGGAAGTTCCTGAACGCCGGCTACAGAACCGCTGACATCTATACGCCCGGCACCGTATCGCTGACAACAACCGAGACCGGCGACAAAGTCGCGTCGTTTATCTGATGGGTCGATCATAGTATCGATTATTACTAAGACAGCTCCGGAACTCCCGGAGCTGTTTTGTTTATATACTCTTGGTCGCTTCCCGAAGCCATTCCCGCTCTGCATCGCTTAGATGGGGCGCGATTTTCTGATACACGGTTTCGTGATACGCATTCAGGTAATCGATTTCATCCTGCTGCATCTGTTCCGGCAGGATGCCTTCCAGATCGAACGGCACAAGCGTCACTTCCTCGAATTTCAGGAACTCGCCGTAATCTGTTTTGTCCGCCGGGACGGTCAAGAGCAGGCTCTCATGACGGATCCCAAATGCCCCCTCCTCGTAATAGCCCGGCTCATCGGATGTGAGCATTCCGACCTCAAAGGGCGGCATAGGAGGAGTCATCGTCCCTGTCTTCCAACGGAACGCATTCGGATCTTCATGGACATTCAGATAGTGCCCGACACCGTGGCCGGTGCCGTGGCCGTAATCCAGTCCCATCTGCCAGAGCGGCTGACGTGCCAGATAATCCAGATTAGCGCCGTTCAGGCCTTTTGGGAATACGGCTCGGGCGAGATCGATGTGCCCGCGCAGGACTGCTGTGAAAAGCGTCTGTTCCTTTTTGGTCAAAGGGCCCAGCGCGATGGTGCGCGTGATATCCGTCGTCCCGTCCAGATACTGCCCGCCGGAATCGATCAGCACAAAACCGTGCGGCTCGAGATCGGCATTGCTTTCCGGTGTCGCGCAGTAATGGACGATGGCGGCGTGAGTACCGTATCCCACGATTGCTTCAAAGCTGTCGCCCATGAACAGTTCCTGCTCCGCACGGAACGCAAAGAGCTTCTCAGCCGCAGAGATCTCTGTGAGCGCCTCGCCTGCGCTGACAGCCTTCTTCAGCCAGTACAGGAACTTGCACATGGCAACGCCGTCTTTCAAGTGGGCGGAATGGATCCCTTCCATTTCCACTGCATTCTTGACAGCCTTTTTCTGCATCACCGGGCTGTACTTGTTGATGATGTTCACATCACCCGGCAGCGCCTGCACGATGCGCTCGCTGCAGGTCTCCCGGTCCAGCATGACCGATGCCTCGTCAAGTTGCGCCAGGTCATCATAGAACTGCACATACGGCAGCAGCACGACGCCGTCTTCACGCAGCGCATCCGCCGCCGCATCACTGACTGCAAGCGGTTCCACATACAGGTTGACTTCTTCGGGCGTCACGATCACAAATGAAAAGAATACCGGATTGCATTGAACATCGCTGCCGCGCAGGTTCATGAGCCATGCAATGTCGCTGAGTGAGGACAGGATCAGCATATCCGCGCCGGCGCTGCGCATTTCCGCCCGGACCAGTTCCATCTTCTCTGCACGGGAAACTCCCGCATACTCCAGCGGATACTCGACGATTTCATGATACTCCGCTTCCGGACGGTCTCCCCAGATATCACCAACCAGATCCAGGTCCGTTCGCAGGTCGAACTTGCGAGCAGCTGTATCTCCACGTAGTTGGTCCGCCCAGGCGCTGCTGACCAATCGCCCGTCGACGGCGATTGCAGCGCCATCAGGGAGCTTTTGCATCAAGAATTCTGAAATCTTCATGGTGTCCGGAAGTCCCTGTTTATACAGCGTCACACCGCTTCCCGCGAGTTGGTCTGCTGCCTGCAGGAAGTAGCGGCTGTCCGTCCAGAGCCCCGCTTCATGCGCTGTGATTACGGCCATGCCTGCCGAGCCGGTGAAACCGGTGATGAATTCTCTTGTTTTATAATGAGCGCTGATGTATTCCGACATGTGCGGATCACCCGTCGGGACAATGCAGGCGTCGATTGCCTTTGCATGCATTAGATCCCGAAGAGCCGCGATACGTTCGGCTACAGGCTGTTGTAACGTGACTTTGTTCATACTCTGCTCCATATTCCTACAAAAACTCAACAGCTCCGGAATCACCCCTCCGGAGCTGTTGATTGAGCTCATGCTCACCGTTGCATTCTGCCTGTTTCTATTATAACAACATAAAATACATTGTCAATAGTTAATTGACATATATTTACATTTATGTTATAGTTTCCCTGTTGCTATCTCCAGACTGGCGACAGGAAGGAGGTGAGCTCGTGAATACTCTCGTTGCATTCTTGATTTCGCTCGCAGCAGGTATAACCGCCAATTATATCTGCAAGTGGCTGGGGCGAAAACGAAAATAGCAACCAGCACTTGCAGCTCCGGAATCACCCCTCCGGAGCTGTCTAAGTGTTCTCATTGTGTTGATCAACCAACCTTCTCGAACATGTCCTTGCCTACGCCGCAAACCGGGCATTCCCAGTCATCAGGCAGTTCTTCGAACGGTGTTCCCGGAGCGATGCCGTGATCCGGATCGCCTTCTGCAGGATCGTATACATGTCCGCATGGTCCGCATTCATACTTATCCATAATGTTTGCTCCTTTCTTAACATTGCTATGTTCAGATTATAGTATCTTCGTTATCAAATCGCAATACAAAACCTACACTGGCAGAATGTGTCAAAAGAACCGTCCCTTTGACACATTTTACAGGGCTGGTGTCCAGTAGTACTCGCCGTAAATATCGGTGAATCTGTAGGTGATGACGGACTTGGTCTGCTCCAGATCTTTATTGGTGATAGTGATGGAATCCGGGTCGTCCACCTTCATTTCACCGATTTCGTAGGTGGTCACATCGCCGCCTTCGATCGGATAGTAGTCGCATGTGAAGGTGAGTTTGTCGCCTTTCTTGAGTTCCGTATCGATCTTGGCTTCCGCCTCTGTCACGTCTTCATCGTATTCATACTGTACGCCGGAAACGTATCCCTGCTCATTGTTATTGTCGAAGGTGAGCAGCAGCTTGGCCTGCTCGCCGTTGAGCAGTACCGGTACATAACCTGTAATGCTGTACTCGTCATTGCCCTTTTCCAGGGTCTCTGTGTGATAGTAAGCTACAGTGTTCCCGTTCAGGGCAAGCCATGAGTTCTCTTCGTTCGGGATCATATTGCCGTCCGAGTCAAAGTCAAAGACGTTGTCGAGGCCCAGATCCAGATAGCCGTTGCCTACCTTGTACAGCAGGGACTTGTCTGCCGTGTTTACCAGAGACCACTGCCCTTCGGACATCTTGATGCATTTCTGTCCGCTGTTGTTTTCCTGCCATACGAGATTGTTTTTGTCGAGGCAGTTCTTCGCGACGTAGCCTGCTGCTTCCATAGGCTCCAGTCCGCCGTCTACCAGGAAGCTCGAGTTGCTGTCATCCAGTCCTTCGATGTTGGCTCTGCTGACGTTTCTACCTGAGAAGAGAGACTGGATCAGCTGGTTCATCGCTTCTCCGGACATGTTGCTTCCGCTTCCCGGATTGCCGTATCCGAAGATGGATTCGATCGGTGAGGTCGTTCCGCCGCCGATCGCCTGTCCGCTGCACTGCATCTGCGCAAACATCCTGATGCAGTTGGTGTAGCTCTTATCCATGCCGATCTCGTTATATGTCTTTGACATGGAGTCGACATTGCTCACCCTCTTGTACGGGAAGTATATCGAAAGGCCGTACGCATTGGCAACGTTCGGTGATGTCCTGTTGTATTTGACCGCACTGAGCAACGCGTCCGCCAGGCCCTTCGCTTCCTTCGTGTTCAGTCTCTGTGCGAAGTTTACGAAGTCCACCTGGTCGATGGCTGTGCTTGCGGCGAATTCTTTCGCTCCGCTTCTGGCCGCGGCAATCGTCTTATAGTCGCCGTTCTTGATAAGTCCCTGAGAATTTGTCGCAAAAGCATTCAGATCGTCGGGAATCGTCTGGCTGAGTTCCGCCAGATCGACTACAGACAGAGTCGTCTGCTGGTTGCCCCTGATCTTCGCGCTGGACGTGGTGTAGTCGTCCACGATATTCTTCCCGACTTCCAGCGTCGGCATAGACGTGTTGTTCGACAGCGCCGTCAGCCAGTCTGTGTAGTACCAGCCCTTGCCCGGCTCTGTCTCCTCACTGCTGATGAGGTAGTCCGCACGGTCGCTCAGCATCAGCGCTGTCTCTGTCGTTGCCATGAGACATGCATCAAATCCGATGAAATCGAATTTGACGTTGGAGTTCTTCAGTGCCTGATCGATCCGCTCTAAAGACATGGATTTTGGATAGGAATTCTTCTGGTCGTAACCGTATCCGCTGACTGAGCCGCCGCCATGATCCCAGAGGATCAGCATATTTCTGTTCGCCGGGAAGTTTTTCGCAGTCCACTGGATAAAGCTCCGCAGGGTCGCCGGGTCTGTCATGGCGCCGTTGCCGGCGTTGTCCACCAGACACTTGAGCTTACCGTTGGTGATCTTGTAGACTTGATTTACCTGGCTGCTGATGACATTGTTTCTCCACTGCTTGCATCCGCCGGTGAAGACGATCAGATTCACCTTATCCGACACATTCGCATTCAGCATTTCCTGCAGATCGGATGTGCCCATGCCTGCGTTTGACTCCAGGTCCGTGCCGCACATGTAGACCATGATGGTCACGGTATCTTTGCCGTTGCCGATGATCTGTTCAAACTTATCCCGGGCGTCTGGTGACACATCAGTATTGAGCCGGCCCGAATTAGATTCCGAGTACCAGCCGTTCGTCGTCTGCGGATCGGCGTAGTAGTACTCTGTCGATGTCGGCGTATCGCCGCTGAAGAGTCCTCCCAGCCCGCCCAATGTGGCGCCGCCGCCGCCCAGAAGCATGACGATGGCAACGATGATGATTTTCAGCAGTCCGCCGCCGCCTGACCGCGTGCCGCCGCCGTATCCGCCGCTGTGGCCTCCGCCGAATCCGCCGGAGCTGTGACTGCCGGAACTGTGGCTGCTGTGTCCGCCTAAAGGCTTGCTCCCACTCAATGAGTTCGTTCCGCTGGAATGGGTTACTTTTCTCGCTCTTGGTCTGTTATCCATATGCACCTTCCCAAAGAATTATTTATTCTTATTACTGTCTTGTAACCTGTTTGCAATTCAGCATCATTAAACCATATTTAGGCGATTTCTTCAAGTAGAGCGACACTGTAACGGTGGTATTTTCAGCTGGTTTGTGGTAAACTACAAACGCATTAAATACGTGCGATATCAATTTATTGAAAATGGGAGGAAAGATAATGGAACAGAAGTTTTATAAGTGCAATACCTGCGGTAACATGATCGCATTCGTAAAGGCATCAGGCGTACCGGTTATGTGCTGCGGCCAGCCTATGGAAGAAATGATTCCGGGAACGACAGACGCTGCTGTCGAAAAGCACGTGCCGGTTGTTGAAGTAGAAGGCAACTGTGTCCACGTCAAAGTCGGCGACGTAGAGCATCCGATGCTCGAAGAGCACTACATCGAATGGATCTCACTGCAGACAAAGCAGGGCAACCAGAGAAAGGCTCTGAAACCTGGCGACAAGCCGGAAGCCTGCTTCTGCATCTGTGAAGGCGACGAAGTCGAAGCAGTTTATGAACACTGCAATCTGCACGGACTGTGGAAGAAATAGTGGAAGAAATAATAGACGCAACAAAAGGGGGGGCTGCGCGCAGCCCCCTTTTTTCGTGTCTCTATTTGGTGAAGCTATCCGGTGACGTTTATCTAGTGACGTTCCAGCACAGTCGAGAATACGACCTGTGTTTCTGTTCTGCCGAATTCCTGCAGCTGTCCGATGAAGGTGTCCAGATCCGATGTGGACGGGAAGACGACCTTCATCAGCATGGAGAACGCTCCGGTAATGTGATTGCACTCGAGGACACAGTCTTCTTTCTGGATAAAATCGTAGAATTTGCGCTGATCCTCCGGCAATACGGAAATCATAATAAACGCTTTGATTCTGTAGCCGATCTTTTCGAGGTCGATATCTGTGTAGTAGCCTTTGATATATCCTTCGTTTTCCAGATTGTCGATGCGCTCTGCTACTTCTTCGGGGCTCAGATCGAGCTGGCCAGCGAGTTCTCCTTCAGAGGCGCGGGCGTTCATCTTGAGGAGATTCATGATCTGTACATCCATTTGATCGAGAGTTTTCATAGTTCTGTTTCCTTTCCTATCATCTATTTGCTATGCTTTTGCGCGTATTTCCTATTTGTGCGCCGGACCTGCGTCGCGGATTTCAGCCGGCATGTCCGGATATTTGGCGGCGAAGTTCCTGATGAACATATCTGCCAGCTCGTCCGCCTGCTTGTCGTAGGCTTCCGGATCTTCCCAGGTGTTCCGGGGGATCATGATCTCGGAAGGCACACCTTCGACGCTGAGCGGAATCTCCAGATTGAACCGGTCGTCGTGCACGTACTCGGCATCTTCCAATGCTCCGGTCAGTGCGGCCGTGACCATGGCTCTCGTATAGGCGAGCTTGATGCGGCTGCCTGTTCCGAAGGCGCCGCCAGACCATCCTGTGTTGACCAGATAGACCTGCGTGCCGTACTCGTCCAGTCGCTCACCGAACATCTGCGCGTACTCTTCCGCCCGCAAAGGCATGAACGGCTCGCCGAACAACGTGGAGAAGGTTGGCTGCGGTTCTTTGACGCCGCGCTCCGTGCCGGCCAGTTTAGCCGTGAACCCAGTCACAAAGTGGTAGATCGCCGCGTTGCGCGTAAGCTTTGAGATCGGCGGAAGCACACCGAAGGCGTCCGCAGTCAGGAACAGCACGACCTTGGGAATCCCGCCTCTGCCATTGCTGCTGGCATTCGGGATGAAGTTGATCGGGTATCCTACTCTCGTATTCTCTGTCAGCGAACGGTCAGAGTAGTCCGGAATGTGATCCTCATCAGTCACGACATTTTCGAGAACGGATCCGAAGTGGATCGCGTTGTAGATCTCAGGTTCCTTCTCCTCTTCCAGATCGATGCACTTAGCGTAGCATCCTCCTTCAAAGTTGAACACGCCCTCTTCTGACCAGCCGTGCTCGTCGTCGCCGATAAGCTCACGGGCAGGGTCTGCAGACAGCGTGGTCTTGCCGGTACCGGATAGTCCGAAGAATACGGCCGTTTCGCCTGTCTTCGGATCCATGTTGCAGGAGCAGTGCATCGGCAGCACGCCCTCCTCAACAGGCATGGCAAAGTTCATGATGGAGAACACAGTCTTCTTGATCTCGCCGGAATACTGGGAGCCGGCGATGATGGCGAAATGGGCTTCGTAATCGATGATGATCGCCGCTTCCGAGTTGATTCCGTAACGCTTTGCGTTGACTTTGTATCCCGGCGCAACGAGGATCGTGTAATCCGGTTCGCCGAACCGGTGCAGTTCCTCTGAGGTTGGCCGGACGAGCAGATCACGGATAAAGAGATTCTGGGACGGGAGTTCGTTGATGACTCGGAAGCTTCTCCTGTACTTCGGATCCGCTCCTGCAAAACCATCAAATACATATACTTCATTCCCATTCAGGAATCCGATCATTTCAGTCTTGATGGCGTCGAATACGTCCCTGCTGATTGGATGGTTGACATCGCCCCAGTTGATTGCATCATGTATGCCGTCTGTGTCGACAATATATTTGTCGTGGGGCGAACGGCCGGTGAACTTGCCGGTCGTGACGGCCAGAGCTCCGGTGTCTGTGAGGATTCCCTCGCCGTTCCGGATGGCCTTTTCGATGAGGACAGTCGGACTGAGATTTCTCCTGACGACTGATCGCCTGAAGCCAAGTTCCGACAGTCCATACGTTTCGCTGTAGTTTTCGTGAATGGTCGACGCCTTCAGATTGTCCTTCACGATCGAAGGATCGATCTGGAAGATGCCGCCGCTGTTGCTGTTTTTCAACATGGTCTGTCTCCTCTGAACATAACATCTACTGCATAAATTCTTCGGGTTGAGTTCATTATATATGATATAATCATTAACATGCAAACAAATTGGATCCAGCAGAAATACTTAAAAAAAGCAGGGCTGATTGCCCTGGTCACAGTACTCGGCATGACGCCGCCGCTGTCGACGGATATGTACATGCCTTCCCTGCCGAAAATGGCAGAGTATTTTCACGCACCCGCAGCACTCGTCAACATGACCATGGTGATGTTCTTTATTTCCATGTCTGTAGGCATGCTGCTCATGGGGCCCCTCAGCGACAGAAGCGGACGCAAAAAGATCCTGATCATTTCGCTGCTTCTCTACATGCTGTCAAGCGCGGGCTGCGCTCTGACGACCAGCGTCTACCTGCTGATCCTCATGCGGATCATCCAGGGAATCGGCGCCGGCGGCATGGTGTCTCTGTCCATCGCCATCATCAAGGACTGCTTCGAAGGACAGACCCGGGCGACGGCACTGGCTGTGGTTCAGAGTATGTCTGTCATTGCGCCCATCGCCGCGCCGGTCATCGGTGCGATGATCATACAGGTCTCCACCTGGAGGATGGTCTTCCTCGTGCTGGCGGCAATCTCCGCTGCCTGCCTCGTCACGACCTTCTTCTTCGAGGAGTCCATCCACGAGGATGAAATCAACGAAGGCGGCGTCCTCGACTCGATCAAACGGATCGGCGTCGTCGGGCGGAACATCAACTTCTCCGCCTTCCTTCTCACAGTGTCCTTCTATTCAGCGCCGTTCATGGCATACCTGGCGGTGGCGTCCTATGTGTACGAGGACTACTTCGGACTGCAGCCGACCACCTTCAGTATCTTTTTCGCCATCAATGCGCTGACCTCTGTCTTCGGACCGCTCATCTACATGAAGATCAACAGCAAGACCCCTGCAAAAGCAACCATGTGGGTTTTGCTGATCGCAGGTTTTGCAGCAGCGACTGCCATGCTTTTGCTTGGGCACTTCTCGCCAGTTGCCTTCCTGGCGACGATGATCCCATTCAGCGTCGTCAACAGTTACATGCGTCCCTTCTCAACGAACCTGCTGCTGGATCAGATCCGGGGGGATACCGGATCCGCATCCGCCCTGCTGAATTTCACGCACACGCTCCTGGGCAGCATCGGCATGTTCATCGGTTCCCTTCCCTGGGGCTCCTATATCAGCGGAATCGGCATGACCATGCTGGGTTTCATGATGCTGACTCTGGCCGCCTGGCTCTTTGTCCTGAAATCACGCAAAATCAGCATGAAGGGCTTCTAACAGAGTGCTTCTGATAGTGGTCTTCCGCAGAGGCTGAAATATTAACAAACCTAAAGGAAACAATCCCTATCTGCCATTGTATAATTTATCTGTGAAAGACCCGGTGTTTCACGGGATCCGCATCACCGGCAAATCGGAGTATTGCGATATGCAGAAAGGGATAATATGAGAAGATATTTCAGAATGATACTGCTGGCCGGACTGATCGCCATGATGGCGTTTGCTTTTGCAGCGTGCGGCGGTTCGGGCACAGATGAAAAGAGCACTACAGAATCACAAAAGTCTACAGAACAAACCGAAGCGACGGAAGAGACAACGACGGAAGCCGCGGATGACTATGACATCATGAAAGGTTCCAAGCTGGAGGCAAACGGCAGCGAACTGCTCCTGTACGGGAACGACTTCCTGCTGATCATGCCGAACAATGATGACTGGAGCTATGAGCAGACTTCTCCAACGACGCTGACTATCTACGATAAGGATTCCCGGGAAGACGGTTTCGGCGGCGAACTCGTCACCATCATGGCCTTCGATCCGTCGGACAAGTCCTATGAAGATTTTCCGGACTATGCTGTCGCCGGCACAGGCCAGAATGTGAACAAGACGTTTATCGCTCTGTTCCCGTCCGACGCGCAGTTCGATCCGAACGATTCGGAAGACGAAGCGGAATACATGGAGCTGTTCAATCATGTGAAAAAGATTAGCGAAGGAGCGGCTGACAGCCCGTTCCAGACAGCAGACAGCAACTGATCCTGATCAACCTGAACAAAAGAAAAACGCCGTATCGAATCCATTTCGATACGGCGTTCTTTTATTATAGGAACGATTACGATTCTTTCTCCCGCTTCTTGATTTCCTCCCACAGGGAGACGTTCTCGTCGATGCTGTCGACCTCCACATCGCCAAAGACCCAGGGGTGCCTGCGAATCATCTTCTCAGAGATTCCCTGGATCACATCATCGATGGTGAACGCACCGTCTTCTGTGCCGATCTGCGCATTGAGCACGACCTGCAGCAGCACGTCCCCCAGTTCTTCACATAGATTCTTATCGTCCCCTTTCAACATGGCTTCGACGGCCTCCTGGGCTTCCTCTGTCATGTATTTCGTCAGGGTCTCGTGGGTCTGCGCTCTGTCCCAGACGCATCCGTCGGGTGCCCGCAGCTGCGCGACGATGTCCACGAAATCATGGAAGGTGTAGATGTCTTTGTTTGAAAGCGCTTCTTTGGTCTGGGATGGCACGCCCGGAACAAATGCATCCTCCGCATCCATCTCGTCATCAACGATCCCGATGTCGGCCACGATGATCTGCCCACAGTATTCTTTCGCGAATGGCTGCAGGTGCACCCTCTTCTTCGCGTGGAACGTGATCGTCACATCCGCTCTGACACAGCGTTCGTCGAGCTCGCTTTCATCGGTCAGATCGCCGCCCATGCCGGACGGGATATCCAGGGCGAAGACTCTTGCCCCCGCAGCCTTGGCGCGGGCGATCCTTGCCGCAGCGACAGCGCCCTGTTCACGCAGTCTGCCGTGAAACCCTGTTCCGTATATGGCGTCCACGACCACGTCAGGTGCGCCTCCGGACACTGTATCTCCCGGCATGGTCGCCGGAATCCCCATTCCCTGTGTGAGCTTGTAGTTGGCGATCGCGTCAGGTGTCTGGGGTTCGCCGTCCACCAAAACGAGGTCAACGTTCCAGCCTTTCTGCGCGAGCAGCCTCGCCACAACGAACCCATCACCGCCGTTGTTGCCTTTGCCGCAGTAGATGCGTGCTGAGAGCTGACGCTCCGACGGGTGCGGTCGTTTACGGGTGGCCATGGTGATCTCAACGATCCTGTTCGCCGCGATCGTGCCGGCGTTTTCCATCATCTGATAGTATGACAGACCGGATGCATCGGTCGCTCTTTCGAGTTCCTTCATCCGGTCGCAGCTTACAAAGTATTCGCTCATTGTCATTGTTTCCTTTGTTTGTTTTTTCCCTTTTCATCCGCAAGCGCATCCGTCGTGTACTATTCTCCCTGCGGCCAATACACGCAGTAGCATGGATAGTACTCGCCCATGTAGACCCAGACTGTATCGCCCATTTCGAGCTTTGTCTTTTTGTCAGAAAAGTAGAGATCTGGGATGAACAGCTTGACTGTTGTGCGCTTCTTGCCTTTGAGCAGGACGCCCTCTTTTGTCGGCTGCTCCCTGAACGCGTCCAGCTTGGTGCGGAAATTTTCGATTCCCGTTTCCTTGCCGAAGTGATCAGCGAACTCTTCTACATCTGCATAGACAACATTGTCCGGATCCTGGAACCAGCCGAATCTCATCATAGTATTACCTCCTTGCTGATGCCAGTTGTGATGCTTTTGCTTCTGATTGCATGGTACATATCCACGGCGAAAAAGTCAAGCGAGTAACTGCGTGGACAAATGAACCTGCGCATACTATAATGCATGAGAGACCTAACAGAGAGGAAACGCTATGAAAGAGATTGAAAAGAAAAAAATCGAACTGAAGCCTGTCGTTGTGCGTCCGAAGTTCGCGGACATCGATGTGATCGACAACCTGGAGGAAGGTGGCCGCAAACGCTGCAGCATCACGGTGGATTATTCAGAGTACGATGTGAAAGCGCTGATCCGGGAGGGTCTGGATCTGGACGGCGCTATGGCCCATTACAAAGAACGCATCACGTATATCGTGAAGCGTTATCTTCTGACGGATTTTGAAGTGCGGAACGGATGGGAGGAAGTCCTGGACGCCATCCGGCCGTACGTGGAAAAGTACTACCAGTAGCGCCGGCAACAGCCGTTGCGCCAGACCGTGGCGTCAGATGCTCATGAAGATGCTGACCAGCACCGGTACGGCCGCTGACAGAACGACTCCGTTTACGAAAGAGTAAACGGCGATGCTGCTGTCGGTGGCTTTTTCAACGAGCGGAAGACAGACGTCCATGGAAGACGCGCCCGGCAGACAGTAGCATTCGATATACCCCAGGTGCCTTGCACAGACGGGGATCAGCAGGATCCCGATCACTTCGCGGATCACGTTATGCATGAACGAAATGGCGCTCACCTGCAGAGAGTAGTCCACCAGCATGGCAGACGCCAGCGAATACCACCCGAGTCCGGATCCGATGCAAAGGCCATCCTGCGCGCCAAAAGGCAAGAACAGAGATGCGATGACGGATCCCAGCATCATCGCGCCAATCGAAACAAACGGAAACACAACCACGCGCCATCCGGCGCTTTTGAAATTTTTGGCGATAGTTCCTTCTGTGCCAATGTCGATTCCGACGAGCACAAGCAGCATGCAGAGCGTGATCGTCAGCAGGTTTCCGACCTGCGCGATGAACCAGTCCGGCAGGAACAGATAACCTGCCGCGATCCCCACTGCGACAAACACAACGATGATCAGTGTCAGGCTGTTCAGCTTCGGCTTTGCCGCCTCGCCGGATCCGTCTTCTGCCGCGGCTTTTCTCGCTTCGCCGCGCCTGCCGTAACGGTCGAATCCCATGAGCCTGCGGACGATCGTAAATGCCAGGACCGTCACGAACATGACGATGAGCGTAAACGCAAATGAAACAAGTCCGATCGTGCCAAGTGATGAAACGATCTCTTCGCTGGCACCGATCCGGCTTCCCATCAGAAAAACGAGTATAATAATGACGAGGGTCTGAAGATCTCCGACCCACTTCCAGCTTTTATTCTGTTTTTTAAGCCTCGCGCCGATGAAATATCCGACTACCGTTACGGCGAGGTAAAGCAATAAATACGTCAAGTCTCTTCTCCTCGATTCGGCGGTGTCACCGGCTTCTGATGCACCACCAAGTCACTGTTGCGATAATGATCACCGCCCCTGCAAGGGCGAATGGTCCCGGCACTTCCCCAATGAAGATAGCGACCCAGACCGGGTTGAGCAGCGGTTCCAGCATGCCGATGAGAGAGCACGCCAAAGGCGGACAGTCTCTCGATGCAATCCCATACAGAACGTACGGGATGCCCAGTTGGAACACGCCCAATATTATAACATACAAAATCTCGATCGCCGCAACTTCTTCTGTCTGGGGCAGTCCGATTGGTACGCCGATCATCAGTGTGATCATGTGGGCGATTAGGATCCCGCTCATGCGCGTCGCGTCATCATCACCGCCGCGTCCGACCATCACGAACATCTGCCCCAACGTCACGCCGGCCAGGATTCCGAGGACATTCCCCAACAGGTTGCCCGGCGACAGCTGATCCAGGAAGAACAGCACCATGCCGCCCATCGTGATGCACACGACCAGGATGTCCTGCTTTTGCATCTTCTCCTTGAAGAAAACTGCCGAGATGAGCAGGATGAAAATCGGCGCGGTGTACTGGAGCACGATGGCGTTGGCCGCCGTCGTCAGCTTGTTGGCGATGGTGAACAAGGTCGCGGAACATCCCAGCCCCATCCCTGCGAGGAGCGAGTACCGGTTCAGCTTGAACCGCGTGTGGGTCGCCGCCATGTACAGTGCCATGATGCTCCCCGAGATCCCGCTGCGCACCCCTGCGATGAGGAACGGGTTCCATGAAATGAGTTTGATGAAGATCCCGCCCAGGCTCCACATCGCCGCTGTGATCACCATCAGGAGCATCGCTCTGTTTTTTCTCTTCCGGTCAGTCATATCCGCGTGCTCCCATAATACGACCTGTGATTTACTCTGTGATAGAGTTCAATGCAGGCGTAGATCAGCCCGATCACGATCAACGCAAATACAAGATAGCCTGCCAGATACCACTTGTCTCCAGTCACCTCTGCGATCCATGCCAGCGGGGTGCCCTTCAGGGGCCAGTTGACGAACATATAGTTGCAGTCTGCAATGCGGTCAAACACATAGACCGGCACGCCTGCGCAAATCAAAAAGATCCACGGGTAATGGGCGTGGCGGATGCTGAGGCGCGTCCACCCGCTCTTCACCATCAGGATCGGATAAAGCAAAAGCATCCCGTGCCAGGCGTACCCGTACAGGTTCATGAAATTGAAAACCGGATAAAGGTGAGCCCAGTCGGGAAATAATAACGCCGCAATCGTTCCCGGCAGGATGAGAACGCAAGCGATTTCTCCCCAGATCATCCGCCATCGTTCAGTCCCGGCAAGAGACGCCGCGATAAAAACAAACAGTCCCAGACTGCACAGGTGCAGAGGCAGATAGCCTACGCCGAAATGGCCCGTATAAATCAGAAATCCGTCCTTGAAGAGTTCCAGACAGACCATGATCCAGGGGATGATGCGCATCGCGCGGGTAAGCCTCGGGTTCGTTTCGCCGGTCGCATCGGACCCGCCGGATGCTCCTGATTTGCCGGACCCGCCGGCTGTCAGCAGCCAAACCGTCAACACGATGAGCGCGCCAAGAACAAGCAGGGTCATGATATGCTCTGCGCTGAAGCGCATATAGCCAAGCCCCTGCGGCAAGTCTTCATATTGTTTCCAGAAATACTCGGACACAGGTTATCCCTTGATGATTTCTCCGTGATATCCTTCGAGACCGCCGATGCTTCTGATGTTGGTATACCCTGCGCGTTTCAGTCTCTTGACTGCTCTACCTGCCCGCGCGCCGGTTGCACAGTAAACGAACACCGGCGTATCCAGCGCAGGAATCACCTTGTTCGCACTCTTCAGCTGGTTCAGCGGCAGGTTGACGCTGCCCGGAAGTGACGCGGCTTTGTGCTCACGCGGTGTGCGGACATCCAGCAGTATCGCGCCATGGTTCATGTTCGCGTGCTGCAGGCGTCTGTACGCTTCCAGTTCGACATTGATGTCTAATTTCTTTCTTAAGAACATATCTCATTTCCTCCCAGTTTATTGTACCATACCGGAGATCATTTCCCGATGATTTTGTATCCTTCCACCGTGACCCTGGCGATCTCCGTTCCCAGTTCATCTACTACATTCACCTCATAGAAACAGGTTTGGCGTCCGTCCTTGATGCAGTGCGCTTCGCAGATCAGATGCTTGCCTTTGTTCTGATTCATAAAAACCGCCTGGGTGCCCAGCGTCACGCATGGGACCGAATCGAAATTGGAGGCGATCGCAAAGGCAAAATCGCACATGGTGAAATACACGCCGCCCATCACCGCATCGATCGCGTTGTAGTGCCGCTCATCAAGATCCAACTCGACCCGGGCGAAGTGTTCGCCAACTTCCGTGATCACGATGCCTGTCGCGTCCGTTGCGTATTTATCATTCCCGAAAAACTCTCGGGCTCTTTCAAGATCTGTCATTAACCTCCCCGCTTTCTTTTGTTTTTCTCATTGTAACATGTAAAAGCGTCAGTTTGTGAAAATTTCGTGTGTTATAATTTGCTTGCAGGAACAAGCCACAGGAGGGAATCAAATGATCGGCAGCAATAACAACAGCAACAACAGCAACAACAGCAACAACGCCAATAACGCCAACAGCAAAAGCAAGGGCTACGTTCAGGTGTACACAGGCAGCGGCAAAGGCAAAACCACCGCGGCGCTCGGCATCACCATGCGTGCATCGGGCGCGGGAAAGAAGATCGCGTTCATCCAGTTCATGAAGGCGCTCGGTTACAGCGAACAGAAGATCCTGCCCACCCTTCCCGGCGTTACTTGGAAGACTCTGGGCAAGCCTTTTTTCATTGCGAAAAAAGGAAGTATCTCTGAAGAGGATCTGGCAAAATACGGCGGCGGCTGCGTGGTCTTCGAAGAAGGTCATCCGCCGGAAGAATATGTGAAGATGATCCGTGACGGTTTCGAGGAAGCAAAAGCGATGGTCCTGTCCGGCGACTACGATATGGTCGTGCTGGATGAGATCAACTGCGCCATGTTCTTCGGGCTGCTGGACATCGATGATGTCCTCGAACTCATCAGAAACAAGCCAGCGCACACGGAACTGATCCTGACCGGCCGGTGCGCACCGGATGAAATCATCGCGGCTGCTGATTTGGTCACGGAAATGCGTGAGATCAAGCACTACTATACGAAGGGCGTTGAAGCCCGCCGGGGAATCGAGAACTAAGACTTGCGGCGTTGCAGGGACATGAAGATGCCCAGGATGCAGAGAGCAGTGAAGATAAAGAAGCAGATGTGCATGGTGTGCATCAGTTCCGCCCGCGGGACATCATACAGGGATATGTTTCCGACGGTCGCGCTGACGACGATGGTGATGATGGCCATCCCGATGGTCTGGCCTGTTGTGCGCATGGTCGAGACGATGGAATTCGCAACGGCGAATTTGCTTGGCGGAACGCAGCCCATGATCACGTTTGTGTTCGGGGATGAAAACAGCGCCATCCCCACACCGGCGGCGCCCAGCGCGGCGCAGACTGCCCACAGCGGCGTACTGACCTGCGCGAAGCCAAAGAACAGCAGTGTGAGCGAGCACACGCCCATGCCGCAGGAGGCCAGTTTATATGCTGGGATATGGTCGGACATTTTTCCGGTCTTTGGCGTAAGCACCGCCATGACAACGGGCTGCGCCATCATAATAATGCCGGCCGTCCGCGATGTCAGCCCCTGCCCGACCTGCAGATAGATGGAGATGAGATACCCCAGCGCGAAAGATGCGCTGTAGTTTAAGAGCGCTGTGATATTCGACAATGTGAACACCCTGTCTTCCGCAAATATGCGCACATCGATGACGGGGTTTTTTGATTTCAGTTCTATGAGAACAAACAGAACGCCAAGCAGGAGTCCGCACACCAGAAAGACCCATCCGAACCGGGTACTGTTGAGCGAAGTGAATCCGTAAATGATGCATGCAATCATCAGCATATACACGATGTTTCCGCCCAGGTCAAAACCCGGACCTGCCTTTTCCTGTTTATCTTCGTGCAGAGTGAGTGCCAATCCGAGGAAAACAAACGCCACGACCGCGCCAAAAATAAAGATAGATTTCCAGCCGAATGTATTGTTGAGAAATCCCCCCAGCGCAGGGCCTATTGCCAGTCCGACGTATGCCCCTGAAGTGCAGATACCGATGGCTCTGCCCCGTTCCTTTCCCGGGAATGTGCTGATCGCAATCGGCATATTGGTCGCGAAGATCATCGCGGCGCCGACGCCCTGCACCGCGCGGACAAACAGAATGCATGCCGCGGACCAGGCCCAGATGCCGAGCACAGAAAACACGCCAAAAATGCCCACGCCAAGGATGAGCGTGTTCCGCCTGCTTGTGTTGTCCGCGATCTTTCCGAAAGGAACCGCCATCGCGGCAACGGCAAGCATATACGTAGTCGTGATCCAGCCGACATTTGCCGCACCCATATGAAAATAATTACCCATTGTCGGTATCGCCAGATTCAGCGCGCTTCCGGAAAAAGCTGTCGCAAAAGCAGTTCCCGTCGCCACCGCCAGGGCGATTTTCTGTTCTCTCGTCATATTGACATTATAATTGCACCGGCGTCGGACTTCCACCACAAAAAAGGAGCCCCGCAGCTTGTGCGGTGCTCCCATAATGTCATCTGAATCGATCACAACAACGACTCTTCTGTTTCCGGATCAAAGAAGTGCATGGCCTCTGTCTGGAGGTTCAGTCTCAGATGCTTACCGGCGCTCATGGCTTCAACGTCCAACCCCAACGTCGGTACGATGGCGATGATCTCTGTCTCCTGCTCACCGGACACGTCTGTGCCGGCGACTTTCAGATGCAGATGCATTTCGCTTCCCATCATCTCAGCGACCTCGATGACAGCATCGATGCCGGTGCCGTCCTCGCTGATGATGACATTGACCGGTCTGACGCCGACAACAACTTCACGCTCTCCGGAAACGCCCGCACTTGCCAAAGCTCCTGCCGTCTCGTCTGCCAGACGGAATCTCTCGCCTAGGATCTCTGCAACATAGCCGCCCTCCTCCTGCTGCAATCTGCTTGCAGGGAAAAAGTTCATCTGCGGCACGCCGATGAAGCCGGCCACAAAGAGATTCTTTGGATGTGTGAACACTTCCTGCGGCGTTCCGATCTGCTGGATGAAACCATCCTTCATGATGACGATGCGGTCTCCCAAAGTCATGGCTTCTACCTGGTCGTGGGTGACGTAGATGAAGGTCGTGTTGATCTTTTTGCGGAGCTTGATGATCTCCGCACGCATCTGGTTCCGCAGCTTCGCGTCCAGATTTGAAAGCGGCTCGTCCATGAGGAAGACCTTCGGGTTTCTGACAAAAGCACGTCCCATGGCGACACGCTGGCGCTGTCCGCCGGAAAGGGCCTTCGGTTTTCTATCCAGAAGCGGGGTGATATCCAGGATCTCAGCCGCTTCACGCACGTGGGCGTCGATCTCTGCCTTGCTGTATTTCTGCATCTTGAGTGAGAATGCCATGTTCTCATAGACCGTCATATGCGGGTACAGCGCATAGTTCTGGAAGACCATGGCGATGTCCCGGCTCTTCGGCGCTACGTTGTTCATATACTCACCGTCGATGTAGAGTTCTCCTTCGCTGATCTGTTCCAGTCCCGCGACCATCCGCAGCGTGGTGGACTTGCCGCAGCCGGACGGACCGACCAATACGATGAATTCCTTGTCGGCGATCTCCAGATTGAAGTCCTGGACAGCGACGACGCCTTTGTCCGTGATCTGCAGATTTGTTTTTTTCTGCTCTCCCTGATCGTCCTTTTTCTTTTTCTCGCTGTCATCAATAGGATAAATCTTTTTGACGTTTTTCAGAACAACTTCTGCCATTATTCTGCCTCCTTGTTTTCATCATAGGTCTTTACGGCCTCTTCATCCGGCACGAACGACGAGCCGACGCCGTCGATCGTAGACCCAAAACCATCGAGCGCCTGGGTGCAGTTATTGAGCACTTCCTGCTTTTGCATGCTCTCGTCCGAAACAAGAGCATCGATATGGTAGACGCCTGCATCCATCATGTCCTCCAGCGTACTGTCATCCAGGCACCAAACGTTCCTGCCGAAGTCATTGATCATGTCCTTCTGCCTGCAGTCTCCGTTGAACTCGATCGCGGAATCGCCTCCTACGAAGAGATTGTCATAGATCTTATTGCCTTTGCTTCTCTGTACGCCGATCTGGGTGCCGTTGTCGACAAATGTGTTGTTATAGAATTCGCAGTTCTCGGTGAAGCCCAGATCCCTGTCATAGCCGCCGAAGCAAAGCCCGCACCAGCCGTGGCAGTCCGCAATGACATTGTCATGGACTTTGACGCCCGACACCTTGAACAGGGGATTGTCGTCCGGGCTGTGCTCTGTGGCGACCTCGATGCCGATGTCGCAGTTGTATACGAAGTTTTTGCAGATTTCGATGTCCTGTCCGCCGTCCACATAGATGCCGTCTGCGCAAAGGTCATATTCCCCGTCTTCGTAGTACGCCGGATTGCCGTCCGCGCTGATGTTGTACACTGTATTGCCGAAGCACTTGCCGTTTCTGGCCATGTCGACTTCGAACAGATCTGCGGGATCTTCTGCTTCCATGTGCTGCGCGGTACCCTCGAATCCAATCATATCGATGCCGATATTGTTGTTGTCGTGGATCGTGTTCCCGGAGATTTCAAATCCGTCGATGTTGCCGTTGAGAACAAGCGACTCGCTGTCTCCGCATTTGCATTCCGAAACCTCACATCCTGTCACCGTAAGATCCTGCACCGACGCCATGTCGTTGCCCGCGTAGACACAGATGCCGTGGGCTCCCACCACGCCGCTGACGCTGCAGTCTTTGATGGTGATGTTTTTCAGAGGATCATCGCCCTGATCCGGGGTGCTCTCGTAAATGATTCCGTGAGTTCCGCCTTCGACGGTGAGCCCCTCGATCACGATGTCATGGACGTTGACCATGTGGATGCCGTAGCTTGGCGGCAGTTCATCTTCTTCGCCGCTTTGGAACTCACCGGGCGCAACTTTTATAACCGGCGCGGCGCCGTCGGCGGCCTTGATCACCGTCGGAGCATCCGGTGTGCCCGACATGGACGCGTCGAGTTCCAGCGTTCCGTAGGTTCCTTCCTCGACAATCGTTTCTTCTCCGGCTGTTGCCTGTATCTGCATGCCTTCCTCCTCCGTGGCTTCTTCACTCCCGCTGCCGCATCCTGCAAAAGCAAAGCACGTGGCTGCTGCCAGCAGTGTCAGCAGAATGATCTTTTTCATGGTTTATACCTCCTGCCCGCAGGCTCTCCAGTATTGGGACAGCGTGTCACGCACCCTGTCCAGGATCAGCTGCTCCGGCTCCGCTTCCAGTTTGCCTTCCCGCACGTGGATAAACTGTTGCGGCATATACTGGCTGAGAAGCGGAAGCGGAATCCTGTTTCCGCTTAAGTTTGCAATCAGTTTCTCGATGGCTGCCTTCACTTCCGGTCTGTGCATGTAATATCTGCTCCGGTCGCTGTAGCTGTACTTCCTGAGGAGCGTGCTCTCCGGTTCCTCTGCTGTGTAGTGTCCCTGCCAGCTGGACGGATCTTCCCGCATCACCTGATCAAGCACTTCAATGAAACAGGACGGCGCATCGCACAGTTCGTCTTCCATCGCGGCTAGAGCGTACAGCGCTTCCCGCGCAGCGAAGGTCAAAGCCGGCCCGACTTTGAGGATGGCGATGCCGTCCCCAACCATTTTTTTCAGGCTGCTCTCTCGCTGGTAATCCGTGGAGTGTCCTTCCAGGACGATTCCCGGGATCTCCGCCGCTTCTTCCGTCAGCTGCGTTGCTTCTTCCGGCGCATATTCATGCACGTTGTCGTTGCCGAATTCCACGCCGGGCTGCACGACTGCGGCAATGATCCTGCTCCATGGGCTCTCCGCGCCGTCTGCCAGACCGGCCGCTGTAAACTTTTCTTCAAAACAGGCGAGCATTTCCTTCAGCGCTTCCGGTTTTGTTACGCTGAGGGCGTCCTCTTCGCCGCTTCCGCCCGGCGTCGGCACCTCGCTGCCGATGATGTAGACAGGCGGAACGGTAACAGCCGCGCCGCAGCTTTCTCTGTATTCCGCGAAGCCTCTCTCAGACGCCTTGCAGAGCCGGACGGTCCGGTCTGCGATTTCCTCTGTGGAAAGCGTGACCTCACTGCCCAGCGGCATGCTCGCGTCGAGATGGATCTTCGTAAATCCTGCTTTTGCAAATTCATAGGCAAGTGTTTCAGCAAGGTCCATGGCTTCCGTAGCATCCTGCTTCTGCCAGGCGACCGGTCCCAGATGGTCGCCGCCGAGGATGACTCTGTCCGCCGGAAGTCCCAGTTCTGACGCACGTGACAGGACGTGGTCTCTGAAGTCGGCGGGCTTCATTCCTGTATAGCCGCCGAACTGATTGACCTGGTTTGCCGTTGCTTCGATAAGCACCGGCGTGCCGGTCTTCACCGCCTGCAGGATCGCCGCGTCGATGACGAAGGGACTGCTGCTGCACACAGAACAGATGCCTGCCGGAATCCCGCTTTTTTGCTGTTTTACAAGTTGCTGTAAGTAGTGTGTATCTTGCATTGTTCGATCCTCGCAGTTTATTCCTCGTAAATCGTAACGCCCTGCACGACCCGATTGACTTCACCTGTCGGACATGGATTGTCCGGAGTGATTCCCAGTTTCATCGAATACATCATGGCCAGAGTCTGCGCGGCCATGATGTAGGCCGGCGCCAGAAGACAATTGGCAGACTCGTTCCGGTAGCCCATGTTCAAATAGAGATCGCAGCATCCGGCCGCTTCCGCGTCTTCGGATGACGCGATCGCGATGATCTTGCTCCCCTTCCGGTCTCTGTCGAGTTCCTTCAGCACATCCATTTCATATCTTCTTGTAAACGGATCGTCGGAGAGGAACACGACGCAAAGGGTTTCGTCGTCAACGACGGATTTCGGTCCGTGCCTGAACCCCATAGGCGTATCATGCAGCGCGACCATCTGCCCCGCTGTCAGTTCGAGCACCTTGAGCGCAGCTTCCTGAGCGAGTCCTTTCAGGACATCGCTTCCCAGATAGACGATTCGGGTGAAGTCGTTTTCCGCAACGAACTCAGCAAGTTCTTTGTGTCCGACGGCGAGGAATTTCTCCGCGCTGCTTACCGTCTCGTAGAGGTCCATCTCGTAATCTCCTGACAGGACCGCGAGCGCAGCGATGTACATACAGGTGAAGCTGCTGGTCATAGCGAAGCTTCTGTCGTTGGTCTCCGGCGTGAGCACCAGGCTGAAACAGTTTGCCTTGTCCGCGGCCAGCTTCGCCAGCGCGCCCTCCTCGTTGCATGTGATGAACAGATGATTCACTTTATCTGAGATCCGCTCCGCCGCCTTGACCGCTCCGACAGATTCCGGACTGTTGCCGGATCTGGCGAAGGATACGAGCAGCGTCTTCCGCTCCGGTGAAATGAACAGCTCGGGCGTGGCTACGATGTCTGTCGTGCCGATGGCGTGAACGCGGCCGGAAAGCTTTTGCAATAAAGCCGGATACAGGCACCGTCCTACATATTCGCTCGTGCCTGCGCCGGTCAGGATAATGTCGCATCCGCCTACCGTGGCATTATTGATAAAACTGCTCAGCGGACCGCGGACGCCGCGCACCTGCGCGATCGTCTTCTGCCAGACGTCCGGCTGCTGCGCGATTTCCTCCGCTGTGAAAATGGCGTTTCTTGTTTTCAGTTCTTCTTTCTGATATCCAAATAACATGCTGCGTTCTCCTTATTTCATTCCTGTCATGGACAAGCCCTTGATGAACTGTTTCTGGAAGATGATGAACACAACTGCTGCCGGAATCATGATGAGAGCGGAAGCCGCCATCGTCGCCGACAGGTCGGTCGTATGCTGGGTCGAGAAGTAACTCAGAGCCAGCGGCAGTGTCATCTTTTCTGTCGATGAGAGGTAGATCAACGGATTGAGGTAGTCGTTCCAGTACTCCATGAAGGTGAAGATGGCCAGTGCTCCGATGGCAGGCCGGATCTGCGGAATAACGATTCTCCAGTATATTGCAAAATCTCCCGCGCCGTCGATGCGCGCGCTTTCGATGAGTTCCCGCGGGATCTCTTCGCAGTACTGTTTACAAAGGTAGATGCCGAAAACGTTCACGAAGGACGGAATGATCAGCGCCCATACAGAGTCATAGAGACCGATGTCATCGATGATGATGAACGTGGTGATCATGGTGACCTGCGCAGGTACCATCATGGTGAACATGAGCATGGCGAAGAGGAAGTCCTTCCCTCTGAACCGGAAGCGCGCGAACAGGTATCCCACAAGCGTACTTGTAAACAGAATCACCAACGTGTTCGTGCAGGTGATGAAGACCGAGTTGCCAAGCCAGTGGAAGAAAGGCGATTTGGTCAGCACCTTGATGTATCCGTCGAGGGTGAATTCCTGCGGAATGATGTGCATCGGATCTGTCAGCGTCTCGATCGTTGTCTTAAAGGAATTGCTGAGCATCCATATATAAGGAATGACAACGATGAACGATACGGCCAGCAGGATCGCGAAGATGAGCGCCCTGCTTTTGAAATCTCTTGTGTATGCGAAATCTTTCATATCAGTACTCCCAATCAACTCTGTTGATGCGCTGCTGCACAAGGCTTACGATGAGAATCAGCAGGAACAGCACGACGGACAGTGCCGCTGCGTATCCCATTTCCTTGTAAATGAACGCATTCTCGTAGATATAACTTGTGAGTACCAGTCCGGAGTTCTGCGGTCCGTCTTTGAAGAGCAGGACGCTGAACTGCGCGAACATCTGGAAGTATGAGATCAGTGTCATGAGAATAACGAAGGTCGTCGTTCTGCCCAGCAGCGGCAGCGTGATGTGGAAGAATTTGCTCCACCCGCCTGCATGGTCGAGATCTGCCGCTTCATAGACTTCGCCGGGGATGCCGTCGATGCCCGCTGAGTAGAGGATGATGTTGTAGCCAAGGTCCGCCCACAAGGTGAAGACGATGACCGAAAACATGACGTAGTGAGGATCGCCTGTCCATGCTACGCCTTCCCCGCCAAAAGCTTCGATGATCTGGTTGACGAGTCCGATCTTCGTGTTGAAAATACTCCTCCCCCACACGACTGCCGAGGCGACCATAGGCGCCATACACGGCAGGAATACGATCATCCGGAAGAAGCTCCTGGTCTTGTTGCTCTTCATCTGGCTGATCAGCGTCGCGACGGTAAGAGAAATCACTATGTTAAGAGCAACTGCAACGACGGTGAATATGATCGTGTTCTTGAACGCTTTGACGGCGTCCGGATCGTCGAGCAGTTCTCTGTAGTTGTCAAGTCCAACAAACTCCGCAGAATGGTTCAGCGGATTGTAATTCATAAAGGATATCCCGAGTGTTCCAAGGATCGGGATAATAAGAAAAATCAGTGCTTCCGCAAATATTGGTATCAATATGAGCAGAAGGAATTTGCGGCTGGTTGTCAATTTGATCACCTTCCGGTTCTGCGCCCGGCATCTTCAAGGCCGGGATCTAAATATCCGAGTTTGCAAAGGCGCGGAGAGCAAACGCCCCCGCGCCTTTATTCATGTGATTATTTGTACAGTTTCTTGTTGAGTGTCTTTTCAAGGGCAGCCAGAGCTTCATCTGTCGAGCCTGCCTCGCCTTTGCAGTATGCGCTGAATGTTTCGTTGATACATTCTTTGAATACGTCTGTGTTGAAGAATCCGATGAACTGCGCGCCGTCGAGGATACCTACGAGCGGCTCAGCAATCGGGTACTTCTTGAGATACTCAGGATCCTGCGCGACTGCTTCCTTTGCAGGAATCTGTCCACAAGCCAGATTGTGCTGCATGATCACTTCGTCAGAGAAGAAATAGTTGAGGAAATCGAAAGCTGCAGCTTCCTGCGCCTCATCCAGTCCAGCAGCGACAGCCATGGACCAGCCTGTCTCAGAAGCGAACTTTTTCTCAGGACCGTAGAACGGCATTGCAACATAGTCGAAGTCTTTGCCAAGCTCAAGGCCGAAACTGTCTATACCTTCCTGCAGGCACCAAGGTCCGCGCGGTACCATCATGACATCACCGGTGTACAGTTCCTGATATCCTTCGATATCGCTTCCGTCATCCAGGCCGGAAAGGTTGGTGACTGCACTGTCTCCGGATGCCATAGCTGCCAGCTCGTCCCAAGCCTTTTTGGCAGCATCTGAAGTGACGTTGATCGTGCCGTCTTCATTCAGATAGTTTTCACCCTGCGAAAGGATCATGGAAGTCCACAGATACATAACGCCGTCCCAGTTGACGAAGTCAAATCCCTTGACTTTGATCTTATCTCCGTCCTTGATGGTTCCCTTTTCGGCTGCTGCTTTCAGTTCGTCCCATGTAGTCGGAACTTCGACGCCGGCGTCCTTCATGACATTGTTGTTGACGACCAGTCCGCCGCATTCAATGTTGAACTCCTGCGGAATGCCGTAGATGACACCGTCCGCTTCCAGAGCGCCGTAAGTGTTCGGATAGCATTCTTCCTTGACTTCTTTCTGCATGTCTTCAGGAAGCGGCGCTAAAACGCCTGCAGGTGCGAAATCGACGCCCCAGCCTCCCCACATCTCGTAGATGTCAGCTCCGCCTTCTTTTGACATGAGTGCTGTCTGCACCTTTGACTCGAACTCGTCATACGGGAATGACTCAATGTTGACTGTTACGTCAGGATGCTCCTCCATGTAGGCGTCAACGATGCTCTGATATGACGCGTTCCATGATTCTTCATTGTTGTGTGTCCACAACGTCAGCGTTGTTCCGTCAGAACTGCCGCCACTGTCTGAGCCGCCGCATCCGGTGATCACGAGTGCGATCCCCAGGGTCAGCACGACTGTCAGGGCGATCAGAATCAGTTTCTTTTTCATTTCTTTTTCCTCCTTAGAATCAGATAATAACCACCGACTAGAACTTGAAATAACTTAAATACGCTCTATTCTTCTCAAGCATCTCCTGAACCATGTTATGGATTTCCTCCATGCTGCATACGCTTGCCGTAAGCGGGTCCTGAAGAACTGCCTGGAATACCAGATCAGTATCGCCTGTGATCGCTGCCTGTACTGCCATCTCCTCAAGCTTCGCTGAGTGGGATACCAGTGCTGACAACTGCGGCGGAAGTGTGTACACGCCCTTGACATGGATGCCGGTTTTGTCTGCCATGACCGGCACCTCTACGCAGGCGCCTTCATCTATATTGGTGATATACCCCTTGTTCCTGAGGTTTGCGTTAAACGGGAACGGCGTGCCATCGCCGTAAATGGCGTTGAAGATATTCGATGCGTATTCATCGCCGCGCTCCAGTTCGACTTCTCCGTTCTCAAGCCAGTCAGAGTATTCTGCTTCCCAGGTGTCTTCACGGTTCATGTACTCTTTCAGTATATACGCGTATTCGCCCGGGTTCCATCCTGTTCCGTGCATGCAGTATTTCTCAATGAGATCCGGTCTCTTACGGAACCACGGATTGTACTCCGAATTGTGTCCTGAGGACTCTGTTGGGAAGTATCTGAGATATTTGAACATCTCGATCCGGACAGGTTCTTCTGCTGCGACTTCCGGTCTGGTGATGGCTTCCCGCAGCGCCGGATACATGTCCTCGCCATTGTGTTTCAGTTCCAGATAGAATGCCTGGTGATTGATGCCAGCGCAGGTGTAGTCCAGTTCCCCTTTCTGCAGCCCGAGCCAGCCTGCCAGCATCTCCGCTGTTCCCTGCACACTGTGGCAAAGTCCTGTGATGCTCACATCCGACTGCGCCTGCAGATAGCTGACGAGCATAGCCATCGGATTGGTGTAGTTGAGAACGACCGCGTTCGGACAAAGCTTCTCAACATCTCTGATGATCTCCAGCAGGACAGGAGCTGTCCTGAGAAAGCGGAAGATCCCCGATGGGCCTCTCGTATCGCCGACACAGATATCCACGCCGTACTTCTTCGGGATCTCAACGTCATACCGCCAGACGTCCACGCCACCCTGCAGCACTGTAATCAGTACGCCGTCCGCGCCCGGCAGCGCTTCGAGCCTGTCCGTCGTCGCCGTGACCGTCGCATGGTGACCGCCGGCTTTTACGACCTTCTCGATGCCGCGTCTGGCATAGTCCAGTCGCTTTGCATCGATATCCACGAGGGCGATCTCTGCGTCATCAAAGCTTTCGAATGTCATCAGGTCTCTTACCAAATCTCTGGTGAATTCCAGAGAACCACAAATTTCCTCATGTGCGTCCCTCTTTGTTTAGTAAACAAAACCTTTCAATACACTTTACTTTGTTATCATTATAGAGCGTTTTCTCCCAAATGTAAACTGTTTTTTGCTGCCAAATAAAGGAACTTGCATGAATTACGGCTTGACTGCCCAGCTAATAGTGCGTATAATGTTTACTAAACAAGGAGGCTGTATATGGCTACAATCCGAGATGTTGCAAAGAGAGCCGGGGTGTCGGCCGCCACCGTTTCCCGGGTCCTTTCCGGCGATCCGGGCTTCAGCGTCCGCGAAGAGACGCGCCGCAAAATCAATGACGCCGTGGCACAACTTCAATATGAGATCCCCGTCCGGCAGCAGGATCAGTTCCGCTTCGGCTGTGTTCTTTCTGATACGACTGACAAGTATTCGGATCCTTTCTTTGTCGATATTCTTGTCGCTATGGAAAACGCATGCAGGAGCAGGAACGCCACCATTGCCGTTGTCAAGTCATTTAGAGAACTGGACAATCCCCAGATTCTTCAAGAGATCATCGGCGCAGGACTGGACGGTGTGTTCCTGATGGAGCATGTCTCGCCGGAAGCCATGACGGCGCTCGAGACACACATCCCGCACATCATCTTCATCGACAAAGATGAACCCGAATATGATTTCGACAACGTGGGGTTCGATCACACAACTGCCAACTGGCAGGTGATGAACGCCCTTCTCGACCGCGGATACAAGCGCATCGCCCTCATCAGCGGCAGTTCTCCGGCGATGCCGTTGCCCGAAACCATCCGTATGGTGATATACAGAGAGATGCTTCGTCGCGCAGGGCTCGAATATGACGAGAAGCTGGTAAAGGACTGCGGATGGGATCTGGATCTGTGCAAACAGCAGACGCAGGAGCTCATGAGACTTCCTAAGCCGCCGGACGCCATCTTCGCCGGCAGCGATTCTCTGGCATCGGTCGTGCTTGGCACCCTCTACGCAGACGGTTACCGCTGTCCCCGTGATGTTGGCGTCATCGGATTCAACAACATCGACCTCAGTTCGCATCTGGTGCCCCCTCTTACCACCATCGAAGTTCCGACAGCAGACATCGGTAAGGCAGCAGTCGAACGCATGATACAAGTCATTAAGGATAAGGACTCGTCTATCCGGCGCATCCTCTTTCCTACCAAACTGATAGAAAGGAAGTCACTGAAATGAATGCACCTGAAACGAAATACTACATCGGCATCGACGGCGGCGGCACCAAAACAAAGTTTCTGGCTGGCCGCGTAACGGAGAATCTTGAAGTGATCGGTGAATACACCGGCGGCGGATGTCATTATATGCAGATCGGTTTTGACGGATTGGAGCGTCTCATACGCGAAGGTGTCACGGCGGTTTGTGAAAACGCCGGCATAAGGCCCGGCGATGTTGCTTTCGCCTTTGCCGGATGCGCCGGTTTCGGGGATGTAGAATCTGATCAGCCTATGGTCGACCGCGCAATGGCAGCAGGCTTTGGCGACATGCCCTTCGCAGCGGAAAACGACAGCGCCAATGCCCTGGAAGGCGCACTCTGCGGCGCGCCCGGCATCAACATCATCGCAGGCACCGGCTCCATTGGAAGCGGCCGCAACGCCGCGGGCAGGTTCATGCGCTGCGGCGGGTGGCACTATGCCCTGGGCGGCGATGAAGGCAGTGCCTACTGGATTGCCTGGAACCTTCTCAAAGAGTATTCCCGCCAAAGCGATGGTCGCGACGAAAAGACGCTGTTATATGACGCCGTCAACGAAGCGCTCGATCTTAAGACCGACGACGAGATGGTCACCCGCGTGGTCAATGAATGGCATCTGGACCGCCCCCGCATTGCCGGTCTTGCCCCTATCGTCAGCCACCTGTGTGAGGAAGGCGACCCCTATGCCGAAGCCATTCTGACAGGCTGCGCGAAAGAGCTGGCCGATCTGGCCATCGTGCTGCGCGGTAAACTGGGGTTCGGCGATGAGGATGTCCCTGTCAGCGGCACCGGCGGCGTCTTCAAGATCGGTCCCGCTGTCACGCAGCCCTTCGATGAGATCCTCCGCGCGCACGGTATGCATTACGTCGAACCGGCCACCACGCCCGACATGGGCGCTCTCATGCTGGCCGTTAAATACGGGCAGCAAAAATAAATACGATTTGCTTTTGCCATATCCCCGGATTTGTTGTATAATGCTGGGGACGGCTCGGTCTGCTAGCTCAGCTGGGAGAGCGCATGGGTCACAACCATGATGTCGTGGGTTCGAGCCCCGCGCAGACCACCAGGAACATAAGACCCCGCGCCAGTGAAATGGCCGCGGGGTTTTTCACAAATCTGCAAGTACACTTTTGGCAGGCACGGATCGATGTGTATGAACAATATAAGACTGTTAAGACGCAGTATCCTGATACTTCTGTTTCTGGGTGTGCTGATCGGCACATGCGGATTTAGTGCGGCCGCCGACGAGAATACTTTCACCACCCGCCCTGACGTTCAGTTTGCTGACGACAGCCGTTATAAAGATGTCCGGCAGCTCGAACTGAGTTTCTATGACACTGCGGATCACCTGTATAACTGGAAGTTCCCCTATTCCGATGATCTTTTCCGGTATCCTTCCGATGAATTCAGCAGATTGTTTGCGCAGTGCTCTCTTGGTTTTGCGATATCCGCTTTCCGAAACGATAAAGAAGATTTTCTGCCGTACTTTGACCGGTATCTCGCAGCGATCGGGTTCGACGACCGGGATTCGTTTGGATACGATCGGCCGCCGACGCCGGATTCTCTGGCGGGAGTCATTGCGCATAAACGCATCGATGATATGACCGTCATTGCTGCGACCGCCTGCGGAGCAGGTTATGGAGAGGAATGGTCCTCGAACCTGATGGTCGGAACCGGGGAGCGCCACGAGGGCTTCAATAACGCAGCTATGATACTGGAGAGGCACATCAACAGTTATATCAAAGAGCACAACATCAAAGGCAAAACAAAGCTCTGGATCTCGGGGTACTCAAGAGCATCTGCCGTCGCGAACATCACAGCGGCAGATATGATCGAATCCGGACGATTCGATGACGTGTACGCTTATCTCACCGCTGTTCCTAGAACGACGAAAAAGCCGGTCGCTTATCCGGGCATCTACAATATCTGCGGCAAGAACGATCCCGTGCCGCGTACGCCGCTGCAAAGCTGGGGGTTTGAGCGGTACGGAACGACCCTGTACACACCTTCTCAGGAAACGGACAGCAATTATGCAGCTCTGGCCCATACAGCATCAAAGACAACACAGCAGCTTGCCTATGAACCCTTCCGGAACAATCCGGAGCTCAACCATCAATTCCGCCTGGTGCTATCCTTTTTGGGATCCTTCTTCCCGACCACGGATGAATATGTTGCACAGCTGCAGCCAAACCTGATGAAAATCTGGACGGAACCCGATTTAGGGCATGCTTTTGAGATGCTTGCCGCATCCATGCCGAAGCACTCCCAATTGAACGCGCAGCAAAAGAACCAGCGTGATGTATTTGTTGACTATCTTACCTTCGCAGCGTCCCAGCACCTCAAATCAAAAAGCCGCCAGACCGATGACGGAAGCTGGGAAGCGGATGATCCAACTGCTGATAACGTTGTTCTGGAGCATCGCCCCATGACCTACATCAGCTGGCTGTTCTCTGACAACAGTACGGAAGATGTATTCTACGGTCCAACAGAAACCAGGTGGATCGTCTTCATCGGCGACATAGCCGTCGACGTACTGAAAGGCAAAACCACCATCGCTTCCATTGACCGCAAAGGATCACTCACTGAAGCAGAAGACTCCGGGGACGCCAAACAAGGTTCCCTGCCGGACATTTTCATGATGCGCCAGGGAAAAGAAACGGCCGTCAGCCTTCCTTCTGACAGTGAATATACGATACAGGTGACCGCCTTCAACCGAAAGTCGCTGACCTATCATGATCTTTCATACGATGCGTATGATACCGCTTATAAACCGGGCATGATGTACATCGGAACTCCCGGCAAAGGTACTTATAAGATGAAAATAACTCCGGGCGAAGATCTTCCGGAGCTTGTTCCCACAGATAATAATGATGCCTTTGCTGCGTTTGCCCAAACACCTTATCGCTATTCTCCGGCAGACGAAATGGATACAGAGATGAACGCGGACAGGAACAGTTTTCTTTCTGTTGGAGAAATAATCAAAATCGTGATCCGGACAAATCTGCTTCTGCTTTTGCTGTATGTGATCTGTCTGATCATCTATCTGGTGCACCGCCGTGAGGCGAAAAAAGGATCTGTTTCCTATTCCTCATGGTTCGTCATTGTGCCGCATCTGGTTGTCATCGCGGTCTTCGCCGTTCTGACACAGATTTTTTCCTATTATCTGTTCGCCATTGATCAGGCCATGACGGAATGTGCCGCAGTCACGTTTTTCGTGATCTGGCTTTTATCGGTGCGGGGACTTCTGCGGAACAGGAACCGGCGGAACCTGCTGCTCTCCGTTGTCCTTGCTCTGGTGACAGTGATTGTCTTCCTGTTCTATCACAGACTGCCGCTCGCAAGTTTCAGCGTGTTCCACCTGTTGGTATTTGCTGCGATCGTGGTGGGCTTCGCCTTTCTGGCGATCCAGTCCTTCCGTACTACTCCAGTCCGGGAAACTCCAGCTGCCGGAGAGCTTCAAACAAAACAACAATGACGGAATTGGATAAGTTGAATGATCTGAGACGTGTGTTCGCACTCATGGGGATGCGGACAGCCTGATCGGCGTGGGCGGCAATGAAATCACGGGGCAGCCCCGCAGTCTCACGCCCGAAGAGGATCATGTCCTCGTCCCTGTATTCTACATCCGTATAACGATGTCCGCCCTTGGTCGTGGCCAGCCACATGCGCCGGCCCGCGTACTTCTCCATGAACTCATCAAGACTTTCGTGCACCTCAAGTTTGACATAAGGCCAGTAGTCGAGCCCTGCGCGCTTCAGGCTTTTGTCGTCGATGCTGAAACCGAGCGGCTTGACGAGATGCAGCACACTGTCCGTGGCTGCGGCCGTTCTCGCGATATTACCTGTGTTGGGCGGAATCTCCGGTTCCACCAGAACGATGTGGATTGCCATATGAATCAACTCCTGCTGTCATGCTTTTGCGAATGAAATACAAAACGCCGGGGTTTGCTCTTTGGTCGGAGAGACAGGATTTGAACCTGCGGCCACCTGACCCCCAGTCAGGTGCGCTACCAAACTGCGCCACTCCCCGATAACTCCCGGCGTTTCGTACTTTGCTATTATACACCTTTTCCTTTTCATTGACAAATACTATCTTGCGGTTTATACTTCCCCTTGTGATGGACGGTATTCCACCAAGGAAACTGTACCGCGAAGGACCCGGAACCGATACAAGGTGCGCGCACGCAAGCCGCGGGAAAGGAACCACGTCACCTTTTGAGAAAAGAGGTGATCGATTGAAAACAGGATTCATAGGAGCAGGCAAGGTTGGATTTACGTTAGGTAAATACTTCTCGAGCAAAACAGGCACAAACAGCATCAAGGTTACAGGCTACTACAGCCGCAACACTCAATCTGCTGAAGAAGCAGCGAACTTTACCGGAAGCAAGGCGTTCACTGATCTGGGCGCCCTCATCGAAGCAAGCGACGTGTTGTTCCTGACTGTTCCCGACGGAACCATTTCAGAAGTGTTTGAACAGGTCCGTCAGTATCCGGTCTCGGGTAAGTACATATGTCACTGCAGCGGATCGCTCTCCGCAGGAGAAGCATTCCCCGGCATTGACCAGACAGGCGCGTACGAGTATTCCGTTCATCCGCTGTTCGCTGTAAGCGATAAATATGAAGCTTACAAAGAACTGCAGGATGTTTTTTTTGCGGTCGAGGGAAACGAAGAACATCTTCCCGAGATCAAAGGAATGCTCAAAGAAGCAGGCATCGACCTGCAGGTGATCCGGGCGGAGGATAAGACCCTCTACCACGCGGCAGCTGTTACGGCCAGCAATCTGGCGGTCGCGCTTCTGGCAGAGAGCATCGATATGCTCTGCCAGTGCGGATTCGACGAAGCGGACGCGCGCAAAGCCCTCACCCCTCTCGTGACGGGAAACGTGCAGCACGTTCTCAGCCGCGGGCCTGCGGCAGCACTCACCGGACCGGTCGAGCGCGGCGATGCGAAGACCATCGCAAAGCATCTGGCCTGCATGAACGAGCAGCAAAGCGCCATCTATCGTGTACTTTCATCGCGGCTCATTCCGATAGCGGAAGCCAAACATCCTGACCGTTTGTACCAGGATATCAAGGATCTGTTAAACGAAAATCTTTGATCGAAAGAAAGGACAAAACAACGAAAGGAACAAAACAATGAGAAACTCAGTACTCACCTTCCAGAAGATGAAGTCGGAAGGCAAAAAAATCTCCATGCTTACGTGCTATGATTACTCAACAGCGAAACTGATGGACGGTAACATAGACGCGATTCTGGTAGGAGATTCACTCGGTAACACAATGCTTGGACTTGGGGATACGATCCCTGTCACTGTTGATCAGATGATCACTTACGGCGCTTCTGTCGTCCGCGGAACAGAGACCACCATGATCGTTGTCGACATGCCGTTCATGTCGTACCAGGTATCCATGGAGCAGGCCCTCGAGAACGCGGGACGTGTCATGAAAGAAACCCACTGCCAGGCCATCAAGCTGGAAGGCGGCGCCAGAGTCTGCCCCCAGATCAAAGCGATGGTCGACGCAGGAATCCCTGTCATGGCGCACCTCGGGCTGACGCCGCAATCCATCAACGCATTCGGCGGATGCCGCGTACAGGGCAAGACCGAAGACGCAGCAAAGGAACTCCTGGAAGACGCATACGCAGTTCAGGAAGCCGGTGCTTTCTCAGTCGTACTGGAATGCATTCCAGCACCGGTCGCAGCGCTTATCACAAGCAAGCTTGACATCCCGACCATCGGCATCGGCGGCGGAACCGAGTGTGACGGACAGATTCTCGTTTATCAGGATATGCTGGGAACGTTTACAGACTATGTTCCGAAGTTCGTCAAGCAGTTTGCCAACATCGGCGAAGAGATGGTCAAGGCGTTCAAGGCCTACGATGAGGAAGTCAAGAACAAGACCTTCCCGGATGATGAGCACTCATTCCAGATGAAGAACGAAGAAGCGCTCAAGCGCCTCTACTAATCAGCAAAAGCAATACAAGCAAAAGCATCACAGCGAGGAAACAAACATGAGAGTTATAACAACGATTGCAGAGATGCACGCACAGATCGAAACATGGAAGAATGCCGACCAGACGATCGGCCTTTGCCCGACCATGGGGTATCTCCACGAGGGGCACGCGTCCCTGATGGACTACAGCAACGAGGACAACGACTACACGGTGGCTTCGGTCTTCGTAAACCCCATACAGTTCGGACCTAATGAGGATCTGTCAAAGTACCCCCGGGATTTCGAACGCGACTGCAAGATCCTTGAAGCCCACGGCGTTGATGTGGTCTTCCATCCGGAGCCCGAGGAAATGTATTTCCCGGACTTCTGCACGTACGCGGATGTTGACGTCGTATCCGACACCCTGTGCGGCGCCACAAGAGAGAACCACTTCCGCGGCGTCTGCACTGTGATCGCGAAATTCCTCAACATCGTTCAGCCGGATAAGATCTACTTCGGCAAAAAGGACGCCCAGCAGCTGGCCGTAGTCCGCAGGATGGTCAGAGACCTGAATTTCGATGTAGACGTCGTCGGCTGCCCGACTGTCAGAGAAGAAGACGGCCTTGCCATGAGCTCACGCAATGTCTACCTGAACCCGGATGAGCGCAAAGCCGCGCGCATTCTTTCCAGATCCCTGCGTCTGGGGCAGGATATGATCAAAAACGGCTGTACTGACTCAAAGACGCTGCTCGATGCCATAAAAGCCAATCTGGCCACGGAGCCGATGGCGGACATCGATTATGTGGAAGTTGTCGACGGCCTGTCCATGCAGCCCATCGAAACCTTTGGCAAAGGAGATGTCGTCGCAATGGCCGTGCGCATCGGCACCACCCGTCTTATCGACAACTTCACCGTCGGAGATATGGCCATCGACGTGTAAACGGATACAAAAAAGGCTGACGCGAAGTCAGCCTTTTTTTCATGCTTTTGATTCGTATTGCTTTTGCATATGATCTCACATTTCATTGCCTCCCCAAGTCGGGTCGTCATCTGCTATCGCATTTTTGTCAGACATGATTTCAGGGTGTTTCTCAATGTAATTCACCATATTCTGATCGCTCGTCTTGAACATATAGTAGCGGTTGTAAGCCTCCAGTTTTGAGACAGTCTCTTCAGAAAGGCTGTAGTCGACACTTATGCTGAGCGTGTAGGAAGACTTGTCTTTCTTCGGATCATACTCATCAATAGCCAGGAACAGCTCGCGGTTTTCTGCGGTCCAGTTCATGATATCTTTGTTGGCTGCCCTGATGATGCCTTTCAGGTTCTCATCCGGCACCTTGTAGGTATTGCTGTCAATGTAGTCCCCATACTTGTTGACATGTGCGTCATTGATGGACATAAACTGCCCGGTTTTGAACGGATGCTTCTCGTCGATGCAGTCATGCTCTCTGATCTTCTCGCTCCGGTAATATGCCGCATATGCGTCGTAGGACGCCGGGTAAATCAATCCGTAGTATCTTGTGATCGTCTTGCCGTTTTTCAGATGGTAGTCGATCTGCACGCCGCCGATGGACGATGCCTGTCCGCCGTCTTTCACGTCATCTGCAGGAATATCCATATCTGTGTGTTTCCCTTCCTCGGCGATGCTTTTGTGAAGGGCTGTGATCTGCGTGATCGTATCTTCATCTTTGATGCCTTTGTACTCTGTGTTGATCAGATTCGAATCGCTGATATCCACGGATGCCACATTTGATGCTTCCGGAACTCTTTTCTCAAATCCGGTCACATCAAAGAGTGTGAACGCCAGCACCAGGCACATGACCGCAGCGTAGATGATGAACACCCTGGCGTTCCTTCCTTTGAAGATCCTGAAGCTCTGATCTGCTATCATGCAGAACACCGGGAAGAAGACAATCGTTGCCAGCACGATCGTGATGACGCTGCCTGCCGCTGAGTCTATCGCCAGGAAACCCTGGGCGATAAAGAGCACTGTTGATACAGCCAGCGCTGTAAGCAGGATCACCAGAAGATCCGCAACGAAAGGCACGACGATGGTCTGTTCCTCATTCTCGAGTCTGATCTTCTTGTATACGGCTGCCGCTGCAAAGGCAATCAGTGCAGAAATCACCGCATACACGATGAGCGTTACAGGAACCGATTCAAACGGGAACGCGTCTCTCATCATCAGGAAACCGTACGGCGAAAGGTATGTCAGAAGGCTTGTGTTGCTGCCGGTGTATCCGTAAAGGAATGTGTCCATGTATCCCAGGAAAAAGCTGTACACGATCGAAGCCACTGATATGAGCAGAAGTGACAGCAGCGCCTGTATGGCAGCCGTTCCGGCCAGTATCGCCGCGAAGCACGATACACAGTATGTGAATCCGATGATGACGATATTATCCAGAGTCCATCCGATGATGTTGGAAACGCACAGGATGTGTTCGGCGCCAACCTGCTTCGACCAGTCTCCCATCCCCAGATTTTCCATAGTTGTCGTAAGGTCGACGGTTCCGTGCGCGCCCATGACGCACAGGTACAGAAGCCCTGTGAGGACGACCGGGGCAATGACCATCAGTAATCCCGCGAAGAAGGATCCCCTGAACAGCTGCGTTCTGGTCAGCGGTTTCGCGTGAGCGTCGATGACAGAAGCATTGCTGTGCAGATATCTGAATACTGCGCAGCTTACGACCACGCCGCCGGCGATCCCGATGAGGATGTTCAGCAGATTTGATCCGGTCATCGAGCTGTATACGTAGGTGATGACTCTTTCCAGCCTGCTGTAGGACAACAGGATCGGGAGAATGTTGCTGAGAAAATATGCGACTGCGATGAGCACCGGCAATGCCTTGCAGCGTCTCAGTATCTCGATCAGCCAGGTTCTTTCAGGCCTTTTACATGATTTCGCTGAAGTCATATTTCTCACCTCCCAGTTCATAAATAAATACCTCTTCCAGTGACAGCGGCAGCACATCCAGCACCAGCGGCTTTGCCGGCGTGAGCACTTCTTCGATTCTCTCCGCGCTGTCTCTCGTAATGATCAGTTCGATGGAACCGTGCCTGTCTCTATGCAGGACGTTAAGCTGTGCGATCGCTGCTTCGGCGTCGTCCGTTTCCTGCCCCGCCTGCGGATCATCTGCGCTTTTCTGCTTTTGCGCAAAGGCAACCTGCACTTTGTTGATGCCTTCTCTGACGGATTCCAGATCGCGTTCGATGACAGTCCTGCCGTTGTCGATGATTCCCACATAATCGCAGATGGACTCCAGGTCCCGCAGGTTGTGGGAGGACACCATCACGGACATCTCCCGCTCTGCCACGTCGTCGACGATCTGCTTCCATACGAGTTTACGCACGATTGGATCCAGCCCGTCGATCGGTTCGTCCAGCAGCAGGTACTCCGGCATGCTCGCCAGAGTCAGCGCGATGGCCGCCTGCTTCTTCATGCCCTTCGAAAAACTACGAAGCGGCGCCTTCTCATCGAGCCGGAAAAGCTGCGTCAGTTCATGCAGTCGCTCCGTGCTGAAGCTGTCGTAGGTCCCGTTGTAGATTTTCGTCATATCCTTGATGGAATACCCTTTCGGGAAAAACAGCTCATCCGGTACGAGACCGATTCTCTGCTTGACGGCAGGATTCTCAAAGGCAGGTTCTCCGTCGAACAGGATTTCTCCGTCGTCCTGCTTCAGAATCCCGGCCATATGCCGGATGACAGTCGTTTTGCCTGCGCCGTTAGTTCCGACCAGTCCGTAGATGGACCCTTTGTTGACTGTCAGGTCGATACCGTCGAGCGCTTTTGTCTTTCCAAATTTCTTGTGAAGATTTTTGACTTGTATCATGAATACCCCTCCTTTAGTCTTCTTCCTTCGATGACCCTGCTTTGCTGCCGAACGGATCGGCGGCGATGTCGGCCACCAGCTTTTCGATGTCCGCTTGCGGCAGCCCCAGGTAGCTGAGCTCCTGTACGCTGTTTCTGATGTCTGCGCTGATTTTTTTCACTGCCGCCGGGTCGACCTGCTGTTCACGCCTCGGGCTCACGAAGGTGCCTCTGCCCTTGACCTTGTAGATGAAGCCTTCCCGCTCCAGCTCCTTGAAGGCCTTCTGGACGGTATTCGGATTCACGGTCAGGCTGCGGGACAGTTCCCGTATGGACGGCAGTTCGCTGTCCTCTTCCAGCACGCCCCGTATGATCAGCTCTTTGATATTGTCGATGATCTGTTCATATATCGACTGCTGACTTCGTAGATTGATCTGAAACATTATCCTCCCCTTTTCTCTAATTATCCCCAACAACTGTTCTTTGTGAATTAAGTGTACTACATCGCATAGTACAGTGTCAAGATGTTATTTTGTTTAGATTTCAGAATCGGAATGTTGAACATGGTAAAATAGGATGAAACAAATTCAGGAGGTGCCCGGAACGTATGAAACGAACGATCAAAAGCATCACAATTGCATTATGTATGGCGGCCGTTTGTTTGCTGCCGGCAGCGGCATCGCCGGGCCTTGCTTTTACGTACGATCCTACCGCCCCTGCGCAGGAACAGCCGGACGCAGTCGACCCTTCCGGAACGCCTGCCGCAGGCCCATCTGATCCGAGCGTCGCTGAGGATCCTTCAGAGCCGGCAACAACGGAACCGACCGCGCCGGTCACGACGAAACCAACGCAGACGACCACGAAGAAACCGACGCAGCCGACTACGAAGAAACCAACGACAACGAAGGCAACTACGACGACCGCAGCCCCGAGAAAAGACCCCACACCGGTCCTGTCATCGGTGAAGGCGGGATATCGGTCGATCCTCCTCGGCTGGTTCCCTGTCAAAAATGCCGTAGGATATGAGATCTATCTCAAGCAGGAAAACAAAGAAAAAACGATCATCAAAGTCGGAATCGAAAATACGTCAACACTGACCAAGCTGAACTGCGGGAAGAAATATACGGTCAAAGTCCGGAGCGTCAAGAAAAAGGACGGAAAGAAAATCCGCTCCGAATGGAGCGAAAGCAAGACAGTCACAGTCTCCCATACTGACTGGGAAATGCTGAAGAAAAAATACCAGAACAAAGGCGATGTGAACGAACTGATCTTTGTCCGGTATAAGGGCGGCACGAAGGCAGACCTGCTTTTGTATGAAAAGAACGCGAAAGGAAAATGGAAACTGGTCCTCAGCTGCCCTGCATACGTTGGCAAAAAAGGAATCGACAAAAAGAAAGAAGGCGATGGAAAAACGCCGAAAGGACAGTTCCCTATCACCTGCGCCTTCGGGATCAAAGCAGATCCGGGCAGCAAGATGCAGTATACGAAGATCAACAAGCATCATTACTGGTGCGCAGACAAGCGTTACAACCAGATGGTCGATCTGCGCGAGAAACCGCACAGCTGCAGCGGAGAGCATCTCATCGACCATACCAAACAGTACGCCTACGCCATGAATATCGGATACAACAACAGCGGTGAGAAAGGGAAAGGCTTCGCGATCTTTCTCCACTGTTTCGGATATTACAAGTACACGCTAGGGTGCGTGGCTGTTTCAAAAACAAATATGATCAAGATTCTGCAGACCTGCGGTGACGGCACCATGATCTGCATCTACCGGAAATAGGATCCTGCAAATCGCAGAAAAAACAAAGCGCGCTATTCGCAGCGCGCTTTTAAGTTCTCCCATTTTTCATCCACGTACTGCTGGGCTTCGTCGATCATCCACTCGTTGCCCGGACGGAACATGTGGGCGAAGCGACCCTGTTTCTCAAGGAAATCTGATACGGGCAGTTTGGTGCGCGGCTCATAGGTCAGGTGCCACTTGCCATTGACCACTTCATACAAAGGCCACACGCAGGTGTCTACCGCCAGCCGGCAGATCTCTGCCAGGTCGTCCATCCCGTAGCGCCAGCCGCGGGGGCACGGCGCGAGAACGTTCAGGAAACACGGGCCTTCCGTATAGATGGCGCGGTGCGCCTTCTCATGGATGTCGCGGAAGTTTCCAAGCATGGTGGTCTGTGCCACGTAAGGAACGCCGTGGGCGGCGATGATCGCAGTCAGATCTTTTTTGTTCTGGATCTTTCCGTAACTCTTGGTGCCGACCGGCGTTGTAGTCGCGTCAGCGAACCGGGGCGTCGCAGAAGAACGCTGGATGCCGGTGTTCATGTAGGCCTCATTGTCATAGCAGACATAGACCATATCGTGGCCGCGTTCCATGGCGCCGGACAGAGACTGCAGCCCGATATCGTAGGTGCCGCCGTCACCGCCGAAACAGATGAACTTGAAGTTCTCATCGATCTTGCCGCGTTTTTTGAGCACGCGGTAAGCCGTCTCAACGCCGCCTGTCATGGCAGCGGCATTTTCGAAGGCGCTGTGGATGTAACTATCCTCGTAAGCAGTATCCGGATAGATGAACGTGGATACTTCCAGGCAGCTGGTGGCGTTGGATACGACTGCCTTGTCCTCTTCATCCAGCGCACGCAGTACGGCGCTTACAGCAACGCCTGCACCGCAGCCCGCGCAGAGTCTGTGCCCCTGTGCGAAACGTTCTTTCTTATTCAGTTCTTCCTTCAGTTTATATGTCATAGAAATCTACCCTTGTATTCCTTCTTCGTCGCCGCGAACGCCGACATGTCTGTAAATGTGCTCGACTGTTCCCGCTTCTGCTGTGCGGGCGAGGTCTTCATAGATCGCCTCAAATGTGGAAACGGTCACATCCCTGCCTCCCAGTCCGTATACCAGACTCTGCAGCAGCGGACGCGCGGATTCCTCCAGATCATAGAGCGCAGCCCGGGTCTCTGCGAACAGCGGTCCGCCCCATCCGGAAAAACCCTCGGACTTATCCATAACGGCTACGGCTTTGACACCGCGCAGAGCTTTGCGCAGCTCTTCCCACGGGAAGGGCCGGAAGACACGCACCTTGATCACGCCGGCTTTGATGCCCGCTTCACGCAGACCGTGTGCGGCTGCCTTTGCAGTACCTGCTGAGGAGCCGATGAGAACCACCGCGAAGTCCGCGTCATCCATCATGTATTCTTCGATCATCCCGTAGCTTCGGCCGGATATTTTCGCAAACGCCTCCGCGACTTCATAGATCCGCGTGCGGCTTTCCTTCATGGCTTCCGCCTGGCCTTTTTTGATTTCCATATAATAAGGAGAGATACCATACGGGCCGACCGCCAGAGGTTCATCCTTCTTCAGGAGATAATGCTCCGGATCGTATTCGCCGACAAAAGAACGCACCTGTTCATCCTCGAGCAGTTCGATGTTCTCCACGGCGTGGCTGGTGATGAAACCATCCTGGCAGATCATGATCGGAAGCCTGCAGTGCTCTGCGACAGGCATGGCCTGGATGTAATTATCGTAGACTTCCTGGTTGTTTTCGGCGTAGATCTGGATCCATCCGCTGTCGCGGCAGCCCATGGAATCCGAATGGTCGTTGTTGATGTTGATCGGTCCGGTCAGAGCCCGGTTCACGACAGCCATGACGATGGGCAGCCTGCTGGAGGCAGCCACATACAGAAGTTCCCACATATAGGCCAGGCCTGCAGATGACGTTGCCGTGATAGCGCGTGCTCCCGCAGCGGATGCTCCGATGCAGGTGGACATGGCGGAGTGCTCCGACTCGACCGCAACGAATTCCGTGTGGACCTCGCCGTCGGCGATGTATTTGCTGAAATACTGGGGGATCTCTGTTGACGGCGTGATCGGGAAGGCTCCCATCACATCCGGATCGATCTGCTTCATTGCAAACGCAACTGCTTCATTGCCGCTCATCCTGTCTCGCATCGTTATAGTTCCTCCATCGTGATTGCACCGAAGCTGCACACCTTCGCGCAGATCCCGCAGCCCTTGCAGTAATCCAGATTCGTCTCAAGACGCTCTCCTCTCTCGACCGGAATGGAAACATCCGGACAGAACGGAACGCAAAGCAGACACTGCTTACATTTTTCCTTATCAAAAACAGGCGTGCGTGTGCGCCATTCGCCTGTTTTCACTTCCCGCGAGGTGGCCGGTTCGAAAATCTCAGCCCCCGTCGTCAGTTCATACCATTTGCTTTGTTCGTTTATATTCATCGTTTGCCTTTCCAATGTTGTCCCAGCGTTGCCCCGCTGTTGCTTCAGAGTTGCCTCAACCTACCTTCAGCTGCTTCATGGACATTCTCAGCGCTCTCATATTTCCTTCGACGACCTGCGGCTTGGATGCGAATTTGTGACGAAGGGAACCTTCCATATCCGCGAGGAATCTGTCCTTGTCTATAACATGGCTTACCTCGACGGCTGCCGCCAGCATCGGGGTGTTCGGGATATTTCTGCCGAGGGTCTCCTGGGAGATGGATCCTGCGTCGACTGTGCAGACCTTGCCTTTGTATCCGCGGAGCTGTCTTCTGACTTCCTGCGGGCTCTTTCTGCTGTTGACGATGATTGCGCCGTTTTCGGAAAGACCTGCGGTAACATCCACTGACTTGAGCAGCGTCTCATCGACGACGACTACGAAATCAGGGTTGTAGATATTGGAGTGGACACTGCTACCGCTGCCGCCTTCGCTGATGCGGTTGTAGGCTGTGATCGGCGCACCCATTCTCTCCGGACCGTATTCCGGAAAGCCCTGGACCTGCTTGCCTGAATTGAATGCTGCATCTGCCAGGAGAAGACATGCTGTCTTCGCGCCCTGTCCGCCTCTGCCGTGCCATCTGATTTCTACTGTGTTACCCATTGTTTTTCCTCCTGTGGCCTGTTCGCCGTTTCCTTTGCCACGTGCCATGTATCAAAAATTCCCGCCCTGTATCAGGACGGGAATCATAAATTACAATTCAACCGCTTGTAAACCACCTGCTACATGCACGCATACCATCATATGCTCTTCCGATCACGGGGAAGGTCCGTCAGCGTTTAGTCACCATCATCTCTGTCTGCACAAATATGCCTGGCTTTCAGCCCTGCAGCTCGGGAGTGATATTCGATCATTCGTTTTTATCAGTACCGGACTCACACCATAACCGGCTCGCTCTTACCTTTTAACGTATGCCTACTGTCTCCGTCTATGCCTTTGGTTCTTATTCAATTTCCGATCTTTTCTGATCGACAACGCAATGTTACCATCAGATTTTCGTTGTGTCAACACATTTTGGGTAACTTTTTGTGTATTTTTTACAATACATTGCGGAATATTATTGTTGGTATAACTAAAAAACAGGGCTTTTGCACCAGTAATTCATGCAAAAGCCCGAAACGCTGTATGTTATGAAGCACTTCGGGCTTTTGATTTCCATTTATTGTAAATGTGTCAAAGGAACCGTCCCTATTGGCACATTTAGTCGATGACGTTCTTGATCATGTCGATAACGGTTCCGTCTCTGTACTCGACGACGCCGATGATGTTCTCGCCGAACTTCGGAGGATTCGGCTTGCCTGTGATGGAGTAAGCCATATCCCTGAGTTCCTTGATGTCGACGACCGGAAGTCCTGCCTTGACCAGTTCTGCCTTGAGGAGCGGGTTGTTCGGATTGACCGCGATGCCTCTCTCTGTTACAACGACGTCCACGCTCGGTCCCGGCGTGCAGATGGTCATGACCTCATCCACGACGATCGGGATCCTCTTCCTGGTGAGCGGGCAGACGACGATGGCCAGTTTGGCGCCCGCCGCTGTGTCAGGATGTCCGCCCAGCGCGCCCATCACGTATCCGTTGGATGCGGTCAGAACGTTGACGTTGAAGTTCACATCCACTTCCGTAGCGGAGAGGATCATGATGTCCAGGTTGTTGGTGACGCAGCCTTTGGTCAGCGGGTCAGCGTAGGTGCCGGCATCCATCTCGATGTGGTTGCCGTTGTTTCGGATGGATTCTACAGCGCCCTTATCAAAGGTCTGTACATCCAGCAGTCCTGTGAACAGCCCTTCGTTGAGCAGCTCGACCATGGTCGATGTGATACCGCCTGAACCGAAGGACCCGATGATGTGGTTTTCCTTCATGTAATCACGCAGGAAGCGTACGACTGCCAGTGAAACGCCGCCGGTTCCTGCCTGATAGGAGAATCCGTTCTTGATGAGGCCCGAGGCGATGAGGACTTTGCTTGCGTATTCCGCGATCGTCAGCTCCAGCGGGCTCTTGGTTTTGCGTGTGGCGCCCTGCCCCATGAGTTCCGGATCGCCGATCTGATCGATCTCCGCTACGATATCCACCAGCGTCTGCGGGATGCTTACAGGGTATGCCGGGAAGTCGACGAGATTGTCCGTTACTGCAACGACCTTCTTCGCGTAACGGGCGTCCACCATGGCGTATCCCATGGAGCCGAATGCTGACGGTCCCTGCTGGCCGTTCATGTTGCCCATGTCGTCGCAGCAGGATGCGGCGATGAAGGCTACGTCGATCGTAACATCTCCCTTCTGGATGGCTCTGGCTCTGCCGCCGTGTGTCCGGAATACGACTGCGGTATCCAGGAGTCCTCTGGAAACCTGCTTGCCCAACTCGCCGCGCATGCCGCTTGTCTGCAGACTTGTGACGACACCTTTTTTGATGTAGTCGATCAGGCACTCGTGGGAGCTTGTCAGGGAGGACGCACAGATTGTCAGATCCTTGATTCCCAGTTCATCAATGGCTTCCATGACCTTCGGCAGCACCATATCACCTGCCCTGAGATGATGGTGGAAAGAAATCGTCATTCCGTCTTGGAGACCTGCCTTAACGATCGCCTCTTTCAGGGATCCAACGACCTTGCCCGTATAGACTTTATCGCTCTCCGTGATGTATTTTTCTTTTCTCTTGCCGCTTCTGATATATGGTTTGACATCCCCCATCTGCTGAATGTGCTCGGGGACATCTCTTCCTATTTGATTCTTCTGCAATTTCTTCATTTTTCCAGCCTCCCCGCCTGTATCAGTATTCTCTTGGCTTTATTGATAATTGGGTAATCCACCATCTTATTGTCCACGGTGAATACACCGATGCCGGCAGCAGTGGCCTCCCGCTCAGCGTCCACGACGCGCTGCGCATGTTCGATTTCAGCCTCTGAAGGGCTCAGCAGCTGATGTGCGATCTTGATCTGCGACGGATGGATGCAGGATTTTCCTGTGAAACCCAGGGTCTTTGCCCATTTCACCTCTTCTGCAAAACCCTCTTCGTCTTTGTAATTGGACCAGACAGTATCTACTGCTGTGATTCCTGCTTCTGCTGCTACGACCGGCAGATAGGTCCTGGCGTAGGAAAGTTCGTTGCCTTCTCTGGTTCTGACGGTACCCATGGAATTTGTATAGTCTTCCGCACCGAATGAAAGGGAGATGACTCTGTCGCTGGCTTTGACAGTGTCTCTGGCGTTGAGCACGCCCTTGGCCGTTTCGATGGAGCACTGGATCTTGACTGTACCGTCCTCGATTCCGCATTCCTTCTCGACTTCACTCAGCAGCTGATCGAGGACGACGACGTCATCCGGACAGTCGCACATGGCCAGTCTCATATATCTGATCCCTGACGGGACGATGGCTCTCACGTCATCTTCGAAGAACGGTGTTCCCGTTCCGTTGACTCTCGCAAAGACCATGCAGTCTCCGAATTCCAGTGTCTCGACAGCCTTGCACAAGAGATCTCTGCCTGCATCTTTCTCTGACATGGCAACCGCGTCTTCCAGATCGAAGAGAATGCAATCAGGCTTGAATACCGGTGCGTTCAGATACATCTTCGGCTTGTTCGCCGGGCAGAATAACATGGTTCTCATCTTATACATCTTGCTCACCACCCCTCGCTCTTCTCACTGCAGTTCTGATCCTGGCCTGGATCACGAAGTCCAGCGCGCTGAAATCATCGATCGTAACATCTGCGTACTTCACACCCAGATAATCGAGTTCTTCCTGCGCCTTCTGCAGAATCTGGTCACCGAACATCTTTTCCATCTTGCTGTTCAGGACGATCTTGAGTTTGCCCCGTCTTTTGAGTTTTACGGTTACCTTGCAGTCCTGGGACTGCTCGTAGCCAGCTTCACCTATTCTCATTGTTTCCTCCCTGTGTGCTGTGCTTTTGCAATATTATATTTAGAACAGGCCTGTAACACGCCCGTCATTATCTACATCTATGTTTTCAGCAGAAGGTCTCTTCGGCAGTCCCGGCATCGTCATGATATCGCCGGTCCTGACGACAATAAAGCCCGCTCCGGAATTTGGTTTCACATCAGTTACGTGGATCCTGAATCCGCTTGGTGCTCCGAGAAGCGTCGGGTCGTCTGAGAAACTGAACTGGGTCTTTGCCATACAAATCGGCAGATTCCCGTATCCCTGCAGCTCAAGCCGCTTGATCTGTTTCTCCGCCTTCAAGTCGAAGCCGACGTCATCGGCGCGGTAAACACGTTTTGCAATTTCTCTGATTTTGTCTTCGATGCTCATGTCCAGCGGATACGTAAAGCTGAAGTTGTTTGGCTGCTCACAGAGGCTCCGCACTTCTTCAGCCAGAGCGATACCGCCCTCGCCGCCCTTGGCCCACACTTCGCTGATTACTGCTCTGACGCCCATATCCAGGCACTTGGAGCGTACCAGTTCCAGTTCTGCCTGCGTATCCGACGGGAACGCATTGACCGCAACAACTGCCGGAAGACCGTATACTTCTGTTACGTTCTCGAGATGCCTCATCAGATTCGGCATTCCCTTCTCGAGTGCTTCCAGATTTTCTTCTTCCAGATGTTTCTTTGACACTCCGCCGTGATACTTCAGCGCACGCACGGTTGCTACGACCACGCAGGCAGAGGGTTTCAATCCCGCTTTGCGGCATTTGATGTCCACGAATTTCTCTGCTCCGAGATCTGCCGCAAAACCCGCCTCTGTAATTACGTAGTCCGCAAGCTTCAGAGCCATCTTTGTGGCCATGACGGAATTGCATCCGTGTGCGATGTTCGCGAACGGTCCGCCGTGCACAAAGGCCGGCGTGTGTTCCAGCGTCTGAACAAGGTTCGGTTTGATTGCATCCTTCAGAAGCGTCGCCACAGCGCCCTGTACGTTCAGGTCACGCACCGTGATCGGCTTTCCGTCATAGTCATACGCAACGATGATACTGGCGATCCTCTCCTTCAGATCGTCCAGGTCGCTGGCCAGACATACGATAGCCATGATCTCGCTGGCAACCGTGATTTTGAAATTGTCTTCCCTCGGACGTCCGTTGACGCTGCCGCCGAGTCCATCCACGATGTAACGCAGCTGGCGGTCGTTCATGTCCATGACACGCGTCCAGGTTACGCGACGTGTATCGATCCTGAGTTTATTATCCTGGTGGATGTGGTTGTCTATGATCGCTGCAATCAGATTGTTTGCCGCAGTGATCGCATGCATATCCCCGGTGAAATGCAGGTTGATATCCTCCATGGGAACGACCTGCGCGTATCCGCCGCCTGCCGCGCCGCCCTTGATACCAAATACAGGTCCCATGGACGGTTCCCGAAGCGTGACCATAACATTTTCACCCAACCTGTGAAATGCATCCGCAAGCCCCACGGAAGTAGTTGTTTTTCCTTCTCCGGCAGGGGTCGGTGAAATTGCCGTCACAAGAATCAGCTTGCCGTCTTCGCGGTCCTTCAGTTCGTTCAGGACCCGATAATCAACTTTGGCCTTGTAGTGGCCGTACGGTTCTACGTACTCTTCAACAATGCCCAGGTGATCCGCGATGTCCGAAATCGGATACATCTCGTTTTCCTGGGCAATCTCAATGTCTGTCTTTATCTTCATAGCTTAACATCTCCTTCTTGATTCAAACTACCACATATAGTGTTGAGATTCCAGTGCTTTTTGCACATTTATTGATTTTTGGTCTCTCGCTAATTCTTTACCGCGGCAAAGAACTAGCGGAGTATACGAAAAGACGACCGTCTTTTCGGTCGTCTTTTCGCAAATCAATATATTGTATTATGTACTTACAGACTTTCTGCCCAGGCTTTGAGCTCGTCGAGATCTTTCACACGCACGGCGTCCTGCACCAATGCACCGTTCACATAGAGCTGGAGCTTCGCCTTGGTCTTGCCTATGCCGCTGCCGCCGGATGTGGCGAATGCGGCGACCTTCTTCCCAGTCCAGTCATAGGCCTTGCAGAATGTGTTCACCACATTCGGGGCGCAGCCGTACCAGATCGGGAAGCCGATCAGAACTTCTTCGTATTGCTCGAAGTTCTCTACCGCTCCTTCTACAGGAACGTCTTTCTTGCCGAACTTCTCCTTGTTGCAGCGGGACATCGGGTTTTTCCAGTTGATGTCCGCCTGCGTGTAGATTTTCTGCGGCCGGATCTCAAAGACATCCGCGCCGATCTCTTCTGCCAGTTTTTCTGCCAGCGCAGCCGTCGTTCCTTCTGCGCTGAAATATGCAATCAGTGTTTTCATGTTTTTTCCTCCCTTGCTGATTTGATTTTGCATGTTTTTCTGAAATTGTCAACTACCTGTCGACCACCTTCTGAAACATAGGCTTGTAATTATTTCCATTAATGTTACAATGTGTCCGTTAGTGTTTGCTTTGAGTCAGAAGGAGTTTTGGTTTGTTTGAGGTTCTGACAGCAGCAATTACAGATGGTATCAAAGACACGGCTCTGTGCATTCCGATTCTCTATGTGACGTATCTGTTCATGGAGATCCTGGAAAGCAGCAGCCGTTTCGATGAAGAAACCCTTTGCCGCTATTCCCGTAAAGTCGGTCCCGTGATCGGCGGCGTGATCGGCGTCATTCCCCAGTGCGGTCTGGCAGGATCTGCGGCAGCGCTGTATTCCACCGGCACCGTGACCCTCGGAACGATGCTGGCGGTGTTTTTCGCGACCTCTGACGAGATGCTTCCCGTGATGCTCGCGTCCCTGTCGGGCAAATTCGCCATCGGCGTCGGCGCCATGTTCAGCATCCTCGCCGCAAAGGCCGGATTCGGCATCCTGCTGGGCTACATTGCTGACATCGCTGTGAAGGCGGGCAAAGGCAAGAACATCCACGCTCTCTGCGAGCGGGATCACTGCGAATGTGACGGCGAGGAAGGCAGCGTGTACCGATCCGCTCTGATCCATACGGCAAAAATCACACTGATGCTGCTGATCGTTAACGTTGTCCTGTCAGCAATCATCGGCTGCATCGGAATCGAATCCTTGTCCGGTACAATCATAAACCAGCCCGTCATCGGCGAGCTGGTCGTGGGCCTGTTCGGTCTGATCCCGAACTGTGCGATCTCGATCATCATCACTGAATCTTATCTGAGCGGCGTACTGGGACTGGGCGGACTGTTTGCCGGACTGCTGGCAAATGCCGGCATCGGTCTGATCGTGCTCTTCCGCACCAACGCGCGGCTCCGGGAAAACCTGATGATCGTTCTGATCATGTATATGCTGAGCGTTGCCGCCGGAACGGTTATTCAACTTATCCTCTAAAACACTTTTGTTATCTGGGTTCGAGAGTCTTGAGTTTCTCAGTGGCGGCGATGTTGTCGATAACTGCAAGGACGGCTTTCTCGAGGGGTGAGCCTTTGCGGTAATCGGCTTTACAGGCGAAGTTGACCCGGTTCTCACTGATAAGACGTTCCGCTTCCTTACGGTCCTTCTGATAGACAACGAAGGAGTGCCCGCCGTTTACTTTGGTCAGTTTCATGCAGGGGATATCAGTGTCTCCGTCTCCGAAGTAGATCATATTGCGGAACGGGATCCGGCGCTCGTCTTCGGGCACGTACTCGTTGAGAGCACGCTGCTCGGTCACGTCCAGAACGCCTTTGTTGATCCGATAGAGGAACTGGGTCTTGCTGGTGTAATTGACCGCCATGGCCGGCCACTTGGCCAGTCCATCCTTATCATACAGAAACTCCGCAGCGTAGATTTCCTTAAACTCACCGGCGATGGGCGTGCCTTCGATGATTTCCTTCAGCCCGGACGAGATGATGTAATGTTCGCACTGCAGGCCCTGCTCCGCGCAGTATTCATTGATACGTCCGAACCAGGTCGATACGCCGGGAAAAAGTTTGACACTCCTGCCCAGTTGCCGGAAACTTTCCCGCTTCAGCAGAAATTTACTTCTTCCCTTCTCCAGCATCAGATACATATAGGACAGGATGCTGTCCATCCCGTTCGCCTTCGTAAGCCTGGTGCACTCGGCCCAGAACTCGGCGCTGGTCACATCCAGCCCATCCATGAAGCCGTAGTCCTGCATGTTCTTCGGCGAGAGCGTTTTATCAAAATCGTACATCAAAGCTACGATTGGTTTTGCCTTAGGTTTTGCCATATCTGTTTCCTCAATTTTATCCCACACGTTTCAGCGTTTTCCATATTATACCATACTTTTCAACACAGAAAAACTCCCCGCGGGGTGGGAAGCGGGGAGTTTAGAGGAAGGACTGCATGATTTGGCAGTCGTGGTGATTTCTTTATTTATTTCTCTTTGTTCCTGTACCTGTAAACCATCGCCGTAATCACTACGCCGGCGAAAAAAGCGATCACTGCCGCGAGCACATAACCTCCTGCGCTTTCGTCCAGCAGAGATGTGCCTGCTGCCTGGCCAGTGTAGATCGCATGATGCATGCTCTGCAGTTGCTCTGTGACAACAATAAGACAGATCATCAGTCCCGCTGATAAGGATCCCAGAATTCTCAGTCTGGACTTGTCCTCCCTTTTTTTGATCGCCGCTGCTCTTTCGTGCATCCTGACGAGTCTTTCTTCTGCGCTTCTCATGGGGATATCGTCTCCTCAAATCTATATAAACACAATATTTTTGTTTCTTTCACTTATACAGATACAAAAAAGAGCGAGTTTCCCCGCCCTTTTGATAAAAAATCTACAATTTTTTATTATTTTTTTCACTTGACCGTGATTTTGATGGTCTTATGTACGCCGTTATGGGCATAAACGTAGATCCTGCAGGTGCCTTTGGCCTTGGCAGTGATCTTGCCGGCTCTGCTGACAGTCGCAACTTTCTTGTTATCGCTGATGTAACGCAGCGTCGGTACGTGGGTTGCCGGCATGAGTTTCTTGCTCTTCTTCACCTTCGTGACCTTGGCCTTGATCCTGAAGGTCTTTCCTTTCTTGAGGGTGAACTTCTTCTTGTTCACTGTCAGGGTCTTGGCGTTGCTGTACTTTTTGGAAGCCCCGGAGGTGTAGGAGTGTGTCAGCGGGCTGGTTTTAATGTATTTCTTCTTGCCGCTTTTCACAGTGTAGGCCTTGACGTACGCCTTGTATGCTGTCTTTTTCTTCAGACCCGTCTTGGTCCATTTCAGGGTCTTGCCCGCTTTGACGGTCTTGACCTTCTTCATTCCTTTCGTACCTTCCTTACCGTCGCACCGCGCGAGGAAGATGTCATAGCCCTTCGCGCCCTTGACTTTGTTCCAGGAGATGACTATGCCCTTCTTGCCTTTGGCTGTCACTTTGGCGATCAGCACGCCGGTCTGCTTTGCTTTTGGTTTTGGTTTTGCCTCAGCCTTCCACTTCGCGTAGATATTCGTGTCCTTTGTGATCTCCTGATTGAAATCAAAGGTCTTTGTCAATCCCTTGTCCGCATACCATCCCTTGAACACATATCCTTTGCGGGTCGGGGCCTTCGGCTTCTGTGCTTTCTGGTGGATTGGCACGATCTGCTTGTCAACACCGGTGCCGCCATTGTCCACGAAGGTGACCGTGAACTGTTTGATTTTCCATAGAACCGCATAGTCTCTGTCCCCGGTGGAGCCTTCCTCGACCGTGACCTCCTTCGCAGGCTGTTTCAGATCGGTCCCCACCCAGCCGGTGAATTCGTGGTCCTCTTTCTCCGGAGCGTTCAGCTTGAAGGTGGGAGTCGCTGCTGTGTATTCTGTCGGATTGTCTTTCCCGGATGGCAGCGTACCACCAGCCAGGTCGTAATCGATAGCGTACTTCTCCATATCCCACTGGGCGTAGAGGGTGACAGTGTAGCCTTGTTCCTTGGTCAGGTTCTTGACGGACTGCTTATCTGTAATCGCATCGCCGCTTCCGTCCTTCTTCGTGTTCCAACCAGTGAATGTTCCGCCGGTGCGTTTGAACCGGTTTGCGAACAGATTCTGCGGCTGATCATAGACCATATACTGGTCTGCCATCGTTCCGGTCACATTGTTTCCGTTCGGATCGTACTTCACGGTGTAAACATTGGCCGCAGCATGGGCCGTGATTTTCGCTTCGCCGCAGACAGGCAGTTCGCTCTGGTCCGCCTCCTGAGGATCGAATGTCACGAACCCGTCCGGCGGCACTCCGGTCACGGAATACCCGTCGAAGTGATAACCGAGTTCTGCGGCTGCCGAGACATTGATCTTTGCACCCACAGGTATATGGATGAGTTCCGTCGGTCCCGTCGGCTGGGTCGTTCCGCCAGACGGGCTGACCCAGGCGTTCGCGATATGTTCTTCCTTAACTATGGTCACCGTGTAATAATCAAGATTGATGGAAACGGGTTTACCCTTGAAGGTGAATTCCTGTTTGTCCGCCGGGATCACATATTCATCGCTGTCCATGGTGAGATGATACGTACCGTTGTTGAGCCCTTCCAAGCCGATCGCATATGTTCCTTTAGAGTCGCTTTTGCTGACCATTCTGTCTGTTTCTGCAATATGGAATCCCATATTCTCTCCCTGCTGCCAGGGCACGTCGAATCTCTTACCGTTTTCCTTTGTGGCTATAGTCAGCTTTACTTCAGTAATGAATTCCGCATCCAACGTCCAGGGTTCGATCTTCCATCCGTTTTCGGTTTGGCTCAGCGTACACAAGTTGAAGACCTGCGCGCCGTCAGCATAGAAGTTTCCGAACTGGACACTCCTGTTCCATCCATGGAACACCGCTTTTTCAGGGAGTTCCCATCCTTCTTCCTGCACGAGGGAAGCGAACGTAGGCAATGTATCGCTCTGATCAAAAGTCATTTCCATTGTATATGTTGTGTCTGACGTACCGTCATTGTGTTTTTCCCTTAAAACAACATCGTACGGCAGCGCCTCCCACTGAGCGTAGAGGGTGACCTCCCGAAGATCGACCGGTGCAAGGTCCTTCACATCCCGGGCAATATTCTCATAGTCCGTTCCTCTCCCATCGGCTCTGGTGTTCCATCCTTTGAACCGGTAGCCCGGCAGGACGAACTGACAGGCAGGAAGGTTGAATGACTGATCATAGTATTCCGTCAATTCATTCATGTGTCCGCTGACCGTCTTGGACGCGCCGCGGGGTCGGTTCCCGTCGAACTTCACTTTGTAACTATAACCCTGCGTCTTGCAGTACAGTGTCGGCGCAGGATCACTTCCGGTGTAGTTCCATCTGCCGCCTTCATCTGTGTAACCTGCTACGTTCATCTCTAGGTTCCCGTTTTCATCTGCAATCTTCGTTCCACCATGCAAATAATAGCCTTCGGGAAATGTTCCGGGATGCAGATTTGGATTGATATCAAACAGATGGTTTTCTCCCGGAATAGCGACCGCGGATCCTGCCTCCGCCGTTGTGTCGCTTAATAATCGCAGTTTGAGATCCATGCCCGGTATCAATTCACGTTCCAGTTTGGCATCTCCGTCAGCATCTCCATCCTTGAACGAGAGGTCACCGTAATATTTGGTTTTCTTCACACTTGTCGCACTGACCGTTTCCAACATGCCTTGGGTCCATCCTGATGCCTTGCCGGAAATCCACGGATAAAACATCCCGGTATGCTTATCTGAATCGATATCGAGCAGATATACATCCTTCACTCCATAATCCATCCTTTGTCCGATGTTCAGATCCTTGATCGCGTAACCGCTGCCGTCTTTTGGAATGGATTTGAAGGTTACATCTAACCTGTGTACGTTTTCACCGTCATCGTTCACGACAGTTCCTGAAATGTGATCTGTATAAATGGAACCGCCGGTGATGACTGTCTTTGCATCGCCAGGTCCTCCAATACCGGAATCAGCATCCGAACCGCCCTTCGCAACGATCGTTCCTCCGCTGATCTCAGTATAGGCATAGTTCTCCCCCGGTGGGTCATACGCACCTTGACCTGAACGCTTCCCTGCGCCTATAGCGGGAGATGTCCATCCGGCTTCTGCCGTAATGGACCCTCCGCTGATTTTTACTTCACCTGTTCGTGGTTTTTCGCTGCTGCCGGTTCCGCATCCGATTGCCGGACCTGGTCCGAGATTTGTTGCCGTAACAGATCCGCCGTTGATCTGAATGTTCTGAGCGCCGCCATTGCTGCCGCTTCCGATCGTCGCCGCTCCTCTACCGCTTTTGGCTATTACAGTTCCCCCGTTGATGATGATATTCTTGGCAGTAACCGATGTATCCCAGTGAGGAGGTTGTGTGCCGCCTCCAATTGCGACTCCTTTTAGATTTTCCGCATATACTGTGCCTCCATTGATGATGATTCCGTCTGCAACACCCTGCACTCCACTTCCTATTGCGGCAGCATCATATTCGGATGTATAGGCTTTGATGTTCCCGCCGTTGATCGTAATATCCTCGACATCACAATTCTTTCCGCTGCCAATTCCTGCTGCGCCGTTGACCCCTTTGGCAATGATGTTACCGCTATTGAACGTGAGGTTTCCTATTGTATTCTTGTAGTCGCTGTCATAGTATACACACCCTATGCCGGCGGACATAATCCCGGCCCGTGCGGTAATGGTTCCCGGCCGTGTCACGTCTTCCGTTTCAAAAACCACTTCTGACTTTGTTCCCTCTTTCCGGATCGCGGGGCACATGTAGCCTTCCAAATACACGTCCGCATCTCTCTTGGAAATGATCTTGCACGTGCCATCAAACTCATCGACCCAGATGGGTGCCGTGCGCGAGCCCGTATATGATGTTGCGCCGCAGTTGAGGTTCAATCCGTCCGCAAGATATACGTTTGTCCCGGCACTTTGTATGAGGACACGGACGTGCGTGCTTTTGCCTTTCAATGTGTAGTTACCCGGTTTTTTGATAAAGACCGTGGTGTTTGCTTTTGCCTTACTGACATCGTAGGTGTCGCCCGGCTTCATGTTCACCGTATGCCAAATCAACGCGTCTGCGTGGACCTGCTCTGCGCCCGCGAGTCCTGCTGCCGCGAACACAAGCAAAAGCAATACCGGCAGTAACTGCAGCCTGATTTTGTTCCTGAACATCGTTTTCATCCTGTTGTCTCCCTTCTGAAGCCCTTTACCTTTTATCTATAATAGATACAAAAAAGGATGGGATTCCCCACCTTTTTTAGAGTTTTTGCCGAAAGTTTGCCGAAATATTTTTTGAAATATTCCGAACTGATATTGGTTCACGCGTACGCTCCCAGCACGCCTTCTTTTTTCAGTTCTTCCCGCATCTGCTTCTTGCCTCTGCTGAGCAGGTGATCCACCCGCTTCGCGTTCACGCCCATGACAGAAGCGGCTTCCGCATACGTCAGTCCTTCGGAATACACCAGCCACAGGGCTTCCCGCAGCTGCGGATCGATTCTGTCGAGGCATGTCCGGAGAACCTGCAGGCGCTCCCCGTCCATCACCATTTCCTCTACCATTTCACGGCCTTCGGTGTCTTCATAATAGTCATCGAAGGAGAACTCTGTGATGCGGGTTTTTCTGGTGTGGTATCTATAAGCAAGATTACGTCCTGTCTTGAACAGATATGCCTTGAAACATCCTTCACCGATTTTCGGTCTCTTGACCATGAGTCTGGCAAAGGCTTCGATCATCAGGTCCTCCGCCGTGTGCCAGTCGTGCAGATAGCCGTACAGATAGAATGTCAGACTGTCACCGTGGCGGATCATCAGCTGATCGTAGGCTCCGGCATCTCCTGCGAGATAATTATTGTATAGTTCGCTGTCGTTTTGGTACTCTGTCATTTTGCTTTTCCCCCCGACATCATCTTCTCTGCGTCATTGCTTTATTGCTTGAAAGCTTTTCTGCTTTAATAGAAAAGCAATTCCCGTGCCATTTCCTCTATATACCCGTAATTTTGCTGTGGACCCTTGGGAAACTCACCCTTGCCGCGTACAAATGCGTTTCCTTTCAGTGTATTTTCACTGCATTTCGAACCGCATTCGGTTCAATTTGCAAATAAGCCGATTCAATTTCAGTTCATATAGAAAAAACCGCCGATTAGCCATATAATCGGAGGATTTTTGCTGTGTTTCAGGGTCATATTCCCGTGAAAACGGTCAACGATTATCTGGTGAGTCGAAATCGGTTCGGCGCGGTTTTCCTCTAAGAAGCAGAACCACCACGACCGTCAGCAATGGGATCAGATATCCGATCATCGCTGCAGTCCCGGTCTGTGAAACCAGAATATTGTATATGCCGTGGTAGGTGATCGCAATGGCAATGAGCCCGATGGTTCCCGCCAGCCGCAGCCAAGTCCGGTCCCAAAGATACAGAAAACCAACGGCGATCAGGAATCCGCAGACCACATGCATCGCACCGGTTCCGAACCCCCGGATCAGCAGGTGCAGGACTTCGTTTGCGCCGTTGCTTGCCAGATAGCATGCATTCTCAAAGGTCGCAAACCCTACGGCGGTCATAATGATTCCGCCTGTAAGTTCTTCCTTCCCCGGTTCAAATACCAGAAGATAGAACAGGATCGGCAGGAATTTCATGATTTCCTCTGTCATCGGCGCGATTTCCACAGACGCCGTCAGTTCTCCCACACCCCATACTGCCGCGATAAACGTGTTGATGTAAGAAGACAGCAGGCATACTGTCATGCCCGCAAGGACAAACATGTTCATTGCCTTGCCTCTGCCCCTCATGCACAGGACCGCGATCAGAAGCGGCGCAGCCAGACAAATATAGATGTTCTCTATATAATTCATCTGCTCACCGCCTTTCTAAGCGCCGGAAGAAACAGCATGAACGTAATGGAAAGCAGGAAATCAAACCAGAAGTAGATGTTCATGATGGTATCCCCCATCCAGAAACATGAGGATGTCCATATACCGTACTCCGCCGCGCAGAACACCAGCGTCACAATGTACAGCATACGGCGGTTTTTGCCTTTGTCTCCCTGGCCGCGCACTGTTTGCAGGCCGTAAACCGCATGCCAGATCAGACCAGTCATCAAAGTCGCAACAATAATATTGCCGACGTAGTCGCCCCAATGCATGTAGAATATGCACATCCCCACCGTGAATACCGGGATGCACAGATACTTTGGCCGCAGGCGGAACTTCCAGTCCTCCGTATTCTCCACGTTGATATAGATCAGCAAAAGCAGCAAAAACAGGTACGATGTGTACCAGCTGAATTCCGAAATATAAAAAACCGGCGGTGTCTTGTCATAAAAAATCAGGAACAGCTGCCAGTAAAGATCTCCGAGAAAAAAAACGCCTGCAAACAGGCCAAGCAAAATCCAGGCGCGCTCTTTTGATCGCACCGCATAATACAGCGCGCTGGCTGAACACAATCCTGTCACTGTCAGCTGTATGGCGTTTTCGATGGTCTCGATCATTGCAGAACCTCTTCGTCCTACGTTTCCTGTTCGTCTTTATGTTTCTGCCATTCCCGCAGCCGAAAGCAGAATATGGTCAATGTCACGCCAAGCAGGAACGCAATCAGCGCAATCACAACATACCCTAATGCAGCACTGTTGCCGAAAATGCTGGCGTTCATGGTCCCTGACGTTCCAGCCGGCCCGATAGGGCTGCCCGCCGGAGCTGCCTCGAAATTCGCAAGTCGGGGGATACATACTGCCAGCACGATGGTCGCAGCAAATGAAACCGCAGCTCCGGCCGCCTGCATGATTCTCACCTGCCGCGCGCGCCTTTGCCTATTCAGTTCCGATGCCCGCGCATGCATTGCATTGATTCGCTCTTCGTTTGTGCGCATATGTGATTCCTTCCTTCTTCTGCTCCTCGCGCATCTGTATCTTGTCCCAGCCGACAATACAAGTCAGATTCGATCAATTGTATTGTACTATGACGCAGACATATTCACAAACAAAAAGACTTCAGGAAGGTCTTACATTTTATACAGCTGCCACTCGCAGCTGGAGCAGTAGTACTTCAGCTCGAAACGTTTCTCTCTCCCGTTGATCGTACTCTGACAGAGATACAGAATGTTTTCTGCCCCGCAGACCTTGGTCTTTGTCGCGTCGATGATCTGATCAACAAAGACCGTCACCAGTTCGCCGTTCTCCTCGATCTTGAATTTGTACGGCCGCGGGATCTTCGTGTTCGCACGGAACACCACCATCGTATCGATTGGTTTCGCTAACAACTTCATCTCGTGTCCCTCCCCTTCTTCCCTATTATAAGAACATTTGTTCGTGCTTGTCAAGAGTATCGTTCTGACGTTGAACCGTTCCTCCTCATGCCCGCCTCTTGAACGGCCATGGGTTCTGCATTATAATCCTCATATGGTTACATCAGGAAGCAGCAAAAACAACAACAAGAAAAAACGCAGCAAAACGTTCAAGGTCCTCGTGGGGCTGATCATCGCGCTCGGCGTGTTCGAACTAGCTGCTTTTGGTGCGCTCGCATATTATATTTCAGATGATTACGATGCAGACGCTGATGCGGAAAAGGCGCTGAAATCATCCTCCGGCGTACGCGTCACCATGGCGGAAGACTGGATCGAATTCGCGCCGTCGGCACGAAGCCAGGCAATCAAGTGTGATCGGCCGGCCGCCGGTCGCCAAGCCTCAGAGGCATTTGGCAGTAACGCTTCGGATACTGGAATCATTTTCTATCCGGGCGGCAAAGTCGAGTATACAGCTTATGCGCCGTTGATGCAGGACTTTGCGAAAGAGGGCTATTTCTGCACCCTCGTGAAGATGCCCTTCGGTTTGGCTGTGTTCGACACCAACGCGGCGAAGGATGTAAAGGAAGCACACCCGGAGATCACGCACTGGATCATCGGCGGACACTCCCTGGGCGGCGCCATGGCTGCCAAGTACGCTGCGATCTCCGATTTCGACGGACTGTTTCTGCTCGCCGCGTACACAACGACGGACATGTCCGACAAAGACATCCCTGTGGTATCTGTCTACGGCGATGCGGACGGTGTGCTCAACATGGATGACTACGCCGCAAACAAAAGCAACCTCCCCGCTGACACAGTCGAGTGCGTTATCAAGGGAGGCAACCATTCTCAGTTCGGTTCCTACGGTCTGCAGGAAGGCGACGGTGAAGCCGGCATCTCCGCTGAGAAGCAGCGTGCGCAGACCGTACGTCTTGTGCTAGATAACATCAACGCCGACAAGTGATGTCGGCGTCTTTTTTATTTAATCACATGATTGGTTACTTCCCAGTGTGTTCTCTGAAAATGTGTCAAAAAGAACCGTCCCTTTTGACACATTTATGATAGAATAAAGTTGCAATTCAGTAAAGCATGAAACTTTGTATATATGAAAGGAGACTGTATTATGGCAAATACGAAACTCTGGGATATTGTAAAAGAACTGAAGGGCCCCGGCTACAAGTGGGTCAATCTGACGCACGAGCTGAGTCCGCAGACACCGCACTGGTTCGGATTCAGTCCTCTTGAGGGCGAGCTTCTGTTCGATTATCTGGAAGGCACGCCGGATGACAAGATGGCGCCGATGCGCTGCCACCAGTGGAGCGTCGCCAGCCAGTACGGCACGCACGCGGATGTACCGAGCCACTTCCACGCGGACGGCCGCGACATGAGTCAGATCACGGAGAAAGAACTTGTGTATCCGATGGTCGTCATCGACAAATCCAAGGAATGCGCCGAGAACCCTGACTTCGTCCTGTCCATCGATGACATCAAAGCATGGGAAGAAGAATACGGCAGGATTCCGGAAGGTTCTTTCGTAGCGTTCCGTTCGGACTGGTACAAGAAGGACGATCTGGAAAACAAAGACGCAGACGGCCAGCCTCACTATCCGGGATGGGCAACCGAAACCATCAAGTGGCTCGTTGAAGAGCGCAACATCGGATCCATCGGACATGAGCCTGCTGACACAGACCCTGCCATCGTTACGACAAAGGAAGACGCTTACCCGTATCCTGCAGAGCAGTACATTCTGGCAGTCGACAGGATCCAGATCGAAGTTATGAGAAACCTGGACCAGCTGCCGCCGACGGGCGCTGTCATCTTCATCGCTTTCCCGAAGCTGAAGGACGGCACCGGATTCCCGACAAGAGTTTACGCGATCTGCCCGGCAGAATAATAACCGGCACGACACAATAAATGGAGGTACATTATGGCATTGGAATTTGACGAACAATTATCGCGCCTGCAAAAGCCTGTACGGGAGGATATGACAGACGAGGAGTACGCAGTCTTTGATAAGAACGTGGAAGTGATGATGGAGAACTGGGGATTCATCAACAACCTGTTCAAGGTTCTTCCCCTCAACGCCAAGGAATACATCGGCTTCCTCAATTTCAAAGGCTCCCTCTACAATGACAGCTGCTTCCTGACGGATGCACAGAAGGAAATGATCGGCGTCGTCGTTTCTTCCTACAACTGCTGCACCTACTGCCTGCAGACACACGGTGACAACCTGCGCGGCATGTGGAAGAACGCTTCCCTCGTCGACAAGCTTTCCGGAAACTTCCGCGCATGCAAGGACGAACTGTCCCGCGTCGACTACGCGCTGTGCGAATACGCCTGGTTCGTGACTGCACACCCGCGCGACATTGACGATGAGCAGATCGAAAAGCTCCGTGATGTCGGTCTCGACGATCACCAGATCCTCGAAGCCGCTTTCGTCGCCGGCTTCTTCAACTACACCAACCGCTGGGTCAGCACCATCGGCCCCGTCGTCAACCCCGGACATTTCAAACACAACCGGGACTTCGACAAGTAACCAGTCGCGGTGCCGGATGAGCGGTAACAGCAGCGGTGAAGGTACCGATGCGTATTCCGCAGGAGACGAAGCAATAACCGGCGAAACGAACAAAGGCAATAGCAAAACCCCGGAGATGTCCGAACCGTCAGGTGAGTTTCTCCGGGGTTCTATTGTCTGTGAGTAAGCCGTCGTTATTGCCGGCGACGAGGACCAAGCAGAGGTACCTTTGCCGCTGCTGTTACCGTCCCAATGGGATCTCCACGACCTCGGCCATCTTGACAAGGGTGTGCTGGATCTGCGCCGAGATCTCCTCCACCATGCGCTGGCTGATTTCATCGTTCTTCTCCTGCTCGAGGCTCTTGTAGAAGGCCTCCTTGACATCGGCGCTGATGTTGTCCATACGGGAGCTGAAGGCGCTCTTTGGAACGAGGCGGCGCATCGGCTTAGGAATGTCCGCTGTCAGCATCATCTCCTGCATTTTGTCTTTGCCCAGGAAGAGGATCACAATCGAGGTGATGATTCCGACCATGATGCCGCTCGGATCCGCGAAGAACGGAATGAATCCCAGGGTGGACATCAGGATGGCGAGAAGCGCCGTCACGATGGAGTCGATCAGGATCGTCATCTCATTGATTGCGAACATCTCCTTCGCGTTTACCTTGATATCTATATCAGAAACGGACAAGTAGGACTTGAGACTCAAGGCTGTGTAAGGCACGCGGTGCCTGATGCAGATTGGCACGGTGTGCTCCTCCAGTTCCTCGATGACCGGCCGCAGCCATGAAGTGATCGGACCTGCCAGCAGTTCTCTGGTCGCGTCTTCACTTAGGAACGCAGCGATGTCCTGCTGCAGGATCACATCTGTATCAGATAACTTGCTGATCTCACCAGACCGCCATTTTTCGAAAATCGGCAGCGCCACCTGCTTGACAATCGGATCCACAAGGGTGTCGACCGCGTCTTTGTAGAGTTTTGTAATGTGCTTGCCGACGATATCTTCGATGGTATTGGAATGCACCAGCTTATCAAGGTCTTCCTTGAATTCCCGCAGGTCTTCGTCGATGCGGCCGCAGTAAGCCAGTCCTCTTGCCACAGAGAACTCCGGATCCGTTGCGGATATGATAACAGAATCTGTGAACACTTCGCTGCACCACTTGCGGACGGCGGGCATCTTGCTGACGCCGCCGGTAAGGAAAATCAGTTCCGGCTGCTTGCCGGTGATACTGTCCTTCACATCTTTAAGAGATTCTGTGAACACTTCGCGGAAAGAACGATTGTCCAGTTTTTTGATTTTCTTATTGACCAACTTGTCTGCGATGTTTTTGTCGATTTTCAGAGTCAGCTTAAGCGGCAGGTTGTAGTGGATCATAACGCTCTCCACGCACTTGTTCCTGCTCCAGTAATCTTCATCTGAGAAATATTTTTCTTTTAGCCTTCTGGCGGCAAACTCGGCATAGGTGCGCCACGGATCGCTCTCTGCCAGATCCGCCTGGATCTTTTTCTTGAACAGACCGGAATCTGCTACGGATTCCTCCAGCAGAATCTCATCCATCAGGCCGCCGCCCAGCATGACTTCGCCAGCGGTACGCATCTCGACTTCTTTGCCGCCCATGATATACGCAAAGTCTGTCGTGGACGAGCCGATATCCACGACAAGAACCGGCTTGGACAGAATGTCCACGCCGATCTGCAGGTGCTTGGACTGGCAGGCGCTGACCATAGCAGCCCTGGACTCAGAGATGATCCTTACCGGCGGGTAGCCCGCGCCTTCAAAGATTTCCCGGTAATGTTCCCGGGCGTTCCGATCCCAGCCTGCCGGGCATCCTACATAAACACTGGTTTCCTCATTCTGGATGAGGTCGCCGCTCCCGTAGAGCTGTCCCAAGACGCCAGCCGCGAAACTTTTGACATCGCCCGCGCTGGCGCCGTCGGTCAGGAACCGGCTCTTGAACCGGATCTTGCGCTTGACCACATTGTCAGCGTAGCAAGCCTTCTCTCCGATGATGATCTCCCCGGAGTTCGTCTGCGCATAGGCGGTGATGAAACTCTTCTCCCCCGCCACGGGTATCATCTCAGGAATGACTTGGTCTTCCTTATATAATCTGGCGATGGCGCTTTCCGCGTCGCCTAAGTCAAATCCAAAAAAACGATCCATTGATTCTTGCTCCTTCCAGACTGATTAATGTCCTGAACCTGCCGATGCCATACCCTTTCTGAGCAGTTTCCCGTCGGCGACCAGCGCCGGCCGGATGGTTCCTGCACGCTGGGACGGCATCATGTCGAAGAACTGCGCTGTCTCCGGACTGTAATCCACTGCTTCGATCTGTTGTTTGTGCAGGTAGTATTTGATGTCATCGATCTTCTCGAGAGCGTACTCGGGGTCTTTGCTGTAGGACGCTGTCAGCAGATCCGAGAAGATGTCCAGCTCAGATGCGGATACTTCGTGACCATCGATCTTGCCCGCTTCTTCCCGCTTTTCCCAGCGCTGCATGGACTGGATCTCCTCCAGGTTCTGGTCTACCGCAAGCAGCGCGTTGCGGAAACTGATGTAGATCTTGTTTGCATCCACATGTGTTTCGACCCGCTGCCCGGTTTTTGTTTTCTTAGGTGCCGGGCGTCTGGACAGAAGTCCTGCTACAAAGGCAGCCGCCAGCCCGCCGAGCAGCATCGGCCCTTGTTTCATATAATCGACTTTCTCGATACCACCCAGATCCAGCACGAGCGGCAAAAGCCCAACGCCGCAGAGGACGATAGCAACGATGAGCAGCACGATCACAAGCGGCCACATTCTGGTTTTGTGTTCTTCTGCCACGCTGCCGGTCTCCCAGATTTTCGTCTCGCCAACCGAATCGATCAGCGGCAGGGACAGCCTTACTGCCTGCATCATATACGCTGCAGCATCCCGTTCACGCTCACTGTCACATTGCTCATTATACGTCATGAGTATTTTATCCAGTTCGTTTTCCAAAACCCGGATCGCTCTGTCCGGCTCCTTTGCGGCAGCCAGTTCCGTGAGCAGATTATCTTTGTCTTTTTCTAAAATATCAACTAATTTCATAGCACTATTCTCTCAATCATCCTGTGATGCTTTCATACATATATATGATATTCTTTTGACGCCGCGTTGTCCACAATTATTGCAGCGCCTGCATTATCATTGCAATCAGCAGCAGGGTTTTTTTCTAAATATTCAGCAAGGTTCAGGACTTTTGTCTTCAGTTCGTGATATGCTCAATTGAATAGATATTGCGGCACATCCGAAAGAAGGCGGACGCTCATGTTCAGAACACATATACGTTGTTCCGTGAAGCTGATCATAACTGCACTTGTGCTGAGTCTGATCGTATCATTCCCGGCCGAATCATTTGGAACAGAAAACGATGATTCCGGGAATCAGGCTGCGAGCGGCAACGACATCTTTATCTCGGAAGGACAGTCCCCTGCAGAGGGATCCTCTGAAGGAACGCTGTCTGAAACCACCGATCCCGGTACTGTAAACGCTGAGTCCGGAAACGGTACTGTTACTGTGCCGGAAGACGATGATGCCGCTGTGACCCTGCAGGGAGAAATCACCGAGCCGGAGCAGGCTGCGCAGGAGCAGACCGAGCCGGAGCAGACTGAACCGGAGCAGACTGAACCGGATCCGGAAGAAGAAGAGAACATCATTGCAGAGTATGAAAGCATCACCATTTGGGCGAAACATAAGTACACTGCTGCGCAGCCGGAAGGCACTTCCTCTCCCATCACGAGATGGATGACGACCAATCCAAAGGTGGCTTCTGTTTCCAACGCCGGTGTGATCACAGCGCGCAGTCTCGGCGTGGCGATCGTACAGGGATTTGATGACAAGGAGCGGTTCCGCAAAAGCATCAAAGTAGTCGTCAAGCTTGGACGGGATTATACCCTGTTCGTCGCGCACAAAGGTTACAGTGCCATTGCACCGGAAAACACCCTTCCGGCATTCAAAACAGCCGTGAGGGCAGGCTTTGGAGGTGTCGAATTCGATATCTGGGAATCGAAGACAACATCAAAAAAAGCTATACCATGCATTCTGGTCATACATGATAAAAACCTGAAAACAAAAACCGGCAAAAAAATGAAAGCCTATAAACTGAACAGACAAAACCGGTCTAAGTATAAAATCCGGAAGAACGTCAACGGAATCAAAAAATACGGTCCGCAGAAGATCCCGACCATCGAAGAAGCGCTGAACTGCATTTACAAAGAAGGAAAAGCCGCAAAGCGGGACATCGTTGTCGAAATCGATGTTAAAGGTTCCCTGTCAAACCGTGCTGTAAAACGCATCATCAAATTAGTGGGACGGCACCATGTCCATATCATTTCACCGAAATTGTCTACGCTGAAGCAGTTCAAAAAATACAGAAAATATAAATCTACCGAATTATGGTACTGCACCGAAAGCAATCTGAAATCAAAGCGCAACAGCGCGATAAAGAGCGCCGGAAAATCCGGCTTTAACGGAATCTCCCTTCCTTACCGCAACATGAGCAAAGCGACCATCAAGCTTGCCAAGTCCTATGGAATGAAAATCGGCGGATATGGAATCAACGACGCAGCTAGCGTACAGCAGTGGGTAAACGCAGGCTGCTCGAGGTTCAATATGAACAGCAAAGTTTTTCAGTAACGCCGCAGCAACCAGCACGCGGCAAAGACTGCACGCATGAGAGGGTTATCCCCTCCGTCGCGCATGTCGATCGGACTCGCATGTTCTTTGAGGAATGAGAACGATCCGGTTCTATCGCAGAAATAAAACACAACCGCGTGGGAATACAGTTCCCGCGCGATTTGTTTTTCATTCATTCCACGCAAAGTTCCTTCGCGCAAAAGCTTCCGCGCTTCTTTCAGGCATTCCTGTTTATCCAGAAACTCCCGGCGCACAGGTATTGATACTGTGTTGCTCATTTGCTCTTTCATATTCCGCAAAATCAGAATATCCAGCCGGTCTCGAAGCCTTCGCGTACAGCGGTTGCGATGCGGCCGCCTTTGCGTGCGTCACCTGCAACAAGGACTTTATCGAAAGCAGCCCGGAACGCCTCCACCACGTCGGCGCGCGGTTTGATTCCTGCCGCCATGATGACGGTATCGGCTTCGATGTCGAACTGTTTGTCTGCCGCAAGTTCCTTCACAGTCACAGACCCGTCCTGGATCGATACAAGGGCGTGACCCGGATAGAGTTTCGGATCGTATGGTTTGATCCTACTCATCTCATCGTTCAGGATCGCGCCGAATATCCCCGGTCCGATCTGCGGGAGCATCTCCACGATGGAAACATCGGAAACAGTGCTCCCATCTGCCAGGAGCATTTCCGCGGTTTCCAGTCCGGTCAGACCGGAACCGATGATGACGACCTTGCCCGCCGCTTTCGCCTTTCCGGTAATCACGTCTTCCGCCGTGACTACGCTTGCCGCATCCGCGCCGGGCACCGGCGGAATGACCGGCTGCGCGCCGCACGCCACAATCACGCCTGCCGGATCCAGCTTCTTCACTTTCTCAACAGTAGCTTCTTCGCCCAGTTGCCAGCAGACATCCATCGTGTCGAGTTCCGCCTTCATGCCGGCGACCATATCCGTGATCTTATCCTTGAGCGGCGGCTTGTCCGCAATGTTCAGAGTGCCGCCGGGCTTATCTGCTTTATCGAATATCACCGGCATATATCCCCGCAGTGCCAGGACGCGGGCTGCTTCCATACCGGCAGGACCGGCGCCGATAACGGCAACCGTGCGGCCTTCCCCATCCTGCCTGAGTTCCGATGCCGGAAATTCGATCTCACGGGCTGTCCGCGCGTTGACGGAGCAGCGGATCGGCAAACCTGCGCCTAAGATGCGCTCTCTGCAATAGAGGCATCCAATGCACCTTCTGATCTGATCCGCCTTTCCTGCTTTTGCTTTATTCATGAACTCCGGATCGGCCAGCTGGGACCGCCCCATGGCCACGAAGTCGCAGACGCCTTCTTCCAGAAGCTGCTCCGCGAAATCCGGATTTTTGATTGTGTTCGTAGCGATGACCGGAATATGCAGAGCTTCTTTGTATGCTTTTGCCACATGCTTCTTCCACCCCGGTTTGTAGGAGAACGGCTCACAATTGGCGTCCGCATTGCGGGAGCTTCCCATGCTGATATCGATGGCATCGATGCCCAGACTTTCCAGATATTTCGCGATTTCAATGCCTTCTTCAAGATCGAAGAACCCTTCGATCGGCGTCATCTCATCGCCGCACATACGTACCAGGATTGGATACTTCGGACCAAGTTTTTCACGGATCCCTGCGATGATCTCCGCAATGAAACGGCAGCGGTTCTCGATGCTTCCGCCGTACTCGTCCGTTCTGCGGTTGTAGTACCGGTTGAAGAACTGCGTCAGCAGATATCCATGTGCTCCGTGCAGTTCGACGGCATCATAGCCTGCTTTCTGACATCTGACTGCGGCGTCGATAAATTTGCCCTGGACACGCTTGATATCTTCAATCGTCATCTCCCGCGGCATCGGTTTCCCATCGGCGATCGGCACGGCGCTTGGCGCAATATTGTCCCGGCCCGTGTACGCAGGATTGGATGTGGACCCTGCGTGATGGAGCTGCGCGACGATGCGGCAGTCATACATATGAACCGCGTCAACAAGGGCTTCGGCCGCTGCAATATTCTGGTCTCCGGCGACTCTGTAATAGTTCACCGACGGCATGCTGTCCACGTCATCGACGCCCGTGTACTCGTTCACGATCATGCCGATGCCGCCCTTGGCTCTCGCCTGGTAGTATTTGATCTGCCTGTCTGTGGCGTTGCCGTCATTGCCCGCCAGATTTGACCCCATGGGCGCCATAACGCCGCGGTTCTTAATGGTCATTGTTCCGATCTTTCCCGGTTCAAACAGTTTCTCGTAAGCCATATGTGTTCCTCCTCTTCTCAGCAACTGTCTCTGCCTCAGCAGTTGCCTCTGAGTATATTCGCATCGATTCCTTTGAGCGCGTCCCGGTCGATGCCCTTCAGCGCATCGATCAGCGCGTCGATATCTTCTCTCGTGTTGAATACGCCGAGACTGATGCGGATCGTCCCGTCGTACTTTTTATTGTTCAAGTGATGGTGGATCAGCCCCGCGCAGTGATGCCCTGCCCGGACCGCGATGTCGTTCTTCGCGTCCAGGATCGCCGCTACCTCATTGGCCCGGAAGCCCTCGAGGTTGACGCTCACCACGCCTGCCTGCTGCGCGCCCGGCGGCGCCTTGTAGATCGTCAGATCCTTGACCTCAGGCAGCCGTGCCAGCAGGTATTCTATCAACTCAGTTTCGATCTTCCACGGATCGACGCCCTTCAGCCAGTTCAGCGATGTGCGCAGCCCGCAGATCGCAACCGAATCCATACTGGCGCATTCCATCTTCTCCGGCATGAACTTCGGCATGTTCGGATCCTCCGAGCGGATCCCGTTGCCTCCGGCAAGCACCACGTCCAGATCCACGCCGTTCTTTATCAGAAATCCCGCCACGCCAAAAGGCGCATACAGCGTCTTGTGCCCTGCAAAAGCAATGCAGTCTGCTTTCAGCTGCGCGAACCGCATCCGCAAAAGCCCCATCGCCTGGGCTGCATCCAGTACGGTAAACGCCCCGTACTGCTTCGCCTCTGCAAACACCTCCGCCGCAGGCAGCACGTATCCTGTCACATTGCTGATGGCGGTCACCGCCACAAAGTCCGGAGGACACGCTGCAAAAGCCTCCCGCACGCCGTCCAGATCGATGGACAGATCCTCCTTCAGCGGGAGCTCCATAACCTGGATGTGATGCTTTTGCTCCATGAGTTTGAGCGGGCGCAGGACTGCGTTATGTTCGTAAGGGGTGATGTAGGCTGTCACTCCTTCCTTCCAGCGCTGTCCCTGGATGATCTGGTTCAGGGCGATCGTAACAGAGGGCGTCAGCGCCACCTCGGCCTGGCCCCGCGCATCGCACATGCTGAGCAGCTCCGTTTTGACCTCCTTGATCATGTCGGTAGCCGCTCTGGCGGCACGGTAGGCGCCCCGGCCCGCGTTCACCGCTGCTTCCCTGGCGAAGCGGTCCGTCGCCTCATATACACATTCCGGTTTTGGAAAAGTTGTCGCTCCGTTGTCTAGATAAATCATGGTAATATAATAACACTTTAATCAGATAATTTACATACTCAACAGCTCGCGCACGCGTTTCTGGATGATTTTCTCCAGGGCTCTCGTTCTCCAGCTCGGCAGATTGCAGACATCACTCTCTTTGAACGTGAAGTTGATCAGTTTCCGGAGCTGCTCTTTCTGGAGCGGGCCCATGACCCTGGCTGCGAGCTCCATATGTTGATTTCCCCAGCCATAAGGGTTGCTTCTTGTCTTGATGTACTCGTCGATATCTTTAAAATCATCCTGCATGGCGTAGCAAAGGAGCGATAGTCCGTTGTCGAAGACCGGCGCCGGGGATATGATTTCTCCGCTATGATTGTCCCGGAGCACGCCGAAGTTCCCGAAATGCCTGTCTTCATTCAGGATGACTGCATCAAAGACCAGCATACTGGCCAGTTCCTGATAGAACGCGTCGCCACGCTCCTTATAGAACTCGATACAGGCATCGATGCCGCCGGTCCGTACGATCCGCCCAATCGGGATGTATGCAGTGTCGATATCTGTGAACAGTTTGCATTTGGATGCCAGAACGCCCTTCCAGTTTTCCAGCTCATACTGCACAGCATGCAACCCCATTCTCTCTGCAATCTGGCTGGCATAGAATTCCGAGTACGGCTCGTTGCCTGCGTTGGCATAATCGAATGTGCCGCCCTTGTAGAGCCAGATGCCTTTGCTCCTTGAAAACCGCCAGCCCTTTCGCAGCATGCCGCCTGTCGTAAGTTCCGGTGATGTTCGGAATTTGCTCGTGTCGTACTTCCAACCAGTGTAGGCAATGAGGGATAAGGCTTCTGTAAACCGGTTTTCATACAGGTTGTATTCTTTGAAGGTCCCCTCAAAGCCCTTTTGCGGAGTCCAGTAACTGTCGTTAAGAGACAACCCCATACATACATCGATGATGCCCTTCAGGCTGTTGACATCCAGCCCCAGGGAACCCAGTATCTTTCCCACCAGTTCCCGATTTGCCGGTATTATTCTATGCCCCAGCCACTTCAGCATCCCGTCATCATCCAGTTTCAAGTCCAGCGGCAGCAGATGACGCCGATCCTCATTGATCCACAGGATTTCCGCATGCAGCATATACTCGGTGTACAGCCGGAACCGCAGAAGTTCCTCATCGTAAAGTTTCAGGCTGTACTCCGTGTCGTCCCCGTAATCGAACCCTGGTTCTTCCAGTGCGAACTTCGCTTCTTTGCCCAGCGCCTCCGCGATGGCCTGGATATAGTCGACGCTGATGTTCTGCCGTCCGTTTTCGATGCGCGAGATATTGGACTTCTGCGTCCCGACCCGCTGCGCCAGTTCCTCCTGGCTGATCTGCGCAAACAGCCGCTCAACCGCCAGCTGTTTGGCGATCTTCGTTCTGAGCCTCGTCTTGTCGTTCTGTTTCATGGTTTTGTACCTCCTCTAACACCTTTGCCCCTTCTTTTGTTTTCTATAGTATCACATATGATAACCCCAAAAGCAACAAAAAAGTTATCATTTCTGATAACTTTTTTGAGACTATCACATATGCAAAAGCCGGATCACATCAGTTCACAGATCAGATTGCTCATCTCTGCCGGATCCTCTGCGGGCAGTCCCGCAACGAGTCTGGCCTGGAAGTACAGGATCTTCGCATACTTGCCGAGTTTCTCCTCGTCTTCCGCTGCGGCCTTCAGCTTGTCGACGATCTCGTGGTTTGCGTTGATCTCAAGAGCCAGCTGCGCCTTGACCTTCTCGCCGACCGGCATGGCGTTGATGGCTTTCTCCATTTCGATGCTGAGTTCTCCCGCGCTGGTGAGGCTGACCGGATAGTCGCCCAGGCTGCCTGTGAGTCTGACCTCCTGCACGGATTCTCCGAGGGTGTCCTTGATCTTTGCGAGGATCTCCGACATATCCGCGTTCTTCTTCTCCAGATCTTCCTTCTCGTCTTCCGAATACAATTCGAATTCCGCGGAGCTGATATTCACGAACCGCTTTCCGTCGTACTCGCCCATCATCCTCACCGCGAACTCGTCGACCTCATCCGTCATGTAAAGGACCTCGTATCCCTTTTTCTTCGCGCCGTCGGCCTGCGGGAGCGCATCGATCTGCTGGATCGAATCTCCGCATGCGTAGTAGATCTTGTCCTGCTCCGGATCCATTCTGTCAACGTATTCTCTCAGCGTGACCGGCTTTTCCTCCGATGACGAATAGTAGATGAGCAGATCCTGCAGGTGTTCCTTGTGTATGCCGTAGCCTTCGTAAACGCCAAACTTGAGCTGCATCCCGAATTCCTTAAAGAACGCTTCGTATTTCTCGCGGTCTTCTTTCAGGAGTTTTTCAAGCTGGGATTTGATCTTCTTATCGATATTCTTCGCGATGATCTTGAGCTGTCTGTCATGCTGCAGCATCTCCCTGGAAATGTTCAGTGACAGATCTTCGCTGTCCACTACGCCGCGGACGAAGCTGAAATACTCCGGCAGAAGATCCGGGCACTTCTCCATGATCATCACGCCGTTGCTGTAGAGAGCCAGACCTTTTTCGTACTCCTTCGAATAGTAATTCATCGGAACCTTGGAAGGAATGAACAGCAGCGCGTCGTAAACGACCTGCCCCTCTGCCCTTGTGTGGATCACATCGATCGGATCTGCAAAATCAAAGAATCTCTCTTTGTAATAATTATTGTAGTCTTCATCTGTCAGTTCGTTCTTGTTCTTTCTCCAGATCGGGACCATGCTGTTGAGCGTGCGCAGCTCCGTGACCTGTTCGTACTCCGTCGGCGCGTCATCCGGAGCATCGGGTGCTTTTGCTTTCGGAACGGAACGCGTCATTTCCATCCGGATCGGATAGGCGATGTAATCGGAGTACTTCTTCACGAGGGCCGCGAGCTTGTACTTGTTCAGGTAATCGTCATAGCTTTCACCGCCCTCTTCTGTTTCCTCGGTTCCGTCTTCTCTGATGTGGAGGGTGATGGTCGTTCCGTGTCCGTCCTTCTCTGTCTCCTTGATCGTATAGCCGTCCGCGCCCTTCGACTCCCACACGTAAGCTTCATCGCTTCCAAAAGCACGGCTGACGACGGTGACCTTATCGCTGACCATGAACGCCGAATAGAATCCGACGCCGAACTGTCCGATGATATCCACATCTTCTGCGCCGTTGTTTTCATTCTTGAACTCCATGGATCCGCTCTTGGCTATGGTTCCCAGATTCTTTTCCAGTTCTTCCTTCGTCATGCCGATGCCGTTGTCACTGATCGTCAGGGTCCTGGCGTCTGTATCCACATCGAGCCGGATGCTGTAGTCGCTCCGCTGGATCCCGATCGTCTGATCCGACAGCCCTTTGTAATACAGTTTGTCGATTGCGTCGCTTGCGTTGGAGATCAGCTCTCTGAGGAATATCTCTTTATGTGTGTAGATCGAGTTGATCATCATTTCCAGTAGTTTTTTTGATTCAGCCTTAAATTGTCTCTTTGCCATTCTTGTCTTGCTCCTTCTTCTGTCTATTTTTATTGCCCTGCCGTCTTTCTCACCGGCAGGTATCATGGTAGAATTATAACACATTCAATGCTAATGGGAGGCGTCATGATTCAGGATATTTCACCTTACGAGTTTCATAATGAATATACAGACCGGGCTCCGCAGCCGGGGGATACAGTATTTGTATTTGACGGAAGAACCGTTCTCTGCCGCGAGGGCTCAGACGAGAGCAACTTGTTTCCGACAGTTGCAGATGTTTCTTGCCCGGCTTCCGCGCTGCAGTATCTCTTTCGCATCAGCGAAACATACTGCTACCTGTTTCTGCCGGAAAAACCGGATATCAGTCTGACTGAAGTTCCCGGCTGCCGGTTTGTTCCGCTCATGTCGCTCCGCAGCAAAGAGCACACAGTCTCTGCGTTCGCAGCGATGACTGCCTATCATCTCCATACGTGGTATGAAAAAAACCGCTATTGCGGCAGATGCGGTTCCGGCGTCCGGTTGGAGCACGATAAGCAGGAGCGCATGCTCCGGTGCCCGGTATGCGGCAACATGGTCTTCCCAATGATCGCGCCGGCCGTCATCGTCGGCGTCACTTGGGGAGAGAAACTTCTGATGACGAAATACGCCGGCAGGGAATACGGGGGCTGGGCCCTGATCGCCGGCTTTTGCGAAGTCGGTGAGACAGTTGAGGACACCGTCCATCGGGAGATCATGGAAGAAGCCGGCGTGCATGTAAACAATCTTCGTTACATCGACAGTCAGCCCTGGGGTTCCGATTCCAATCTCCTCATGGGATACTTCTGCGATGTCGATGGTGATCCTGCAATCCATATGGACGCGGAGGAACTGTCCCGCGCCCAGTGGGTCGACCGCAGCGAGATTCCCGACATGAGCGATAACATCAGCCTGACGGGACATCTGATCGAACTGTTCAGAAAAGGAAAAGAGAAGTGATCGTATCACTTCTCTATCACTTCTCGTTCTGTCCGTTCCACTATTTCCCTTCGATTGCGGCGATGGTCTCTTCCAGCCCCTGGAGGAGTTCCTCGGCCGGCACCTTTGCCATATCGGCAACGTCTTGAACGGAAGCCTTGCGCAGCATCAGTTTGCCAGGCACCGTTTCAAAGAAACTTACGCGCGGTTCCAGTTTCTTCAGTTCGTCCAGCAGCGTCGGATACGCTTTCTGGATGTCTTTCAGTTTCGTATCTTTCGTGATTTCCATTATTGTTTCCCCCGTTCAATCTAATTGCGTTCAATTTGTGTTTTATTATACCACAAAAAAGAAAAACCCGGAGATCAGTGTGAACTCTGGGTTTTCTGTGTGATTTGCAATACCGATTTTTGTATTCAAATCATATTCAAACTATTTTTCGAGACTTTTCAGCACGGCGTCAATCAGCTGCTCCGCCGGACCTGCTTTCAGGCCGCCGTCGATATAGATGTCTTCGCCGGTGATATATCTGCAGTCATCGGACGCCAGGAAGTGATACAGCGCAGCTGCTTCCTTCGGGTCGCACATACGTGCCAGCGGTGTCTGGATCTTCATGCAGTTCAGTTCCGTCTCACAGCCGTCCGCATAAGCCATCGGCGTATCCATTGTGTTCGGACAGATGCAGTTGACTCTGATGTTTCTCGGAGCAAGTTCTATCGAGGCCACTTTGGTAAGACCGACAATAGAGATTTTGCTCATGATATAAGGTCCGTATCCTGAGTAATCTCCGTTCGCGGAGTTAGATGCTGTATTAAGAATCGTTCCCCCGTCATTCATATATTTCTGTCCGTACTTTATGCCGAAGACAACACCCATAACGTTGATATGGAACAATGCTTCATAGGTCTTCTGATCAGCATCCTCCAGTCTTTCCTCAGGACAGATGATACCTGCATTGTTTACAACGATATCGAGTTTTCCGTATCTTTCGGCGGCTGTTTTCATAAGGTTCTCAACAGCTTCCTCTTTGCTGACATCAGTCTGGATGAAATCAGCGCCGATTTCATTAGCCAGGTTGGTGCAGTCCTTGATATCCGCCATGATAACATCTGCGCCGGCTGCTTTGAATCTCTTGGCTGTTTCCAGACCCAGTCCCTGTGATGCACCTGTAACTACAGCTACTTTTCCTGTAAGATCGAACATTTTATACCTCCCTGTCAGTTTTAACAGCTTACTTTATAGACCATTGTTTTCCCTTGTGCGGTTTTGACCATCTTGTATCCGCAGAGAGCCCGGTTTACGTCTTCGACACCCGTGTCGACAAGAAGAGGTTTACCCTCCAATGCAATCATCTTGCTTTCGGTCGCAATAACAGTGATGTTTTTGAATCCTGCTGCTTCGAGCACTTCCGCACTGAGCTGCTGATTTCCACGGCCGAAGATATACCCTTGCCCGCCGATAACTGTGACAATGATATGGGCCTTTCCCCTCGCTTCCCCGTGCAAAAGTTCCAGCAGCTTCTGTTCGTTTGCGTCTGACATTACGAGCCGACGGTCTTTGACGACATCGACGCCCAGCAAAGTTGCCGGAAGCCCCAGCATCTCCAGTATGCCGCGCGGCGTACTCCCCGGTCCGATGATATAATACTCACCGGATTTCATGTTGGAGATTACATCCGAAGCGATAGATTGGATGGTGGCTTTCTCCGACATGGAACTACCTGCCTTTGCGCACTGAAGCAACCTGCGTTCGAACGGCACTTTCATGTATCCATACAGGCGCGCTGAAACTCTGTCGTTGCGAAATTCATCTTCGTCGATATCCATGACTTCCATTTCGCGAAGCTGTGTGCTTCCTCCTCCGTTGAGATACATATCTGCCGCCTCGCCAGCGTGAATAGGGGAAGAACCATATACACCTGAGTGGATTTTGACTCCCGCAGGTATTCCGAGAACCGGTAGGTCAGTGCCGATGACACTGCAGACATCTCTCGCAGTGCCATCGCCGCCTGCAAACATCAGCAGATCTACACCTCGCTCCATCAAGACCTGCGCGGCCTTTTTCGTGTCCTCAGCACTGGTTCTGTCTGTGGAGATCCCTTCAATGATTTCCGGATCATATCCGGCTTCCCGGGCTTCCTCTTCTCCCATGCTCCCGGGACACGTTATGATATGGACTTCATGACCGCATTCTTTCATACGCTTCAGTGAGCGAACAACCTTGCCGGGAGCTTCCTGAACAGCCCCAAGCGAGAATGCAAGCATGCGAATCTCTTCCCCGTCGCTTCCTTTAAGTCCGACTCTTCCGCCTATGCCCGCCATGGGATTTACAATCAATCCAAGCTGTTTCACCTAAAACTCCTATTTATTATTCTTGCGTTTGTAAGCCTGCCATGTGGATGCCCATTTGCTTTCGTCATCAACAATGCTGGTGTCTGTCATCTTGCCGATTGGCTGCGCATATGGTGCTCCCAGCGTGAATTCCGGATCTTCCCAGGCCTCTTCGATGGCCTGCTTCATAGCTGCTGCCCAGTAGTCCAGATCCTCCTTCGAATATGTTTCGCATGGCTCCGGTGTGAATGGCTCCGGAACGATCCATGGGTGATGACTCATCCAATAGCTCTGAACGCCGAAGTCAACCAGTCTTGACCTGATATCATCTGTTCCTACTCCGGTCGCTTGTGTCAGTTCATCCATAGAATACCTGACCTGCTCGAATCTGAATCCGTCAGCGTACGGTCTGGTTACACCTTTAATCTGCTGGAGCAGCTTGTCCAGATAATTGTTGTTGAGTACAGAAGTCTCTGCCGTCAGTTTCAACCCGTCCGGACCCATCGTTCGGATCCAGGCATACGCCTTAAGCATGCACTCCGGATTTCCAATGTAACTTCTTACCTTGCCCAGTGACTTAGGTCTGTTGTAGTCCAGATAATAGCCGCTTTCTCCTTTCTCGACGGTTGGCGTAGGAATAAAGTCAGCAAGTTCTTCCCTTACGCAGTATGCTCCTGAAGCCGGTCCCTCGCAACCGTGCGGTGCCGAGAATGTTTTGTGCAAATTGAAATGGCATGCGTCAAATCCCGCGTCGAATGCTCTGGCGATGCCCAGAATACCATTCGCATTCGCCTGATCGTAGAAGCAAAGTCCCCCGACACTGTGGATCAGTTCAACGTATTCTGCAACATCCGGGTTATAAATACCTGTATCCTCAGGGTTCGTGAACATGATTCCTGCGATTCGCTCACCGTATTCCTCAACCAGTGCCTTCAGAGCGTTCAGGTCAGGATAGCCGCTTTCGTCTGGCATCAGCGTCGCCACCTGGAATCCGGCCGTTGCCGGCGTAGCGCCATCACAGGGGTGTGAGAAGATTGTCGTAATGACGATGTCCTTCTTATCCAGATTTCCATGTGCCCGGTGATATTCTCTGATAGTACAGGCATTTGTATATGTCGCGTGCGAACCACCGCCTGGCTGGAATGAGATTTTGTACATCCCGGATACTTCCTTCAGGTACTGTTCCAGATTGTATATAATCTCCAGGATGCCCTGGATGTCTTCAACCGGTTGGTTCGGGTGAACGTCTGCTAGTTTCGTGTGATTTGCCATCTGATCATGAAGCTTAGGGCTATACTTCATAGTGCAGGTTCCCTCGCCTATGTCTGACGCCAAATCCATACCCATAGTCTCTTGTGAAAGTCTGAGCCAGTGCTGGAGCACATGGTACTGATCCAGTTCAGGAAGCTTCGGCGCGGTTTTTCTCCTGATTCCTGCCGGAATCAGTGAATCAGCGTTGCCTACTGCGTCGGTTACTTCACTCGGTGAGAGTGGCGGCAGCAATCCTCTTGTTCCCGGAACGCCCTGTTCCATGATGAAAGGCTCGTCCCATTTCGCTGCGTGGTATCTTCTAAGTTTAACGTCACTCATCCTAACATACCTCCTTTAATGCATCAACAAGGGTTTTAACATCATCCACTGTGATTACTTCAGTGAAGCAGTACAGAGCGCTCTGTCCAAGTTCAGGGTACTGCTTGCTCAAATCGATACCGCCGTAGATCTTCTTGGCAGTCAGCGCTTTGTTGATTTCCTCAACGGTTTTCCCAGTCTTGTCAAAATTCACAACGAACTCCTTGAACGTGCTGTCGAACTTCGTTTCGACGCCCGGCACTTCATCAAGCAATTTCTTCGCATAGTTCGCATTCTGAACCATCGTTTCACCAATCTCCTGCATGCCTTGCGGTCCCATCAGTGACATGTATACGGCAGCTGCGATCGTCCAGAGACCGGAAGCTGTGCCTACCCAGTCTTTGCCCTTATCCCTTGCCTCATAGGAGGTTCTTTCAGGAAGCATCTCTGCATATCCGAACTGGCCGTCGACAGTTTCTACCAATGTGTAGAATGCCAGCGGACATTCGCCTACGAATCTTTCTTCATCTTTCATAGCGATGAATCCGGACTGTCCGCCGCCGCAGTACATGTGTACGCCCAGTGACTGCAGATCGCCGCAGATGATGTCTGCACCATAGTTTCCCGGAGCTTCCAGAACGCCCAATGAAATAGGATCGACGCCGACGACAGCGACCGCACCGGCTTCATGCGCCGCCGCGCAAATCGCTGCAGGATCGTCTTCGATGACGCCGAAGTACCCCGGAACCTCGAAGTAAACGCCTGCTGTCTTCTCACTCAATTTGCTTTTCAGATCATCCATATCCATTCTGCCTGTCTTCTCGTCATAAGCTACAGGGATCACATGGACACTGTTTGACATTTCTTCCGGCTGACACTGCGTTTTAATGACGGCCAGTCTGTCAGGTGACATCTGTGCAGGAATAAGTACTTCATTTCTGCCGGTGACCCTTGACGCCATTCTAAGCGAAAAACCGGCTGCAGTCGCCCAATCATAAATAGGCTCACTGACCGCTTCAACACCAAGCATCTCACCCATCATAGAATAGAATTCGAATCTGGCCTGGAACTTACCAAAGTCAGAATACGTGCCTCCACAGTATGCTGTGACGAATTCCGCTCTGTTCACTACTTCATCTACGACAGCCGGAACGTAATGCTGCCAGCATCCGCCGCCTAAGAAACTAAGGTATTCCTTGCACGTAACATTCTTGTTGAGAATCTTTTCCAGATGGCTTCTCATCTCTGCCTCCGATCTGATTGGTTCAGGCAGATCCAGCCTTCTGCGAAATCTCAACTTCTCGGGAATCCAAGCGTAGATTTCCTCCGTATCTTTGATTCCAACGAAATCCATCATTTCCTTTCTTACTTCGGGAACAGAATTTGGAATATACGGATGAATGAACGGTTTGTTAGTCATACATATCTCCTTTCTTTTTTGCAAATACAGTTCATAAGTTGACTACATTAATATTTTTGATAAACGATCTTTCCATCCATGATCGTGTAATCAACGGTGACATCTTTTACTTCTTCCGGCGGCATTGCCAGAATGTTCTTCGACATAATCACGACATCTGCCAATTTGCCTGTTTCCAGTGTCCCCAGATCACCTTCTCTGTGCATCGAATAAGCAGAGCCGTACGTGTATCCGATCAGGCCTTCTCTGACAGTAAGCTTTTGCGTTGGATTCCAGCCGCCTTCCGGCAGCCCGTCGTCATGCAGCCTCGTCACTGCTCTGCAGATCTGGGGGAACGGATTCATTCCCATGACCGGACAGTCTGTTCCGTATGAGACGACGCCCGCTGAAGTCAGAAGATCCCGGAAAGGCCATGTTTTGGCAGCCCTTTCTTCTCCCAGTCTGACTCTGTATGGATCGTCATCAAAGGTTTCTGTAGTAGCGATCGCATCCGGCTGAATGCTTGGAATGATGTGGTATTTCCCCAACTGTGCCACATCTTCCGGCGCTGCCAGTTCGCAGTGTTCAATGCAGTGTCTGCACTCGTTCATGCCGTAAGTTTTGATTGCATCGCGATACCATTCAAAAGCTTTTCGGAAGGAACCGTCACCACAGGAATGGAGCTTTACGGAAAGCCCTCTGCGGTGTGCCTCGCCGATTTTTTTACCTATAGCGTCCAAATCGTAAAGTATTCTGCCTTTGTTGCCCGGATCGTCAGCATAATCTTCCAAAAGCAGGCCGGTGTATGCCGATGGGACACCATCCACAAATTGCTTTACCATATCTACATGGATCTTCTCGGATCGATATTTGCGGTCAAGCTCAAGTACTTCGTCCAGATCCCCCAAAAGATCCGGCGCGACAGTAACACGTACGGTCAGCTCTCCTGATTCAGTCATTTCGTTATATACATCTACATGACCCATATTCCCGTGGAAAAAAGGCTGCACGTCCGTAATAGCTGTTACCCCATATGAATTGGCATACCTGGAGAATATCCGGAGGATATCTTTTTCCCGTTCTTTCGAAAATTCCATTGCCTGAATGGTCACGAGACCCATCGCCGACTCATGCAGGATTCCTGTGGGTTCTCCATTCTCATCTCGTTCAATGCGCCCTCCATCCGGATCCGGGGTGTCTTTCGTGATTCCGCACAGCTCCAGCGCTTTAGAATTGACCCAGCATCCGTGTGCTTCCCAATTCAACAGGAAAACAGGTCTGTCGGGGAACACGGAATCAAGGCTTTTCTTCGTTGGAAGATCTTTTTTCTCCCAGAAATAGTGATACCAGGAAAAACCGTAGATCCACCCTTCCGTTTCGCCAAGTTCTTCCGTCCTCTTCTGAACAATTTGCACGGTTTCTTCTTCACTCCGAGCATCCAGCAGGTTCGCATACTTCTCAAACAATCCCGCCATAAGCATATGAACGTGGCTGTCGATGAAGCCTGCGCTGACCAGTCGATCACCCGCATCGATCCAGAGTGTATCCATTCCAAAAGCATCCCTCTTAGGAAAACCGCGATTCACTTCTGCGATCCTGTTGCCATTGATAACAACAAAACCCTGATAGGGTTCTTCTGAAATACCGTCGAAAATAGCATTTCCAAAAATAATCATGTCAGCTTGATGCATACATGTAACTCCTTTCAAATCATGTTTTCAATCTTCACCAGTTTAATATAGCAATTAGTGTGCCATTCTGATCGCAGCCGCTGCAAAACTGCTTCTTCTTCCGCCGGCACGGCGTGAAATGCTGTTTCTAAAGGGTTTTCATAGCTTTCCTCTGTCACCTGCTTTCATGATCATTTCTGTTTTCGAAATGTATGCCGCCTAATTTTTTTCATATCTGACACGTGAATTGTCTATACTGACAATTCATGCTATACTTTATTCAACACAATTCATTTCTGCCGGAGGAGGATACCGAAGTATGTATGAGCTGACACTAATTAAGGATACCGTTGGTCAAGTCGCCGATGCGATTGCTGCAATTCTGGAAATGGAAACGGAAATCGTCGATCATAATCTGCAGATTGTAAGTGGTACCGGTCGCTTCCGCAGGAAAATCGGCGCCTATGAAGAAGGAGGGGATCTGGACTCGCCTTTGATCTATGGAAAAGTGCTGCGAAGCGGCATAGACTATATCTGTCTTGATGCTCCGAATGACCCCATTTATCGGCCGGAGGAAAATGAACTCGCCGAGATTTGCTGTCCCATCCTTGTCGGCAGTGAGGTCGCCGGTCTGATCGGACTTGTCGCTTTTACAACTGAACAGCAGGAAAAGATGGTTGCGCGTGCTAATATTTATCTGAACTTTCTCAGAGAAATGTCCATGCTTATTTCCGGAAAACTAGTTGAGAACCAAAGCAGCACCAAACTCTCAATGCTTTTGGAATCCATGCCGGAGGGGTTGATTGCCAGCGGAACAGATGGAAAAATCTTCTACTGCAACTTCTCAAGCGAGCTGCTTCTGGAAAAACATCGAACAGAAATCATCGGATCAAAGCTGACGGAGGTATTCCCGAACGATGATCGGTTTTCTTTGCTCAATCCGCAAGACATGTTTTCAAGTTACGAATACATGCTTCCGCTTCCTTCAGGAACAAAGCACTTCCTGATTACATCAGTGCCGATTGCCCACCTTGGAACGATGTATCTGTTCTTCGACTCCTTGCGTGCCGGATTGTTCCCTTCGAGTGAATACAATGATAACCGAATCTTCTTTTCTGATATTTTTGGACACAGTGAATCTATTCTGGAAGCAAAAAAATTCGCAAGCCAGATTTCAAACAGCAACAGCACTGTCCTGATTACCGGGGAAAGCGGTACAGGCAAGGAGCTGTTCGCACGGGCAATTCACAATAACAGCTCGCGCAGTGAAGCGCCTTTCGTATCGATCAACTGCGGTGCGATTCCTGAAACATTGCTGGAAAGCGAACTGTTCGGATATGAAAAAGGTTCCTTTACAGGCGCCAGCACATCAGGAAAAATCGGTAAATTTGAACTGGCGAACCATGGTACTCTCTTTCTGGATGAAATCGGAGATATGCCGTTCCATCTTCAGGTAAAACTGCTTCATTTTCTGCAGTATCGTACTGTAGAACGTATCGGCAGCACAAAGCCTATTCCTGTCGATGTCCGCATCATTGCGGCAACTAATAAATCGCTGGAAAGCATGATTGAAAACAATGAGTTTCGTGAGGACCTCTATTTCAGACTCAATGTTCTTTCTCTTGATATTCCTCCTTTGCGGGAACGCGACGGGGATCTGGAAGTCCTCCTGAACAACCTGCTTCGCAAATTCAACGGCATTCTCGGAAAAAATGTATCCGGGTTCTCGCAGAATGCGGTCGATATCCTGAAGAAGTATAATTGGCCGGGAAATGTGCGTGAATTGGAGAACACGATCGAGTACTGCGTGAACATAACGACAGCAGACTACATTACGCCTGAAGATTTGCCTAAACGTATCATTGAAAATGTAAATCCAAAAGGAACAATTACGCTTTCCTCCCCTGAAGGAGAAGATCGCTCCCTGAAAGCGCAGCTAAGAGCAGCAGAAAAGGCCATTCTGCAGAAGACTTTAGCGGAAACAGGTTCAACGCTGGAAGGCAAGCGGACCGCCGCCGGGATTCTGGGGATCAGCGAATCCACACTGTACCGCAGGCTGCGGGAATTCGATCTGCTCTGAAACCGCCATAAAGACAATAAAAGAGGTTGCTGCACTTAGTGATGTATAGTCAGATGCAGCAACCCGTTTTTTATTATGTTTTTCCTGTCTATTCCTGTCCGAGCGTCAACTTCGCGAAGTGTTCAAAGCTCCAGTCCTCAAACCCTTTGATACTGTCGGTTACTTTCAGGAAAAAGCACTTTGGGATTTCCCCGCATTTCAGTGAATCCTCCACACAGAGATTACATCCCTGATCGTGATTGGCCGGATTGAACGGACACGTTTCATCCTGACAAGGACACCATGCTAATTTCGCCATTATTTTGCCTCCTTCTTTAATCCTCTATCCACATAATACAATAAACAATGCCTGTGAGCATAATGAATCACTGCATGTCTTCAAACAGCATATCTTCCCTGATCCACCGGATGACTTCATCCAGTCCGATTCCCCGGTACAGATCCGTGAACACGTAGGGCTTGTCGCCCCGCTGTTTTTTCGTGTCCCGGTCCATGACCTCCAGGCTTGCATGGACGTACTCGGCGATGTCGATCTTGTTGATCACCAGCAGATCGGACTTCGTGATGCCGGGGCCGCCTTTGCGCGGGATCTTTTCCCCCTCGCCCACATCGATGACGAAGATCAGTCCGTCGACGAGTTCGGGGCTGAAGGTGGCGGCCAGATTATCGCCGCCGCTCTCGATGAAGAGCAGATCCAGGTTATCGAAACGCGACGTCAGCTCGTCGACTGCGTCCAGATTCATGGAGATGTCCTCGCGTACCGCGGTGTGCGGACAGCCGCCGGTCTCCACGCCGATGATCCGCTCGGCGGGCAGCGCCTCGGCGCGCGTCAGTATCAGCGCGTCCTCCAGCGTGAAGATATCATTTGTCACAACTGCGATCTCGTATTCGTCCCGCAGCGCCTTGCAAAGTTTCTCGATCAGCGCGGTCTTTCCCGATCCGACGGGCCCGCCCACGCCGATCCTTACAGGTTTCCTCATTGTTGTCTCCTAGTTCAGCTCATATACAGCCGTACGGGCAGTTCTTCATGCCGCAGGCTGGCGATGTCGATGCCGGGGCAGAAATTGGTGATGTTCTCGATGCCGGTCGCCTCGGCAAGCCTGCATACCTGA
>CADADV010000011.1 GCA_902786815.1 uncultured Eubacteriales bacterium
AATCTCTGCAGCTGCACTTGTTTTATATAATAAGGGATACAGTTGGTCTGGCGAGGTCTTTTTTGGATCATAGCATCCGTCATGAAAACTGTCAGCCATGCTTCCCTCTTCGGATAGCGGTCATAATATCCATGTTGCCACGCCTGATTTCATCATCAAGCGCTGTAAGGATTGTGTCTTTTCTCTGCAGGAAATCCGGACCGGTCAGGTTCTTTCCTGAAATCGTGTGATGCGTGATAAAGCCGCAATCACATGTCAGGTTCTCAACAAAGGCTTTCAGTTCGATCAGCATCTCCTTCTCCGAGAGCGGCGTGAACTCACTACGCTGCGCTTCCTCCAGAAGCGGCGTTCCCGGGAAAAGCGTAAGCCCGCCGGTTCCAACGATCATCGGATTGCACTGACTGAAGATCTTCGCCGAATTCACAGCGTATATGTATTCCATCTCCGGAAGGTAACGATTGATCATCTCCAGGATCGGCACCAGTTTCTCATAGGACAGGGCCAGCGGGTCGGCCGGGTTCGTCCAAACCTGTCTGAGGTCGTAGCACACCAGGATCATCAGCGGCGCGTTAAAATAAAACTTCTACGGCTGGTAATTGCAGGCTGTCGGTACAACGCGTCCGGCTTCCAGAATCCGATCAAGCTTTTCCTGCTCGATGGGCCTGCTGTCAAAAAAACGTTCTGAACATCTTGCTTTTGCGAGTTCTAAAAAATCCTTTGTGGCAATACATGGTGGAGTATTTTGTGAAGCGCTACACGCAGGAAGCAAAGGCAGTGCTTGGAACGGACACACTGGATACGCAGACCGCCTACAGCATCCGCCTCTACTGCTACGGCACCGCAGGCATGACCCGGGAATGGCTACTTGGCGATAACATCACGCCTGCGGAGACGATCGTTACGATGATGTTCCGGTCCATGCCTGAGGCGATGAAAAGGATTTTTTATAATTAGCATGATGGATCAAAGGCAAGCAAAAGCCTCAGGAACGAGTTGTTCCCAAGGCTTTCATACACAATAGGATTAACTTTTGATCTGAAAAGTCAACTTCCGGATTACTGTGCTAGTCCGTCATTTCACTCTGCTCCGTTGTTATTAATAATCCCTTCAAAAAACGCCACGGCTCCTTCAATTTCCTCCTCTGTCGGATGTCCTTTCTTGAGTCCTCCGACCAGCTTGAACGGTCCGAATGTGTCATATCCGAAGCACCCATAGCGGCCGATGACTTTGCAGCCCTTTTTCTCTGCCGCGTCGGTAACTGCTTTGTAGAATCCATCGGACGGATTAGCACCGCTGGTCGTGATCAGGAACACATCTTTCCCCTCCGGGAGTTTCTCTTCCGCAAAAGCTATCATCTGTTTCGCAAAGCTTCCGTAGTATATTCCTGACGCGAGCCCGATCATCTCATATTCTGACAGATCCGCATCGGATGCTTCCGTTACCCTGATCAGATCCACATCATGCTTATCTTTGATCGCATCCAGAAGCTTCTTCGTGTTCCCATGATGCTGCGAATAATATACGATTGCTGTTTTCATTACGTTTCCCTTTCTTTCTCATTTTCTCACTGCACTACTTCCCAATATCCACCACGGTCAGATCCATGTCTGACTAGTTTTCCACTATCCTTGAGCCCCTTGATAATACGCTCAACTTGCCGGCTGGACAATCCAATCTGTTCTGCTGCTTTTGCCGCACTGAGCTTCGGATTATCCTGCAAAAGCTCTAACAACCGCTTTTCATTATCTCCGACATTATCTCCGACATTATCTCCGACATCCTGAGTTGTCACCTTTATTTCAAGCAAAGCTTTCTTTAGCAGCTGCAGCATATACTCAACAAATGGATTGATATGATTTCTGTGTGTTATCCTCTCCCAGCAACTTTACTGATTACTGCCCTTTTCGGAATAGCAGCTGTTTTGGTACCTAATTATACCATATTCTTCCTTTGAATTGCCTTTTTCCGCAATACAAAAGACCCCCGATTATGTCGGAAGTCTTTCGTTGCGATAATCTGTGGTAACTTGCGACAACTTGCCGTGTCAGGACAAGCATACGACATGCGGCTGACCGATCAGCCATCGCCTAAAAGGGCTCGGCTTCTCGGGCCGCAAAAGCATAAGGAGTCCCATCAGCTCGCAGAAACTCGCTGTGGCGACTCCATTAAAAAAGCCCTGAAAAAGTAGTATTCCCAGGGCTTTCAAGGGTTTGCCAAATGATTATTGACTAAAAAGTTACTTCTTCATCTGAAAAGTTAACCTTTGATCTGTGCCGCTACTTCAGCTGCAAAGTCTTCTTCTTTCTTCTCGATGCCTTCGCCGACTTCGAATCTGATGACCTTGGTCAGTTTCAGATCCTTGTCAACAGTTCCCAGATACTGAGCGACTGTCTGCTTGCCGTCTTCTGCTCTGACGTAAGTCTGATCCAGCAGGCAGGATTCCTTCAGCTGCTTGGAGACACGGCCTTCAACCAGACCCTTGAAGATCTTGTTGTCAACGATCTCTTCCTTAGCAGCGACAGCCAGACCAGCCAGCTTTGTCTTTGCTTCTTCTGAAAGGAAGTTCGGCAGATAGTTGAAGTTGAACTTCTTGTCTGCTCTCTTCTCTGCCAGAATCGCAGTGTCTTCTTCGCCCCATACGCCGTGTACCTTGTCGAGGAGTCCGTTCAGAATCGGCTTCGGAAGTGTGAACGGATCGTTCAGTGCGCTTTCCAGAGTGATCTTTCTGATGCTGGCCATTTCGTCATCTGAGATTTCATCTCTGCTGACATACTGCGGGTTCATTGCTGCAACCTGCATTGCGATGTTCTTCAGAGCTGTTTTGTTCTCATCATTGTCTGCTCCGTCAGCAGCAACGATAACGCCGATGTTTCCGCCGCCGTGAATGTAGGAAGCCAGAACTTCTCCGGATGCCTTGTCGATTCTTCTGACTGACATGTTTTCACCGATCTTTGCGATGAGAGCTGTCAGAGCATCACCAACGGTTGCGCCTTCATAAGGCATAGCCTTGAATGCTTCGATGTCATTATTCTCTGCATCCAGTGCCAGCTTAGCCAGACCGTCTACGAAGCCGATGAACTCATCGTTCTTCGCAACGAAGTCTGTCTCGGAGTTGACTTCTACGATTGCTGCGGACTTGCCGTCTTCTGAGAAAGCAGTCTTAACAAGACCCATAGCCGCGATTCTTCCGGCCTTCTTTTCAGCCTTTGCAAGACCCTTTTCCTTCAGGATTTCTACAGCCTTATCCATATCTCCGTCAGCCTCTACGAGAGCCTTCTTGCAGTCCATCATACCGGAACCTGTCATGTCACGAAGTTCTTTTACCATCTTTGCAGTTACTGCCATTATTCTTCCTCCTTCGCTTCCTCAGCTGCTTCTTCAGCATCAGCCTCTTCTGCCTTTGCTTCTTCAGCTTCTTCAACTGTCTCTTCTACTTCTGCAGCCGGTTCGCTGTCGTCAAAGCTTTCGCCCTGCTTCGCTTCGATGATGGCGTCAGCCATGCAGCTTGAGATCAGCTTGACTGCTCTGATCGCGTCGTCGTTTGCCGGGATGATGTAATCGACATCGTCCGGATCGCAGTTTGTATCAACGATACCAACAACCGGGATTCCCAGAGTCTTTGCTTCGGATACGGCGATCTTTTCTTTCTTCGGGTCAACAACGAAGATTGCGCCAGGCATGCCCTTCATTTCCTTGATTCCGCCAAGGTTCTTGTTGAGCTTTTCATACTCTAATCTGAGCTTGAGGACTTCTTTCTTTGACAGCTTATCGAAGGTGCCGTCTTCTTCCATGGCTTCGATGTCGTAGATTCTCTTGATTCTCTGAGAGATTGTCTTGTAGTTTGTGAGCATTCCGCCCAGCCATCTCTGGTTGACATAGAACATGTCACATCTCTTTGCTTCATCTTCGATCGCAGCCTGTGCCTGCTTCTTCGTTCCTACGAAGAGGATCGGCTTACCGGACTCAGCAACTTCCTTCATGAAAGCGTATGCTTCGTCGATCTTTTTGACTGTTTTCTGCAGGTCGATGATGTAGATTCCGTTTCTCTCTGTGAAAATGTACGGAGCCATCTTAGGGTTCCATCTTCTGGTCTGATGTCCGAAGTGAACACCTGCTTCGAGTAACTGTTTCATTGAAATAACTGACATTCTTTTTTCTCCTTTCGGTTTTTCTTCCATCCACGTGAGGCGCGTCCGGGGAATAAACCTTGTGCACGCTTTCGCCGCATTATGCGCGAGTCCTGCGCGACAGCCTTCGAGGCCGTTAAGGCACCGTCTTCCCCAAGCCAGACGTGTGCTGAATTAATTTTTTCTGCGCCGCCCGTTCGCGGACGACACCGACGTTAAGCATACTATAAAAACCGCTTCATTGCAAGGATTTTTCAAGCAAGTTTTCATATAACAATGCAAAATCCAATGCAAAATCATCCGACGCCTTGCCTGCTTTCCGGTCAGGTCCCAAGCCTGTTTCTAATGTTCTCTCTTATGTATTCATCATACGCCCTTTTAAGTCTTCCAAAAGACCTTCCACCCATTTCGATTTTATGTCCGCTAACCATGACCGCTTCCTGCCTTCCAAGTCTGTAAATGTGCTGCATGTTGATGACATAGCTCTTATGTGGATGAGCAAACCGTTCATCGAGCATCGGCATCACCGAATCATACTTGCCATAAAAGCATATATCTTTCCCATCCGTGACATATATCGTAATTTGGCGGCTGTGTTTTTCCATATAAAGAATCGTATCAAGTGGTACAGCAATGGTCGCATGCTGTTTTTTTACTGTGATTGCTTCAAAACTCATAAGAATGCCTCCATAATCCATGATTCTGACTTGAAACCGCTGTTTTCAGCGCCGGACGATTTTATCCAATATACTGAAGTCACTGCCCGTAAAAAACTCTCAGTCGCCTGCGCAAACAAAAACCCGGGGAAACCATGTCCCCCGGGATCCGTCTGTCTTTCCGCAAAAACGATTGCTTAGCCTTCTCTGTATGTGATCAGATCTTCCGCGATCTCATTGGCAGCAATCGAAACCGGCTTGCTGACATCTTCTTCAGTCAGTTTCGGAATACCGTCGATGACCTCTCTGGCTCTCTTCGCCGCCAGAATCACCAGTGTATAACGGCTGTCCGCCTTTGTTCTGATTTCGTTAACTGATGGATATAACATGTTCAGTCCTCCTTACCCTTTTCTATCCTCATGATCTGCTGCACTTGCCATACAGCTGTTTTGATATCGTCATTGACGACCAGATAATCGTAATCATCCGCGTGGGACATATCGTCCATAGCCTGCGTGAGCCTGCGCTCCAAAACCTCTTCTGTTTCGGTTCCCCGGTTCAGGATCCGTTCCCTGAGCGCTTCGATCGAAGGCGGCGCGATGAAAATCAGTATCGCGGCAGGATAGGCATCACGCACCTGGAACGCGCCGTGGTAGTCGATCTCCAGCAGCACATCATGCCCCTCATCGAGCCAGTTCATCACAGCTCTGCGCGGCGTGCCGTAGTAGTTCTCCACAAACTGATTATACTCCAGCAGCTGCCCCTCACGCAAAAGCTCCTCAAACTCGTCTTTGCCCACGAAGAAATAGTCGACTCCTTCGACCTCCCCTTCGCGGGGCACCCGCGTCGTCATGGACACCGAAAACCGCATATTGCTGTCCGCGTCCAGGACCCTCTTGCAGATTGTTCCCTTGCCGACCCCTGACGGGCCGGAAATCACAAACAATTTTCCCTTTGCCATCGATCATTCTCCAGTCGAATAAGAATTATAACACAACACACATTGAAATATCAACCTTTGTGTGCCTATTCGATATTCTGCACCTGCTCCCGGATCTTCTCGATCTCGCTCTTGGCCTCCAGCATCAGAGATGTGATTTCCAGATCGTTGGCTTTGGACCCAATGGTGTTGGTCTCCCGGTTCATCTCCTGGACCAGGAAATCCAGTTTCTTGCCGATGGCCCCGCTGCCTTCTGTCAGGAACGTACGCAGCTGATCCATATGGCTGTCCAGACGTACCAGTTCTTCTGTGATACTGGCCTTGTCGGCAAAGATGGCTGCTTCCACAAGGATCCTCTCCTCGGGAACATCCACTTTGTCCTCCAGCAGTTCCTGGATGCGGCCATACATCTTGTCTTTGTACTCGGAGGCGACCTTCGGAGCGCGTTCGCTGATCCTCTTCACGATATCCTTGATGGTCTCTCCGCGCACCAGCAGATCCTCTGCCAGTTTGCCTCCTTCGATGGTCCGCATCTCGTCCAGATTGGCGGCTGCAAGTTCCACCGCGCTGCATATGACGGCTGCGACTTCCTCTTCGTCCGCCACATCAGGGACCGCTTTCAGGACGTCCGGCATGGACGACACGAGACTGATGTCGATGTCTCCTCCTAGACCGTAATTCTCCTTCAGTTCACGAAGTCTGGCGATGTACTGGTCCGCCACCGGCGTGTTCAGATTGACGGTGATGTCCCCCTCTGTCAGATTCTCGACGATGATGGAAACATCCGCCTTCCCGCGCTTAACCTGCTTCTTGATGATGCCTTTGATTTTCTCCTCTGCGAACGAGTACCGCTTCGGCATCTTGACGGTAATGTCCGCGTACCTGTGGTTTACGGTTTTGATTTCAGCGATGACGTTTCTCTTCCCATCGGAAAACTCGCCTCTGCCGAAACCGGTCATGCTTTTGATCATACAATTTTCTCCTGTTTCTTTATAATTTATGATACTATTGGTATTGTAAATCAAAAGGAGCGTTACGTCAAAATGTCATATGATGGTGTTGTGACCTGCGCTATGACGCAGGAACTGAAACGGGAACTGACCCTGGGCAAAATCGAAAAGATATACCAGCCCCAGCCGGATCAGCTGCTTCTGTCCGTGCATACTGCCCGGGGCAGGAGGAAGCTGTTTATTTCCGCGTCCGGAAACCACTCCGCCGTCTATCTGACTGAGAACAATCCCGAAAACCCGGTGCAGCCGCCTCTCTTCTGCATGGTGCTCCGCAAGCACCTGGGCGCGGCGCGCATCCAGAATATCGCCCAGTGCGGCTGCGACCGCATCATCGAGATCGACCTGGAGACGGTGGATGAGTTGGGATTCAACGTGAACAAACGGCTCATCTGTGAGATCATGGGCAAGCATTCCAACGTGATACTGGTGGATCTCAGCACCGGCAAGATCATCGAAAGCATCAAACACGTGGGCATCGATGTGAACCGGGCGCGCCAGATCCTGCCGGGAAAGCTCTACGAGTACCCGCCCCTCCAGGAAAAGCTGCCCTTCACGGAAGCGACGGAGGAAGACGTGGCCGGACTCATGGACGGTCAGCTGCAGCCGGAACGGAATATCCTGGCGGGCATCCAGGGGATCAGCCCCGGACTGGCTCTGTCCATTGCATCCGCTCCATCTCCATACGCCTTCCTTGATGATCTGCGCACTGCAGTATGCGCACCGGACGGTACCGGCGTATCCCCCCGGGTCTATACGAAAAACGGTGCTCCCGTAGACTTCCACGTTGCTCCGCTGGCGGCATACGAATCAGACAGTTCCTACGAGTCGGTCCCGTTCGACAGCGTCAGCCGGGCTGCGGAATTCTATTTCGTGAACCGGGAATCTTCCAATACGATCAAACAGAAATCGGGCGATCTGCAGCGCCACATCAAGGCGCAGCTGGATAAGCTCCGTCTCAAGGTGCAGCGCCTAAACGAAGACATGGTGAAAGCCATGGACGCAGACAAATACAGACTGCGCGGCGAACTGCTGAACGCCAACCTGCATCTGGTACAGCCGGGAGCACGCAGCGTCACCGTTACGAGCTACTACGACGGGAGCACGGTCGAGATCCCGCTCGATCCGAAGTACTCCCCTGCCCGCAACGCGCAGAACTACTACAAGAAATATGGCAAAAGCAAGACTGCCCTCAAAGAAAAACAGATCCAGCTCGAGGAGACTATGGCCGAAATCGAGTATCTGGAATCTGTCTATTCCTATGCCGAACGAGCGGCTTCCGTGGAGGAAGTCGACCTTCTGCGAAGCGAACTGACCGAAGGCGGCTACCTGCGTCAGAGAAAAAGCCGCGCCAAGGGAGCACGGCCCGGTAAGGCCAAACCAAAGCCCCACACCTATACACTGCCGTCCGGAGCCACGGTTCTCGTCGGCAGGAACAACAAAGAAAACGACTTTCTGACATTCAAACGAGCCTCTTCAACAGACATCTGGCTCCACACCAAGGACATTCCGGGCTCCCACGTGATTCTCCTGACCGAAGGCGCTGCGCCTTCCGAGGAGGACCTTCGCTGCGCGGCGCAGATTGCCGCCTACCACAGCAAAGGCAGAAACTCCGCCAATGTCCCCGTAGACTACACCAAAGTCAGATACGTGAAGAAGCCGGCGGGCGCAAAGCCCGGATTTGTGATATTCACGCACAACAGGACCCTCTATGAGGATCCTGCCTTGCCTGAGTAATTATCTGTTTTTTTCTGTTATCCAAGTATATACTGGATCATGCTGTCTATGACCTCGTCTCCCCGGGAGACGGCGTTTCCGTTGTGTATCTCATGGAGGAAGCCCGGCCATTCGATCATCTGGACATTGCAGCCTTTGCGCTTGAGGTTGTGATAGACTTTCCGGGTGCCTTCGATGCTGCAGATGCCGTCATCCGTGCCGTGCATGAGCATGGTCGGGATCTGCGCGGCCTTGCCGTTATCTTCCAGCGTGCCGTTTTCCAGCGCCTTGCCGATGTCGAAGCACTCGACTGCGCAGAGGAATGAGATGCGGTTGTGAACCATGGGGTTGTCGTGATAGGGCTTGACGGAAGCCGGGTTGCCCAGAAGCGCTTCATCCACATTGCTGCCGATGGCGATGGAAGGCGTGATCCCGCTCATGAACTTCGCGATGGCGTACAGCGGGCCTGTGATCGGCTTGACCAGACGGACCCAGGGCGCTGTGATCAGATACTTGACCGGCATATCATTGAAGGCGCCTCTGCTTCTGTAGTCGAGAACGAGGTTGCCGCCCATACTATGGCCGTAGAGGGTGATCTCACTGTCCGGATACTGCTTTCTGGCGTAGAGAAGCAGATCGCTGATATCTTCGAGCACGGCCTCCCGCGGCGCGCAGTGACCCTTCGGATCCCGCGACTCGCCGTGACCTCGGAGATCGATGGCGATCGACGCGATCCCTCTCTTCAGGAAGCTGCTTGCGACCCTGTCGTACCTTCCGCCGTATTCACCGATCCCGTGCACGATGCACGCGACTCTTCTCGCCCCCTGCAGAGGCCAATGATACCCGCGGATGATTCCTTTGTCTGTTTTTTTCAGTGTGAATGTGATGTACATCTCCGTTCCTTCCTTATGTGATGTGCGGCTTCTTTATATGCCTTCATGTCGGAAAATTACAATATTTTTGTCATTTTTTACATTTATTGTATTATTTGGTTGATTATTCTCACAATTCGCGATACTTTGCTGTTGTGAGACATGGAGCGGTTCTGCGGGCTGCCCGATCATCTGCATTATCATTCATGAAAGGAGAAACTGATCATGGACAATAAATGTAGCATTTGTGGCTGCACCTATGAGACATTTTCATTCAAACACGGATATGTTTGTGACGGATGTCTCCAGTATATCAAGAATGCATGTCACGACGACGCCCATGCGTGCGATAAAGACTGAATTCTGTTGATTCGCGGTTCCTCCTTCATGTCTCACTTATTTTATGTAAGACTTTCGTGAAGTCCTCCGGGAGAGGGCTTTCAAATTCCATATAGGTTCCGGTAACAGGATGAACGAACCCCAATACCTGTGCATGGAGCATCTGGCGTTTGGCTCCTGCTTTGTTCTTCGCCGGCCCGTAAAGCTCATCGCCCAAAAGCGGATGCCTGATGTAAGCCATATGCACGCGGATCTGATGCGTTCTTCCCGTTTCCAGTTTCGCTTCAACCAGTGTATACCTGCCGAATCGCTGCAGAACTTTATAGTGGGTCACCGCCCGTCTGGCGCTTTCGTATCCTGACATGCCTTCCTTAAGGACAGCGTTTCTGAGCCTGTTCTTCGGGTCCCTGCCGATGGCGGCGTCGACTGTGCCTTCGTCCTCCTTGATATTGTCGAGGACGATCGCCTTGTAGATCCGGTTGATCGAATGTTCCTCCAGCTGTGCGGCCAGCCCTGCGTGGGCCCGGTCTGTCTTGGCAACTACCAGCAGGCCGCTCGTGTCCTTATCGATCCTGTGCACGATGCCGGGCCGGATGACGCCGTTGATGGAGGAAAGCTGATCACCGCAGTGATACATCAGGGCGTTCACGAGCGTCCCGCTGTAATTGCCCTGCGCCGGGTGCACGACCATGCCGGCCGGTTTATCCACGACCAGCAGATGCTCATCCTCATATACGATATCGATCGGAATGTCTTCTGCTGCGGCCTCGAGACGCTCCGGCTCTGGGATGACGATCTCCACCAGATCGCCTGCGGCGCATTTGTATTTCTTGGATGTGCAGGGCTTGCCGTTGACAGAGACCCCGCCCTTCTCGAACAGTTTCTGTATGAAGCTTCTCGAATAATCTTCCAGTCCTGCAGAAAGAACCAGGTCGAGCCTGGTTCCTTGGGTTTCTTCTGTAATATTGATTTCTTCTCTTCTCATGCCGGCTCCTTTATGGACAGGATCACATACAGAAACATGAGTCCGCATCCGACGCAGATACAGATATCCGCGACGTTGAACACCGGAAACCAACCGAAATCAAACAGGTCCACAACGAATCCATAATAGATCCTGTCGATTATATTGCCGATACCGCCTCCGCAAACGAGCGCCAGACCCATAGTGAATACCGGTGAAAACATCTTGCGAGACAGCAGGAGAAACACCAGTCCCCCGCACAGCAAAACTGCTGTCACTGCCAGGATGATTCCTTCATGACCTGTAAGCATGCTGAACGCAACGCCCCGGTTCTGCACATAGGTAATGTGAAAAAAGTCGCCGAGCACGGCTGTCGAATCTCCGACATTGTATCCGCTCAAAAGCCACAGCTTCACGACCCTGTCAAGAGCGATGACACCAAGTATGACCAATACATAAATCATAATTGCTTCAGCGCCTCGCTTAGAGTTTTCCTGTGTGGATCGTATCCTGTGTAACGACTGTTTCCAGCGGTTCCTCATCCTTGGCTACCGGCAGGTCTTCGAAATCCACAATGCTGCTGGCCGAAACCTCTGCACCTCTGCTGGATTCGAATCTCTGCAGTTCCATTTCCAGCATTCTCCTGTAGCGGTTTCTGAACTCAGTGTATCTGGCTTTCAGATTCTGCGTTTCCTTGGCGAGGGCTTCTGATTCCTCGCGGGCGTTCTTTTTCATCAGCTCCGCATCCAGCTCCGCGTTCTTCAGCAAAATGGCTGCACGCTTTTCTGCGCTGGCAGAGATGTCGGTCATGAGGGATTTGGCTGCCCGCAGGGTCTCCACGACTCTGCCCTCTGTTGCTCTGTGGCGTTCCAGCTCCTCTACGAGCCTGCTGTTTTCTTCCTTCGTCTCACGCAGTTCGTTCAGCAGACGGTCGAGATCCACAGTGATCTCGTCCAGAAACGCGTTGACCTCTTCTTCCTTATAGCCCCGGACTGCCTTTGTAAAGACTTTTTCCTGTATGTCAATTGGTTTGATCATCGATCACTGCTCCATTATTTCCAGGGGTTCTCTTCGGATCCTGAGAAGCTGTACGGTTTGTTCTCGCCATCGGCGAAGATCGCCACGTTCTCCGGTGCGAAGATGAAGATGTTGTTTGCTACCTTCTGGACATTTCCGTTGAGGGCGTAAGTTGCGCCTCCCAGGAAGTCAAAGATCTTTCTTGCTGTGTCTGAATCAAGTTTCTCAAGATTCACGATGACAGGCTTCCTGCTTTTGAGGTTGTCCACCAGTCTTGAGCATTCATCGAAACCGGATGGCTCGATAACCACCAGCTTGAATGCGTTTGTAATTGATTTCACTGTTTTGTTCTGCATAGGTACTATATTCGTTGTATCGTATCTTGGGGAAGGTGCCGCCGGCTTTCTAGGTGCCGCCGGGGTCCTCTCCTTGTATGACGGCTTATACTCTTCTTCGTAATCCTCTTCATCGTAATCTTCATCGTCGATTCCGATCAGATCTCTGAACTTATTGAATACTCCCATTTTTCTTTGCCTCCTGCTCCTTTCTGTACTTTTCGTAATCTCTTTCTCCGAAAATCGCGCTTCCTACTCTTACTAAATTGGATCCTGCCTCTATCGCTACTGCAAAATCATGAGACATGCCCATGGACAGGTACTTGAAATCCAGCTTCGGATCATCAATCTGCGCCAGCTCGTCGTACTTGGCCTTCACGCCGTCAAAGTACGGCTTCACATCACGCGGGTCCTCCGCGATCGGTGCAACGCTCATAAGTCCTCTGATCCGGATGTTCTCGCAAGTGTCCAGAATCTCTCTGACCAGATCTCCGGCACCGTCGATGGTCACGCCGAATTTGCTCTCTTCCTCGGCCGGATTGATCTGCACGAGGATGTCCATCACGAGATCTTTTGCTTTTGCTCGTTTGTTGATCTCCTTGGCCAGTTTGATCGAATCAACGGAATGGATCATATCGACTTTGTCGATGATGTATTTGACTTTATTGGTCTGAAGATGTCCGATCATGTGCCATCTGACAGGTTTGATATCTTCGAACTTGTCCATGATCTCCTGGACTTTGTTCTCGCCGATATCCGTGATCCCTGCGTCGATTGCTGTATTGATCTCCTCCGGATCTCTCGTCTTGCTGACGGCTACGAGGATCACCTCATCGCCGTCTCTGCCGGCTGCTGCAGCCGCTTCAGAGATCTTCGCACGGACTCCTTCGATATTTTTCTTGATATCTTCCATATTTGCCTCCTGATTTGCCTCCTGAAATTTCCTGCTATTCTTTCGCCATATCTTCTTCCAGGGCTTCCTGCGGATGACGCAGGACTTCCTGATACACTCTTACTGTCTCCACCTGCTCGTACTTATCGTTGACGTAGATGGACTCGTAGATCACAGACTGTTCGCCGTCGGTGATTTTGACCTTGATCGGTTTGAAATAGGTGTCGCCGTCCTTGTTCCTCACATAGACGCCTTCCTGCCCGTCCTTTTTGACGATGCATTCATTGTCCACGATCAGACCTACTGTATTGCTCTCCACAATGTTAAGGTCGACCTGTCTGGCACTGCAGAAATCCTTATAGTAGACATTGAGGTAGAACACCATCCGGTACTCTTCTCCGTCCTTCTCGATCTTATGCACCTTGGCGTCCATGGTGCTGTCATCGATGGCGATCCTGACTTTCTCGCCAACTTCGTATTTCCGCGCGTCGGCTTTATCTACCCAGCAGAGGATGTACCAGACGTCGTCGTTGGAAACCTTAAAAATCGGCTCTCCCGCTCTGACGTCTTCCCGATTCAGATCCAGCTCGCCGAGTATGTGATCTGCGGCTTCTTCTTTTTTGATCTTGTCCATGTTGCCGATGGAGAAATACTTCTCACCACCGTCTATAGACAAGCTGAAAACACCGCTGACAGGCGCCTTTTTTGTTTCTTTCAGAAGATCATAGCCTTTGAGCGCTTCAAGGTAGTCCTTGTATTTGCCCCTGACTTGGGCGTCCTTTGCCTTTTCCTTATCTTTCTCGGACTCAGGCTCCTTGATTTTCGCTAGCTTGCTTTTCTTCTTAACGACAGTCCCATCGTCCCACTTGTATTCGATGGTGCCTGTCTGATTGGCTGTGCAAACGGCTTCGTTCTTTATGATATATCCTGATGTCTCACAGGAAACCTCCAGCGTTCCGTTTTCCAAAACCTGCGTCGTTTCGAATTTCTCGGATACCTTCGGCATCTGGAAGACAACAATATATAGTGCTACGAGCACTGCCAGATATATGATCAGCAGTGTCCTTGTTTTCTTTGATATCCTTATTTTCATCAATTTATTCTACAACAAAAGCATGGCACATGCAATGCACAAGATGTAGTTTTCATTTATCTGTATTCTTTTCCGCCTGCGCGGCCTCATCGATCAGGCGGCGCTCGGCTTTGCTGAACCGTCTTGTTCCGTCTTCGTTTCGATCATCCCTGTGGGATATGAACGCCTCAAACATCTCCGGTCTGCGCTCCTTTGTGAGTGCGAGAGACTGTTCCAGTTTCCACAGATCGATATTCTGATGGTGGCCGCTGGTCAGCACCTCGGGGACTTCCATCCCCCGGTACTCCCTGGGCTGCGTGTACTGCGGATGCTCCAAAAGCCCTGAGTACACCGACTCGTTCATTGCCGAATCTTCATTTCCCAACACGCCCGGAATGAGTCTGGCGACGCTGTCGATCAGCACCATAGCCGGAAGTTCTCCTCCGGTCAGCACATAATCTCCGATCGAGATTTCTTCTGCATCCCAGTGATCCAGCACTCTCTGATCCACCCCTTCATAGTGGCCGCAGAGGATCACGAAGCTGTCCAGACCGGCCAGTTCCCGGATCTTCTCCTCGTTCAGGATCTTCCCTCTCGGCGACATGTAAATGATCTTTTTTGTTTTTGCATCGATGTGCTCCAGCGCGCTGAAAATAGGATCCGCCATCATGACCATTCCGCCGCCGCCGCCGAAGGGGTAGTCGTCGGTCCGGTTGTGCTTATCCTTCGTAAAATCCCGGATGTTTGTCAGCCGGACATCCAAAAGGCCTTTTTCGGCCGCCCTGCCGAGCATGCTGTATTCTGTTACAGGTCCGAACATTTCCGGGAACAGTGTCAGTACGTCGATTTTCATGACCCGGATCTCCCTACAGCATTCCTTCGATCAGCCGCAGTGTGACGCGGCGGCTGTCGGGATCTATGTCAAGAACAAAAGCCGGCACCTTCGGTACAAGCACCTGCTTTCCTTCATCTGTTTCCACTTCAAAAATGTCCTGTGCGGTGTTCTGGATCACGTTGGTGACCGTTCCCAGATGCTCTCCGTCTTCGAGCACTGCTTCCATGCCGATCAGGTCCCGCACGTAATACTCGCCTTCAGGGAGCTCCGGCAGATCCGCTTCCGTCACAAAGAGCTCGCTGCCTTTGGCTTTTTCGGCAGCAGTCCTGTCATCGATGCCCACAAGGCCCAGCACGACCATATTCTTCTGCATCCGCACGCTGCGGACCTGCATCAGGACATCGTCTACATAGATCTCGGGCGTCTCTTCATAGATGGCGGGACTGTCCGAGTAATTGTAGACCTTCACCTCGCCCTTGAGACCCACGGCGTTCACGATTTTTCCTATCAGTATTTTCTCGGTTGTTTTTCTCATGACATTATCATGGGGCATGATCGCGATACGCTACATGCCCCTGTATTCTCAGTTTCTATTGAACGATTTCAACAACTACCTTCGTGTTCGCTTTGGTTGCCGCTGCTTTTACAACGGTTCTGATTGCCTTCGCGATTCTGCCTTGTTTGCCGATGACTTTACCCATGTCATCGGAAGCGACGCGAAGCTGAATAACAGTAGTGCCATTTGACTCGGACTCAGAAACTTCCACAGCCTCCGGATGTTCAACCAGTGACTTTGCAATTGCACTAACTAATTCTTTCATTGGATCACCGCTTTCTTAAAGTATACCGGCCTGCTTGAACAGTTTCTTGACTGTCTCTGTAGGCTGAGCTCCTGTTTCCAGCCACTTCTTCGCAGCTTCTTCGTTGATCTTGATCTCAGCTGGATCCTTGAGCGGTGCATAGTAACCGAGCTCCTCGATGAATCTGCCGTCTCTTGATGCTCTTGAATCTGCAACAACTACTCTGTAGAAAGGCTTCTTGTGTGCGCCCATTCTCTTTAATCTGATTTTTACCATTACTTTTTTCCTCCTGATTATTATATTAAATTCTTTTGAATGGTTTGACTGTGTTTGATTTACCGGAGTCCTTACTGGAGTCCTTTGAGTCCGCCGAACATCCGGCTCATCTTCGCTGCCCCTTTCGGGCTCATCATCTGCTTCATCATCTTGCGGGATTCCTCATACCGCTTGGTGAGCTGATTGATTTTCTGTACGGACTGCCCGGAACCTGCTGCGATCCTCTTTCGTCTGCTGGCGTTGAGGATGCTCGGGTTCTCCCGTTCCTCCTTCGTCATGGACTGGATGATCGCCTCGAAACATACGAAGTCTTTTTCGCTCTGATCCAGGTTCACATTCTTGTTGCCTGACACGCCAGGGAGCATATCCAGCATCTTGGCGATGCCTCCCATCTTCCGGATCTGTCCCATCTGGTCAAGAAAGTCGTCGAGCGTGAACTTGTTTTTCTTGATTTTCTCTTCGAGCTTGGTCGCCTGCTCCTCATCGAAGTCCTCCTGGGCTTTCTCGATGAGAGACAGCATATCGCCCATTCCCAGGATTCGGCTGGCCATTCTCTCCGGATGGAACTCATCGAGTGCATCCATCTTCTCGCCCATACCGACGAACTTGATCGGCCTGCCTGTTACCTTCTTCGTGGAAAGCGCCGCGCCGCCTCTGGAGTCACCGTCCATCTTGGTCATGATGACGCCGTCGATTCCCAGCGCGTCATTGAAGCCTTCCGCTGCGTTCACCGCGTCCTGACCGGTCAGGGCGTCGACGACGAGCAGGATTTCATGGGGTCTGATTTCCTTCTTGAGGACCTTCAGTTCCTCCATGAGCTCTTCGTCGATCTGCAGACGTCCTGCTGTATCGACGATCAGGACGTTGTATCCCTTGAGCTCGGCTTCCTTCATGGCTGCCTTTGCGATCTTGCTCGGATCCTTCGTGTCCCGCATGGTGAAGACCGGAACGCCTACGCTCTCTCCAACGACTTCCAGCTGGTCGATAGCCGCCGGCCTGTAGATATCGCAGGCGCACAGCATCGGCTTCTTGCCGTTCTTCGTGAGCCACTTGGCCAGCTTGCCGCAGGTCGTTGTCTTACCTGTACCCTGCAGACCCACCATCATGTAGACCGTGAATCCCTTTGGTGAGTATGTCAGCTTACTGCTTGCGCCGCCCATCAGCTCCACCAGCTGATCGTTTACGATCTTGATGACCTGCTGAGCCGGCGTAAGGCTCTTCATGACTTCCTCGCCAAGCGCCTTTTCCTTCACGTCGGCGACGAACTCCTTGACGACCTTGAAGTTGACGTCAGCTTCAAGCAAAGCCAGTTTGACTTCCCGCATCGCTGCGTTGATGTCCGCTTCCGTCAGACTCCCCTTGCCTTTGAGTCCCTTAAAGACTCCCTGCAGTTTGTCCGATAATCCCTCAAATGCCAATTTGTTATCTCCTTTATATGCGGCAGGTTTCGCCGCCTAGATCTCCAGCCGCTCCAGTTCGCTTCGGATCTGCCGAAGTTTCTCTGAAACATCGCCCGCAGCTTTTGCGTTTGCTGCCGGGCCGGATGCTTTTGCAGCAGCCAGATCGATTGCTTTATCTATTTCTCCACTGATGCTGTTGATCGCGTCCCTGGTCGCGCTGAACCGCTCGACCAGCCCGAGCTTCTGCTCGTATTCCTCGAGCGCCTTCTGCGCCTTGTGCAGTGCGTCATGCACGCCCTGCCTGCTGATCCCGAATTCCTCCGCGATCTCCCCCAGGCTCAGGTTCTCCTCGTTATACAGCTCCATGACTTCCCGCTGCCGCTTCGTCAGCAGCTCTCCGTAGAAGTCATACAGCAGACTTTGTTTCGTAACAGCATCGTAATCCATTTCTGAACAATCATTTCCGGTCATTTCCGGATTTCCGGAAGACCGGCGTGACAAGTCCTTCCGCTTGACACCCGTGTAGTATATACTACCTTGGCAGGCGGTGTCAAGCAAAAATACTTAACGGCTGAATTTTATGCTATATAATAAAATAACAGGGTGCAGATCTGTAGTTTACATTACGGATCTGCACCCTGCATTGTACGCGGTGTTCTTATTCATATGTCTGGTCGAAATAGTCATACTGATTTGCCTTCATGTACTTCGGTCCTTTGGCTCTGGCGGATGCCAGTGTGTACATCATGCCGCCGAGGGCAACGACCGCATCATCGATCGGGCCGTAAAACAGGTCCGGCGATACGCAGTAACAGATGATTCCGATCATAATCAATAACTTCTTCATTGTCCTCATCCCCTTTCCTATCAATTAACCACTGATGCTCTCTAACTACCTCTCTTGCGTATATGATACGGGAGCGGGGCGATATCGGACATCGCTTGATTTACGGCAACGAAGATGATTTCACCGCAAAAACTGCGAAAAACGGTTCTATTTATTCTCCGCCAGCATCTTCCTGACTTGTTCTGCTGTGTTTTTCTTCTTTGTCGCCTTATCGTACTTCCAGATGACGTAGTCGCAGCCTTTACCGCCGGGTTTCCAGCCGGAGCAGCCGAAGCCTTTCTTGTTCTCGTAGACGGGTTTGCCGCACTTCGGGCAGTTCCCGAGAGACACCTTCTCCGGTTTCGGCGGGAATTCAAAAGCGATATTACCTTCGGGGTCCAGTTTCAAGTACGCCGAGAAGGATTTCCCGGCTTTGCTCTTGAACCCTTTCAGGAGTTTTGTCTTTTTCCCGGCGAGGAGAGTTGCGATTGTTTCATCGTCAAGCCACTTGCCTGCGACGGTCTTCCAGAGCGTGAAGCCGCAGCCGCACTCCAGTTTTTTCAAAGTGCCCTGCAGCGGCTTGCCGCATTTCGGGCATACGAAGGCGGTTTCCTGCGGTTTGTCCACGGGACCTTCCGGCGCCTTTGCAATGATTTCCCTGATTTCCTTTCTGACTTCGCCCAGAACTTCTTCGCAGGTTTTCTCGCCGCGGGAGACGGCCTTTGCGTCGCGGCCCATTTCGGCGGTCTTCACGCTGGACATATCGATGCCGAGCATCCGGCAGGTCTCCACCAGGAAGCGGCCGTTGGGCTGGATGGTATAGGTGTTCTTCGTCAGTTTGATATAGTCCTTCGAGATAGCTTTATCGATAATAGCGGCACGGGTGGCTTCGGTACCGATCTCCATACCGGCAATCATCTTCGCATAGTCCACCTCGTCATCTTCAGATTTGCGGAACGGGTTCTGCATCCACTTACCCAGGGTCGTGACTGTGTAATGGGCCGGCGGCTTCGTCTGGGTCGCGACCGGCCGGAAGTCATGCTCCACAAGGTCGCCGACATTCAGCTCCGGGAGCACGGTCTCCTGCTCCGATACCGGTTCGAACTTCTTCCACCCCTGGGTCAAAGGCACCTCGCCGCTGACTTTGAAAACCTCGATGCTCCCTCCCTGCGGATCCCTGCAGTCGATCGTCATCGTCGTCTTCAGCACGGTGCATGGTTCCTTGCAGAACATTGCCCGGAACCGGTTCAGGATCATCATGTAGATTTTCAGTTCGTCGCCGGTGAGCTCCGGATGCGCTCCCGTCGGAGTGATGGCCGAATGCCCGTCCACCTTGCTGTCGTCGAAGACCCGTTTCATCTCAAACTCCGGTCCCAGTTTCTTCAGGATCCCGGCGATCATCGGCCGGTCACCTTCCGCCATGAAGTTCGTATTCGTACGCGGATAGGTGATCAGTCCCTTCTCATACAAAGACTGGGCAGCCTTCAGTGTCCGCTTCGGTGAAAAACCGTGCCGCTTGTTGGCCGCGCCCTGCAGGTCCGTCTGTGAAAACAGTTTGGGTGCGCGCTTGGTTTGCTTCGCCTTCTTCACATCGGTGACCACCGCGTCCGCGTCGTTCAGTTTCTGTGCGTATTCCTTCGCGGCGTCTTCTTCATCGGGCTCGAATTCCTTCTTTGAAGTCAGCTTGATCGCGCCGTCGGATTCGATCTTGAAGTAATTGCGGGGTATGAAATTCTCGATTTCCATATCCCGGTTGTAGATTTCCGTGACGATCGCGCCGATGACCCTGCCCACGTTCAGTCCTGCCTTTGCGCCGGCTTTCCTGCTGGCGTAGCGGGAGAGGTTTTTGCCGAAATCAAAATCAATATATGACCGTGCCTTTCCCTCTGCATTGATGTTCCGGTATTCCTCATTGGATTTGCGCTCTGCAAACGCCTGCTGCAGCCCGGCATTTGTTGTGGACTTGATGAAGGGCCGCGTCACAGGTTTGGTGTTGCCGATCTTCTCCAGGATCAGATCCACGATGATCTGCCCTTCCCGGTCCGCGTCGCCGCAGTGGATCACTTCGGTCACTTCCGGACTCTTCAGGAGTCTTTTGATGCAGTCAAAGATCTTCTTGTTCCCATAAGTGATGCTATACTCATACTGCGCGGGGAAGAACGGCAGATTCTTCACGTTCCACATGCGCTTATCCTTGTTTTCCGGGTACTCCTCGAAGTCCTTCAGCTCCAGGATGTGCCCGTGGAGCGGAACGACATAGTAATTCTCAGAACTATAGTATTCGTCGTGCTTTTCAAATTTTTCTCCCAGGGATGACATGATGGACCTGCCCAGGGAGGGTTTCTCTGCAATGATCAGTTTCATTTATTTGCTTCTCTCAATATCCTTTTCGCCCTTGTGCTGATTCATACAATTTCATTATACCATACGCTAAAAAAACAGCTCCGGAGCCGTATCTCCGGAGCTGATAACAGCTTGCTGTCATTAGATTTTCAGGTCGCCGTCCTGGACCCAGCCGAGCTTGCGCACGCCTGCGTGGAAGATCAGTGCAAGGACTGCCGGCAGGATAAAGGAAATCAGGATGAGGCCGGTCCAGTCGAAGGCTGTGATAGCTTCTCTGGTGCCTGCTTCGATCTCTGCGACCCAGCCGGTGTAAACGCCGATCTGGCCGACGAGTCCGCAAGTTCCCATACCTGATGAAATCGGTGCGCCGTTCATCTCCATCTTGAAGAGACAGGTGGCGATCGGTCCGGTGACCGCGGCTGCCAGGGTCGGTGCGATCCAGACACGCGGGTTGCGGACGATGTTGCCCATCTGCAGCATGGAGGTCCCGATGCCCTGGGAGATCAGGCCGCCCCACTTGTTCTCCCTGAAGGAGATCACAGCGAAGCCGATCATCTGTGCGCAGCAGCCTGCGACTGCAGCGCCTCCTGCAAGTCCTGTCAGACCGAAGGCCGCGCAGATGGCTGCTGATGAAATCGGCAGTGTGAGGCACATGCCGACCACAACAGAGACGATGATGCCCATGAGGAACGGCTGCAGTTCTGTCGCCCACATGATGAGATTTCCGATGTACATGGCCGCGGCGCCAATAGGCGGCGCAATGAGCCATGACAGGAATACGCCTGCGCCGATCGTCACGATCGGCGTAACGAGAATGTCTATCTTTGTCTCCTTGGAGACTGCCTTTCCGATTTCAGCCGCGATGATCGCAATGAAGAGAACAGACAGCGGGCCGCCTGCCCCGCCAAGGGTGTTCGCTGCAAAACCTACCGAGATCATAGAGAACAGCACAAGGGGCGGGCATTTCAACGCGTAGCCGATGGCAACAGCCATAGCAGGTCCGCACATCGCCATCGCGATGCCGCCGACTGTGTAGGATGTCTCCCCTACCGTCGCGACTGCCTTTGTCAGAAAACCGATATTGAACTGGGTTCCGATCGTATTCAGGATCGTTCCCACAAGAAGCGAACAGAACAGACCCTGGGCCATGGCGCCGAGAGCGTCGATACCATATCTTTTGAGGGATATCTCGATATCCTTCCGCTTCATAAAATCTTTTACTTTGCTCATTTCATTCCTCCGAAATCTGCGTTTTTCTCACACGCATTTCCGAACTATTATAACACTCTTGTCAAGCAGGAGCAAAAGCATTTCAGCGCGCTTTGCAAATCGCTTCATAAAGCGCGGCCGGCATGCTGCGGGCGCTGCGCACCGCGGAGCCGCCGTGGGCTTTGAGAAAAGCCAGAGGATACCTGTCCTGCGGATACTTCTCGATCAGGCGGATGCGCATGGACTTTGTGTATCCTTTGCTTTCCCTGAACATTCCGCGGTATGGGAGATCCGCCGCGACGACCGAGCAGCGGTAGAGGATCGCAGAGTACGGCGCCGAGCAGTAGATGTACACTTCATCACCAGCTTTGACCTTTGTGTGCTGGTGCCATTCGATCTCTCCTTTGCCGCCCCGGAATCCAGCATCCACATCGTAATACGCCGGGTTGGACGGGATCATCCAGACGCCCGCTGCGCGCGGACCGGAACCGGAGGAGCTGCCTTTGCCCTTCGATGTCAGGGCGTGACTTCCGCGGATCAGTTCCATGACCTCTTCGTCCGAAAGTGTATCGTCCAGGATCACGCTGATCCAGTGTTTTTTGTTCATGTGCCAGGCCGGAAAGATGCCGGGACGCTCTGTGAGCGCGGGGATCTCATCAGGAGAAGCCTTGAGGTTCACAACCTCCACGACTTCATCCTCGTCGTGAGTGGATGAAAGCGTTTCACCTGCCAGTTTCCCGTAGGCCACGGTCAGGACCGCCCCAAACCACTTGCCGTTTTCGCGGCACTTGAACGTCCCGTTACCGGGATATTTCTCCCACGGGAACTCCGCAGTGACGCCGTAATCTCTGTGGATCCTGCCTTCGATGCGGTTCGACTGGTCATAGATAAAACTGACTGGTATGAAGCAGGCGTCCCGGACTTTCTCAAGGAAGGCCTTGTAATCTTCTCTGACCTGTCCCACGAATCCGCCGGTCTGCCCTTCGATCCGGATGGGAAGATACTCTTCTCCTGTGTCCAGATCGATGACGCGGCCTGTGACTCTGCCGTCTTCGGAAACCTCCAGTTCCGCCCGGAACTGCTGCCCCGGAAGGACTTCGGCACAGCGGAACACGCCGCCCTCCTCACGGAAGCCGCCGCTTTGCAGCTTATTGAAATCCGGTCTGCTCCTGCTGAAAACTTCTTCTGTGATCATACTACAGCACCTGCCTGTATAGTTCTCTGACTTCCACCGGTCCGACGGCTGCGTAGGCGTTGTCCACGAGCCGCATCTGATTGGCAAATACGGAGTCGGTGAACAGATCCAGGTCCTCGCTGCAGGCGCCGTATTCGCTCATCTTCTTCACCGGAACGAGCGCGTCCTCCAACTCGGCAAGAGCCGCAATGGCGTTCTGTTCATCACAGCCCAGCGCGTCCGCGATCATGGCGCGGAAGCTGCTGATCTTGCCCGCAGGGTCGCAGGCGTCGTAATGGCGCAGGATCGCGTCAAAGAACACATAGTTGGCTGCGCCATGGGTCACGAAGTACTTGCCGCTGAGGGGATAGGACATGCCGTGGACCAGCCCGCAGCCGGCTGACAAAAATGCGATGCCCGCATAGCATGCGGCCGTCAGCATCTCATCAGCGTGCGCACGCCGGATGTCAACGCCGTTTCTGTAGTCGCACATGGCGGACAGGATCATGCGGATGGCCTTCTCCGCGAAGGTGTCTGTGGTAATGGTCGCCCGGCCAGGCGACAGATAGGATTCCGTCGCGTGAATGAGGGCGTCGATGAGTGATTCGGCCATGGGTCTGATGGGGATCTCCTCCAGAAACTGCGGGATGAGCACCGCCGTATCAGCGATGAGTTTCTCATCGAGCAGGCCAAGTTTCGTTGTCCCGCCGGACGGTTCCTTGACGATGGCCACCGATGTCATGGTGACCTCCGAACCCGTCCCGCAAGTGGTCGGAACGCAGATCAGTTCCTTGTCTCGAAACAGCTCCGCCCTCCTGAAGAACAGATCGCTCACGCTGCCTGTACGGCGGATGGCGAAGATCTTGCCGATGTCCATGATAGTGCCGCCGCCGATAGCGATGACCCGGTCGTAGGAATCGCAGTCCGCTGCGGGGAGCATCTTCTCGATCATCTCCTCCGTCGGTTCTCCTTCGCCGAAGTCCTCCTGCACGAGGATCTGTGCCCCGATGTCTCCGGGAGCACCGGCGCCTTTTTCCAAAGCCGGCGCAATGTATTTCTCTTTAAGAAGCCTCGTCGTCAGGACGAGGTCTCTTTCTCCGATCCCGAATTCCTCTGCGAACTCCGGGAACGTCTTGTATTTATAGATATCCGGTTTGATCAGTATTTCTCGCATGTCTTATCTCCTACCTCTGTTTGATCAGGTGCAGAACTTCCTTCCGCAGATCAAGATATTCCTTCGTGTACCGGAAGTCCTCTTCACTGTCCTCTACGTAGTTGGTGAAGTCTACATCGAATTCCTTCACGATGGTTCCCGGAAGCGCTGACATGGTGATCACGCGGGTAGCCAGGGACAGTGCCTCGTCTACATCATGAGTGATCATCACAGCTGAACACTTCGTGCTCTTCCAGACTTTGCGGATGAGATCCTGCATCGTCGTCCGGGTGAAGGCGTCCAGCGCGCCAAAGGGTTCGTCGAGCAGGATCAGCACCGGGTCGTTGACCAGCGCCCGTGCCAGCGCTGCCCGCTGCCGCATACCGCCTGACAGTTCGTAGGGCTTTGCGTGTGCAAAAACCTCCAGTCCTACAAGTTCAATGTATTCCTTCGTCCGCCGGTCGGTCTCCTCGGATTTGATGCCCCGGACTTTAGGTCCAAAGGCAATATTGGCGTGCACGTCCATCCAGGGGTACAGGGTCGGCTGCTGGAACACGATGGCCCTTCTGGGGTCGACCCCGCGGACCTCTTCGCCCAGCATGTCGACAGATCCCTCCGTTGCCGGCAGCAGTCCTCCCATCACATTGAGGAGGGTGCTTTTGCCGCACCCGGATGGTCCCAGGACGCACACGAAGTCGCCGTCATAGATATCGAGGTCAACGCCTTCCAGAGCCAGTGTGTCCGCAGAGTCTCCGGTGCCCTGGTATCTGACGCTGACGTTTTTAACTGACATTACCGTTTTCTTGTCGTTCATAGTAACTTTCCGGTCCGCTCTTCCGGTCTACTCTTCTGCGAGCTCGCTCATAGCCTGCTCAAGATAAGTGGTATCAATGGCGTTCTTGAAGAATTCCAGATCCTTGGCGTCTTCGATCTGTCCCGCATCCTTGAGGAACCGGGCCACGTTATAAAGGTTCCGGGCCGCGTTGTCGCTTCCGAAACAGTCGTCGCTCATCTGCTCGTCGATTGTCGGGTAGATGTCCGTCATCTGTTCATTGATCTCGTCGACGCTGAGTTCGAGCCGTTCCGCTGCGGCTGCTTTTGCTTCATCCGGATCGTCCTTATAGAGCGCCGCACCCTTCTGGACGCCCTTGAGGAAGGCGACGACCTGATCCGGATTCGCCTCAGCGTATTCTGAACTGACCACATAGAAGTTGTAGGTCGCGTGACCGTTCTTCGCCAGATCCTCCACTGTCAGGATGACTTTGCCGCCGGAATTTTTCAGATTGATGAGGGTCGGGTTCCAGGTATAGGCAACATCGATGTCGCCTCTCTGCCATGCGGAATTGATAGCGTCCGGATCCATGTCGATGAGTTCCACATCATCTGCTGACAGACCCGCATCCTGCAGCGCGCACAGCAGTCCGTAGTGACCTGAAGAGGCGGATGTATAACCGACCTTCTTCCCTTTCAGATCTGCTGCAGAGTTGATGCCGGAATCCTCCTTCGCCACCAGTCCCTCTGTGCCCTGGATCCTGGTAGCGATGTAGATGACTTTATAATCGATGCCGCTGGTCAGGCCCACTGCCACAGGCACGATGCCAAAGGCGCCGCCGATGTCCGCACTCTGCGCTTTGAGTGCGTTATTGATGTCTCTGCCCGCGTTGAATGTCTCAATATCGATGTCAGGCATGAACTCTTCGAAGAAGCCTTCCGCCTTCGATACGGTACAGCAATCGGACAGATCCTGCGTCGCAAAGACTGCAGCGCTGCCCCCCTGTCCGTTCTGTTCAGAATCAGATGAAGTATCCCCTCCGCATGCCGTCATGATCATTATGCTAAGCACGGCAACTATGATAGCCAAGATCGATTTCCAGTTTTTCATAAGTGTTTCCTCCGTTAACGAGTATCTTCTTATATCTTGCCTTTCTGCTATATCTTCCCTTTCCAGGGAACGGCTTTTTTCTCGAGGGTGCGAAGGATCCAGTCAAACACGAGACCGGTCACGCCCATGACGATGATGCCCGCGAAGATGATGTCGCTGCGCAGCCAGTTGCTGGCATCCAGCACGACCCAGCCGATACCGGACGAAGCCGCGACCATTTCCGCCGCGACCAGCGTAGTATATCCATGTCCAAAGGCAGTCCGCACGCCGGTAAATATATCCGGCGTCGTATAAGGCAGGATCACCTTCCAGAACATCTGTCTGCTGTCAGCGCCCAGCGTCGCTGCCACGTGAGTATAAGCCTCCGGGATCTTCGCGACGGAAGCCACGCAGGCGATGTAGATCGGCGGGAAGCACGCCATATACAAAAGCATGATCTTGGAGCTGTCCCCGATGCCGAGCCACATGACGATGACCGTATAGTAAGCCAGCGGCGGAAGAGGACGGATGAATTCGATGATCGGCTGCATGGCGGCTTTGACCTTGTCGTTCATGCCGCTGAGCAGTCCGAACGGGACTGCTGTGAGTACAGCCAGGAAGAAGGCGGTGAAGAGCCGGAAGAAGCTGGCGCCCAGATGCTGCAGCAGTGTGTTGCCTTTGTATCCGGATGTGCACAGATCAAGCAAAGCTGCTCCGACGGCGCCGATGGAAGGCACGACTCTGGCGTTGTCCAGCGAGCCGGTGGCAGATGCGATGATCCAGACGAGGAAGATCACCCCTACCGTAATGCAGGAGATCCAGAAATACCTGCCGTGTTTCTTTTGTTTTTTTGCCTTTGCCGCCATGTATAATCCACCGCTTATAGATGTATAATTATTTACAAATAGACAAGAAAATGATATACTTTTTCAAGTTTCATGTCAACCGCTTTGACGCGTGAAACTGCTGCACATACACAGGAGAAAACCCATATGAAAATGCTGATCAACGGCGAGTTCACCGACAGCGTGAGCAAGCAGACAATGGATATATACGACCCCTTCCGGGGCGAGGTGATCGATACGGTCCCCTGCGCGTGCGCAGAGGACATCGACAAAGCCCTCGATGCAGCCGTGCGCGCCCAGAAAGAATGGGCGCGGGTGCCGGTCTACAAACGCGCGGAGATACTCCTGCGTTTCGTGGAACTGGTGAAAGAAAACACGCAGTCTCTGGCCGAGACTCTCTGCCGGGACAACGGCAAGCCGATCACCCAGGCACTGGGCGAGATCGGCAACATTCCCATCGTCGTGCCGGCATTCTGCGAGAGAGCCAAGCACTTCTATGAGACGGTCGTACCGGCCGGGCTGGAGAAAGGCCAGGAGCACTCGATCCAGTATGTGAAGCGGGAACCGGTGGGCGTGGTGTGCTGCATCATTCCCTTTAACTTCCCGTCGAACCTCTTCTGCCAGAAGGTCATGCCTTCCCTGCTCATGGGCAACGCGGCCCTGGTGCTGCCGCCCTCCGGGAACCCTCTGACCAACCTGAGGCTGTGCGCGCTGCTGCATGAGGCAGGCGTTCCTGCAGGCGTCATCCAATGCGTCACTGCGCCGGGTGCAGTCAAGGAGCACGCCGTCAAAGACAAGCGCACATCGTTCATTTCACTGACCGGAAGCACAGAGATCGGCATCCGCGTCGCGCAGCTGGCCGCGCCGAATCTGACGCCCTACGCGTTGGAGCTGGGCGGCAACGATGCTTTTGTCGTGTTCGAGGATGCTGATATCGACCGGGCTGTAGGAGAAGTCTTCCCCGGAAGGCTGGTGAACTCCGGGCAGATCTGCTGTGCGTGCAAACGTTTTATCATCCAGCGCTCTGTCGCGGACGTGTTTACCGAGAAGGTCCTTGCGATGATCGACGGTCTTAAGATCGGCGATCCGATGGATCCTGCAACTGACATCTCCTGTCTGATCAACGAGGAAGCCGCTATCACCGTAGAAACACAGGTGCAGGACGTGCTCGCCACCGGCGGAGAACTACTGACAGGCGGCTGCCGCAAAGGCACCCACTACGCACCGACGGTCATCACGGATGTGACACCTGACATGGACATCGCCCGCGATCTCGAAGTGTTCGGCCCGATCATTCCAATCATCACCTTCGATACGATCGAGGAAGCAATCGAAATCTCGAACAGCTCCATCTACGGACTGTCCAGCTGCGTCTTTACAGAGGATTATCATAAGATCAAAACCATGTGTGATGCTTTTGAAGCAGGAAATGTGATCGTCAACTCCGCTTCGCGCCTGCGGACTTTTGAGATGCCTTTTGGCGGATGGAAGATGAGCGGCGTGGGAACCGAAGGCGTCATGGTCACCTTCCATGAAGTCACACGCACGAAGAACATCGTGCTGACGGGGATGTAAAGAAACAGAATGAATATGGGATGCTAACGGGAGGCGCCGCAGCGCTTCCCTTCTTTTTTGAGTTGGCATTTCTCCCGGAGCACGCATTCATCGCAGGTGGCCAGCCGGCCTGTGACCGGATGATCCGCCAGCCCTATGATGGCCGTAATCGATTTGGACGGACTCATCATGTAGCCTTTGCTTAAAGTGATGCCGAGCTGGTTCCGGGCATCCAGAAGGTCCAGCACCTGTTCCTGCATCTCCAGGGGCGAATCACCGTAGCCCGGGCTGAACCGGGACGTCATGTACAGAGGTGCGGTCCGGCCGCTTTTCGTATCTGCTGCCACTGCATTCTCTGCCGCTGCGTCTGCAGCCAGCTCTGCCCGGATCTGTTCCTCCGCCATGTTTGCTGCCCGCTCCGCCAAGACCGAGGCGCCGCTGTCGATGACCACGCCGAGGGCGATCCTGCTGGCCTGTGTTTCACTGATCAGCTGGTCGACTGCATGACCCAGCGTGACCGCCATGACCACCGTCCGGCCGCACCCGTCCAGATGCTTTGCCAGTGACGCGCCGCGGGCTGTCAGCTGCCCTGCGTCCAGCACTTTATAGTTGAACGCCGGCTCAGCCGCATCAAAAAGCAGGCCCTCTGCTTCATCCATCTGGGCCTCGAGCCGGTCGAGAGCAGCGCGCATCTTTTCATCCGATTCCGCCATCTTCAAATGCTCCTCGTTCACCCCCATCAGTCTGCGCCACGAGCTGCGGTCTATTTTCACATTGTCGTCAAATATCAACTTCATAGGGCAAGTATACTATACTTTTTGCCTCTGAAAAAGACTTACGATATAATGAACTTACCATGGCAAACAAACAGACTACAGACAACTTGATACAGGAAATCGCACGAGCTGTCGATGCGAAAGGCGGGAAGGCTTATTACATCGGCGGGTTCGTCCGCGATAAGCTGATGGGTCTGGAGAATAAGGACGTCGACATCGAGGTGCACGGCGTGCAGCCGGAGGTTCTGCGCGCGATCCTTGAGCAGTTCGGGGAAGTCATCACCATCGGCAAAAGCTTCGGCGTCTACGCGATCAGGGGCCTCGACATCGATATCGCAATCCCCCGAAAGGAGAAAAACACGGGCCGGGGACACCGGGATTTCGAGATCTACACGGATCCGTTTCTTGGCGTGGAGGCTGCGGCCAGAAGGCGGGACTTCACGATCAACGCGATGATGCAGGATGTGCTGACCGGGGAAATCGCAGACTGCTTCGGCGGTCGAGAGGATCTGAAGAACGGGATCATCCGTCACATCGATCCGGAAGCTTTTATCGAGGATCCTCTGCGCGTGCTGCGGGCGGCACAGTTTGCGTCGCGGTTTGAATTCAAGGTGGCGGATGAGACCATGGATCTGTGCAGGCAGATCGACCTGTCCGCTCTGCCCCCGGAACGTGTCACTGCCGAACTTAAGAAGGCGCTGTGCAAAGGCAGGAAGCCTTCGTTGTTCTTCGAGGTGCTGCGCGAAATGGATCAGCTGGACTGCTGGTTCCCGGAGCTTGTCAGCCTGATCGGGCTGGAGCAGGACCCCATCTTCCATCCAGAAGGCGACGTATGGAACCATGTCATGGCAGCGCTGGATAAGGCGGTCGCATACCGCGACCGTGCGGAAGAACCTTTCCGTTTCATGCTGGTACCCCTCGTCCACGATCTGGGCAAGATCGAAACGACAGAAGAAGTCAACGGCAGGATCCACGCATACAATCACGAGGAGGTTGGACTTCCCATCGTGTCCCATTTCCTGCACAGACTGACCAACGACGCCGGTTTGATCCGGTATGTCATGAACATGACCGAACTGCATATGCGCCCGAACACGGTCGCCTATGCCAAATCATCCATCAAAAAAACCAACCGCCTCTTTGACGAAGCGGTCAGTCCTTATGAGTTGATTTTGTTTTCGACAATCGATATGTTCTCCGAACGGTATGAAGGCGAACGTGAAGACAATCTGGAGTTTCTCCTCGACCGCCTTGAAATCTATAAGGAATATATGTCGCGTCCCTATGTCACCGGAAAGGATCTCATCGACGCGGGTCTTTCACCCGGTGAGAATTTCAAAGAGATTCTCGGCTACGCCCACAAGCTCCGTCTGGCCGGCGTCCCGAAGGACGAAGCACTAAAGCAGGCGCTGGCCTACGCTCGCAAGAAGTAAGCGAGTCTGCTGCCCGGTCACGCGAACTTATGCGAGGCCATGCAGTCAGATCATGACGCCGACGGTGATATCCTTCTCCTCGATCTTGAATGTCACGTACCTGTCGCCGGGCGAAAGCCCTTCTTCTGGTTCAACTATTCTTCGGATTCAACTTTCGATCTTCGATGATCTTCTCCATTTCATAATCGACATCTTCATAGCCGCTCTTCAAATATGCCTTGCGGCCTGCTTCCGAGGCATGCAGGAGCAGCATCGTAACGCCGCGCTTCTTTGCCTCTTCTTCAACCTTCTCCAGCAGCTGCCCGGCGATGCCCCTGCCCCGGTACTCGTCTGCCGTGTATACATTGCCGACATACCCTGTGCGGCCTGTCTTATTCCTGAACGACGGCGGGTAATCCATAAAAACGATTGCCGCAGTCGCAATGATTCTGCCGTCTTCTTCTGCGATCCATTCGATCAGTTCGCCGCTCTTCATATACTTTTCGAAATACCGGTGGAGATCTTCGTCGATGTCGATGTCCGGCGTCTGCCCCTCGTCCTGGATCTGCTTTTTGCGGATCTCCGAGATTTCAGCGATGTCTTCCAGTGCTGCTGTTCGGAATTTCATGTCGCGCGCCTCCCTGCTGTGTTTACTGCTATGCTTATAGTATCACATCTCTGAATCATCTTCCATCGGGTGTAATTCCCACGTATCATTACCTCATTTTTCATCACACATGCGCTGATTCGTGCTAATTATCCCTCATCCGCCGTCTCAGCTTCCATAACTTTGAAATATTTTCCAAACGGATTGTTCGGAAATGTAAAATCCAGCCTGTTAGAGGTGAATTTTCACCTGTTTCATTGGGATAATTACACTAAATCACCTGTAAAATTTCAAATTATTGCAGCTGGAAAAAACTGGGATGAAAAACCGCACTGTGGTGCGCGATTTTTACACCGAACCGCCCTAGATCGGCACCAGATCGCACCTGCTCGGCACCAGATCGCACCTGCTCGGCACCAGATCGCACCTGCTCGGCACCGAATCTGCACCGGCATGCCACCGGCCCACCACCGGCTTGCACTTTCAACGGTGTTTTGTTACACTTCTCGTGGCTTGGAGAGATAAAATGCATGACAACAAAGACGACAAGCGAATATATATTCTGAAGGAGGAGCGTCCGGCGAAGGCGATCGTGGCACTGGGCGTCCCCTTGGTCATGGGCATGTCCATCATGGTGCTGTACAATCTGGTGGACACGTTTTTTATTGGGCTTTTGCATGACGATTACCAGATGGCGGCGGTCAACCTGGCCTACCCGGTCATGATGGTCATGATCGCGATCTCAAATATGGTGGGGGCAGGAGCTGCGTCCCTGATCTCAAGGAGCATGGGAGCCGAAGATTATGCAAAGGCCTCCCACACGCTGACGGCGGGCTTTGTGCTGACCGCGGCGGGCGGTCTGCTCGTTGCAGCATTCGGGCTGATGCTGCTGCCGCTGATCGTCGATATCCTCGGCGCGAAGAGCAACACGGACGTGTTCACATCCCAGTACGTTATGATCCTCTTTCTCGGCAGCATCTTTATCATGGGCAATTACATCTTCGGGCAGCTTTTGCGCAGCGAAGGTTCTGTGAAATACTCCATTGCGGGAATGATCGTCGGAACAGTGGCGAACATCGCTTTGGACCCGCTCTTTATCTTCGCCTTCGGGCTGCAGATCCGGGGCGCGGCCATCGCGACGGTGCTGGGCAACGCCATCGGTATGGGCGTTTCCGTCTGGTATTACGCAGCCGGCAAGACGCTGCTGCAGCCCGCCGCCAAATACATCCGGCCGACTGCCGAGATCCTGAAGGAGATCTTCTGGGTCGGCGTTCCTGCAGGACTGGAAACGCTGCTGACTTCTATCGCATTCATCGTGAACAACAATCTGGCCGTTTCCTACGGCGAGCTTACCGTAGCGGCTATGGGAATCGCCCAGAAGATCATGTCCCTGGGCAACTACATCTACCAGGGCTTCGCAGCCGGCTCCCAGCCCATTATGGGCTACAATTACGGCGCAAAAAATTACCACCGTATGCTGCAGGTCCTGAAGGCCGGCATCCTGGTGGTAAGCGGAATCGAGCTGTTTGTTATGCTGATCTACGGAGTCTTCGCTCCATGCTTGATCGATATCTTTACGAATTCGGCCGAAGTCATCGCCACAGGAAGCAAAGTCCTCCGCGCCATCATGTGCGTCCTGCCCTTCGTCGGTGCTGTATCCATGAGCCGGATGTCCTTCCAGGCGATGGGAAAACCCCAGTATGCATTCGGGATCACATTGGTGCGGCAGCTGTTTTTGTACATTCCGCTGCTGCTCCTGCTGAACAACGCTTTCGGATTCGACGGCATGATCTGGGCTCAGCCGGTCACGGAGGTCATCATGATGGCTGCTTCCGTGACGCTTCTCGTGCGGGTCATCAGGCGACAAATGCCTTCCAGTTCTTCACGCTGTACAGAGGAATGAGCGGGATCATGATCGGCACGGTGCTGACATACTTCTGATAGACCGGATCGTTTCCGTAGTTGCGGTCCTGCCTGATCTCCAGACGCCGCGCGCCGCTGAACATGACATATGTGATGCCCAGGAATCCGAGCACTGCGATGATCCACTGAAATGCCCCCTGCAGATACGGAATGCCTGAAACAAGCACGCCGGTCCACAGCAGCATCTCGCCGAGATAGTTCGGACACCGGACGATCCGGTAGAGCCCCGAATCGACAAAGCGGTCAGGGTTCTTTTTCTTTGCGGCGGTCTTCTGCGCGTCTGCTGCGATCTCAAGCACAATGCCCAGCGCCATCAGGCAAAGGCCGGTCCAGGCGGCAGCGCCGTCCGTCGGGATGAAAGACTGCAGATCGATCGTGAAGGCGTCGGTCGCTGCGTTGGGCTCGATATGGACAGAGGCCATCCCGTCCGCAACTGCTTTCGAAGCGTTCTCCAGCCGGAAGATGACCGGGCTTGTCTGCAGGAAATACAGTATCGCGCAGGCGACCCAGATGGCGATCTTCACGCCGGCCGGAATGGTTTTGCTTCTGTCGTTTTCGGGTTTGAGGATCTTATTGTAGGCTGCGCTCTTCACCTCGCGGATCATAAGATATCCGCCCAGCCGCACCCCGTAGATGATAAACAGGATGCAGGCGATGCACGTTACAGGCGTGAGCACTGCATGAAACAGGATCAGCAGCGTGATCCCGATGCCGGCCACGGCAAACCCGTAGCCCACCGAAAAGAAATAGATGTACCGCCAGAAGCCGATGGCGGAAAGCAGCAGACTGACTGCCAGTAGTACTAAGTATGTCATTTGATCATTACCGTTTCAGATACTGCGCGGAAACCGGAAACTCGAAATAGGTGTCCGGGTACGGTTCATCCTGAAGTGTGAAATGCCACCATTCGCAGTCGATAGGTTCGAAGCCGTTTCGGACCATGACGCTTTGCAGGGTCATGCGGTTGGCGTACTGTTCGTCTGTGACTTGCCGGCTGTCCGGATGGGAGATCCCACTGAAGAGATCAAAGGGACTGCCCATGTCAAGTTCCTTGCCTGTGGTCATATCGAGCAGCGTCAGGTCGACGGTGCTTCCCCTGGTGTGGCTGGAACGGCTCGCAATGTACCCTCCTGAGAAGAGTTCCTGCTTTTGCAAATCCGGATAGAAATACGGTTTCATGCGAATGTCCTGGTCTTCGATGCCCCAGAGCACGAAGTGTTTGACGGCGCACAAAGGCCGGTAGGCGTCGAAGATCTTCAGCCTGTAGCCTTGCACGTTCATTTCATTTGCGACTGATTTGAGCGCCCGCGCCGCTTCGATGGTGATCAGGGCAACGGGCTCCTCATAGCCGTCGATTCTCTCGCCCACGAAGTTGTAGGTCGAATGATATCGGATCTCCTGGATCACGCCCGGAACGTAGTCCGAAATCAGGACAAATCCGGACGGATCCATGGTGATATCTCTGTTCATTTTACAGGTCCCATTCCTTCCAGAGTTCCGGGCTGATCTTTTCAAGTGAGTCGATCACGACAACGCAGTCCGGCTGGACGTTCTTCATGACCTTGATCATCAGGTTCTCCGGAATCGCAACGCATCCGCCGGTGTACGGCTTCTGCGGTCCCAGGCAGTGGAGGAAGATCGCGGAGCCTTTGCCCGGCGTGCCGTCTTCATTCCAGCTGATGTTCATGCAGTACTGATAGTGATAGTTATAGTCTACGATGTGCTCGCTGTCCTCTGTGTTGAGGTCCGGATAGTCTTTGATGCTGACCATCTCATTGTAGTGGTAGCCTTCTCTCTGATCACCGGACCAGTAGTCATCCGGTGTGACCTGCTGATACTCGAAGGCCGTACATCCCGGGTCGTTGTTGATACCGAACGCATAGTTGAACTTGTAGGTCCCGACCGGAGTCATCGCGTCCCCTTCCTTGGTCTTGCCCAGGCCCTCTTTACCGATATAACCCGGCGTTGTGATGATCTGTTTCCAGTTGCCGTCCGCATCCTTCTGATGCATGGAAACATAGGCTGTCGTTTTACCGATACCGGCTACGACAAAGAGCTGTTCCGCATCCTTCGCCTGCTCGAGTTTTCCGACGAACTCCGGTGAATCCTCTGCGGTGGCGATATCGAATTCCGCGTCGAGCGGATCTGCTACTGCCGGCGCTGCTGCAGCGTCCTCTTCTGCCGGTGCTTCTGCCTCGTTTGCAGAACCGCATCCCGCGGTGAAGCAAAGGCAGGCAAGCAGCATTGTGCCTATTGTGATCATTCTAAACAGCTTTGATTTCATATTGATCCCTCCGTTTTTCTGTATATGTTTCCATGTTAATCATACCATATACAAGGATTGGATTATTCTGAATAATAGTTAAGAATGGGGCGCGCGTTTCGCTGATTCCTTCTGTTGACCGCATCCAGTGCGGCAATCTATAATACTGTCAGACTATTATTGCAACTACAGCTGACTAAGCAGCAAAAGTTTACATACATGAAACAACGGTTTGCGCATTTTATCGTTGCCCGCAGCAGGGCAATATTGATCATATTCATCATCCTGGCACTGGGATGCGGCGCACTGATTCCATTCGTCAACATCAACAAGGACATGACCAAATATCTGCCGAAGGATTCAGAGATGCGGCACGGCCTGGATCTGATGAAGACGGAATTCGGCGATGAGACTTCCAGCAGTCTGGAGATCATGTTCGACGATCTTAAGACGCCCGCAGAAAAGGACGCCGTACTGCAAAATCTGGAGTCCCTGAAGTACGCAGAGTCTGTGGATTACAAGTCGGAAGCAGACGACGAGGAGCAGTACTACAACAAAGGCAGGTACACCCGGTATGTGATCAACTGCGACTACGACCAGTACTCTGACGAAGCGACGGAACTCTGGAAGACTGTCAAGGCGGCCTACATGGAAGATGAAGAGGACCGTAACATTGAGCTGGGCGGCACGATCCACTCAGCCAACGAATCGGGCCTGCCCCTTTGGATCATCGCCCTTGCGGTCGCGATGGTCGCCCTTATTCTTCTCATCATGGCCAGTTCATGGGTCGAGCCAGCCACCTTCCTGATCACCATCGGCGTGGCGGTGCTGATCAACATGGGATCGTATATCCTCTTCCCGAGCATCTCCAAGACCACCTTCGGGATCGTGGGCATCCTTCAGCTCGCTCTCAGCATGGACTATTCCATCATGCTGCTGAACCGCTACCGCCAGCAGCGGCGCATCTGTGCTTACAAATATGAAACCATGGAACAAGCGCTGTCCCTTTCCTTCAGCGCCATCACCGGCAGCTCTTTGACTACATTCGCCGGACTGCTCGCACTGGTGTTCATGAGTTTCACCATGGGCGCCGACGTCGGGCTCGCGCTGGCAAAGGGCGTTCTCATCAGCCTGCTCTGCATCTTCACGGTCCTGCCGGCTCTGGTCCTGGGCTTCGATTCCCTGATGCTTCGGACGGCCAAACGCACGCCGCCCTTCGACCTGCCTAGATTCTCTAACTTCCAATACAAGATGCGGATCCCGCTTACGGTTTTGTTCGCGGTGATGCTGATCGGCTCTTTCGTTCTGCGCAACGGCGTAGACTTTTCCTATTCACAAAGCTGGGTCACGGGGATCGACCATGTCTTCGGCCACACCAACACCATCGTCATGGTCTATGACGAAGAAGACGGCAAAGCGGCCGGAGAACTAGCTGAATCTCTCGACGATTCCGCCGATATCTACAGCGCAGTCTGCTATGAGAGCACGCTAGGCAAGCAGCGCATCGCTTCCGGCATGCACGAATTCATCGATGACATGAAGGACGAAGGCAGCACCGGCAGTGATGGCGCCTCTGCCGACATGGATCTGAGCGATTCCATGCTCAAACTCATTTACTTCGATTACCATGCGGGAGATCCTGCGTTTACGATGACGATTCCGGAGCTCGTGTCCTTCCTGCGCGGCGATGTCGTAAACGATCCGGACTTCTCAGACAGCATCGATCAGGAGGCGAAGGATCAGCTCGACGATATGGCGAAGTTCACCGACCGCGGCGCCCTCACCGCGAAAAAAGGCGCCAAAGGTCTGGCGGATTTCTTCGGCATGAAGAAGTCACAGGCTGCGCAGCTTTTGCTGTATTACCAGATCAAAAACGGCAAACACGGAAACAAGATGACCCTGCCGGATTTCGTCTCCTTCCTCATCGACGATGTGGCGTCGGATCCGGAGTACGGCAAGATGATCAAGAAATCCCAGAAAAAGCAGCTCCGCTCCCTGCAGCCTTTCACGGATGAAGAAACGGTAGCCAGCGACGCGATCTATGAGGAGGCCGCGCAGATCCTCGGCATGGACGAAAGCCAGATGCGCCTCATCTATATGAATCATTACGCAAAGACAGGCGTGGCGTCACAGAAAACCATCGCTGAAATCGCTGCTGCGCTCCAGTCTATGGCGAAGGACCCTGCCCTGTCCGCTCAGTTCGGCGGTGAGGATACCGCACAACTTATCGCAGGCCTGCAGCAGATCGGTCAAATGGATCAAACACCTTATGATATAAACGCAATGGCGCAGACCCTCGCAGGATACGGCATGCCCCTCGACGCAGGCACCCTGTCCGTGATCTACGCCTACAGCGATCTCACACAAGACCCATCCCTGCACATGGCTTCCGTGCAGGACATCGTGACATTCATGTTGGAAGACGAGACCATCAGCGCCTCCCTTCCCGCCGCACAGAAAAAGCAGCTGGCACTCCTGAAGAAGATCATCGATGTCTCTGTCTCCGGCAAAAAACTCTCTGCGAAGAAGATGGGGGCGATCCTGGGCATGAAGTCCTCTGCCGTAAATCAGGTCTACCTGCTCCACCAGTACAAGGAAGGTAAAACCGGCTCCTGGAAGCTGAGCCCGCAGCAGTTCGTCAACTTCCTTGTGAACAAAGTCCTGTCGGACAAGTCCATGAAATCCCGCGTCGGCGGTAAGGCATCCGACCTGAAGTTCGCGCAAAAGCTGATCAACAGTGTTGTTGCAGGACGCCAGTACACCTACACCGGCATGGCGGACCTGTTCGCAGATTACAGCGGCGACGCTGCAGACGACGCCGACTTCGATGCGGACAGTCTCTCCCTGCTCTACACCCTCTACGGATCACGGCACTATTATGACGAGACCTGGACCATGGACCTCATGCAGATGGTGACGCATCTGGACGGGAGCATGCTCCGGCGCGATGCCTTTGCGAAAAACATGGATGCGCAGGACATTCAAGATGTCCACGACATGCGCGAGGATATGGATGAGGCTGCAGAACTCCTCAAGGGGAAACATTACGGGCGCATGATGATCACCGCCATCATGGAGGAAGACTCCGATGAGACACGCACCTTCATGGACGATCTGAGTGCGCGGACCGACGCCGCTTTCACAGGGGATACCTATATGATCGGCAACACGCCTATGGCTTATGAGATGTCCAAGACTTTCCACCATGAGCTGAACAAGATCACGCTGATCACAGCGCTGTTCATTCTGTTCATCGTACTGTGCACCTTCCGGCGCCTTGCCGCGCCGGTGATCCTGGTCCTGATCATCCAGTGCGCCGTGTTCCTGACCATGGCGTTTCTGAACGTGCTCCATGTTGACATGCAGTACCTGGCCCTCCTCATCGTTCAGAGCATCATGATGGGCGCGACCATCGACTACGCCATCATCTATACGACTTATTATATTGAGAACCGGACAACGGCAACGGGCGGTGCCCTGGCTTCCGGCGACGGTGCAGGCACCGGTCTGGTTCCGCGGCAGGCGATACGGGCCGCTTACAAAGGGGCTCTGCAGACTATCCTGACCTCCGCCACCATCCTCATTGCGGCTGTTGGACTGATCAGCTTCGCCTTTGCCGATCCCTCCGTCCGTCAAATCTGCCGTATCCTCTCCGTCGGTTCCCTGATCGCGACCGTCCTGGTCATCTTCATCCTGCCGGCCGTCCTAGCCTGCCTGGACCGGATCGTCATCCGCCGGAAGACAAACTAAAAAACTGCTGCGCTGATCGTTTCGCGCAGCAGCTTCAATACTGTTTGATAACTGTTTATCAACTGTCTTAGCTTTTGTTGGATTCCGAACTATCTCTTCTGGAAATCGTGCAGTGAGTAATCGATCGGTTTGGCAGAAATCATGTCTGTGTCGTAGAACAGGGACAGACGCAGCTTGCCTGCGATCTCCTTGAGGAGCCTGCAGCCTGCGATGCTGTTTCCCTTGGCATCCAGAGATGGTCCGAAGACGCCGATCCCGGCGCGCTTATCTGATACTGCAAGCAACCCGCCGCCGACGCCCGACTTGGTCGGGATACCGACCTGGACCGCGTAGGTCCCGGAGCCGTCGTACATGCCGCAGGTAAGCATCAGTGTCTTGACGATCCGCATGTTCTCACTGGACAGATACCGTCTGCCTGAAACATTTCCCACGCCGTCGTTTGCCAGCCGATTGGCGAAATTGGCCAAAGACTCAGCGGTCACATCCAGAGAACACATCTTCGTGTAGAAGCGCAGCGCATCCTCCACATCGGATTCGATGATGTTTTTGCTCTCCAGAAGATATGCGATGGCACGGTTTCTGGAGCAAGTGGACATCTCCGATTCGTAGACCGTCTTGTTCAGTACGATGTCATCGTCATCGCAGAGTTCCTTGGCAAAACGCAGCATGTCGTGGAAGGACACCTCCTCAATGAGCATTCCGGCTACCGCGATAGCGCCCGAATTGATCAGCGGATTATACGGTTTGTTGGAGTTCAGGTCCAGTTCCACAAGGGAGTTGAACGCTTCACCCGATGGCTCCGCCTCTACCTTCTCGAAGAGTTTCTGAGGCCCGAACAGTTCCAGCGCCACACAGAGAGAGATGATCTTGGAAATGGACTGGATCGTGAACCGCTTGTCGCAGTCTCCCAGTTTGATCTTCTCACCCTGGATCGGATAGATGCAGATCCCGAGCTGATTCGGATCCGCCTTTCCCAGTTCCGGGATGTAATCGGCAACGGCTCCCTTCGGGATCTCCTGCCGTGCGACTTCCATCGCCTCCCGCACGATCTGCTCTGTTTCATCGTGGGTCTTCAGTTCATAGTCGACATGTAATGTATTCGGCATATCACACCTCCTGCTGATCGATGTATTTCGCTCATCGTTGCTGCTGCTTTTGCCTGTGTAAAGATAATACCACTATCCCCTATATATTTAAAGCGCTAAAGCACCCGCTGCGAAAAAAGAAGCGTTGCCCGCTTCTTTAATGTTTCGCTAATTCGATGCTTCGACGTTTAGTCGAAAACATAGTGTTTTATCTTCTGGAAGAGGGTTCCGTCCTCGATACTCTCTTCGACCTTCTCCTTGACCTTTTCCGTCAGGTTGATCTCCTGTCCTGTTCTGTCCTCATAGATCTCTTCGATCGTCCTGCCCTGGTCCTGAGGATCCAGATCTACATTTGCCGCGTGCGAACGCCAGGCGTTGTCCTCCGGCAGATACTTGTAGGCAATGTTGTGCTGCCTCCACTCATAGGCCATATCGTCCGCCGTCCGGTAGGACTCCAGATCACTTCCGTGGACAGGGTGGACGTCGATCAGCGCCTGACAGATGATTTTCTGATCGTGCTTGTTGGTGATCTTGTATGAATCGTAGATCGTCCAGCAGTCATAGCCATATATGGTTTGGAAATCCTCGTCACCGTATGTGAACGCATAGTTCCAGCCGCCGCCATCCACATCATGCAAATTGATATCAGAAGTGGACGACAAAAGCCATCTATGACTCGCCTTCTTCTCTGAATCATCCTTATCTGCAGATGTGTCGCTTCCCGGGCATCCGTGTAAGAACAAGTATCCTCCTATGATAACCAAAATAATAAAAAACAGTAGCTTTTTCATCTATTCTCCTTTTGCTTTTGCAATTGTGCTTCTTGAAGATTCCTGCCGTATATAATACAATCAGTATGTGAACAACAGGTGAAGAACAGTTTACCACTAGTTCAGAAGGCATTTCAACATGAATTCAGACAAAAGCAGCACAGCCAAAATACAGTCCAAAAGAAAACGGTCCAATGTAATGATTTCCCACTACTTCAGTTTGGCGTGGCGGGGAGCGATCTGTATTACCCTTCTGATTCTGTGGATCGGCAATCTCATCCACGGCGGCGAAACGATCATGTACCGTTTCGAATCGCACCCATGGATCATGCGTATCATCTGGCTGCTTTTTGTCATCGATATGGTTGCGCGGTTCTTCCCGTCATCTATCAGAAGTCCCGGAAGCCAGAAACAGTTTGCGAAGAACTTCCAGAAAACCGGCAAGACGGAAATCATCATCCCTGACAATCACGCGACTGCACTCGTGATGCTCGCATGGATCCTGTTCAATGGGATCTTCGGGGCTTTGTATATCGTCGGGATCCTGGACAAAGACTTCATGCTATTGCTTTGTTCTCTGTTTTCGGTTTCAGACATCATCTGCATCCTGTTCTTCTGTCCCTTCCAGGTGTTTTTCTTCAAATGCCGGTGCTGCGTATCCTGCAGGATCTACAACTGGGATTTCGCGATGATGTTCACGCCCCTGTTCTTCGTGCCGGGACTTTATACATGGAGCCTTCTGGGGATCGCTGTCGTTCTGCTTGCGATCTGGGAAATCACTTTCTTCCTGCATCCGGAACGATTCTCTGAGAACACCAATGCTTATATGTCCTGCGCCGGCTGTACAGAGAAACTCTGCCGGCATAAAAAACAGCTCACTTCGCTGTGGAAGCGAAATGAGCAATTCTTCATGAAACGCGTCAGGCTCCTGCGCAAAACCCCATCCGACAGTTAATCGATGCCTTCTCCCCTGAATATGACGCTGCGATACCGCAGAAGCACTCCGCCGAATATTTCCCCTAAAATATAGCATCCGATGAACAGCCCCGGAACTGCCGCAGGCGTGAACATCGGCAGGATCATCATCATTTCCGCGATCCTGACCTGCATCGGGCCGAAAGATATGGGTGCGAAGATCACAGTCAGCACAACGTAAATTGCCGCGATTACCGCACCGTATGTGATTCTCAAAATATTTGTGTTTCTGTTATCTGTCATTTATCGTTTTCTCCGAGCGGGGACTAGATCTAGTTGTCGTAATCAGGGAACGCAGACGCTGTTCCTTCTTTCAGTTTGATGACTGTCTCAGTCGTTCCGAACGCAGCGCTGCCTGCATAGGCGGTCTTTTCGTACATAAAATCGATGGCAGACTCCTCGCCTGATCCGGCACTGAAATATCCGCTGCCAGAGTCGAACCGGAATTTCAGATAGACTGTCTGTCCGGCTGTGATCTGAAGTCCGTCTGAAGGAATCGCGCACCAGTTCTTATTGTCTTTGCTGTAAGACTTGAGGGTGATCCTCTGCTGTCCGTAGTCCTTCCCTCCGTCTACAGTCGCGTAAACCGGTCCTTCGAAGCCCGCACCGCTCTGCAGGGTAAGCACGCCGTTGTACTTATCGCTGACCAGCCGGATCGAGAATTCCTTCACTGTTCCTTCTGCCGTCATCGCTTTCGCGGCGTATTTCCCTTCAAAATTCAATGCAGAAAGCTTCACAGTATTTGAAGCGGGGGAATATTTCTTCTTGCCAAACCTCTTCACATAGGTCTTGGCCTTGTAATAGTAAGTCTCCCCCGGCCGGACTGTATCGTCCAGATAGGTTTTACCGCAATCGAATTTCCCCTTTTCAATGTCTTTGACATTGATTTTCTGATATTCTGACTCGCCTTTCGCCTTGCGGAAGATCGCAACGCCGGAAGGCGTCATGCCATCTGTACGCTGCACGTACAGATAGAGTTTGCTTTTGCTGTTGCAGTAATTCTCTCCGTAACCGCCGTCGATCAGATCCGGTCTCTGCAGTCCCGGGCACTGATAGTACGTTGCGCCCGGTCGATAGGAATCGCAGACCAGTTTCGCCTTGCCGCCGGTCTTCCTGTAACCCCTGATGACATAATCATAATAGCAGCCCTGCCGGACCTCCCGATCCTTCCAGGCGCTCTTCCATCCGGCGACCTTCTTTACTTTTTTGTAATCGGACATCGGAACCGGCTCAATGTCGTAGATGTCCTTCACCCTGAATTCCGTCCGGTAGATCACATAATAAGATACCTTCCGATTCTGCGGCTTGTTCCATTTCACCTTGATGCTTTTCATGGCGGGAACCAGGGAATACTTGATTGCCTGCACTTTTCCCGCCGCAGAAACATTCTCTGCCGAAATCGCCGGACCTAGGGACACCGCCGTGACTATCACAAGCAGCAAAACCAGCAGCCGTTTCGTCTTCTTCATTTCGTTTCGTCAATCTTTCGTTTAGTCGATCACATCTTCCAGCCTGTCAACGGTTGCTTCGTCCATGCCGTATTCTTCACCGCCCAGGCCCTGGCTTGTAACGGTATAGCAGTCCTCTGTGTCTCCCCACTGGATCACGATAGCGGAACCCTTTTCCATGCCGTAGCAATCTACTACATCATCCGCATCGTCTCCGACCTGCTGGGTCCAGTGCTCAGGGAAGCTGTCCAGGTCGCGGTCCGTCATCGGTCCGCCGTAGATCCCGGATGCCTTCCGGACAAAAATGCCGATTGCTCCCTCTTCGTAATATGCCTGTGCGACTTTGTCCAGGTATGAAAAGGCAGGATCGCTGAAGGTCAGATCATTGATCTGCAGCTGCTGCGGAACTTCGAAATCCTCCGTGCCCGCGCCTTTGGCTGCTTCCGCTGCGGATGATACTTTTGTCCACGGGTCTTTCTCCTCAGCAGTGATCAGGGAAATGACCGCTGTTCCGTTGGCTTTCTCGAGGACTGTCGCATTGACCATGTAATCTCCTGCAGCGAACCCGCATTCGATCGGTTCAGTTCCGGATACCTCCACATCGAACTCCGGTTTTCCTTTCGGCGCAAAATCTTCCGCATCCGCGTTCGCGTCATCCGAAGCCTCCATCGGATAGAACTCGACCAGGACCTTGCCCTCTTCGAAATTCGGCTCGATCTTAACATCGTCTCCCTCGCCGACCGTAAAGGTGCCCGTCGCCCCTATCATGCCCTCGTCTGCATTCTCCGCAGTGATCTCAACATTCAGATCTTCATTGACGACGACCCCGAAATTGGATTTGCCGCATCCTGCAAAAGCAACCGCAAGTGCTGCGATACAAACGATGATCCATACTGTCTTTTTCTTCATGTCTGTAACTCCTTTTTCTTTATTTCAATTGCCTTTATTGAATACTCTCCCTGTTTCTCCTTGCCAGCCACGCAATCGCGCTTGATACGGCCTCAACAGCCAATGCCGCGATCCCAGCAAAGGAACCGATGGACCAGTAAGTTCCCATATCCATCGCCCCGGCGCCGGACAGCAGGTCTGATGCTGCTAAGTACACGACAACTCCCAGATAAACCGCCGGTGCCGCGATCCATTTTATTGGTGAGCGGACCCTCCATCCGTACCAGCCTCCGATCACCGCGCCGGCAAGCGGAAACAAAAACATAAATACGATCACGCCAACCAGGAGCGCAACGCCTGTGTCCGTTGAATTTGATGCGACGATCCCGAGAATGATGCCGGCGATCACCGCCACAGCTGCAAACAGTATAGGCCAGTGCTTTTTTATCATGATAATGCCTCCCCTTCCTTGGCCACATTTCTCACCATTATAATAATACTACAGAAACTGTATCAAATACTATGATTTGTGCTAAAATATACCCAACGCAGCAATGAATTCGGAGACACGATATGGACGAACACAAGATTCTGGACAAATCAATCAATATCGGAAGCAAAATCTCCAAAAACAGGTTCTGCATCCAGCCCATGGAGGCTGGCGACGCTACCCTCGAAGGTCTTCCAAGCAAGTACACCATGGAGAGGTATCACCGCTACGCTTCGGGCGGAGCGGGAATCGTCGTGATCGAGGCGGTGACTTTGCAGTATCGGTCCCGGAGCACGGAGCACCAGCTACTGCTGGATCCCGAAAACGCGCAGAACCTGAATTTCTGGCGCCGTTTCTTCAGGACTATGAAGGACTGCTACCCGGACACTCTCTTTATCATGCAGCTTCAGCATGCGGGAGAGTTCTCATCCGATGTGTTTTCCGAACGCGTCTGCGTGAAACCGCATCCTGCCTTTGGGGGCAAAATCATCAACGCCGACTACGCGGACAATGTCATAGAGCAGACCATCGCTGCCGCGCGGTTTTTGTATGACGCCGGCTGCGACGGGGTCGATATCAAGTTCTGTCACGGTTATCTGGGATCCCAGATTCTGCGGCCTTACAACGACCGTGAATGGAAATACGGCGGTTCCTGGGCGAACAGGAGCAGTTTCGCATTCAATATGTGCGAAGGCATCCGCCGGCACATCCCTGACAGAGGTTTTCTGGTAGGCGCCAAAGTCTCTGCATTTGAAGACTTTGACGGCGGTCAGACCTTCGAGGAATCTCTGGATCTGATTCGCGGACTGGAGGCCCGGGGCGCCGACTTCTTCATTGAGAGTCTCGGAAACGCTTACTTCAGCTGGTCTCTCATGGCGCCCGGCGGCAAGGACCGCGGAAACGTGTACAAACATCTGGCTGCTGCCAAAATCATAAAAGACAGCCTGGCTCCGGGAACGGTCCTCATTGGCGGAGGTCTCAGCGCCCTGGGCAGCCGGCTGCCGGTTGTTTCTGAATACGGAATCTATAATGGTCTGTTTGATATGGCCGGACTGGGGCGTCAGGCCTTTGCTGATCCTTCCCTTCCGAATAAATACACAGAAGACCGGTTGGAGGAAGTCCATTGGTGCCGCTGCTGCGACAAGTGCGGTGAACTTCTCCGTTCCGGCCGTCAATCTTACTGTGTCTTTATTTGACTGTATTTATCTTTTCGATGTGATTTCTTCTTAGACTCCGGCAGCCTATACTCCGGTGACTCGTTTGATAATGCCTTCGATGTCCATCAGCTCCGGTTTCCGCGGATTTGTCTGGGTGCAGACGTCTGCCATGGCCGCTTCCGCCATCTCCCTTCTGATCGCATTTACATTTTCTGTGCAGATATCCATCTTGGCGAGTGTATCCGGTATCCCGAACAGCCGGTTCATATCCCGGACCTTGCTGCAAAGGCTGCTGACTGCCAGCGGGACGCTTGAATACGGAAGCCCGATCAGCTTGGAAAGACGCTGCATCTTCCTCGCCGCGACGGTCTCGGTGCCGCTTTCCAGGAAGGCGTTGAATTCTATCACATGGGGCAAAAGCAGCGCATTCGCTCTGCCGTGGGGGATGTGGAATTTCGCACCGATCGCATGGGCGATACTGTGATTGATTCCCAATCCCACCATGTTGAATGACATCCCGGCAAGACACGCCGCGTTATGGACCTTCTCTCTCGCTTCGAGATCATCTCCGTGCGCATAGGCATACGGAAGGAAACGCATCAACAGAGTTACGGACTTTTCTGCCAGCGCGTCGGTAAAGTCATTGGACTTGGTCGACAGATAGGATTCGATCGCATGGGTCAGCGCATCCATGCCTGTATCTGCAGTGATGCTTGGCGGCATCGACTTGACGAGTTCCGGATCGAGGATCGCAACATGCGGCTGCAGCGCTTCGTCAACCAGCGGATATTTCATTCCTTTTTCTGCATTCGTGATCACGGAGAACTGGGTGACTTCTGATCCGGTTCCGCTTGTGGTTGGTATCGCATAGAAGCATTTGATGGTGTGGCGCCCGGATTTCCAGGCCATGTACGCCATGCCTTTGGCAGCATCAATCGCAGATCCTCCGCCCACTGCGATCATGTAGTCGGCGCGGCATTCCGATAAGAAGTTGATGCCCTCTGCAATCACTTCTGTGGGAGGATCCGGCACGACCTTATCAAAAATGTGCACGGTGCAGCGCTCGAGATGTTCTGTGATCTTTTCGACCATGCCGGACTTTCTGATAAACTCATCGCAGACGATGATCACGTTCGCATCATCGATATCATCCAACGCGCAGAGTGAGTCCCTTCCGAAAAAGAGATTTGATTTCAGTTTGAAATTATCCATATCATTTACCTATTGCAATAGGCCTATTGGTAGATCCCTATTGCTCCATTCTTATTGCGTGCTTTTGCGTTGTTCTTATTTTACTAGAATCCTCGTTTAATATCAACGTCGATGATCAATAGTCGAACTGCACCAGTCTGCAATTCTCACAGCAATATGCTTCAATGTGGACCCTGTGACCCATCTGAATTGGTGTGATCTCAACAAAACCCTCCGTATTCTTCGCATTTTTCGTCAATCCCGGAACTTCATCTGCAAAGCTGAATGCGCCGTCTTTTGTTGTAAACAAATACCCTTTTCTCATTTCCTGATTGCATTTCGGACAGTTCATTGGAATACCTCCTTCATACTATTCTTTGCTTGATTCCATGTTTCAACCATTTTTCGGCTCGTCGTCTGGCTTCTCCGCGGATCCACCGTCCAGCCGCTTTGGTTTCTTGACTTCCGGCTTCTTCTTGGGCTTTTTCTCGGGTTTCTTCTCGGGTTTCTTATCAGCTGATTTCTCCGCGTCGTCTTTTCCCGAAGACTTATCCTTCGCACCGTCTTTCCCAGATGACTTCTCCACAGGCGGAGCATTCTTCGCTGCTTCTTTATTGATCTTTCTCTGCTGTAACGCTCCTTTGATAAACCCGACTCCTATGCTTGCCACCGCAAACAATGCCAGAAATATAAGTGCCCATTTTATTGACATATGCTCGAACTCCTTGTCCTCTTATTTTCCTTACTGTAATTATACTGTGATTCACTATCATCTCGCAACACTGAGTGTGCTAATATTGAGAAAAAAGCATTGAGAGAAAAAAACTCCCCACCGCCGTGATGGCAGTGAGGAGCCTGGTTTGCTTTTGCATGAGTATCTTATTTCTCGTTTACCGCGATCCAGATTTCCCCGTAGTAGTTTGGGTCGTCTGTGTTATCCGATGGATACACCTCGAGCTCAACGCCTCCGGCATACTCGTATCTGCCGCTGCCCGGGAAGAACTCGCTAACGATCTTCCTGTATGTCTCAATAAAGACATCCGGCATTTTCCCTTTGAACGGGAATACCGCGTAGGTGTATTCCGGAAGCTCAACGACTTCAAGGCCCGGCTCTACCGGTGCGCCGTTATATTCGGCACCGATTCCATATGGGAACATATCTCCGTCTATCTCAAGCGAGAAGCAGATTCCCAGAAGCCCGGCAAGCTTCGGGTTTTCAGGAATATAGCGGATGATCTTCTGCATCGTCCCATCCTGTCCGCATTTTGCCCAGAACCCTGTAATGTCAGGTGTTCCTGCTCCGGTTTCCGGTTTGTGAACCGTTTCTCTCTTGCAAATCACTTTGATTGCGCCTGGTTTCTCAATTCGATAATCCATTTCTTTTCCTCCTGTCAGTATCAGTTTCACAGACAGTTTTGAAAAGGATTTGACTGTGCCGCCGTTTCTGGCTTCGGTCGGTGTGACGCCGTGAAACCGCGAAAAGGCACGGGTGAAGCTCTCCGGCGTTTCATACCCGTACTTGAGCGCAATGACGATCACCTTCTCATCGCTTCCTCTGAGTTCATCCGCCGCGAGTGAAAGGCGCCTCATCCGGATATAATCGCCCAGCGTATAGCCGCACATGATGCTGAATACTCTCTGAAAATGAAACGCTGATGAATAGGCCTCCTTCGCCACCGCATCATAGTCGATTTCTTCCGTCAGATGTGCTTCCGTGTAATCGATTGCTCTCTGTATGCCTTTGATCCAATCCATATCCATTTCCTCCTGTCCTGTGACTAGATACTAACAGGCGCAGGCGTCAGCGTCTTGATTTCAAGTGCTGCGCGATGTCAGCCTCCCAGTTCGATCATCCGGTCGATCGGTTTTCTGGACTCTTCGATTTCCTGCGGGCTCAGGATGATTTCTTCACCTGCGGTCCCCATGATGCAGTCATAGACGTTCTCCAATGTTGTGATGCGCATATTTTCGCAGACGCATTTCTCTGAGAGCGAATAGAACACTTTGTCAGGGCACTCTATTCTCAGATGATCAACAATGCTGTTCTCGGTTCCAATGACAAACTCCGAGCGGCTGCTCTCCTTGGCGTACTTCATGATCCCGGTCGTGCTCCCGGCGTAATCCGCCAGTTCCGTTACCTCTGCGATGCATTCAGGATGGACCAGGATCTCCGCATCCGGATGAAGCTCTCTCGCCCTCTTCACATCGTCTGCCGTGATCATCCTGTGTGACGGGCACCCCTCACCGGAAAAGGCGAAGGTCTTCTCCGTGATCTGATTCGCGATCCAGCCGCCCAGGTTCGGGTCCGGAACAAACAGGATCTTCTCCTCCGGCATGTTTCCAATGATCTTCATGGCCGATGAGGATGTTACAATCACATCGACTGCACGTTTCAGATCGGCAGTCGTGTTGATATACGCGCACACGGTATGCTCCGGATACTTCTCCTTCAGTTCGAGAACGTCCTCCCTGCTCAGCTGGTCCGCCATGGGACAGCCTGCTTTTGCATTGGCGAGAAACACGTGCTTATCCGGCGCCAGTGTCTTGACCGTCTCGGCCATGAACCGGACCCCGCACATGATCACATTCTTCTGCGGCGCCTTCTGCGCCTGCAGGCTGAGGCCGTAAGAGTCTCCCATGTAATCTGCGATCTCCCAAAGTTCGTGATCCTGATAAGCGTGCGCCAGAATGCAGATATCCTTTTCCTTTTTCAGTCGCAAAATCTCTTCCTGCAGTTCCTGTTTATTCATTTGATTCTCCTTTACTGGTCTGTATGCTTTGATCTGTATGCTTTGATCCGTTTACTCCATGAAGCCCGGGTAGGCTTTCCTCCCAATTCCGTATCTATTTTAACAAAGGCTCTCCATATGTCAAGATATATATCTATACAGGTGTCTTGACACCCTGCGCCTTCTGTGGTACATTCCTTACGGATCGGTAATTCTAACTTGCTATTCCAACTGATTATTCTTACGTCTGCTTTTGTTCAGCGAAGAGAAAGGAAACTGAGTAAAATGAAAACAGATATTCTGATCATCGGAAGCGGCTGCGCGGGACTCTATGCCGCCCTCCATCTTCCGTCTGATAAACAAGTCACCGTGATCACGAAGGCGGATCTTGAGAGCAGCGACTCTTTTCTCGCCCAGGGCGGCATCTGCATGCTGCGGGATGAAAGCGATTATGATGATTACTTCCACGACACGATGAAGGCCGGTCACTATGAAAACAACCGTGTGTCCGTGGACATTATGATCCGGGAATCCCAGCGCGTGATCGCCGATCTGATCAGCTACGGCGTCGATTTCGAGCGCGAGGAAGACGGCAGTCTTGCCTTTACAAGAGAAGGCGCACACTCAGAAAAGCGCATCCTCTTCCACGAGGACATTACCGGCAAGGAAATCACCAGCAAACTGCTGGCGCGTGTCAGAGAACGTTCCAACGTGACGCTGATGGAATACACGACTATGGTCGATCTGATTGAAGAAAAGAACACGTGCTATGGCGCTGTCGTGCATCTGAAGGACGGTGAACTTGCCACCATTGAGGCGAGGTTCACGATCCTCGCCTGCGGCGGCATCGGCGGACTGTACCGCCACTCCACGAACTTCCGTCACCTGACAGGCGATGCGCTGGCGATCTCTCTGCGTCATGGGATCAAACTGGAGAACGTCAATTACGTTCAGATCCATCCGACAACCTTCTATACGGAAAACGCAGAGGAACGTTCCTTCCTGATCTCGGAATCTGTCCGGGGCGAAGGCGCTCTGCTCTACGATAAGAATATGGAACGCTTCGTCGATGAACTCCAGCCAAGAGATGTTGTGACAAAGGCAATCCTGGCGCAGATGGAAAAGGATGGGACGGACCACGTCTGGGAAGACCTCCGGCCGATCCCAAAAGAGGAACTGCACAGTCATTTCCCGAACATCGTCGCCTACTGCAGGCAGCATGGCTATGATCCGGAAACAGAATGCATTCCGGTCGTTCCTGCGCAGCATTACTTTATGGGCGGCGTGAAGGTCAATTTGGACAGCGCCACCTCCATGAAACAGCTGTACGCCATCGGAGAAACTGCATGCAACGGCGTCCACGGCAAAAATCGTCTGGCAAGCAATTCGCTGCTGGAGAGCCTGGTCTTCGCCGGCAGAGCCACCACTGATCTGATTCTCCACTACGCTTCTGCGCAGGAAAACCCGAAACTGGTCGCCAATGTCCGTCTGGAGAAGTACCGCGACTGGGATTCCTTCAGCGAAGAAAATAACGAGCTGGTCCGCAAGGCCATCAGTCAGGCGGAGTGGATCATGGAAGAAGAAGCGCTTCTGAACGCGGAAGGGAGTATGGAATAATGTTCGATCCTGTAACCTTGTCTTTGAATGTAGACCCTCTTATCATGAGCGCATTGAGGGAGGACATTACAAGTGAAGATGTTTCTACAAACAGCGTCATGCCGAGAAGCTGCCCCGGAACAGCCGATCTGATCTGCAAAGAAGACGGCGTGATCTGCGGCCTGCAGGTCTTCGCCAGAGTCTTCGAACTTCTGGATCCGGATACGCAGATTTCGTTTGATGTGACGGAGGGTGAAGCAGTCACAAAAGGACAGCATCTTGCCAGCGTGACCGGTGATATACGTATCATCCTTTCCGGAGAGCGGACTGCCCTGAATTATCTCCAGCGCATGAGCGGCATCGCCACCAACGCCAGGAAGATGTCTCAGCTTCTGGAGGGAACCGGGATCCGCCTTCTTGACACACGCAAAACCACACCGAACAACCGGATCTTCGAAAAATATGCCGTGCGCATAGGCGGCGGCTTCAACCATCGCTACAATCTGACCGACGGAGTCATGCTGAAAGACAACCATATCGGCGCGGCCGGCGGTGTCCGGGAAGCCGTGGAGGCTGCCAGGGAATACGCCCCCTTCGTCCGCAAGATCGAAGTCGAAACAGAGAATCTGGATATGGTCCGGGAAGCAGTCGAAGCCGGCGCGGATATCATCATGCTGGACAACATGGATCATGATCAAATGCAGGATGCCATCCGTCTCATCGATGGCCGCGCGGAAATCGAGATTTCCGGAAACGTGACGGCAGAACGCATCAACAGCATCCGGGATCTTGCAGTGGATTATATCTCCAGCGGCGCACTGACCCATTCCTCACCGATTCTCGATGTATCGCTGAAGAATCTGCACCCCATCGATTGATCTGCCAAGTAACTGATATAAAGGAGCAAACCTTGAAAGGAAACGAACGAAGAGAGAATATTATTCACGAACTGCTGGCGGAAGGCGCTCCCGTCTCCGCCGGTACGCTCGCAAAAAAATACAGCGTCAGCCGTCAGGTAATCGTACAGGACGTGGCGCTTTTGCGCGCGCAGGGTCTGAAGATCCAATCTACCTCCCAAGGATACCTTCTGGACGACGCAGCGCACAGCAGCCGCGTGTTCAAGTCTTTGCATTCCGATGAAGAGACCGCTGAAGAACTCACGATTTGTGTTGATCTCGGCGGCTGCGTTGAAGATGTGTTCGTGTATCACCGCGCCTACGGCGTGATCCGCGCCGATCTGAACATCAATTCCCGTCTGGACATCCGGCGCTTTATTGAAAACGTTTCCAGCGGCAATTCCCGCCTTCTGAAAAACATCACATCCGGATACCACTACCATACAGTTACAGCAGACAGTAAGGAGATCCTTGACCTGATCCAGCAGGCCCTTTCAGAGCGAGGCTTCCTGGCGCCGCTCACTGACTATGAGCCGGTCGACTTCCACGGTGACGAGTAAGTTTCCGCGCATCAATGTGCCTTTGGGCCTGACAGAAGCACCTGCTGCAGAGTGGCTTTCATGCTTGGGATATCGAGCGGCTTTGCAATATGCCCGTTCATTCCGACTTCTTCGGCTTTCTTGATATCCTCCTGGAACGCGTTCGCCGTCATGGCGATGATCGGAATGCCTGCAAGTCCGGCGTCAGGAAGATCACGGATCGCCTTTGTTGCTGTGTATCCGTCCATGACCGGCATTTGAATATCCATCAGGATCACATCATAGTATCCCGGCTCGGACGCTGCTGTCATTTCCAGGGCGATTTTTCCATTCTCCGCTGTTTCGACCAGGAATCCCTCCTGATCAAGCAGCATCTGCGCAATTTCCATGTTGACCATATTGTCTTCGACCAGCAGTGCGCGCATATCTTCAAATGAGATTCCATCCCCCTCGTTGAAACAGGTTTCCTCTTCCGGTTCTACCAGCGGGAAATCGACGGTAATCGTAAATTCCGTACCTTTGCCCTTCTCGGTCCGGACGGTGATATCGCCGCCCATCATATCAACAATATTTTTTGTGATTGCCAAACCAAGTCCTGTTCCTTGGATTCTGCTGACCGTCGAAGTGCGTTCCCGTTCAAAAGGAATAAACAAACGCTCCGCAAATTCCGGGCTCATACCGATGCCTGTATCTTTGATGCGGATCTCATAACTGCCGGTCTCGTCACCTGCGGCAAGCTCAGTCAGCTGCAGGGACACACTGCCGTTTTCTTCAGTAAACTTTCCTGCGTTGCACAACAGATTCATCAGGGCGCGATCCAGCATAACCTTATCACACATCACCCATTTATTTGTAACATCACAGGATACGGATAATTCGATTGCTTTTGCTTCCAACTGGACCTTGACCAGATCGCACGCTTCCTGCATGCAGCTTTCCAGATTCACACAGGTCGGTTCAAGACTGAACTTCCCGCTTTCGATCCGGCTCATGTCCAGTACATCGTTCACGATATCCAAAAGCTGACGGCTTGCCATTTCGATCTTGTCGATATACTCGCTTTTTTCGTCATATGTAACTTCCTCATGATTTGCCAGCGTGGTATATCCGATAATGGCATTCAGAGGCGTGCGGATGTCATGGGACATATTGGACAGGAAAAATGTTTTCGCCTTATTGGCCTCCTCCGCCGCAGACAGCTTCACTTCAAGCTGCTCATTCTCCTGGATCCTGTCAAATGTGCGGCGCATAAGAAGGAGCATGACAAATACGAAAATACTCCCGCCAAAAAGAATTCCCGCCATGACGAGATCCGGATTCCCGAAAAAACCGACGATCAGATATCCGGCGAAGAACATGATCAGAAGACAGATCGGAATATTAAAGAGCTTTCGTTCCCGATCCCAGTTTCCGTGTTTCCGGACATCCCTGGAGAAACACACATAACGGTATATGTTGTAAGCCATCAGCGCGCTGCCGGCAATTATCATCACGTAGATGAAAATGTCCTTCATGATACATCCTCTTATTACAATCTCTTTCAAGTCAGTTTTTGACCTTGGCTTTTGGCGACAGTTCTGCCGTGTTGGTTTCCGCACGACGCACTCTCATATACTATTATAACCGACTATCATTTTTATGAACACTGTTGTTTTCTGATAATTTAGAAGAGCCTCTCATCAGGAGAGGCTCTTCGCTAGTATGCCAATGGTTGTTGATGCTCACTGTACAGATACGATAATGTGATCGTGACCTGGGATGGAATATAGAATATCCAGACTAAGAAGTCAATCATGGCGTGCATGTCCCCGATCGTCAGGTCCCTGAATGTGATGGAGAAATCACAGCACAAGAACAGAGTGATCCCGATCCTGAACAGTAAAGATGTCTTTGTGCCGACCGGCATCCATGCGATGACCGCATTGACCAGCAGAAGCGTGAGATCCAAGAACCCCAACGCATTTGACAGGCTAAGCATTTCGGCCATATTAAGAGCCATCAGACCGGAAGCAAAGAAAGCAATTCGGATCAGCAGCACTTTAATAGTAAGCCGAAGGTACAGCGCATAGATAATCTGCACAAAACAGAACAGGATGATGCCGGGAAGAAATCCCCTCTCAACTCCAATCAGCGTCATGAAAAAATCTGCTGCCGCTGTTGTGAAAATTGCATAGGCAACAAGCCTATCTGAAGATTTTGTCCTGTTCGTTCCTGCATGACAGAAGTAATACCCCACTATAATCGTATTGATCAGTATTGCAGTATACATTAGGATCCGCACTGCCTGAACACTCCAACCGCAAACCTTGCCAACTTCGATCAGGCAGAGCAGAAGCCCCTCGGAAATCAGATAACAGGATAGTCCTTTGCTTGACATGGCTGCATGCTCCATATTGTTAATACTCTATCTGCTCAAGGATAACATCAAGCAGCTTTGCGTTTCTTATCGAGAAATCAGGTGAAACGAACGGCTCTTCGCCGTTTTCAATGCATCTTCCGAGTTGCTCGGTCTCCAAAGTATAGTTCTGCCTTACCGATATCCTTCGCAGGGTTTCCTTCCCGTCCTGTGTGATGGTATAGCACAGCTCACCTGACTGGTTATACTCAACATCAGAGCGGATCGTGCCTTTCGATCCGTGGATGTACAGCCTGTCCTGTCTCGCATCCGATCCCGGCGGGAAAATCATTCCCACGGTAAATGCCGCCCGGACACCATTCTTGAACTTCATGATCGCGGAAGCAAACACATCCACGCCCTTATCGTTGAACTCGGCCTCTGCCTTCACGTACTCCGGTTCGGAATCCGTCATCGACAGGATCATGGTGGTGCAATAGCATCCCAGGTCGTAAACTGCTCCTCCGCCCATCTCCTTGTGTATCCGTATATCCTCAACATAACCCTGGGTAAGGAATGCCGTCTCGATATAATCCACATCTCCTATGATCCCGCTTTTCAGATCCGCCTTAAGGGAAGCAATATAGGAACTGTGCAGATAAGCATATGCCTCCATGAGGATCACCTTGTTCTCTTTGGCTGCATTGAACATTTCTTTCGCGTCTTCCGCATTGAGCGCCAAAGGCTTTTCGCAGAGGACACTTTTGCCTGCATTTAATGCCTTAATCACCCATTCCTTGTGAAGATGGTTCGGAAGGGGTATATAAACAGCCTGAACATCCGGATTCTCAAGCAGCCTGTCATAACCCACATAGGCCTTCTGAAAGCCAAACGCCTGCTTAAACAGACATGGCAAAAGCTACAAGAAACAAGGAAGGCATTGCTGACCGGATACAAATTACCACCTCCCTCCGTTATCAAAAAAAGGAACCGGTCTCCCGATTCCTCTTAGGTTGATATTGCCTCGTTATTTATTACTATACGACTGTTCCGTTCCTGACTGCATCGGCAATGGCTAAGATGCTTTCTGATTTCATGATAGCAAGTCCTTGTCTTTCATCGCCAAGTACCACCAACTGATCTCCAGGTGAAATCTCAAATATCTTTCTTGC
>CADADV010000012.1 GCA_902786815.1 uncultured Eubacteriales bacterium
GCGCACGGGGATAGCTCGCTGATACTGACAGGGATGCCTGTCTTGAACGAGAAGCCCCCTCCTCTAAGCCGCAAGGCGTAGGTGGGGGAGCACGTCACTGGTTGAACGTAATCGAGTCGCTGCCCAGTTCCTCCTGAGTGTTTTTGTCATAGATCCGGAAGGACAGTGTTCCTTCCTGGGCGAAGATCGGCACGGGGTAGGAGAAGCGGGCGGAGCCTTTGGATCCGGACTTCCATCCGTTGCCGAGCATGTCTGTCTGACGAGCGCCGGATGGCCACTTGGCGTCATAGTAAATATCCAGCGCCTCGCCCGGAGGGCCTCCGCTGACAGAAACGTGGAAGTACACGGTGTCGGCTCTGCTGGCAGTGTCGATATCGTTGGAATAATCATCGGGGTCCAGGTTGGCCACGATTTTGAAATGCCAGGCGTAGTACTCATTGTAGATTTTATCTACGCCTTCGTATCCGATTTCGTGGAGCTGACCGAGATATTTCTCGAACTTGTCGCCGCCGTCAGATTTGTGCGATTTGACATATCCATACTTGGCTTTGTTGATTTTGTCCGTAAGGTCCTCGCCGCCTTCGAAGTCGGATGCTTTTGCATAGAGCCGTAGAGCCCGTTCATAGCTTTCGCCGTCAAGGCTTTTGTTGCCTGCGGTGATGTAGCTGTCTCTGAGGAATGCGTCCATGTCTTCCGTGCAGACGGGAACGTTGGCTTCGATGCTTTCTGCCATCGCCCTGGCCTTGGCGGCAGCTTCCTTTTCCATGTTTGGTTTGATGATATAGTAATAAGAACACAGACCTGCCGTTGCTGCGAGTACTACGATCACGGCGATGGCGATGATGAGCTTCGCTTTCGTGGACAGCTTGTTGTCTTTTACCTCCACATTTGTGTAAGTGACATCCATGCCTTCGTATTTCCCGGGTTCTTCTCCCGGTTCATGGAGGAAGAACAGTGCCCTGAGCAGATCTCGCTCCAATCCGCAGTTCGAGCAGGAGTCACCCTTGTTCAGCTGACCGCAGGTGCAGTACCAGTGGTCGCCTTGTTCTTTGAACCAGTACTTGGGTTTTGTAGGATTCGAGGACATCTTCTCTGTGACAACTTCATAGTTGTCCATGATGTCATCGTATTTCTCATCGCTCGGCGTCAGCGGCTGTAATGTAAATTGATTCCCTACGAGTGCGGCACTGCCGTCGCTGTCCTCGCCATCGTAGTATTCGATATCCGGCTCCGGCTCGAATACAGGGTCTGAATCTTCTGTTGGCTCATAGTCCTCCGCAGGATCATACACCGGCTCCGGGTCACGCGGACCGAAGTCGCGCACCGCATCCAGCGCATCATAACTGTGCGTGCGGCTCATCTCCTTGTGGCTGTGGGACTCCTTTTGAAGCCGCACCATATCCTCCAGATCGTCCGCGCTCTGGGTGTCGCGGCTGACCGGCGCCTCACCGCGGTCGTAGCCTTCCGAGCCCTTGGCGATCTCCTCTATTTCCACGTCCGTCAGCGTTTGCGTCGTGAACGCCTTGTCTCTGAACTTGTCGGCGAATTTTCCTTTTTTCATTTCGTCTGATACTCCCTTACCCCCAAGGTGCAACTGCCTTCTGCAGCGCAGTCTTATCCACTTATATTATATCAACCGCGTTTCGGGTGAACAATAATACAAATCTTATTATTTGATAAGACTTTGATATAAGACTTATAAGGCCGCCATGTTATAATAGACGCATGGATAAGGCAATGAAGACAACTATGACAAACACAACAACAGAACGCATCCGGCTCTGGGGCATTGTGCAGGGAGTCGGATTCCGGCCGTTCGTGGCGAAGATCGCGGACCGGCTTGGGATGAAAGGCGAGGTGCTGAACATCGGCGGGCTCGTGGACATCACTGTGACGGATACGCCGGAGCGGATCGAGGTATTTATCGACACGCTCGTAAAGGAGAAACCCGGCCCGTCGGAAATCGTACACATCAAGAGGCAAAAGCTTCCGCGCGAGGATTTCAGCGCGTTCACGATCATACGAAGTGATGAAGGCGATGATGAGGCGGCCATGATCCCGGCAGATCTGGCGATCTGCCCGGACTGCCTGCGGGAACTTTATGACAAAAGCAACCCGCGCCATCTGCATCCGTTCATCAGCTGCCAGCTCTGCGGACCCAGATACACGATCATCGACAAGATCCCTTACGACAGGGACAACACATCCATGATCGATTTCCCGATGTGTGATTTTTGCGAAGGAGAGTACACAGATCTGCATGACAGGCGCCATCACGCACAGACAATTTCCTGTCATGAGTGCGGGCCGAAGCTGATTTGGGCGGGCAGCGAAGGAGAGTGCTCCGGCGGGGACCCCGCATCGGACGCAGCCATTCTGGACCGCGCGGCGCAGATCCTGAAAGCCGGCGGCGTCATCGCATTCAAATCCGTCGGCGGATATAATCTGGTGGCAGATCCGTTCAGTGAAACCGCAGTTGCGAAACTCAGAGAGATCAAGAACCGGGAAACAAAGCCCTTCGCGGTCATGTTCAGAAGCTTGGAAGAGATCCGCACGTACTGCGAGGTCGACGAAACAGAAGAAAAACTGCTGCAGTCTTCGGCGCGGCCGATCATTCTGCTGGAGCACAGACTGGATGAGCTCAAAGCAGATGGGCGGTCCTTCGACGACTTGAAACGCAGCCGGTTTATCGGTTCGTTTCTGCCGAGCTTCGCTGCCCAGTACCTGCTGCTGGACCGCATCAGCCCCCTGATCTTCACGAGCGCGAATCCATCGGATATGCCCATGATCAAAGATGAAGACGAGATCGGGAGCTTTTGCAAAAGGGCGGGGAAGGTCGATGGCATCCTGTACAACAAGCGGCGGATCAATGTCCGCGTGGACGATTCGGTGGTGCGCGCGATCGACGGGCAGCCGCAGATGATCCGGCGGAGCAAAGGATACGCGCCGGTGCCGCTCTATGTGAGCGCAGGGAGCACGGAGGAAGAATCCAAATTCAGCCTGCTGGCCTGCGGCGGACAACTCAAAAATTCCTTCGCGCTGACGAAGGGGCCGTTCGCCTATGTGAGCCAGTTCTTCGGCGATATGGACAGCGTTGAGAATCAGTTGATCTATGAAGAAAACGTGGAACGCATGAAGGATCTGTTTAGGATCCGGCCGCAGGCGGTCGTCTGCGATATGCACCCGCTCTACCAGCCGACGCTCTATGCTGAAAAATATGCGGAGGAGAACGGACTGCCTTTGCTGAAGGTGCAGCATCACCACGCCCATGTCGCGTCGGTCATGGCCGAAAACAATCTGGAAGGCAAGGTCATCGGCGTGGCCTTTGACGGCACAGGGTACGGGACGGACGGCGCCATCTGGGGCGGAGAGTTCCTGCTCTGCGAGCGCGGAGAGTTCACGCGCAAAGCCCATTTGAAATATGTGGATATGATCGGCGGAGATTCGTCTATGAAAGACGCGCGCCGGTCGGCGCTGAGTTATATGGCGGCGTACCGGAACGGATATCTGGACGCGGAGGATGCCGGGGATGACGGAACTGCAAAGTCAGAAGCGGCTGATGAAAGAAGCCGTGAGATCGCGGTGGATATTTCCGACATAATAGAATACGGCGCAGCGCAGCTGGCCGGATGTCCGGACAGCCTGCTGATTCTCAAGGCTCTGGACAAAGGCGTCAACGCCATTCGCAGTTCCAGCATGGGACGGCTTTTTGACGGAGTGTCGGCGCTGCTGGGTATCAAAGACTACAACGACTATGAGGGACAGTGCGCCATCATGCTCGAAGACGCGGCGGCCTTTGCGCAGAAACATCCGGGCGCAGACAGGGCGTCGGATCTGGCGCTTTCTTTCCACCGGCGGATCATCAATATGATCATACGTGAATGCGAGACGATCAGAGAGGAGACCGGCGCGCAGCAGGTCGCGCTGACCGGCGGAACCTTCCAGAACAAGATCCTGATGGAAGGAGTCCTGGAGAAACTGCGGGCAGGCGGCTTTGAACCTTACTACAATATCAGCGTGAGCCCGAACGATGGAGGCGTCGCTCTTGGGCAGGCATTCGTAGGAATGCACAAGATATTGACAAATGACAGATAATTGGTTATACTATCTAACAGTTAGACAACTTAATCGTTTGTGCGTCTAACTGATTTAATGTTGTATATCAGAGATCAGAAAGAAATCAATAAAGATCTCACTATTATGAAGTTTATGTTTTAGGAGGAAATGAAAATGTTGTTTGATCAGATTGCAGCTATCGTAGCAGAACACCTGGATTGTGACGTTGAGGAAATCAAGAGAGAGTCAACCTTCGAATCACTGGGAATCGATTCACTGGATGCAGTAGAACTGGTTATGAAAATCGAAGAGGAACTCGGCGTTCAGATGGACCTCGACAGAGATCTGGAAACAGTCGACGAGCTCATCAAATTCGTAGAAGAGAAGATGAACTAATCATTGACAATAAAGAAGATGAAATGACGGCCGCTTTTGGGGCCGTCAATTCACAATTTGCAGAAATAGCATGGAGAATTGATTATGAAAAAAGGAAGAATAGCTGAAATGCTGGGTATCGAATACCCGATTTTTCAGGGCGGCATGGCGTGGATCGCGGATGCGGATCTGGCTGCAGCTGTTTCGAATGCAGGCGGCCTGGGCATCATCGCTGCAGGTAATGCGGACACAGAGTATGTAAGAGGCCAGGTCAGAAAGGCGAAGGAAATGACTAACAAGCCGTTCGGCCTGAACATTATGCTGCTCAGCCCGTTCGCGGATGAGATCGCGCAGATGGTCGTCGAGGAAGACGTCAAAGTCGTCACAACAGGCGCCGGCAATGCGGGCAAGTACATGAGCCTTTGGAACGAAGCGGGCGTCAAAGTCATTCCTGTCGTTCCTTCCGTGACCTTTGCCAAGATGGCAGCGAGAACCGGAGCTTTTGCAGTCATCGCTGAAGGCGGTGAGAGCGGCGGCCATATCGGAGAACTGGCAACAATGACACTGGTGCCGCAGGTATGCGACGCAGTGGATCTGCCGGTCATCGCAGCAGGCGGCATTGCGGACGGACGCGGCATCGCAGCGGCGCTGTCGCTGGGTGCGGAGGCAGTCCAGCTCGGGACTAGATTCCTCTCCGCTAAAGAATGCAATATTCACGAAAACTACAGAAAGAAAGTCTTCAAGGCAGGCGACACCGCCACGGTCGTAACAGGCAGGAGACTGGGACATCCGGTCAGAAGCATCAAGAACCAGTTTGCCAGAGAGTACGGGAAAATCGAGTACACAGATATTTCCGATGAGGAACTCGATCAGTTTGCAGCAGGCAGACTGCGCATGGCCGTTGTCGAAGGAGATGAGAAGGAAGGCTGCTTCCTGGCAGGACAGAGTGCAGGTATGGTCACAAAAGAGCAGACATGCGCAGAGATCATCGCCGACCTTATGCAGGATGCAGACAGAGTATTAGGAGAACTTAGAAAATGGGAAAAATAGCTTTTGTATTTGCAGGTCAGGGCGCCCAGAGTGTGGGCATGGGCAAGGATGTATATGACGCGATTCCTGCTGCCCGTGAAGTGTTCACGAAGGCGGACGCAGTACGGCCTGAAACCAGCGCGCAGTGTTTCGAAGCAGATGCTGCTGAACTGATGCAGACGAAGAATACGCAGCCTTGCGTATATACAGTAGACCTGGCCATGGCGGCAGCGCTTGAAGCAGAGGGTATCCACGCTGATATGGCGGCAGGCTACTCACTGGGAGAGCTGGCGGCACTCACATACGCAGGTGCCATGACGATCGAAGAAGGAACCAGAGTCGTAGCAGAAAGAGGCAGACTCATGCAGATCGCTTCTGAAGCGCACGAAACCGGAATGGCTGCAGTCCTGAAACTGCAGGACGATAAAGTTGAGGAAATCTGCGCGAAGTACCCGGATCTTTATCCGGTCAACTACAACAGTGACGGACAGGTTTCCGTCGCAGGCGACAAGGAACAGCTGCAGCAGATGGCAGACGATGTCAAGGCTGAAAAGGGACTCGCTAAGATCCTGGATGTCAGCGGCGCGTTCCACTCACCGTATATGAACCAGGCTGCGGAAGATTTTGCGACATTCCTGGCTGACGCTGAGATCGGAACTGTGAATATCCCTGTATATTCCAACCGCACGGCGCTTCCTTATGAGGGCGACTACAAACAGCTTCTCGTGGAACAGATCATCAATCCTGTCTACTGGAAGAAGCTTGTCAGGAACATGATCGATGAAGGCGTAGATACGTTCATCGAACTGGGACCGGGCAAGGCGCTGACTTCCATGATCACAAGGATTTCAAAGGACGTCAAGATGTATCGTGTGAGCGATATGGAAACTCTGCAGAAGACAGTGGAAGGAGTAAAGAACAATGGGTAAAACAGCAGTCGTAACAGGAGGAGGATCCGGCATCGGCAGAGTGACAGCACTCAAACTGGCTGCGGGCGGTGCGGACATCGTCATCATCCACATGGATCCGGAAGAGAAAGCGGCGGAAGTCGTCAAAGAGATCGAAGCGCTGGGAGTCAAAGCAAAGGCAATCCGCATGAACGTTGCAGATTTTGCAGCAGTCAAGGATACAGTAGCAGATATTGTAAAAGAATTCGGCAGCATCGACATTCTGATCAACTGCGCAGGCATCACGAGAGACGGTCTCATCGCTATGATGAAGGAAGATCAGTTCGACGCGGTCATCGGCGTCAACCTGAAGGGAACGTTCAACATGATCCGCCACTGCACGCCGGTATTCATGAAGCAGAGAAGCGGATGCATCGTCAATGTATCCTCCGTATCCGGCCTCATCGGCAATCCGGGACAGGCTAACTACAGCACCTCCAAGGCAGGTGTCGTAGGACTCACCAAGTCAACAGCCAAGGAACTGGTTGGAAGAGGCGTACGCTGCAACGCGGTTGCTCCGGGATTCATCGCAACAGAGATGACAGCGAACCTGAGCAAAAACAATAAACTGGTCGACATGATCCCGATGAAGAGAATGGGAACTGCAGAAGAAGTTGCAGATCTGATCGTCTTCCTGGCATCGGACGCAGCAAGCTATATCACAGGCGAGATCATCAAGGTTGATGGCGGAATCGCAATGTAAGTGGAGAAATCCAACAGGAGAAATTAAATGGAAAGAAAAGTAGTAGTAACAGGAATGGGCCTGGTTTCACCGGTAGGAAATGACGTAGAGACATTCTGGAACAATATCATTTCAGGCGTGAACGGCATCGGCCCGATCACAAGATTCGACACAACAGACTACGCAGTCAAGATCGGCGCGGAGGTCAAGGACTTCGATCCGACGCAGTACATGGAGAAGAGCGAAGTCAGAAGATCCGACCACAACGTGCACATGGGAGTCGCGGCTGCGGTCCAGGCGTTTGAAGACAGCGGCATCGAGGGTCAGTATGATCCGGAGAGAGCAGCGGTCTACTTCGGCTCCGGAATCGGCGGCATCGAGACGTTTGAAAACAATTTCGAAAAGCTTCTGACGAAGGGTCCGAGATTCGTATCACCATACTTCATTCCGATGATGATACCGAACATGGCCGCCGGTACGATTGCCATCAGATACGGCATGCGTGGTCCGGCTCTGCCATCTGTATCCGCATGCGCATCAGGAACCAACGCCATCGGCGAAGCTCTGCGTCTGATCAGACACGGATATGCAGACGTGGTCATCACAGGCGGAACAGAAGCAGCGCTGACGCGGACCGGCCTTTCAGGATTCATCAAGATGCAGGCGCTGAACATGACAGATGATGTGAACAGAGCAAGCCTTCCGTTCAATAAGGAAAGAGGCGGCTTCGTCATCGGCGAAGGCGCAGGTGCTCTGGTCATCGAGAGCGAAGAGCATGCCAAGGCAAGAGGCGCGAAGATCTACGCTGAGCTGGCGGGTTACGGCTCGACCTGCGACGCGCATCATATGACAGCACCGGATCCGGAAGCAAAAGCAGGCTCAAAGGCAATCAAGGACGCTTACGACGAATGCTGCAAGGAAGGCATCATCGATCCGGCGAAAGTATATGTCAACGCCCATGGAACAGGCACACCGCTCAATGACAAATCAGAGACCATCGCTCTGAAGAAAGTGTTCGGCGACGACGCCTACAAGATCACCATCAGCTCCACCAAGTCCATGACAGGGCATATGCTCGGCGGAACAGGCGCAGTTGAGGCAATCGCTTCGATCTTAACCATCAAAAACGGAATCGTGCCTCCGACAATCAATCTGGATGTTCCGGATCCGGAGTGCGATCTGAACTACACACCGAATGTTGCGGCGAAGGGCGAGTTCGACTGTGCTCTCTCCACATCCCTCGGATTCGGCGGTCACAATGCATGTATAGGATTTAAGAAATATGAATAAAGAAGAATTAATGAAAATACTGCCTCACAGAGACAATATGCTGCTCGTGGAAGAGGCTGAAGTAGTTACTGAAACAGACAAGGACGGAAATGAGAAAAAGGTCTCCTACGGCAAGTATCATGTCCGCGGTGATGAGTTTTTCCTGCAGGGACATTTCCCGGGGAATCCGATCGTGCCGGGCGTGATCCTTTGCGAGATGATGGCCCAGTCCTCCTGCGTACTTCTGCAGGATGTTGTAGAAGAAGGTACAGGAACTATGTTCACAGGTCTTAATAACGTGAAATTCAGAAGCCCTGTGAAGCCGGGAGATACATTCGAATCGAAGTGCGAGATCGTCAAGGCGAAGCCGCCGTTCTATTTCGCCAAGGGCGAAGGCCGTGTGGACGGCAAGGTGGCAGTTAAAGCTGAGTTTTCATTCGTGCTTGTGAAGGAGTAATAATGGATAAAAAACTAGTAATAACCGGTATGGGGGCAGTCACTCCCATCGGCATTGGCGTGCAGGAATATTGGGACAATCTGATGTCCTGCAAGACAGGAATCGATTACATCCGGAACATTGATACAGATGACCTGCCGATCAAATTCGCCGGAGAGCTCCATGACTTCAATCCGAAGGATTTCATCCCGCGCAAGAAGGCCGGTGAGATGGACCGTTTCATGCAGCTTGCTTATGTGGCGGCCGGAGAAGCGATCTCCGAGGTGGAAATCGATCCCTACAGAACAGGAATCGTTGTTGGAACAGCACTGAACGGAATCGGCACGATCACGGAAACTGAGCGGTCATATCTCACTTCTGCAATGAAGAGAGTCGGCCCGAGATTCCTCCCGAAATCCTTGGGCAATGTGTGCGCTTCGCAGATCGCGATCGAGCACGATATCCACGGTCCGAGCATGACCCTTAACACGGCATGCGCATCCGGCGGTGATGCGATCACCCTTTCTGCAATGATGCTGCAGTTTGGCATGGCCGACATGATGGTCGCAGTAGGCGCCGAGTCCGGAACGGAACCGATCCTGATCCAGTCTCTGGCTTCTGCCAAGGCGCTCAGCACAAACAATGATGACCCGCAGCACGCATGCAGACCATTCGACAAGGACAGAGATGGTTTTGTATTAGGAGAAGGCGGCGGAGCAATCGTTATCGAGACAGAGGAACATGCGAAGGCGAGAGGCGCGAAGATCTATGCGGAGCTCGCAGGCTTCGGCAACAATACAGACGCATATCACCCTGTCACACCTCGTCCTGACGGAGAGGGAGAAATCCTGTGCATGAAGCAGGCCATTGAGATCGCCGGCATCAAACCGGAAGACATCGGATACATCAATACACACGGCACAGCGACCCACAAGGGCGACGTTGCCGAAACAGAAGCCGTAAAGGCAGTATTCGGAGATGCGGCGAAGGATCTGGTTCTGAATTCAACAAAGGCTGCGACCGGACATATGATGGGAGCCGGCGGCATCACTGAAGTGATCACCTGCATTCGTTCCATCGAAACAGGAATGATCGCGGCGACGCTGAATCTGGACAACCCTGACCCGCTCTGTGATCTGAACTATGTTTCAACGATCACTGCCAAAACCCTTAAGTATGCTATGTCCAATGCATTCGGATTCGGAGGACAGAACTCCAGCATTATCGTTGGAGCGTATAAGTAAAATGACTGAGTTCACCAGCAAGTTAAATGCTGTCCTGACGGAGGCATATCATAATGTGCTCCTGGCTGAAGAGACCAAGAGAAAGTACAGCAGCGGCAATTTCACATTCCGTGACCGGAACGCTGTAACTTTTATCATGGGTTTCAAGAACGGGACGAATATCAGCAGTGTTGCGGACTATCTTAAGATATCCCGGCCTTCTGCTACCATGACCATCAAAAAGCTGGAGAAACATGGTCTGGTCGAACGAAAGGTGGATCCGACCAATCACCGGAACATCCTCGTTAAAGTGACGCGCAAAGGCAGGATATACGCCCGGTATCAACTCAAGTACAGCGAAGAGATGGCCCGTGCCCTGAGCGAGGACCTGACTCCCGAAGAGCAGGACGCCCTTTACTCGGGGCTGTGCAAGCTGAACCAGTTCTTCGCAGACAGCACCAGAGAATCCGAAAAGAAACACAAATAAAGCATAATAAAGTATCGATTTAGCATCAAAAAAACACTCCTTCGCTATTATCAGAATCGCGAAGGGGTGTTTTCGTTATTATTATTCGAAGGAGATGATTCTTTTCTTGTGGATGATTCTTTAATCAATCTTTGGCAATGTCTCAAAGTACTTCTGCAGTTCTTCGTCAGTCGGGATGTAGTCGTCCATGACGCCGTCGTGGAATTTCTCGTAGGCGACCATGTCGAAATAACCAGTTCCAGTGAGTCCGAAAACGATGGTCTTCTCTTCGCCTGTTTCGATGCACTTCTTGGCTTCGTCAAGCGCGACCTTGATAGCGTGGGAGCTTTCCGGAGCAGGCAGGATGCCTTCCACTCTGGCGAACTCTTCCGCGGCAGCGAAGACTTCCGTCTGCGGAACAGAAATGGCTTCCATGAGACCGTCGTCGTAGAGCTGTGAAAGCACCGGGCTCATGCCATGGTACCGCAGGCCGCCGGCGTGGTTGGCAGCAGGGATGAATCCGCTTCCGAGCGTGTACATCTTGGCCAGCGGGCATACCATGCCTGTGTCGCAGAAGTCATAGGCATATTTGCCTCTTGTGAAACTCGGGCAAGACTGCGGTTCGACCGCGACGATGCGGTAGTCTGCGTTGCCTTTGATCTTCTCACCCATGAACGGTGCAATGAGCCCGCCCAGGTTGGAACCGCCGCCGGCGCAGCCGATGATCATATCCGGAACGATGCCGTACTTATCGAGAGCAGCTTTTGTTTCCAGGCCGATGATGGACTGGTGGAGCAGGACCTGATTGAGCACGCTTCCCAGAACATATCTGTATCCCGGTGTGGATGTTGCCACTTCAACGGCTTCTGAAATAGCGCAGCCGAGGCTTCCGGTCGTACCGGGGTGATCCGCAAGGATCTTCTTACCGATTTCTGTCGTTGTCGATGGGGAAGGTGTGACGTCAGCGCCGTAGGTTCTCATGACCTCTCTTCTGAACGGTTTCTGCTCATAGGATACCTTGACCATGAAGACTTTGCAGTCCAGATCGAAGTAGGAGCAGGCCATGGAAAGGGCAGTGCCCCACTGGCCGGCACCGGTCTCTGTGGTCACGCCTTTGAGTCCTTGCTGCTTGGCGTAGTACGCCTGGGCGATGGCGGAGTTGAGCTTGTGGCTGCCGCTGGTGTTGTTGCCCTCGAACTTGTAGTAGATTTTGGCCGGGGTTCCCAGCTTTTCCTCCAGGCAGTATGCTCTGACGAGCGGTGACGGCCGGTACATCTTGTAGAAGTCCCGGATCTCCTGCGGGATCTCGATGAACGGATCTTCGTTGTTCAGTTCCTGTTTGCAAAGCTCCTCGCAGAATACCGGAGCGAGATCTTCCAGCGTCATCGGCTGGTGCGTGCCCGGATGGATCAGCGGCGCAGGCTTGTTGATCATGTCCGCCCGCAGATTGTACCATGCCTGCGGCATCTCATTTTCTTCGAGGTATATCTTATATGGGATTTCTTTCGTAGTCATTGCGTTTGTTTCCTTTCTCTATTGCATCTGGTATTGCATCTGTTATTGATACAAAGCCTGACTTTGTTCTTTTCGTTAGTTTGTTGTAATAATATTTCTAATTGTGTTGTTTGGTTTGGTGTTGTCGTCAGCTGTGGTTTTATCTTAATAATTCATATTCCGGCGCGGCAGCGCCAATACTTGGTATATTTCATGATTTCTTCTCCTGTAATAAAAACGCGGCTCCAGGTCTGCCTGTGCCGCTTCGTGTTTCTGTGATTATCGTGTTTCTTCAAATGATTCAGATACTCAGCATTGCAAACTGACCTTACAATCTTAGGTTGTAAAGCTGCTGCACCACCAATATCCGTTTGTGAAAACTCTCGTAATCATCATCTGAAAACTCCTGTAGTCTATTTTTATGTGGTTACTTTAGCACTCTAAAATGCTGTTGTCAAGAGAAAATTTTGACAAATTGGGAGTTGGCGGGGCGCGTGCACTGGCATTCGCCTCGTATTCGCCCCGTGCAACAAGGCAGCAAATGCCAAAGTACAAACCGCAAGTGCCGGACCCCTTGATGCTTCGTAGATCATTTGTACTTTCGTGACAGCCGTGTCGGCAAAGTACACAAGGCAGGTGCTGGAGCTGTTGAAACATCGTAGATCATTTGTACTTTTGAGTCGGTCGGGCCGAGAAAGTACAAAAGTCAGGTGACGGAACCGTTGAAACATCGTATGTGATTTGTACCTTCGAGTTGATAGCTTCAAGAAAGTACAAACGACAAACATTGAAACAGTTGACACTTCGCAAATCGTTTGTACTTTTGATTGAGAGAGTCGACATAAGGAAGCAGGAGTCATTCTTGAGTAGCAGTCGGTCCACATCTTCAAGCCTCAACCAACGGCCCAACGCAGCATCAAGGGTTGCGAACGTCAGCAGTTGGTTACGGGCGAGCTGTGGACTGTCCGCAACCAACGGCCCAACGCAGTATCAAGGGTTGCGAGGGTCAGCAGTTGGTTACGGGCGAACTGTGGAACGTCCGCAACCAACAGCCCAACGCAGTATCAAGGCTTGCGGGGGTCAGCAGTTGGTTACGGGCAAGCTGTGGACCGTCCGCAACCAACGGTCCAATGCAGTATCAAGGGTTGCGGGGGTCAGCAGTTGGTTACGGGCAAACTGTGGACCGTCCGCAACCAACGGTCCAACGCAGTATCAAGGGTTGCGGGGGTCAACCGGTGGTTACACAGAAAGAGCTGATCCCAGCACGCCCGCAGACCTCGCTTGTCAAAGGAGGAAAACCGGTAATGATGTTTCCTGTCAGCTGGAATCTGCGTATGGCGGGCAGTGTATGGCGGGTGATATAATGCAAGGGAAAAGGGGAAACAAGGCAGGGAACGTGTTCGGCGCGATTCGCCCAAGAAAGCAATTCGCTCAAGAAAGCGATTCACTCAAGAGAGCAACGGATAACGATGAACATGGAACAGACGAAATTCAGCAGATGGCCCGAAGCGCTTATCATTCTGCAGTCGATCATCTACGGCTTCGGCGACCCTATATCCAAGATCGCATTCGAGGTTACGCCGGTATATACGATGATGTCGGTGCGCTATTTGATTGCCTTCGTGATCTGCGTGGTCATCTTTCACAGGCGGATTCTCGATACGCTCCGAACAGTGCCTGTCAAAGCCTGGCTGATTCCGGGCGTGTGCATCGGCATGAGTTATCTACTCAATAATGTCGCACTGTCCATGACGGATGCGACCTCTGTGGCGTTTCTCCGTTCCCTGGCAGTCGTCATGACACCGGCGCTGGCATTTCTCGCGTTCCGAACACGGTATTCATGGAAACTGATCTTCATACAGGTGATGGTGCTCCCGGGCACATACCTTCTGTGTGTCAGGGGAGGGCTTTCCGGATTCGGAGCAGGGGAGATGGTTGCCCTTGCCGCCGCGGCGCTGATGGCAGCTGCCCTTGTCTTCACAAAAAACTATCTGGACACGGTCGATCCCGCGAGCATGACGTCACTGCAGGCAGGATGCTCCGCCGTGCTCGCACTGATCGGGTGCATGATATTTGAAGGAGGACTGCATCTGGAAACGACGACCGGCACAGCCTGGCTGATCATACTGTACCTGGCCATCACATGCACCTTCCTCGGATATCTGATGCAAAATCTGGCGCTGACGAAGATTTCCGACCGTACTGTGGCGCTGCTGCAGAGCCTTTGCCCGGTCATGACAGCTGTGTTTGCATTGCTTTTGCTTGGGGAGACACTGTCGGCGGCAGGTATCGTAGGTGCGGTGATCATCGTTTGCTGCGTCGCCGCAGGGTCTGTGACGAGGTAGACAGCGGGTGTATAATGAGACTGGCAAGGAGGAAATATCATGAAACGATGCGTCATCGTCGGCGGTGCCGGAATAAATGAATACGACAGGGTGCGGGCTGCGCTGCTTCCGGACGATTTGTTCGTCTTCTGTGACTGCGGATTGAAGCACATGGATGCATTGGGTGTGAAGCCTGATTTGATCGTGGGGGATTTCGATTCCCATGAGAATCCGCGCATGGATGCGGAGACCATCGTGCTGCCGCGGGAAAAGGATGACACGGATACGGTTTTTGCGGCGAAAGAAATGATGAGGCGGGGCTTTGATGACTTCCTGCTCATCGGCGTCATCGGGGCAAGGCTCGATCATACGCTAGCCAACGTATCGATTCTTCTGATGCTCGATACGGCAGGAAAAAAGGCAAAAGCAATCGATGACTTCGGCGAGATTGAGATCGTGTCGGCAGCAGATGGCCGGCAGGGAAGGGCAACCATCGATGATTCCTATCCCTATTTCTCGCTTTTGAACATCACCGGCGAGGCGGAAGGCATCACGATCCGAAACGCCAAGTTCCCCCTCGAAGATGGTAGAATCGACTGCGATTACCAGTACGCCGTCAGCAACGAAGTGCTGCCCGGTCAGACAGCAGAGGTTACGATCACAAAAGGCAGGGTGCTGCTGATCAAAATAGTATAGCGGGTAATCCCGCCTCCGGAGCGCGACTGCTCCGGTTTTTTTTGTTATGCGGAGAAATATGGTATAATTAATAAACGTTAAGATAAATCGAACTATTCAAAACAATCAAAGAGAACACATCATCTTTTTTGTTATTTGGATTTGATGGGAAGGAGGATATTATGACGCAGGTATCGAAACGGCTGCCGGTTCTGCTTGCATTGCTCGTAGGATTGGCGATGGCCTTTGCGGTCTGGGCACTGCCGAACGCAGTATTTGCGGATGACGAGAAACAACTGGAAACTGTCAGCTTTGGAAATGGTTATGACGCCGGCTGGGCACAGTTTTTCTTTGTTGCTGGTCTGAACGGAACAGTAGATATGGATTATCTTAATATCTCAGTTTTTGATAAAGGCGGTAATCTGGTCGAGCCGGAAAATTACGATCTGGTAATTAGCGTGAATGAGGGTAATGAGGCGATAGCCGGACCGTATGGCATTCGGGATGAAGTAAGTGGATTTACGGAATACCTTGTTGACGCCGTGGCGAAGGAAGAAAGCGAATATGTGGGTGATGCACATAAAGAATTTGCTGTTGCCGATGAACATTCACTGGGATTCTTCTGCTCATATAATGATTTTTCCGGAAAGGTAAACAAACACGACTGGAGAATGCACGACAGGTTCTGGTTACGGCAAGGTCAAGATGTGAATCTTGTTGTGAAAGAAAAAGCTGGAATGCCAGAAGCCAATATACTGACGGAGGGCGAGGACTACGATGTTACCTACTATCGGAGGTCAGGGAGTCCGGAAGACATGAATAACCCTGACAAGCCATTCGAGGACATTCTCATTGCTAGTGAGGATACCTTGGTAAAGGATGACCAAGGCAATCCTGCCGTTCCGACGGAACTTGGAGGATACTTCGCGAGAATCGAAGGTATAGCGCCATACTATGGTGGGAATGATGTCCTTTTGGATATCGTAGAAAGCGACGCAGTTTTAGACATATTTTTTGAAACAAGGGGCGATAACAACCTCTGGTCCGATCAGGATAAGGACTATAGCGTGGCTGTTCCGGAAGGTATAGAAGGCAAGCTGGCGATCGAGGTAGGTTTCTGGAACCCTGATGCAGGCAAATGGGGAGAAAAGTTCCCCGACAACGAGGGTTATTATGAGTTCAACAGTGCAACGTCGACCCTGACACTGCATGGAAATAGTATCATTCAAGAGTATGGCGACCCGAACTTCCCGATGACGCTGTATGCGACGATTACAGATGCAAGCGGAAAAACTCTGGCTAGAGGATTTGAAGATGTCTTCCTCAGACAGGAGGTATACGACTACCAAAATATGCCGGATACGCAGGATGAGCTCCTGCCCGGATGGGATGGATGGATCGATAAGGATATTTATGCATTCATTAGAAACCCAAAATATCCGGATGGTGAGAATTTTGCTTTGCCTGTCACAGATATCAACCTTGATGACCCGGATGGTATCCTTGAATTGACAAATGAAGGCGAGCAATGGAAATATGTGGCGAAGAAGCCTGGGGAAGCAACGATTCACCTAACGTATCATGATTATGACGACACGTCAGTGAGCATCGAAATTCGAGTCATTGTTTCTAATACAGTCTACCGAGTGGATATGCGGTCTGCGAACGGTTTCAGAAACGGGCTCCCGGGAAGCAGTCTCACACTGCTTGCACAGGCAGAAAAAGAGCTGCTTGTGCCGAATTACGATGATCCGGAGCATCCGGACTATGATAATACGACAAAAGGCCTGACGTATCAGTGGTCTGTCACAGAAGGAAAGAGTTACGCTACGATCACGCCGGATGCGAACGATCCTGCAAAGGCTGTGCTCAAATTCAAAGCACTGCCAAATGGCCAGGATTGGATCGATGAACAAGTCAAGGTCAAAGTTGCCATTGTTGATTCGGAGAGCGATGATCCGGCTGCCGAACGTACGCAGAGAGATGAAGAATTCTGGGTGAACAGCGAATTCTATCAGATCTGGCCGGCTGTGATCAACGAAGATCTGGAAGTGGGACAGACAATCACCCTCAAGCCGGAAGTCCGCCTCTATCGGTATGGGCAGAAGAATTACAGTGTAGTAAAGAATGTGGAATATGAGATGCATCATGATGATGCTGTTGAAGTTCAGGAAAACAACGGCACATTTACCATCAAACGTGTGAAAGATTGGGACACATGGTTTGATATGGACGCCCGTTGGGATGGCGGTGGCGCATGGCAGAATTATCATCTGAACAACAAGGACTACCGGATCGAGTTCGGATTCTGGGATGTTGATTTATATGATGACAGCACCGTGACGATCTCCCCGCAGATCAGAGACGCTGTCTCATTCGGTGACAACGATTATCGTATCGATTATAGAGTCGGTACCATGCATTGGGATGAAGTTAATGAAGAAGACGTCTGGGATTCTGATGTTGCTGCAGACAGCGGTGTTTATACCGTCGACGGGAATAAACTGATATTCGACGGAGCCGAGATGGCAAAGGCAGGACTGAATGAACTCAGAGTCCGGGCGGAACTCACGATCAATGGAGAAAACTATGGCTCTGAGGATTGTGAAGTAAGGCTCCGGGTGTCCTGCCCGACACGGGGTCACGATCACAACTGGATCAAGAGTGTGGTCAAGAACCCTACGCTAACAGAGGTAGGCTATGAATTCTGGATCTGCCCGGATTTCATGTTCCTCGACGGCTGCGGCGAGACACGTCTCGTTGAGATCCCGAAACTGAGCAACATCAGCGGCGCGACGGTTTCCGCAGTCAAGAATCAGACTTACACAGGCAAGGCGCTGACGCCGGCACTGATAGTGAAGGTCGGCAGCACGGCGCTGAAGGCCGGAACGGATTACACCGCGGCATATACAAACAACACGAAGGTCGGCAATGCGACTGTGACACTCACAGGCAAAGGCAAGTACGGCGGCACGAAGAAGGCGACCTTCAAGATCGTGAAGGCGAAGAATCCAATGGTCATCAAGACGAAGGCTGTTACGCTGAAGGCAAAGGATGTGAAGAAAAAGAACAAGACCATCAAGGCAGCTGCTGCCTTTGCAGTAACAAAGAACCAGGGCAAGGTGACTTACAAAAAGAAGAGCGGCGACGCGAAGATCACCATTGCTGCAAACGGCACGATCACAGTGAAGAAGGGACTGAAGAAGGGCAAATACAAATTCGTGGTGAACGTGACAGCGGCAGGCGATGCGAACTACAACAAGATCACAAAGGCTGCTACAGTCAACATCACCGTGAAATAAGTCTTTGTGAACGTCCCTGCAAAAATGTACAAAAAATGTATTGACACTATTCTGATAGTGTGTTAGTTTTGATACTGTATTAAAACGAAGTGTGCGTAAAACACGTGCAGGAGAATAAACCAATGGCTAAGCTGATGAACATCGCAAATGCATACTACTACTTTTACTTCGGCTTTACTGGCGCAGACAGTAGGGTTAATTTGCGATGTGAGAGTGAGTAGTTGATCAGCAATCAATAAGTTATCATTCAGAGCGTCACAGGTTAACCTGAGGCGCTCTTTTTCATGAGACGGCCGGGCGGCGGACAGGCAGGCTCGGCACAAACCAAACAAGTTTTTATTAGTACTTATTTTATACAAAGAGAGGAACATCTTATGAACGCTACCACTATTCTGACCCTGTGCCTGATCATCATCTTTTTCGCAGTGATGATGACCATCGGTATCAGGACGAGAAAACACGCCAGAGACGTGGCAGGATTCGTTCTGGGTTCCAGGTCCGTAGGACCGTGGCTGAGTGCTTTTGCATTCGGCACATCATACTTTTCGGCAGTTATCTTCGTCGGATACGCCGGACAGTTCGGATGGAACTTCGGAATGGCGTCCACATGGATCGGCCTGGGAAACGCCTTTATCGGCTCACTCCTCGCATGGCTGATTCTGGGAAGACGTACAAGAATCATGACCAATCATCTGGACAGCCGTACGATGCCTGACTTCTTCGGCTCAAGATTCAGCTCCAAGAAGCTCAGAGTAACGGCATCCGTTATCACCTTCGTCTTTCTGATCCCGTATACAGCATCTCTGTACAACGGACTTTCGAGACTGTTCGCCATCGCCTTCCCGGGCATCGACTACGCGGCCTGCGTCGTGGTCATGGCAGCGCTCACATGCGCATACGTAGTTCTGGGCGGCTACATGGCAACAGCTACGAACGACTTCATCCAGGGCTGTATCATGCTGATCGGAATCGCTGCAGTCATCATCGCAGTGCTGCACGACAACGGAGGTCTGAACGCCGCAATGGAGACGCTGGCTACGGGAGATAACGGAGGCTGGCAGTACGCCTCGTTCCTGGGAGCAGATCCTGTATCACTGTTCTTCGTCATCATGCTGACGTCGCTGGGAACATGGGGACTGCCGCAGATGGTCGGAAAGTTCTACGCCATCACAAACGAAGACGCGATCAAGAAGGGCACCGTAATATCCACTTTCTTCGCACTGGTCGTTGCAGGCGGATGTTACTTCCTCGGAGGATTCGGAAGGCTCTACAACATAGATGTCGAAACAGAAGGATTCGACGCGATCATCCCGAGTATGCTTTCCACACTTCCGGCGATCATCATCGGAATCATCATCGTGCTTGTGCTCTCCGCGTCCATGTCCACACTGTCGTCACTGGTTCTGACCAGCTCGTCGACGATCACGCTGGACTTCATTTCGCCATTAAGCAAAAGCAAAATAAAGGAAACGACAAAGGTTGTCATCATGCGTGTGTTCATCGCCGTATTCGTCATCATCTCGGCGTACATCGCGATCCGGCAGGCGCATGCGAAGAGTCTCTTCATCGCACAGATGATGGGTATTTCATGGGGAGCTCTGGCAGGATCCTTCCTGGCTCCGTTCCTCTATGGACTGTACACGAAGCACGTTTCAAGAGTAGCGGTGGCATGCTGCTTCATCTGGGCTTCCTGCCTGGAGATCCTGCAGCTGTTCATCTCGCTGGGAATGCTGGATGTATCCGGCAGCGCACTGCTTAGCTTCGTATTCAGGAACTCGCTGTATTCAGGTGTGTTCGCCATGGTCGGCGGACTCGTGATCATACCGATCGTTACAGCGCTCACCAGAGGCGCGATTCCTGACAATACAGAAGAGATCTTCAGCTGCTACAAGTCACAGCGGACGGTTGGAATCACTGACAACCTTGGTAAATAAAGGAGTAATACGATATGACACACTATTATCAGAAGGACATCGAAACTGCATCGCGGGAAGAAATCCTGAAGATCCAGAATGAAAAGATCCGCAAGCAGGTCAAGCATGTCTATGAACATGTACCATATTACAGAAACCTGATGGACGAAAAGGGCGTAAAGCCTGAGGACATCCAGAGCGTAGACGACATCAAAAAACTGCCGTTCCTTTCGAAGGCAGATCTGAGAGAGTCGTATCCATACGGACTTCTGGCGGTTCCATTAAATGACTGCGTCCGCATCCATTCCACATCGGGAACCACAGGAAAGCGCGTCGTGGCGTTCTACACGCAGCACGACATCGATCTGTGGGAGGACTGCGTCGCCAGGGCAATCGTTGCCGCAGGCGGAACAGAGGAAGATGTGGTCCAGGTCTGCTACGGCTATGGGCTGTTCACCGGAGGTTCGGGGATCCACGGCGGATCCCACAAAGTGGGATGCCTGACCCTGCCGATGTCTTCCGGAAACACGGACCGTCAGATTCAGTTCATGATGGACCTGAATTCGACCATCATCTGCTGCACGCCGTCCTATGCGGCGTTCATCGGAGAGTCTCTCGCAGAGAGAGGCTACAAGCCGGACGACAACAAACTCAAAGCCGGCATTTTCGGTGCAGAACCATGGACGGAGGAGATGCGTCAAAGCATCGAGAAGAGCCTGGGCATCAAGGCCTATGATATCTACGGGCTCACAGAGACCAGCGGTCCGGGTGTCGCTTTTGAATGCGAAGCGCAGAACGGTATGCACATCAATGAAGACCATTTCTACGCGGAGATCATCGATCCGGATACAGGAGAGGTCCTTCCGGAGGGATCCAAAGGCGAGCTGGTGTTCACAGCGCTGGACAAAGAAGCATTCCCGCTTTTGCGGTACCGCACCCGCGATATATGCGTGCTCACCCGTGAGAAATGCTCCTGCGGACGCACCTTTGTGAAGATGTGCAAGCCGATGGGAAGAAGCGACGACATGCTGATCATCCGCGGCGTCAACGTGTTCCCGAGCCAGATCGAGACCGTGCTCCTCAACGAAGGATACACGCCGAACTACCAGATCGAGATCGGCCGCAAAAACAACACGGATACTCTGGACATTTATGTGGAAGCAGATCCATCGAGAATCTCCGACAAGGTCGCAGACATCCAGGATATGGAAGCCGGTCTGGCATCCGCTATGCGGACCATGCTCGGTATCGGTCCGAAGATCCACCTTGTGCCGCCTAAGACGATCACAAGAAGCGAAGGCAAAGCCGTCAGAGTCATAGATAACCGTAAACTGCACGATTAGGGAGGTAGAACAATGGCTATTACACAATTATCGATTTTTCTTGAGAATAAACCGGGACAGCTGCATGAAGTCGTAAAACGCCTGTCAGAGGCTGGCGTCAACATCCGCGCCATGACCATTGCGGAGGTAAGAGACTTCGGCATCCTGAGGATCATCGTATCCGATGTAGAAAAAGCAAAGGCCGTCCTCGAGGATGATCACATCATCACAACGACAGAAGTCGTGTCAGCCATTATGGAAGACAAGGCCGGCGCGCTCTATGACATCCTGCAGGCATTGGAATCAGCGAATGTCAACATCGAGTATATGTATGCATATACAGGCGAAGTCACGGGAAGCGCGAATGTCGTCTTCCGTGTCGACGACATCGAAGGAGCAGAAGCGAAGCTCAAAGAAGCTGGCGTAGAAGTCCTGTAACTATTCGATCTCGATCGTATCGATGTAGAATTCCTTGCCGATCTCGGACGGGCCGCCCTGGCCCCCGCAGTAAGGGCATTCGAAGCTGAGCAGCTGTTTTTTGAACAGCTTGCCGCACTTCTCGCAGCGCAGCTGCGGTTCAACAGTACGAAATTCAAAGGAGGCGCCCTCGCAGAGGGTGCCTTCTGCTATGATGCCGAAATAGGTCCGGATGGCTTCTCCCACATAACCGGAGTAGTCGCCGATGACCATGTTGACTTTGCGGACGCGTGATCCGCCGTTTTCACGGCAGTGTTCGTCCGCGATCTTTACGATTTTCTGTGTGATGGGTAGTTCGTGCATGTGGTTATTGTAGCACAGATGTGTTAAAATACGAAATGAAGATTTCAATGGACTGAAAGGATATACCGATGGACAAATATGAACAGTTGAGAAATGATTTCAACAGTCTGGAAAGCCTGGTGTCAGGGTTTTGCAGCAGCGATAATGAGTTCCGCAATTTCACGCAGGAATGCGCCGTGCGTATCTGGAGCAAAAACCTGAGCTGCGCGGAAGAATACGCAAAGGCTTTTGAGATCATATCAGGCAAATACTACAGCGATGAACAGCTTGAAACGGTCATCAGCTCATTTCGGGGAAATACCAAAGAGCCTAAAGCACCGGCGTTTTTCGCGAGGATGGCAGGCCACGACAGGGAAATCGGGGAATTCATCACGGGATTCAACAGCCTGCTTGTCTCTCTGGCAGCCATCAACGGGGACTTCAATCTGGAAGAGGCAAATGAAGTCCAGCGGATCATGTACGTGTTCTACAGTCAGGGAAAGTCAGGCGGATACAGCGGGATCCTCAGTCCGGTGTTCGGCGCCATCGACGAAATGCTGGATTTCGGCTCGGATCTGATCACGCCGAAGCGTCCGTCAAAGCCGGCAGCGCCGGGCAATACCGATGATTCCCTGGATCAGAAGCTGGATGATTTCCAAAAGGAACTGCAGAATCTGACCAATGTCAACCGTCCGGGGAGCAGACCGGATCCTGCGCAGAAGGCAGGACCGGACGGGCCGATGCAGGAAAAAATGGCCGAAGCCAAGGAACCGGAGGTTCCGCGGTGCCAGGAAGAACTGGACAAGCTCATGGAGGAGATGAATGAGCTCGTCGGCATGGAGAACATCAAAAGCGATGTCCGCAGCCTTATGAATTTCATCAAGATCACGAAACTGCGGGAAGAGCGGGGGTTGAAGAACTCAAAGATTTCCTATCACCTGGTCTTCACAGGCAATCCGGGCACAGGCAAAACCACCATTGCCCGGCTGATCGCGTCTCTGTACTACCAGATCGGGGTGCTCCCGAAGGGGCAGCTCGTTGAGGTCGACAGGGGTCTGCTGGTTGCCGGTTATGTAGGACAGACCGCCATCAAGACCCAGAAGGTCATCGATGAAGCCATGGGAGGCGTCCTGTTCATCGACGAGGCCTATTCGCTGGCGAACAATCAGGATGATGGGTTCGGACAGGAGGCTATCGAGACCATCCTTAAGAATATGGAGGATCACCGGGACGAACTGGTGGTCATCGTTGCAGGTTATCCGGAACTGATGCACAAGTTCATCGACTCCAATCCGGGGCTTTCATCCAGATTCAACAAATACTTTGAATTCAAAGACTACACAGGCATGGAGATGCTGGGCATCTTCAAGATGTTCTGCAAGAAGAACGGATACACGGTAGACGGCGATACGGAAGAGATGCTTTTGGACCGGTTCGATAAAATGTATGAGAACAGGGACGAGAATTTCGGCAACGGCAGAACCGTCAGAAACATCTTTGAGAAGGCCATCGGCGCGCAGGCCGACCGTCTGGCAGCGCTGGAGGAAGTATCGAAAGCAACAGACGACCAGCTGAGCCTCATCACCCAGGAAGATCTGGAAATCGGATTTGCCACCGTGGAAGGCGTGAACCTGCCGAAAGAGACAGCTGAAGCAACTGCGGCTCCCGCCGCGGACGAAGGTGTCGCGGAGGTCAACCTGGACGATGTGATCGGAATGGATCATCCGGAAGATCCGCAGGAAGGGACGGACACGCCGCAAAACTGATGGAAACCCAGGCAGGGTAGGATGCTTTTGCATGAAACCCGTGGGACAGAAGGGTCTCACGGGTTTTGTTATTTTTTGTCAACTTTCATTGACGAAAGCAGGGTTTAACTATATAATATCTATGTATGCTTTTAACTTCTAATAATACCTATTTCAGTTAAAAATATAATCTGTCCGGCACTACGCCAGGCAGTGCATCTTGAAAACAGAATAACGGAAAGGAGGAATGATACCACATGACAAGTGTAATCATTACTATAGTGGTGGGTCTGGCAGCTTTGCTTATTGGGCTGCTGGTTGGATATATATTACGTAAATCCATTGGCGAAAAAACAATCGGAAACGCCGAAACAAAAGCCAGAAACATGCTTTTGGACGCGGAAAAGAACGCCGAAAGCATCAAAAAAGAAATTGTATTAGAAGCGAAAGAAGAGGCGCAGAGACAGCGCAACAGTGCGGATAAGGAAATCAGAGAGAGAAGAAACGAAATTTCCAAGGCCGAGAGGAGACTGAATCAGAAGGAAGACTCTATTGATCGTAAGCTTGAGAACATAGAGAAAAAAGAAGAAAGCATTACAAACAAAGAAAGAAAAATCGAAAACAGACTTGCTGAACAGGACAAAGTGCTGAAGAGACAGCTCGAGGAACTCGAGAAAATCTCCGGCTACACCATTGAGGAAGCAAGAGAAATCATACTGCAGAAGGTCGAGCAGGAAGCGAGAAGTGATGCGGCGATGCTCTATAAGGAAATCGAGAGCAAAGCCAAGGACGAAGCCGATAAGAAGGCTAAGGAGATCATCACAGGCGCGATCCAGAGATGTGCGGCAGACCATGTCGCTGAATCGACCGTATCTGTTGTGCCTTTGCCGAATGATGAGATGAAGGGACGCATCATCGGACGTGAAGGCCGCAACATCAGAGCAATCGAGAACGCAACGGGCATCGATCTGATCATCGATGATACGCCGGAAGCGGTCATCCTGTCAGGTTTTGATCCTGTCAGAAGAGAGATCGCCAGACTCGCGCTCGAGAAGCTCATCGTGGACGGACGCATCCATCCGGCAAGGATCGAAGAGATGGTCAACAAGTCGGAGCGCGAAGTCAACACGATCATCAAGGAAGCCGGCGAACAGGCGACCTTCGATGTGGGCATCCACAATCTGCATCCGGAACTGGTCAAGCTCCTGGGCAGACTGAAATACAGAACATCATACGGACAGAATGTACTCAAGCATTCCGTCGAAGTCGCACATCTGGCAGGTCTGATGGCCGGCGAGCTGGGACTCGATGTGACCCTTGCGAAGCGCGCGGGACTGCTGCATGATATCGGCAAGGCCCTTGACCATGAGCGCGAAGGTACACACGTAGATATCGGCATGGAAGTGCTGAAGAAGTACAAGGAATCCGAAGCCGTCATCAACGGCATGGCAGCTCACCACGGCGACTACGAACCAAAGTCAGTGGAAGCCGTTCTGATCGCTGCAGCGGACGCACTTTCGGCTGCCCGTCCGGGCGCACGCCGTGAGACACTGGAATCCTATATCAAGAGACTCCAGAAACTCGAAGAGATCGCCAATACGACGAAGGGCGTTGAGAATTCCTATGCGATCCAGGCAGGACGTGAGATCAGGATCATCGCGAAGCCGGACGAAGTGGGCGACGATTCCATCGCTCTGCTGGCACGCGACATTTCCAAGAAGATCGAGTCTGAACTGGAATATCCGGGACAGATCAAGGTCAACGTGGTCCGCGAGACCCGCGCCATCGACTACGCGAAGTAGCAAGGGGCGCCGTGCGGCAGCGGGGAGCCGCCACATGGCAGCAATACTGAGAACACAGAAGTTGGCAGAAGGAACACCTTCTGTCAACTTTTAGAATAGGAACAGATGATTTATTTAGACAACAGTGCAACGACAAGACAATATGATGAAGTAACGGCCGCGATGGTCCGTGCGATGCAGGAGGATTACGGCAATCCGTCATCCCTGTATCAGCTCGGCGTTGATGCGGAGAAGGCCGTCAAGGCGGCGCGACGGCATGTGCTGGAAGCAGCCGGATGGTTTGCTGCGTCCGACTGGGACGTGGTCTTCACATCCGGAGGCACGGAAGCAGACAACATGGCGATCTTCGGTGCGGCAAAGGCGCTGCGCAGGCAGGGAAACCGCATCATCACAACGGCTGTAGAACATCCGGCAGTGCTTGAGTGTATGAAGCAGCTCGAGTCAGAAGGCTTCGAAGTGATCCGCATCGGTGTGGACGCCCAGTGCAATCCGGATATGAAGCAGCTGGAGGAAGCCATCGACGGGCACACGATCCTGGTCAGCATGATGCATGTGAACAATGAGGTCGGCACGGTCATGCCGGTCGGCAAAGTCAAAGAGATCATGCGCAGCAAAGGCGCCCCGGGACTGTTCCACTGCGACGCCGTGCAGAGCTTCGGCAAGATGCCCCTTCCGTCAGAGGCAGATCTGATTTCGGTCAGCGGCCACAAGATCCACGGACCGAAGGGCAGCGGCGCGCTCCTGATGAACAGAAACACGGCAGGCGCAAGCGCAGGCAGCGGCGCCTCAGGAAAAGGCGTCAGCATTCCGGCGTTCATCGTCGGCGGCGGACAGGAGTCCGGACGCCGGTCAGGCACAGAGAATGTGCCGGCGATCATCGGATTAGGCTGCGCGGCAAAGATCGCCGCGGCGGACGGTGCAGACGATGCGGACGGCGGTTACCTGTCCATGGCGGAAATCGCAGGGATGAGACAGCAGCTGCTGGATGGCCTTTGCAGTAAGATCGAAGACATAGAAATCAACAGCCCGCCGGCGGCAGGATTGGCTCCGGGCCAGTGCTGCCCGAGCGTGCTGAATGTGAATTTCAAGGACACCCGCGGGGAAGTGATCCTGCATACGCTGGAGCAGGAAGACATCTGCGTGTCCACGGGCTCGGCGTGCTCGTCCAACAAGAAAGGACAGAGCCATGTGCTGGAGGCTATGGGACAGTCTTCCAAGGACATCGAAGGCGCGATCCGGTTCAGCCTGGGACGGCTGAACAGTCCGGACGAAGTAGATGTCGTAGTCGATGCAGTTGCGTCCGCGGTCAAACGGTTCCGGCGGCTGGGCAGCTTCCGGTAGGCGCGGCAGGTTTCAAAGTCTGAATGATAACGAGGAAAGAATTATGGCACAAGACGAATACATTTTCATAGTCAGATGCGGCGAGGTTGCGCTGAAGGGGATGAATAAGCCCTACTTCGAGCGTATGCTGCTGGAGCGCATCAAGAAGCTGCTGAAGAAATTCGACGGGGTCAGGGCGTACAGGCATGAGGGACTCATCTACGTGCGCGCGGAGAAGGTTCCCGGCGGCGAGGGTCAGGCTTCCGCAGATCCGGCAGCGATGAAGGCAAGAAAGGAAGCGATCATCCGCGAGATCGGCAAGGTGTTCGGCGTGGCGTCGATCAGCCCGGCCATGGAGTGCGAGAGCACCATGGAGGACATCGGACGCACAGCTGTGGAATACATGATGGAAGCCATCGAGGAGCGCGGCGTGAAGACCTTCAAGGTCGAGGCCAAGCGGGCGGACAAGAACTTCCCTGTGAAATCGCCGGACATCGCCCGGCAGATCGGAGCGGCGGTGCTCAAGGGATGCAAGGTCCTGCGGGTCGATGTGCACGATCCGGATGTGCGGCTGTTCGTAGATGTGCGGCACGACAAGTCCTATGTGTACCAGGACAAGATCCCGGGATTCGGCGGACTGCCCCTGGGGACGAACGGCAAGGGCATGACGCTGCTGAGCGGCGGCATCGACTCGCCGGTGTCGACATGGATGATGGCCAAGCGGGGCATGCTGATAGAAGCTGTACACTTCCACTCCTATCCGTACACGAGCCAGAGAGCCAGGGAAAAGGTAGAAGAACTGGCGAGCCTGGTGGCGACGTACTGCGGAAGGTTCAGAATGCACGTGATCAACCTGCTTCCGATCCAGGAGCAGATCGTGACCAACTGCCCGGAAGAGGAGACGACGATCCTGGTGCGGCGGTTCATGATGCGGATCGCAGAAGAACTTGCGAAGGCCAACGGCTGCAATATGCTCATTACAGGAGAAAACCTCGGTCAGGTAGCGAGCCAGACGGCAGAGGCGCTGGTTGTCACAGATGCCAGCGTGCAGATGCCGGTCATGCGTCCGCTCATCGGGATGGACAAGGTGGACATCATGGATCTGGCTCAGGAGATCGGGACCTACGAGAAATCCATCGAGCCGTATGAGGATTGCTGCACGGTATTTCTGCCGAAGCATCCGAGCACGAAGCCGAGACTGGAGCGCATCCTGGAGAGCGAGGCGAAGCTGGACTGCGAGCAGCTCATCAAGGATGCCATCGCGTCAGAGGAGATCGTAAACATACTTCCGCATAGAGACTGAGAGGCAAAAGCCTCCGTGCGGGGATGAGGATATAAGGAGAAAAAACAATGAAACGAATCATGTTAGGCAATGAAGCATTCGCGAGAGGCGCCTGGGAAGCAGGCGTGAGAGTGGTCAGCTCATACCCGGGAACGCCGAGTACAGAGGTGACGGAAACTCTGGCGAAATGCGGCGACGAAGTGCATGTAGAATGGTCGCCGAATGAGAAGGTCGGCGTCGAGGTCGCAGTAGGCGCGTCCATAGGCGGCGCGAGAGCCCTTTCCTGCATGAAGCATGTAGGACTGAACGTCGCGGCGGACCCGTTCTTCACGGCAGCGTATAACGGCGTGACCGGAGGGCTGGTCGTGCTGGTGGCGGACGACAACGGCTGTCATTCCAGCCAGAATGAACAGGACTCAAGATATCACGGAAGAGGCGCCGGCGTTCCGGTACTGGAACCGGCAGACCCGACCGAGTGCAAAGAGTTCATGAAGCTGGCCTTCGACATGAGTGAGAAATACGACACGGTGGTGCTCGTACGCTCCGGTACGAGGATCTCCCATTCCAGAGGGATCGTCGAAGAAGGCGAGCGCGTAGAGCGTGAGGTGATCCCGTATGAGAAGAACTTCCGCAAATATGTCGCCATGCCGGCGATGGCCCGCGTGAACCACGTGAAGCAGGAGCAGCGTCTGGCGCAGATCGCGGCGGATGCTCATGAGATCATGGCAGGGAGCATCCCGCTGAACAAAGAAGAGATGAATGATCCGGAAATCGGCATCGTGACCAGCGGTATCTGTTACCAGTACGTCAAGGAAGCGCTTCCGGACGCCAGCGTATTCAAACTGGGACTGGTCAACCCCTTGCCGCTGCAGGACATTGCAGCTTTTGCATCGAAGGTTGAGAAGTTATATGTCATCGAAGAAGGCAATCCGTTCCTGGAGGAACAGATCCGCGCAGCCGGCATTCCGGTGCACGGAGGCAAGGATATGTTCACGATCCAGGGCGAATACAGCGCCAACATGCTCCGGAAGGGATTCGGCGTCGCACTGCCTGATGCAGGAATAGACAATACAGATGCTCCCGGCAGACCGCCGCTTCTTTGCGCAGGCTGCCCGCACAGAGGTCTGTTCCATGTGCTCAGCAAACTGAAGACGACGGTCATGGGCGACATCGGCTGCTACACGCTGGCTGCTCTGGCACCGACCAACGCCATCGATTCCTGCCTCTGCATGGGCGGATCGATCGGTATGGAGCACGGATTCGAGAAAGCGACAGGCAACAGCAAGAACCTCGTTGCAGTCCTCGGAGATTCCACGTTCATCCATTCAGGCATCACCGGCCTGGTGAACATGGTCTACAATGAAGCCAAAGGAACAGTCATCATTCTGGACAACCGCATCACGGGTATGACAGGACACCAGCAGAACCCGGCTTCCGGAAAGAACGCCAAAGGCGAGATCGCACCGGCGCTGGATATCGCCACGCTGTGCAGAGCCATCGGCGTGAAGAACGTCTTTGAAATCGATCCGTTCGAGATCAAGGAACTGGAGGAACTGATCAAGGCGGAGACGGAGCGGGATGAGCTGTCCGTCATCATCACCAAGCGGCCATGCGTGATGATCGTCAAGCAGACTGAGCCGCCGCAGATGATCACAGATGCATGCAAGAACTGCCGCCAGTGCATGAAGATCGGCTGTCCTGCTATCGAGATCAAGGACGGAAGACCGTACATCATAAAAGAAAGCTGCATCGGATGCGGGCTTTGCGCGAAGGTGTGTCCGTTTGATGCAATCAAGAAGGAGGACAAATAAGATGGAAAAGAATATTCTTATCGTAGGAGTCGGCGGTCAGGGAACACTGCTGGCAAGTGTCCTTCTGGGAAATCTGGCATTGATGAAAAACTATGACGTCAAGCTCTCCGAGGTCCACGGCATGAGCCAGCGGGGCGGCGACGTTGTGACACACGTCAAGATCAGCGACACTACAGTCGCTTCACCGCTCATCGAAAAGGGCGAGGCGGATATCATCATCGCATTCGAGAAACTGGAAGCCTACCGGTGGCTGCCGTATCTGAAGAAGGGCGGCGCCATGTATGTGAATGAGCAGCAGATCATGCCGATGCCCGTCGTTCTGGGACAGGTGGACTATCCGGCGGACATCGATGAAACTCTTGCAAAGGCAGCGCAGACGCTCGTGAAATTCGATGCGCTGGCTTTAGCGGAGGAGGCCGGCAGCAGCAAGGCGGTCAACGTCGTCCTGCTCGGCGCCGCATCCAACGCGCTGCCGTTCACGGAAGAGGAATGGATGGATGTCATCGAGAAATACGTCAAGCCGAAGTTCATTGCACTGAACAAGGATGCTTTTGCAAAAGGACAGGCAGTATAAGACAGATCGTTATCAGCATAGAAGGAGAAGACAGGCATTATGGCAAAAGGAAAAGGCAGGGGAAACAGGGGTCTGATCAGCTGGATCCTGATCATAATATGCGCCATCGTATTCTGCGGAAGCGCAGCGCATCTGCTTTTGTATGCCAAGGATAAGCTGGACGCCGAAAAAGACTTCAGCCAGATCCGCGATCATTCAAGAAACCTGTCGGAAATCTATGAACTGAACCATGACTTTATAGGATGGATCAAGATCGAGGATACGAAAATCAACTATCCGGTCATGCAGACGCCGGACGATCCGGAGTACTATCTGCACAGGGATTTCAGCGGCGAGTACTCTGCATCCGGGGTGCCGTTTCTGGACGCGATGAGTGTGGTCAAGCCGCGGGATGCGGTCATCGATGGAGAAGAGTATCATCTGGATACGTCATGGAACTGGCTCATCTACGGCCACAACATGAAATTCGGAACGATGTTCCATGACCTGCAGGAGTACGATTCGAAAGAATTCTGGGAAAGTCACAAGACATTTACGTTTGATGTGTATGACCCGGAGACGGGCAAAACGGACAGCGGCGTCTATGAGATCTTCGCTGCGAGCCGTTCCCAGATAAGGGCAGAGGATTCGACAGCCTTCCAGTACTATCAGTACGCGGGCCTTTCCGATGAGGAAACCTTTTATGAATATGTAAACGGCGTTATGGCCGAGTCAAGCTACGACACAGGCATCGAGCCGCAGTTCGGCGATCAGCTGGTGACGCTGTCGACCTGCGCGTACCACACCAACGAGGGCAGGATGTATATCGTCGGAAGACGCATCAAATAAAGAGGATAATATGAGTGTATTATTGACAGGCGGTGCGGGATTTATCGGATCCCATACTGCAGTGGAATTGATAGAATCAGGATATGAGGTCGTTATTGCAGACAACCTCTCTAACAGTGAGCGGTCTGTTATAGACCGGATCGGGGAAATCACCGGCAGGAAGCCGCTGCTTTACGAGATCGATGTCACTGATGCGGATGCAGTGGAGAAACTGTTTGCGGAGCAGGATATCGAAGCGGTGATCCATTTCGCAGGATTCAAGGCGGTCGGCGAGTCTGTGGAAAAGCCTCTGGAATACTATCGGAACAATATTGATGCGACGCTTACTCTGCTGGAGGCGATGCGGCGTCACGGCGTCCGCCAGTTCATCTTCAGCTCGTCAGCGACGGTTTACAGCCTCGTTGACGAAGTGCCTTTCACAGAGAAGTCCGGTCCGCTCGGCTGTACGAATCCATACGGATGGACCAAGTACATGATCGAGCAGATCCTGCGGGATGTCTGCGCAGCCGACCCGGAAATGGCTGTGGTGCTTTTGCGGTATTTCAATCCGATTGGTGCTCATGAATCGGGGCTGATCGGGGAAAAGCCCAGCGGCATCCCAAACAATCTCATGCCGTACATCACGCAGGTCGCACAAGGCATCCGTCCGAAGCTGAACGTCTTTGGCGACGATTATCCGACCCATGACGGCACGGGGGTGCGGGATTACATCCACGTGGTGGATCTGGCCCGCGGACATGTGGCAGCGCTCCGGTACGCGCAGGGGCATCCGGGCTGTGAGGTGTTCAACCTGGGAACCGGCAAGGGGTACAGCGTCCTGGATCTGGTGAAAACCTTCGAACGCGTCAATGGCATTCCCGTCCCTTATGAAATCGCGGACAGGCGCCCCGGCGATATCGCTGTCTGCTACGCCGGCACAGCAAAAGCCGAAGAGATCCTCGGCTGGAAGGCGGAAAAGGGCATCGAAGACATGTGCAGGGACGCCTGGAACTGGCAGAAATCACAAGAATAGATAACACAGCAGAATCAACCGGCAATATGCCGGTTTTTTGTTGTGGTTTCAGCAAATTAAAGCGCACACAACCCCCTATATGTAGTATAATAACTATGTGTTTTTGTATATGAAACAGGAGGTACTGTTATGAACGATAATGGCATGATTTATTTCGCGAAAAAAGGCCCGGAAGAACAGCCGAACGAGAAGATTTATCTGAATCCGGCGATGGCCAACCGGCACGGATTCATCGGCGGCGCGACCGGTACAGGCAAGTCCGTTACCCTGAAGGTGCTGGCGGAGTCTTTTTCCCAGCTGGGCGTTCCCACATTCTTCTCCGATGTCAAGGGAGACATGGCGGGAATCGCAGTACCCGGACAGGACAGCGAGGGCATGCAGAAGCGGCTCGACCGGTTCGATATCCGGGAGCAGTTCCAGTACAGAGGCTTTCCTGTTACGATCTACGATATCTACGGCGAAAAGGGCATTCCGCTCAGAACGACTGTCAGCGAGATGGGCCCGCAGCTCATGTCCCAGATCCTGGATCTGAACGACACGCAGACAGACCTGCTGACGGTAGCTTACAAGATCGCCGATGACCAGCAGCTGCTGCTCATCGACACGAAGGATCTGAAAGCGATGCTGACGTACCTCACAGAACACGCAGCTGAGTTTGAAACAGACTACGGCCACATGTCAAAAACATCTTTGGCGACCATCATCCGTGCCATCGTGGCGCTGGAAGCAGAGGGCGCAGACAAGTTCTTCGGCGAGCCCGCCATCAACATCACAGATTTCTTTACGCTGGGTCCTGACGGCAGGGGAATGGTCAACATTCTGGATTCGGAGGCACTGATCAGCAAACCGAAACTGTATTCGGCATTCATGCTGTATCTTCTCAGCGAACTCTTCGAGATCCTGCCGGAGGTTGGCGATATCGAAAAGCCCAAGATGGTCTTCTTCTTTGACGAAGCCCACTGCCTCTTCAACAATGCATCCAGACCGCTCCTTGAGAAAATCGAGCAGGTCGTGAAGCTGATCCGTTCCAAGGGGATCGGACTGTTCTTCATCACACAGAGCCCGGGCGACATTCCGGCTTCCGTGATGGCGCAGCTGGGCAATAAGATCGAGCACGGTCTCCACGCCTATACGCCGGCAGAGCAGAAGGTCGTCAAGGCCGCGGCTGATTCGTTCCGGGAAAATCCGGAATTCGATACAGAGGAAGTTCTGAAGAATCTGGGTACCGGAGAGGCTGTTGTTTCTACGCTGGATGAGAAGGGAGCACCTTCCGTGGCGGAATACGCCTACATCCTGCCGCCGGAAAGCTCCATGGGAGCGATCACCGATGAGACCAGAGACCATCTGGTCAAGGAATCGATCCTGTACACCAAGTATTCCGCGGCGGTGGATGCGGACTCCGCCTTTGAGATCCTGACAAGGATGAAGGCGCAGGTCGAAGAAGCCAAGGCGCAGGAAGCAGCACAGGCGGCACAGCAGGCGCAGGAAGAGAAAGAAGCAAAAGCAGCTGCGAAAGAGGCCGAAAAAGCAGAGAAGAAGAGAGAAAAAGAAGCCAACAAGATCAAGACCAACGTTGCCAAGACCACAGGCGGTTCCGTAGGAAGGGAAGTCGGCAAGGTCGTGGGCGAGGCGGTCTTCGGCAAGAAAGGCAAAACCATATTCGGCAACATAGGTTCGACCATCGGAAGAAATATCATGGGCACTCTCATGAAAGGGAAATAAACCAAAGGGTACGGTTGGAACATAGATTATGAAAGACAGAAGAACAATCATACTGGACGGCGGCATGGGAACGATGCTGCAGGCCAGAGGAATGAAGGCAGGCGAAGACTCGACGGCTTTTGCATTAGCACATCCGGATGTGCTCGAAGACGTCGCGCGGCAGTACCTGGAGGCAGGCTCCCAGTTCGTGTACACGCCGACATTCAATCTGACGCGCGAGAAAGTCGCAGGGCTTGGGGAGACAGTGGAATCTCTGTGCCTGAAGCTTTCTGAGCCGGCGCGCCGGCTCCGCGCGGAATACGCAGAAAAAGGCAGGACCATCCTGATCGGGTTCGACATGGGGCCGCAGGGGGAACTGGTGGAGCCGCTGGGCAGACTCACCTTCGAGGACGCCTACGATTTCTACGCCCTGCAGGCGAAGGCAGCGGTTGCCTGCGGTGCGGATGCGGCTGTCATCGAAACCATGACAGACATCTATGATACGAAGGCTGCTGTACTGGCAGTAAAGGAGAACACGGATCTGCCTCTCATGGTCACGATGTCCTTCGAAGCGAACGGACGGACCTTCCTGGGAACCGGGCTTGAGAACATGGCCATGATCCTGGAGGGACTGGGCGCGGACGCAATCGGCATCAACTGCTCGCTGGGTCCGGGACAGATTCTGCCCCTGATCAAAGAACTGATGACATACACGGATCTGCCGGTCATCGCCAAGCCGAACGCGGGACTGCCGGATCCGGCTACGGGCGCATACGATATCGATGCCGCTGAGTTCATCGAGATCATGAAACAGTATGTGGACGCCGGCGTCGCAATGGTCGGCGGATGCTGCGGCACAAATCCGGATTACATCCGGGGCATCGCCCGGTACGTTGCGGAGACAGAAGCTGCCGGCGGTGCAGGCAGCGCTTCCGACAGCGGGCAGGAACTGCAGGAAGGCGTCGGCCTGTATACAGGCGAATACTTCCGCCGCCCAACGGGACCGCTGACAGACGCCATCGAAGCAGCGCACAGACCCCAGGAGTTTACATTGAACAGCCTCTTCGGAATGGGAAAACCGGAGAAGCCCCTGAAGGTCTGCAGCGGCAGCAAGGTGGTCACGGTCGATCATGTGACGGTCATCGGCGAGCGGCTCAATCCGACCGGTAAGAAGAAACTCAAGAACGCACTGATCAACAAGGATTTTGATTATATCATCGAGCAGGCTATGAAGCAGATCGAAGCAGGCGCCGAGATCCTGGATGTGAACGTCGGCGTGCCGGGAATCGATGAGGCGGCGCTCATGCCGCTGGTCGTCAAGAAACTGCAGGCAGTGACCAATCTGCCTTTGCAGATCGATTCGTCGAATGCTGACGCCATCGAGGCGGCCCTGCGGGTCTACAACGGCAAACCCATCGTGAATTCCGTCAACGGCGACGATGAGGTCATGGACCGCATCCTGCCAATCGTGAAGAAGTACGGGGCTGCGGTCATCGGGCTGACGCTGGACAGCAGGGGTATCCCTGCCACCTGTGAGGAGCGCTTCGAGATCGCCCAGCGCATTGTAAGCCGTGCAGAGGAATACGGCATCCCGCGTGAAAACGTGATCATCGACTGCCTGACCTTGACCGCATCTGCCCAACAGAAAGAAGTGGACGAGACGCTCAAGACTGTCCGCATGGTCAAAGAAAGACTGGGCCTGGCGACGGCGCTCGGCGTTTCCAATGTCAGCTTCGGACTGCCGCTGCGGCCGGTGGTCAACCGCACATTCATGACCATGGCTCTGGAAAACGGCCTGGACCTGCCGATCATCAACCCCAATGATGAAGATATGATGGCTTCCATCTACGCCTTCAACGTTCTCAAGAACAGGGACGAAGGCGCTGCGGCCTACATCGAACGGTACAAGGACGCATCCGCGAAGAAGACCATAGAGAAGTCCGGAAATGCCGGGAGCACGCCTGCTGCCGGCGCGCAGCAGGAAGCAGGCAGCGGGGAAGCCGCTGTAGCCCACGCCATTGAGAACGGCCTGGAGGGAGAAGCCGCAAAAGCAATCGAAGCTCTGCTGAAGATCAAAGACCCCCTCGACATCGTGAATCAGGATCTGATTCCTGCGCTCGACCGGGTCGGGAAAGGATTCGAACGGGGAGAAGTCTTCCTGCCGTCCATGCTGCAGTCGGCGCAGGCCGCGCAGGTGGGCTTCGATGTGATCAAGAAGGCCATGGATGAAGCGGGCGTCAGAGGCGAGAACGCAGGCGACGTGATCATCGCAACCGTCAAGGGCGACATCCACGATATCGGCAAGAATATCGTCAAAGTCATCATGGAGAATTACGGGTTCAACATGATCGACCTGGGACGGGACGTGCCGCCGGAAGATGTGGTCGACAACGTCCGGACCAAGGGAATCCGGCTGGTGGGTCTGTCGGCCCTCATGACGACCACGCTGGCCAGCATGGAGGAGACCATCAAGGCCATCAAGGCAGAGGATCCGACCGTGAAGGTCATGGTAGGCGGAGCGGTCCTGACGGAAGACTACGCATACCAGATGGGAGCGGATTTCTACTGCAGCGACGCCATGAAATCCGTCGAAGCGGCGCAGAATGTTTTTGCAGAACTGCTGCGCGAAGGAAATGAGACAGAAAAAAAGAATTTGACACCTGAAAGGGAGGAAAGATAGATGTTCAACGGAAGATACGGAATCGACGAGCTGGGCAGATTCATGCTCATCGTGGCAGGAATACTTGTAGTGCTGCGGCTGTTTGTCAATGTGCACGCATTGTCAGTGGCGGCAGTCATCCTGCTTATACTGGTCTACAGCAGGGCGTTCTCGAGATACTTCGATAAGAGAAGAGCGGAGAACATGAAGTTCCTGGAGATGAAGGCCAAATTCACAGGCGGAAAGCAGGGCGGCTTCAGCCGGCCGGGCGGCAGCGCAGGATTCGGCCCCAAACCGAAGAACGACGGCAAGCGCGTTCTGATCTGCCCGTACTGCAAGGAAAAACTGAGAGTTCCGGTCGGAGCAGGAACGATCAAGATCAACTGCCCGCACTGCCACAGGCAGTTTGAGGAGACGGTGTAGCCGCCTCACAACAGTCGTTAAACAATATCATTATATAAAGCCGAAGACATTCAGTCGAAAGGAGAGCACATGTTTCATTCAGTAGCAGAAGTACAGAAGTACATCAAAGAGCACGATGTCAAGATGGTCGACTTCAAGATGGTCGACCTGGAAGGAAGATGGAGACACCTGTCCATCCCCGTGGAAAGATTTACAGAAAGCACGATGGTTGACGGCATCGGATTCGACGGATCCAACTACGGATACGCGCCAATCGAAAAATCAGATATGGTATTCATACCGAATCTGAAGACAGCAATCTTTGACAAGTTCGCGGAGATCCCGACCATCACCATGATGGGCGATGTGTTTGTCATCGATGAGCCGGAGAACAGACCCTTTGATCAATATCCGAGAAACGTGGCGCTGGCAGCCGAAAAGTACATGAGGGATCAGGATATCGCCGACCAGATGATCGTCGGTCCGGAATTCGAATTTTATCTTTTCGACAGGGTGGCTTATCAGGTCAGGGAAGAGTCCGTGTTCTGTGAGGTCGACACCAAGCAGGCAGAATGGAACTCAGCAATGGAGGACGATATCAGAAACAAGGGCTATCAGGTGGGACGCAAAAAAGGCTACCACGCTGACATCCCGCAGGATATCACATACAACTCAAGAGCCAAGATGTGCATGACCATGGAAGACTGGGGCATCAAGGTCAAGTACCATCACCACGAAGTCGGCGGCCCGGGCCAGGTCGAAATCGAAGTAGAACTGGACGACATGGTCGAAATGGCGGACGCAGTCATGGCGACGAAGTACATCGTCAAGAACACTGCAGTAGAGGACGACAGAACAGCGACGTTCCTGCCGAAGCCGATCTATGATGAGGCGGGATCAGGTCTGCACGTCCACATGCACCTGTTCAAGGACGGCAAGCCCCTGTTCTATGATAAGAACGGCTACTCCGGATTGTCGGAGCTGGCGCTGTGCTTCATGGGCGGGATCCTGAAGCATGCACCAAGCCTTTGCGCTTTTACAAATCCGTCCACAAATTCCTACAAGAGACTGGTGCCGGGATTTGAAGCGCCGGTCACGATTGGTTTTGCGACAGCCAACAGAAGCTCCGTCATCAGAATCCCTGCATACGCCAAGTCGCCGGAAAACAAGCGCTTTGAACTGCGGAATCCGGACGGAACAGCAAATCCTTACTACGCCTTTGCAGCGATTCTCATGGCCGGCATCGACGGCGTCAAGAACAAGATCAACGCGATGGACGGCGGCTGGGGTCCGTACGACTTCAACCTCTATGACATGACAGAAGAGCAGAAGAGGGAAGTCAAGGCACTGCCGAGGAGCCTGATGGACGCCCTTGACGCGCTGCGTGACGACCACGATTATCTGACCGCAGGCGGCGTGTTCCCGGAGGAACTGATCGACCTGTGGATCGAAAAGAAAAAGGCTGACTATCAGAAAGTGCACTCGATTCCGCACCCTGCGGAGTTCTCGCTGTACTACGACCTGTAAAGAGACCGACTGGAACAATTCGACGGAAGATAAACAATAAATGGGGAAAATACTCAATAGCGGATACGGGGCGATCTTCGGGACCTACTGGATCATCTACGCAGTGGTCAGCAGCTTCGCCTCCGTGTTCATGCTGGCAAAAGGATATACAAATTCACAGATCGGGATCACGCTGGCAGCAGCCAATGTGCTGGCGGTCGTCATGCAGCCTCTGATCGCGGACTTCGTGGACCGGTCGAAACGATTGGATGTCATCGGCACGACGACGATCATGACTGTGTGCATGATGATCTTTACGATCGGCATGCTCACATTCAAAGGCGGAAGTCTGGGACTCTGCGTGGTGTTCGTGCTGCTCATCGCGTTTCACACGGTGCTGCAGCCGCTGTTCAATTCACTGGCGTTCAGGCTGGAGGAGGCCGGGGTGTCCATCAATTTCGGCATCGCCCGGTCCGTCGGTTCTCTGGCGTACTCGATTTTCTGCGCGGTGTTCGGCACGATCGTGGATCATCTGGGCATCAACGTCATGCCTGCTGCAAGTGAACTGTCCTGTTTGCTGCTGATCGCGAGCCTTGCCTTTACCGGATACTATTTCCGCAAAGGCAAAGCATTGCAGGGGAAGGCAAAGAATACTGAACCGGTCGCTGTCGGAAAGCAGGAAGACGGGCACACTGCAGAAGGGACTGCGGAAGAGATCGAAAAAGAGATCGAAGAAGAGATCAATCTGGTCCAGTTCATTCGGAGGAACAAGATGTTCTTCATCATGAATCTGGGTGTGCTTGGGCTTTTCTTCAGCAACGCTGTGCTCAACAACTACATGGCGCAGATCTGCACCGGCGTCGGCGGTACGACGGAAGACATGGGCCGGATCCTGGGCGTGATGGCGTTCCTGGAGATCCCGACGATGGTGTTTTTTAAGCAGCTGCGCGGTCGTTTTTCCTGCCAGTTTCTGCTGAAAGTGGCGGCCATTGGATTTACGGTGAAGATCGCCATCTGCTGGATCGCGAATTCCGTAGTGCTGCTTTACATCGGGCAGCTTTTCCAGCCGGTGTCCTTCGCTCTGTTCCTGCCCGGGATGGTGTACTTCTCTGATGAGATGATGAGCAGAGGGGAAGCGGTCAAAGGGCAGGCGCTGTATACGACCATGATCACGATCACGACCATTTTCGCTACACTTTTGGGAGGCGTGATCCTGGATGGGAGCGGACCGAAGATGCTCACCTTCGTTTCGACGCTGCTTTCTGCAGCCGGGGCGTTGGTCGTCATCCTCGCAGTTGATAAAGTCAAAAGCAATAAGTGATTTCAGATCAGAAGGAGGTTCCATATGTACGAAGAACTTACAGAAATACTGAGGAACAGCGACAACATCGTTTTCTTCGGCGGCGCAGGGGTTTCCACGGAGAGCAATATTCCGGACTTCCGCTCCGAAGCGGGGCTCTACAGCGCCCAGTCAAATTACGGAATGTCACCGGAGCAGATGCTCTCCCACAGTTTCTTCATGAGAGATACGCAGACATTCTTTGACTACTATAAAAACAATCTGATCTATACAGATGCCGAGCCGAATGACGCCCACAAGGCACTGGCGAAGCTGGAGGAAATGGGCAAGCTCAAGGCAGTCGTGACGCAGAACATCGACGGGCTTCACCAGAAGGCCGGAAGCAAAACCGTCTATGAACTGCATGGATCAGTCCTAAGGAACAGCTGCATGAAGTGCGGCGCGCCATTTGACCTTGACTATGTGATGGATCCGGCACATTGTGACGGCCTGATTCCGAAGTGCGATAAGTGCGGCGGGATCATCAAGCCGGATGTTGTCCTCTATGAGGAAGCGCTGGATGAATACCAGATCAGCAGGGCAGTAGATGCCATCAGGAATGCCGATGTGCTGATCATCGGCGGGACATCACTCGTTGTTTATCCTGCTGCGGGCTTCGTGAATTACTTCAGAGGAAGCAAACTGGTGCTGATCAACAAGAGCAGCACATCCTTCGACAACCGGGCGGATCTTGTGATCCACGATCCTATCGGGAAGGTCATGAAAGGCGCACTGGATGGACTCTAAAGTCTGGAAAGCCATATGGCAGTATAAGTGGCTGTACTTCTGGGTCCTGATGGCCTGTGCTTTTGGTGTGGTGATCTACATCTGGCAGGGTGCGTCTCAGGCAATCGACTATTTCAGCGGTTACCTGATCGAGCTGAGTCTGTCCGTGGACAATCTGTTCGTGTTCCTGCTGATTTTCATCAGTTTCGGAATCAGGGAGCACGCTCAGCACAAGGTGCTCAACTACGGAATCGCCGGAACCATCGTGCTCCGGTTTCTGTTCATTTTTGTCGGACTCTCGCTCATCAACCACTTTGAATGGCTGCTGTGGCTGTTCGGGGCATTGCTTGTGTTCAGCGGAATCAGGATGTTCAAGGAGGATGATGAGGAGGATGATCCCCGGGACGGCGTTCTCTATAAGATCATCGCCAAATTCCTGCCCATGAGCGCGGACTTTGAAGGAGAGAAATTCCTCATCAAGAACGACGGCGCAAATTACGACAAGTCAAGCCTGCTGTCAAAGAGGGCGAAAACCCTTTGTACGCCGCTCACTGTGGTCATGGTGCTTTTGCTGTTTTCGGACATCATATTTGCCATTGACTCGGTTCCGGCGGTCATCTCTATGACCCGGGACCTGTTCATTGTATATACGTCAAACATGTTCGCAGTCATGGGCCTGCGGCAGATGTTCTTCGTGCTGGAACATATGCATGAGCGGTTCCAGTACGTCAAGTACGGCGTCGCGGTGATCCTGATATTTACAGGCGTGAAGATGCTGCTGGATATCGTTGATATCCACATCCACAACCTGATTTCCATTGCTGTCATTCTGGTCTTGCTGGTTGCCAGCATCATCGCATCTGTGATCGTGACCAGGCGCGAGGCGGCGAAAGACAAGGCGGACAGATTGGAGAAGAAAAAAGAAATCGAAGAAGCATTCGAAGAAGCTGAGGAGAAACAGTAACGGAGAAGAGGTCATGAACTGGAGCATCATCTTCTTTTTCAACAGCATACTTCTGGGCGTGGGGTTGGCCATGGACGCTTTCAGTGTGTCTATAGCCAACGGCCTCACGGAACCGGGCATGCGGAAGCGGAAGCGTCGGATCATCGCCGGGACTTTCGGGTTCTTTCAGTTCTTCATGCCGATGGCAGGCTGGGTGTGCGTACACTTCATTGCGGAGCGTTTCGAGATGTTCCAGAAGGCGGTGCCGTGGATCGCGCTGGTTTTGCTCCTGTTCATCGGCGGCAAGATGCTGATCGAAGGGATCCGCAATCGTCAGGAAGAAGAGGTCCAGACGGTGCGTCTTTCCGGACCGGCTCTCCTGGTGCAGGGGATCGCCACATCGATCGACGCGCTGTCGGTTGGTTTTGCGATATCGTCCTACGGATGGCTGCAGGCTGCGGTCTGCGCGCTGATTATTGGCGTTGTCACCTATTTCATCAGCAGGATCGGCCTGCAGCTGGGAAAGAAAGCAGGCGAGAAATTATCCGGCAGGGCGGAGATCCTCGGAGGATGCATTCTCATATTCATTGGAATCGAAATATTCATCAGAGGAGTACTGTAGATGTCAAAAGCGGAATATGATGTTCCCAAAATAAGTTTATATGCGGCGGGCGTCGCGTTCACGCTCTCGATAGGGTTTTCCTTTTTCGGGATCAAGCAGTGCGTTCCTTATGCGGATACGCTGACGATCCTCTGCTACAGATATGTTGCGGCCCTCATCAGCGTGGTGCTGTGGATCGGCATTGCAAGGGCTCTGGGGAGATATCCGAAGCCGGAACCGGGCAGACCGAAAGGAAAACTGTACATGACGGCGGTCTTTTATATTGCCTTCATGATACTGCAGATCTTGTCGATGTTCTTCGCGACCTCCATTGAGGGCGCGATCGTCTTCGCAATGTCGCCGATCTTCGCCAAGATCATCGGGAGGATTGTTCTGGGCGAGCGGTCCACCAGACTGCAGATGCTCTTTATCGTTATGACCGTGACCGCACTGATCGTGCTGATCGTGCTGAACGCCACGGACATCACACTGAACGTCACGGGTCTCGTCGTAATGACGATCGCGACGATTTTCATGGGATGTCAGAATGTCTCCGCGAGATACATCCGGGGCGTCTTCCGGCCAATCGAGATCACCGCCACCATCGCGGTGGGAGGATCGATTATATTCATCGGAGCATCTATTGTCAGAGCTGCTGTGAAAGACGACTGGAACGCGCTGATCGAGCCCCTGAAGCATCCGGATTTCGTCATCTGGGTGTCATTCCTGGGCGTATTCTGCATCCTGCTCTCGGCCCAGTTCATGGCGTACATGCTGGCGCATATGGAAATCATCCAGTCAACGGTGTTCAGCAGCGCGTCGACGCTGGTGTCGATCATCGCCGGAGCGCTGATCCTGGGAGAACCGCTGCGGTGGTATCACTTCATCTGCGGCGCAATCATTCTGGCCGGCGTCGTCGGTCTGATGCTGGCTCCGGCAAAAGCAGAAAACGCAGGCAAATCGCTTGCTGATGATATGGAATAAGAATAAGACGATATAGTTTTGTGAAGGAGGAAACCATGAGAGGATCATTTACTTACTGCAATCCGACAAAACTCTACTTTGGCAAAAGCGCGCTGAAGAATCTGGCCAGTGAACTTGAGAAATACGGGCCGAAGGTGCAGCTGATCTACGGCGGCGGCTCCATTAAAAAGAACGGGGTCTACGATCAGGTCTGCGAGGCTTTGACTGCGTGCGGAAAGACGGTCATTGAAGACGGCGGCGTCATGCCGAACCCGACCGTAGAGAAACTCCGCGAGGGCGTGCAGATCGCTCGTGACAACGACGTGGATCTGCTCCTGGCGGTAGGCGGCGGCTCCTGCTGCGATTATGCAAAAGCAGTCTCCGTTTCTGTCCATGCCGATGACGATCCCTGGGAGAAATACTATGTCCGCTTCGAAGACCCGGACTGTGAAATCGTTCCGGTCGGATGCGTGCTGACCATGGCAGGGACCGGATCCGAGATGAACGGGGGTGCGGTCATCACCAACCACGAAACGAAACAGAAAATCGGACATGTCTTCGGAACAGAGGTCATGCCGAAGTTTACAGTTTTGAATCCGATGTTCACACTGAGCCTGCCGCATTACCAGATGGTGGCGGGAATCTACGATATTTTCAATCACATCTGTGAACAGTATTTCAGCGGCGCCGATGATAACGTGAGCGATTACATCAGCGAGGGACTCATGCGGTCCCTGATCCACAGCTCCCGTATCGCCAACATCGATCCGGAGGACTACGAAGCGCGCTCCAACATCATGTGGACGGCAACATGGGCGCTGAACACGCTGCTGTCCCGCGGCAAGAGCACCGACTGGATGGTCCACATGCTGGGACAGGCGGCAGGCGCGTATACGGACGCGACACACGGTATGACGCTGGCCGCAGTTTCACTGCCGTATTACAAGTATCTGATCCGCACGGCAGGGGAGGCATGCGTCGCGAAATTCGCCCGCTTTGCCACGGAAGTATGGGGCATATCAACAGAAGGTGAAGACGGCCTGATTCGCAGCCAGGCAGAGATTGCCTTTGCAGGACTGGACGCTCTGGAAGCGTGGATGAATGAACTGGGTCTTGTGATGAGTCTCAGAGAACTCGGCGCTGACGAAGATATGATCGACGGCATCGCAGCCAGCACGATCATTCTCAAAGGCGGCTACAAAGTCCTTTCCAGGGAAGAGGTCGCTGAGATTTTGAAAGAAAGCCTGTAAAAGGGGCGCTAGGAAAGGGAAAAAATTATGATCAGGAAACTGGGCCTTTGTTTGTTATGCATCATGGTAGCGGTCACCGGTATGGCTCTGCCCGCGGGGGCGGCTGTGCGGTACATGCCCGATGTGACGAAGGAAATGAGCAAAGCGTCGTACTGGGTAGACAAGGTGGGCGATCCCCAGCGGGTGCAGACAGATCTGGAGAAGATCAAGGCAATCAATCAGAAAATCTATGCCGACTCATCCATGACCAATGATCTGCGCGCATACACAGAAAGCAAGACCTTCAACGGGGTACAACAGGTCTACAATCTGACACATGAGGAAGAGACGGTGGAGGACAGCGGATCGCTGTGGTCAGATGCGCAGTATGATTACAGTATGGGCGTACAGTACTATCAGGAGCCCGGATCTTCCGAGTGGGAGACGCTGCCGTGGGAGTGGAATCCTGACGACACAACAGCCCGGACCGCGACGAATCTCATCTACCGGCGGATGATCGAGAACGCCAAGGATCCCGCTGCGACGGAAAAGATGCATTACAAGTTCGCGATCTGCACCACCCGGACCTGCCTGCAGGCGTTCCCGTCCCCGCAGGAATTGTATGACGATCCGAATGATCCGGATTTCAGTTACAAAACGCACACCGTGATCCGCGTCAATGAACCGGTCGTCCTCATGACCTGTTCAGCGGACGGAAAATACTATCTCGCGATCACAGCGGGAATGCGGGGAGGATGGATTCCAACGGCGGACATCGCTGTCTGCGAAGACCGGGATGAATGGCTGGACGCCTGGTGTACAGACAACGTGCTGGTCGTTCTGGAGGACAAAATCTACACAGAAGAGTCCAACTCCACACCGCAGACGGGCGGCCGCAAGCTGACCATGGGGACCCGCCTGAAACTGGCAGAGGAATCTGTGATCAGCGGCAGTATCGGAAACCGTACCGCCCACAACAATCATGTCGTCTGGATGCCGATCCGCAAGGCTGACGGTTCCTTTACGAAAAAACTCGCTCTTATCGGCGAGAACCGCAAAGTCAGAGAAGGATATCTGCCGGTCACGACGGAAAACATCCTGCAGGTAGCCATGAATCAGCTGGGCGACACCTACGGATGGGGCGGCATGCTGGAATCTGAGGATTGCTCCGGATTCATGCGCACCGTCTACAGCTGCTTCGGCCTGGATCTGCCGCGCAACGTCGACCGGACAAACGGGGTCCTGAAGGCGTGGGATCTCTCAAAAATGAGTGACACAAAAAAAACCGCATTCATCAGGACACTGCCGCCGGGTACGATCCTGGTCTTCCCGGGGCATGAGATGATGTACCTGGGATACGAAGGCGACAAGCTCTATGTCATCAGTTCCGTAAGCACGGTCATGCTGGACGGCGAGCGGACCCGCGTCCGCGGCGGGATCATCAACACACTGGATATGATGCGGCCGAGCGGGCACACATGGCTGACGGATCTGAAAACTGCGGAAGTACCGTATCTGAGCAGCGACGATCCCGATCCGCAGCTGTCTCTGGCAAAGGCATCCGTCACCGGGATCAAGAACAAGATCTTCACAGGGAAGGCGCTGACCCAGAAGCCGTCTGTCAGCATGGGCGGCATCACCCTCGCGGCCGGAACTGACTACAAGATCACCTACAGCAAAAACAAAAATGCCGGCACGGCCAGCTTCACGATCAAGGGAATCGGAGCTTATAAAGATACGATCAAGAAGACCTTCCGCATCGCAAAGGCCTCCAATCCTATGAAGGTCAGCGGGAAGACCGTCATGGTCAAACGCAAGACTCTGGAGGAAAAGGCCGTGACGATCAAAGCGTCGACTGCGTTCAAGGCCACCGCTGCCCAGGGCAAACGCACCTTCACGAAACAGAAGGGCAGCAAGAAACTCACCGTGAAGAAGAACGGAACGATCATCGTAAAGAAGAAAACACGCAAGGGAACCTACAAGGTGAAAGTCCGTGTGAAAGCTGCCGGAAACGCGAACTACAAGAGCAGCACCAAGACCGTCACCGTAACCGTACGTGTGAAATAAGGAAACATGGTTCACAGGAAACAGTACGTCAGATATATCATGGCATTAGGGCACTTCTGCGTGGACTTCACGCAGGGGACGCTCTCGGCCGTGCTGCCGTTTCTGATCGCGTCATATCACTACAGTTACGCGACAGCTGCGGTGCTTGTCATGGTTTCCAATCTGATCGGCTCTGTGATCCAGCCGGTCTTCGGCGTGATCGCGGACAAAGTCGACAGGCCCCATCTTGTGACGATCGGCGCGCTCCTCGCCGGAGGAGGGATGGCGGCGGTCGGATTCATCCCGAGCTTTTGGGGCCTTTGCATTGCTGTTATTGTAACAGGCGTCGGTGTCGCAATGCTCCACCCGCAGGCGGCCAGAATGGTCAACCGCATGGCAGATGAAAGCAACAGGGGCATGAGCATGGGCATCTTTTCCTTTGGAGGCAATGCCGGATTCACCCTTGGCCCTGTCTGCGCCGCGAGCGCAGTCACGCTGCTTGGTCTGAAAGGGACGCTGACTTTCCTGATCCCTGCCTTCTTATTTGCGGCAGTCATGTGGCTGTTCTACCGGGATTACGAAGGGGAAGAGCAGATGGCGCCGCGCGAGGAGGAGGCTTCCGGACAGCCGGCTGATGACTGGTGGGGCGCATTCATCAAACTCGGCGTTCTTATCACATGCCGCTCCATTATATTCAGTGGGATCAGTACGTTTCTGATTCTGTTCATGATCGAAGAATTCTCGCTCAGCAAGCCGGCAGGCAGCGCGCTTTTGAGTCTGTATTACGGGATCGGGGCGATCAGCTCGCTGGTAGGGGGAAAACTCGCGGACCTGAACGGACTGAAGCGGACGCTTGCTTTTTCCAGCTGCATTCTGGTGGCAGGGGCGGCCGTGTTCGCCTTTAGTCAGAACCTGCTGCTGGCCGCTGTGATGATTGTCATCATGGGCCTGGGCAGCAATCTGGGCTACAGCGCCATGGTCACGCTCGGACAGCTTTATCTGCCCAATCATATCGGGCTTGCCTCCGGTGTCACACTGGGACTGTCCGTCAGCATCGGCGGGATCCTTGCTCCTGTGCTGGGAAGCATCGGAGATGTTTACGGCCTTCGGCTTGTGTTCTACATACTGGCAGGTCTTGCCGTCATCCAGACGCTGATCTCATTCGCCGTTCCGAACAGATGACAGAAGGGCAGATGCACTCCCCCGATTTGCTCAGAAAAAACAGGTCAGAAAAAAACTATTTTCCCACTACCTATCTGTCCGCAAATGTGCTATAATGCATCTCGGACGCGGGGCATTAGCTCAGCTGGGAGAGCGCGTGGTTCGCAATCACGAGGTCAGGGGTTCGATCCCCCTATGCTCCACCATGTACGGAACGTTGAATTTTCAACGTTCCTTCGTCTTTTTTGGAATGGATTTTCAGATAGGTTACTGCATTTTGGTAACAGTTTTGGTAACACTTTTTGTTTTTTACGCAATTTCTTGCGACTTTTTGGTAACACTGCCGCCTCTGAGTGCGGCAGAAATGGTTGATGGATCAGGCAGTCCGTCCCGTCTTCCGTAGTAGGATTTCATAATGACTGCCGGCGTATTTCCGGCCAGATTCGCGATCTGGGCCAGTGTAAGATCGGAATGATCTACCATCGCAGTGATCCAGGTTTTGCGGAACACATACATGCGATGGTCGGGAAGACCTGCTTTTCTGCACATTTTTTTCATGCAGCGGTTCGCATGGCTGTAATCCACAGGATGATTATTGATAGAAAACAGATGGTCCGATTCTATGCCAAGTTCTTTCTTGACACGCTTCACTTCATCAAGGATGGCAAGAGCTTCATCCGTCAGTGGAACCACTCGTGAGATCTTGTAATTCTTCAGCCAGTTCTTAATCTTATAGACCTTCTCCCCGGTTTCCGGGTCTATCGAGTCTTCTGAATAAGCATAGAATCTTCTCACATGCAGGCCGTCTTTCATGACATCCTTGTGCTTCAGTTCAAGCAGCTCACCGATCCTCAGTCCGACTTCCCTCTCAAAGAGGAACATCAGATATGTCAGCGGACGTTCGGTCTGCTTGTCATTCATCAGATCTCTTGCAGCGACTTCTATCTTTGCCAGTTCCTCATCTGTCAGAGTGATGATTCCTTCCTGATTATCGTCTTCGTCCTCTTCCGAGTTTGCTGCCTTTTCCTTTGCCTTTCTGGCTTTCATTCCCTCGATCTTTGTGTTTCTGGACACGTTATACTGCACGATATCGCGCGCGATAGCCTTGTCCAGTATCTCATTCACGATAGCCTTGACATTGTAGAAATGTCCAACCTTGCATCCTGGCTTTCCGTCGGTCCCATTGAGCAACCGCAATGCCCATGTTTTGATAATATCTACGTTCAGTTCCTTGATCGGCGTATCTACAAGCTGCTCACAAGGTTCGATGTCGTTGCGCCATTTTGATTCGATCGATATGATCGTACTTGCCTCCTGAAGCTGCTTTTTCTCCTCAAGCCAGATCGGATACAGCAATCTGATGGTTACGGTTTCGAGGACCTTTTTCGTGCCTTCGACTCCGAAATAGTTCAGATTCAGAGCACGCTCCATGTCTTCAAGATAGGTCTTCGCAATCGCTTTCTTCTTCCCATCTGGTGTTGTGATTTTCGTACGCCATCTGCCGTCGGAGCTCTGCGTGATCGGCGCTGTATGGACTTTGCTGAACATTGCCTGCAGTTCATCCCGTTTCTTTTCTTCTTCAGTTTTTTTCGCTTTCATTATCACCTCCCTTGCCTGTGTCTCCGTAATTATACCATCTTCAACCATTCCCTGTAACTCCGGTCTTAAACTCCAATCTATTTTTTTCATAGCTTTCCCCTTTAAAATTCAAAACCCCTGTGAGAAATGGATTCCCACAAGGGTGTCTCGATACCGTATTCTTTTTATCTTGTTTCGTGCTCCTGCTTCTTTGTTTTCCGCCTCTGATCCTTGCCCCGAGCGGCGTATTCTCTGGTCACATCCTCCCGGATCTGCTCCGCCCGGTCCAGGATCTGACCGGCGGTTTTCTTATCCGTTCGAAGCGTTTTGATTTCCGCCGTCAGGCTGTCCCGCATTTGCCGAAGCCCAGTGAGCTCATCCTGGTCATGACATCTTCGCATCCTGTTGCGGATCTTCTGCCGTTCATCGCAAAGGCTGGTGATGCGTTCATCGCATCTGTCGATCAGTGCTTTCACGTCATCTTCTGTGCTGAGATGTTCTCTGGCCAGGAGCCGTGCATGCCGGGAATATTCGTCGCATTTGCGCATCGCCGCTTTCATTTCAGGTGTCATCGGCTGATAATGATTTCGCTTCGGCCGGTAGCCGAGAAGATACAGATAGTGCAGATACAAAGCGAACAATCCTGTGATCTTCTGCTTTGGTTTCGGGCTTCGTGTATGGATCCTCTTTGGCTGAAATCTCATGCCGTTCCCATACATGAACCGGTAATAGTTTTCTCTGGTGCTGAGGTCATTTTCACAGACCCTCGCATAGATCTTCTGCGGTTCATACTCTGCGCCGAGCTGATAAAGTCTTGTAGGTCTGCCGCCATAAACAGAACAGATCACCGGGTATTTCCGGTTTGCGTCCGCCCGGATCCGGTAGCCCTTCTTCCGGAGAACAGCCTCGAACATCTCAATATTTGTACTCGCGGAGACTGCATCATCGATTGCCCAGCGCATCAGATTGTATCTGGTTGCTTCGCCGTTTTTCTCCGCGAAATAGATCTGCCGCGGCGTTCTGCCTCCCGGTCGTTCAATCACGGACAGTTCGTGCTCCCTGCATAGTTTATCGGAAGTCTGCCGCAGCTTCCGGTAAGCAGCTTTGTTGTCATTGAACTTCTTTCCGTCAACGAAGGAGACAGAATTTACGATGAAATGATTGTGCAGATGCTCTTTATCAAGATGTGTCGCGACCAGCACCTGATACCGGTCGCCCCAGAGCTTTTCGGCAAGTTCGACGCCGATCTGATGACACATCTGCGGCGTGACCTCGCCCGGTTTGAAGCTCTGATACGCATGATAGGCTACATTGCCTCCGGTCTTTCCGAAAGACTCTTTAACTGCCATCATCTCTTCAAAGGCGGTGTCTGCATCGCACCGGATGCCGGTGGTCAGATAGACTTTTTCATCACCGAATCCCGTTTTTTCTCCGTTGACTGCGTAGCCGATGGAGGCTTTCAGGTCAGCATATTCTGTTTTCTCCGGATTCGAAGCATATTCCGTGACCCGTCTCAGACTGTCCTTGATCGGCCATATCTTAGTCGTTGCCATCTGATGATACTCCTTTCTGTCCTGCCTTTTTGACATCGTAGTTTGCCATCAGAAGCAGCCAGATCCGGTTCATGATGTCTCTGAGTTCCTGCAGCTCATGGATATATTTTTCCTGCAGTGCAGCGTCTTCACTTGGCACCAGTTCGCTCAACAGCCGGCGGAATTTCCGGTCAAGACTGACCATTTCTTCATAGATTTCTCTCTTCGGAAGCTCTTTTGGCTCATGCTCCATCGCCAGTTTCCGGAGATATTCTGATACTGTCAGGTTGCATCGTCCGGCGTTTTCGGTGATCGTTTTCTTCTCTGATTCCGTTACTCTGATGTTGATCCCTGTATTTCGTTCCCTCATTTTTTAACCTGCCTTTCCTGTTAATTTGTTGTGTGATCGAATCAATTTCTGCCGGAAAGTTCCCGGGGTCATAGGGGCGGGAGGCCCCAATCCGGTGTATGGCCGGGGCCGGTTTACCGGGCCGGCTACACCGGCGGCGATACATCGCCTATGCTCGCTACATTCGTAGACATACTTCTCACGGCAATACATTTCGTGGCCATACCTCATGTGCGCTCACCGCCCTTTGCGAGAATCTGCTTCGCCTTCGCAACGGATTCATCCCAGGTCTCCTGCGGCTCTTCAACCGGAGCATTGTTCTCGGGCTCTGGTTGGTACGTCAGTGTCATCAGGCGTTCGCTGGCCGTACGCTTCTGTGTCATGGTGATGCCTGCTGGGTAGAAGACCGTGTAGTAGAACTTCGATATCTTCGCGCTGAGCATATTCGGCTGCATCTCTTTTTCGCCTGCTGCCTCAAGCAGCTGGCTGGCGGTCCCGGTCCACTCGCCGCGTTCTCTGATAAAGTCCGTGATCCGGTAGAGCACCTCCGGGATCTCTTCCTGTGCGATCTCCTGTTCAGTCTCCTCTTTGATCAGCTTCCACCGAACATTCTCGAGCTCCAGAATCATCCTCCACTGCGGGCTGTCGCGACCGATGGCAGACAGTTCACCATGCGTCTGTCTCCGATCTTTCTTCAAAAGCAGGATCTGGTCAGGCACGCTGCTCAGGGCGGCAGAGCCAAGGATCTCATTGACGGGGTCGCGCTTATCCGGCATCTTCCGCAGGTGGTGTACACAGACGATGGCAATGCCGTGATTGTCCGCAAAAGATTTGAGCTTTGAGACCTCTGCGTCGTCTTTGCTGTACTGATTCGCCGTGGATGTGCCGCTACCGTCATCGCGGATCTTCTGCAGCGTGTCGATGACTACCATCCGAATCCCCGGATGCTCCTGCAACGTTTCCCGGAGCTCTTTCAGAAAGCCGTGCTCCAGGTCTTTGCGTTCCGTGCAGATGTGCAGGTTTGGCGTCGGCGCCTCACCCAGATCGAGCATCCTGCTTTTCACCCGTTCTTCCTGATCCTCAAGGGGAAAGTATGCGACCTCGCAGTGAAGCGTCTTCCTTCCCAGAAAAGACCTCCCGGATGATACGGCAAGGCACATGTCCAGCATCATCCAGCTTTTGCCTGACTTGGGAGCGCCGGCTATCAGCGTCAGGCCCTGCGGGATCATATCCTCTATGATCATCTCTGCCTTTGCAGGATCCAGCGGCTGATAGAACAGCTCCTCCGCACTAATTAGTTTGAAAGCCATAATAATACCTCCTGTTGTTTTGGCTCCTGTGGTCTCTTCGAATGACGATGATGACGATTGTGACGGTCATTTTGCCCAGGGCAAAAGCATCGTCATCTGCGTCATGACCGTCACTGCCGGCTTTCAGACCACGAAAAAAAGCCGGCATACACAGCCGTTTCTCTGCACAACAAAATAGGTGTGCTTGAAACAACTATGTATGCCGACTCTGTTTTTTCAGAATCAGGGGGATCAGATCAGTATCAAATGAAGGATCTGATCCCCGATAGTATCTTGACGTATCATGTGCGGAGTATTCGCAGCGCTCCGTCCGCTTCCCGGGCCATCCCGGGTCTGTCATCAGGCGAGAGGTTGCTGGGCTCTCTCATGGGAATCGAACTCCCCCGAAGGATCTCCACGGGCCGCCCCGCACCTTAGTGCTGCCGGACGGAAGTATCATTGTCCGCTTCGCTGGTCATGGCACAATTGCAGGTGCAACCTGCCTTTTGGATCCTCATTGCGTTTCTCGCTCCCCTGAACACAGGATCATGGCGCGCCGGTCATCGCATGCTCGCAGTCAAAACGAAAGTACCTGATGAAGGGATATTCAATTGTCAAAGTGCATTCCGTTCGTTATTGAACGGTTGTTCTGAGGCCATACTAACAGTTCAGAAATGAACTGTCAATACATTTTCGCAAAAAATATTTCATTTTTGAACGGTTTTTGTTAAAATGGAGAAAAATATAGACCTGGAGGGTAAGAAATGCTGTTTTTAGGATATTCAACAGGTATGAGAATACGTTATTTCCGGAAGAAGGCAGGTCTGACGCAGAAGGAACTGGCGGAGAAGATCGGCCTGAGTGACTCCGCGCTTAGGAACTATGAACTGGGTAATCGCAAACCGGACAGGGACACACTGACCTGTATCGCAGATGCGCTGCAGGTCAGCTATTATGCGCTGTCTATGTATGACATGTCACTTCCTCTTTGAAATGGAGGAGATGTATCAGCTGAAGCCTGATGTGATCGATGGAGAACTGGTGCTCAGGTTTGATACTAAGAGGCTCAGGGAACTGATCGGCGACGATCCTTTCACCAGTGAGGAGCCGAAGCTGACAGAAGCAGAAAAACAGGAACTGAATGAACTTTTCGAAAAGATACCGGCACCCGCAGCTGCGATCGATCTGGAGAACAATATCGGGAACTGGTATGATGCATATACTGATTACCAGGAAGGACTGATCGATCAGGATACGTATGAGGACTGGAAATTCAAATATCCGGCCTTTGCAGGATTCGATGAGAACGACGTTGCCGTGATCTTTGATGAGAATCAGTCGCTGGTCCCACTCGATTTGTCAGAAGAAGAGCAAGAAGCGATATGGGGAGAATATGAAGGGGACGAAGAGGATGAGGAATAAATGAGAACACGAGATTTTTCGTGTAGCAAAAAGTGTCAACACTGGTGACACAATTCCTATAATCAGAAAAGATTATGAAAGGATTGCTATGTGTTGAGAATGAATGCCCTGTGTGCTACATTGTAATAGGAGGTAAAGAGAAGCATTAAAAGAAAGATAACAATTCCCTTAATGATTTTGATACTGGTATTAGGTGTATTGGAATGACTATGAAAAAGATACTATTGATAACACAATTTATATTACTAATTATGATCACATTGTGCGCATGTGAAAAAACCGATGAGCTTAAAGGAACTTGGGTATTGGACGGGGCGTACAATTTAGGTACTGGGGAAGTAATTAGTATGGAACAATTGCGAACGACTGATGCAAATACAGATATTTTAATGACATTTGATGGACTTGGCGATTATCAGCTTGAATATACTGATGCGAACGGAAAGAAACTTGAGTTAAAAGATACGTATGAAATCCCCGAAAACGAATATGAGTTGAAGCTTGGCGCCGATAGTTCTGCTATTCCTATAACAATCATGTACTATTCGGATGTATCTACATTTGAAGATAAACATGATAGTTTTCTGCTCATTTCTTTCGAAGAGAGAAATGATGTTGCTGATGGAAATGAGATGTTCTATCAATTGAGAAAGAGGAAATGAAAGCGGATTTAATGGATATGAAACAAGATCATGTATTATTTACTTATTTCAAATGGAACCGAAGATCCAGTATAATTCCGTGGGCACTGCTTATCATTGTTTGTGCAGCACTGATTATCGGGATAGTGCTTTTTGATTCCAGAGGAGTCCATTTGTACCCGCGTTACTGGTGCTTTATAGCTCCGGTCGTTATTATCATTGTAGCGATTCTTAGAAGATCATTATGGGCAAAAAAAGAACAAGGTGAATGCATAAAAAGGGGAGATTCCGTGTTCTTAAGTTTCGGGGCGAACAATCGTGATATAAATCTGGATGATATAAAAGAGATAAGATTATATGATAATCGAAAGACTGAGGGTGAGCGGAAATTTGATTTTTGGATAGGATCATCGGTTCAGTTTCTTGATCCGAAGTATGGGGCTGTTTGTTTGGAAGTCAAAACAGCAGAAAACAGTTACGTACTCATAGACAGAACAGAAAGTTCAAAAGTCACACCAATTAATACAAATGGATTGTATAAAACGATGAATCTGATAAGAAACACCTATAAAATGAGGCCAAAACTTGATTCCAATAATATACCAATGATTGATGTTTACGTTTCCAAAACGGAAATTAATTCGTGCTCCAATTGGAACACGAGTGACTAACGGCATCGGATACCAGTACTTGTTCCTCCGCAGAGGCAAAGAAATCGAATATATCTGTTATCTGGGACCAGAAAACCTGGAGGATCATGTTGAAGAAATAATTGGAGACTTAGATAACTAGCATAAATACTTCTATTAATGTTCAAAAAAACCCAGTCCGAATAGTCAGGACTGGGTTTCCTGTAATAGCGCCCAGCAGGTAACACTGGTAACACTTTTTGCTTTGACACAGGACTTTCAAACGCTGTAACCGTTGAAAAATGCACGTTTTTGAAATCGGTCCAACTCAATTTGAGTGTTCGATCCCCCTATGCTCCACCATGAACAAAGCGAGACATCCAAAAGTGAAGTGGTAAAACAAAAGTAGACACTTCAAAAAGAGAGTCTCTTAAGCAGACATTCGAAAGAGTGTCTGCTTTTTTCTTTGGTAAAATGGAAATGGAG
>CADADV010000013.1 GCA_902786815.1 uncultured Eubacteriales bacterium
GGATGAGGCCGTAAAGGAACGCAAGGCCGCTCTGGCGGAGCTCGACGCACTGAAAGCCGCCGGCGAAAAGCCGAAGGAGGACGCGCATGAATAAGCTCACGATTATCGGGAACCTGACCCGTGATCCGGAGCTGCGAAGCGTAAACGGCCGGGACGGCGCGGTGAGTGTCTGTGACTTCACCGTCGCCGTCAACCGGCGCCAGAGCGCACAGCAGCGGCAGAACGGCCAGCAGCAGGAAGCGGACTTCTTCCGGGTCACCGCGTGGCGCGGACTCGGAGAGAACGCATCCAAGTATCTGGCCAAAGGCCGGAAGGTTGCCGTTGTCGGATCGGTCAGCGTCAGCACATACACCGGGAACGACGGCGTGACACGGGCCAACCTGGAAGTACAGGCGGAGGATATTGAATTCCTGACGCCGCGTAACGAAACGAACACTGCTTCCGGAGGATATGCAGCTCCTGCGGCTCCCGCACCTGCCCCGGCTCCTGTCCCGGCTCCGGCGCCCCATCAGATGGGCTTCACCGAAGTTGAGACGGATGAACTCCCATTCTGAGGAGGTGAGGTGAATGCACGTGGATATCAAATGGATCAAGCTGTCAGTCAGCTGGTACAAGTCAGATGATGTCCAGCTGATCCGAAAGCTTCCTGACGGTGACACGATTGCGCTGATGTTTGTCATGCTGCTTGCCATGGCCGGAGACCGGAACGAAGGCGGTTATATCCCTTATTCCGAGGAAGACATGTCCGCGCTTCTGGATCTTCCGCTTCCTACCGTACGGATGGCCATACGGGCCATGGAAAGCCGTGGCATGGTGGACTTCGACGACGGTATGTTCCATGTGACGAACTGGGATAAATACCAGAGCGTGGAAGGCATGGAAAAGATCAAGGAACAGAACAGGATCCGGAAAGCGAGGCAGAGAGAACGGCAGAAGGCGCTGTCCGATGCATCTGCCCCTGCTCTGCCGGAGCCGGAAAAGAAAAGCGCGATGGAGCGCCGGTTTGAGCGTTTCTGGAAAGCGTATCCGAAGAAGGTCGGAAAAGGCGGCGCTGAAAAAAGCTTTGCGAAGTATAAGCCGGATGATCAGCTGACGGAGACCATGATCCGGGCAATCGAAGCCCAGAAGAAGAGCCGGCAGTGGAAGGAGGGATACATCCCGAATCCGCAGACCTGGCTGAACCAGAAGCGCTGGCTGGATGAAATGGATGAGGAACCGCTTCCCTTCACCGATCCTCCGGAGCTGGGATACATCCGGGACGAAAGCATTGAGGACTGGAACTGATGGAAAGCGTTTACTTCAACCAGGAAGCGGAGGAACAGATTCTGGGTCTGGCCATGCAGAACGCTGAGTGTCTCAAGGCCGTGAAAGATCTGAATCAGGCGGAACTGTACTTTTCGGAAAACCAGGTGATCCTCAGGGCGATATCAGCTCTGGCAGCGGAAAACAATGCGGTGGACATGATCATGGTGAACAACTGGCTGATGAAGCGCAGCCTGCTGGATGCCGCCGGAGGAGCCCCGAACATCATCAAGATCTACGGAGGCGCGTTTCTTCCGAGCCTGATGAAGAACTATCTGCAGATCATCCACGAATGCTTCAGCCGGAGACAGCAACGGCAGGCAGCCAAGGAATACGCCGAAAAGCTGGACGCCGGGGATGACACCGAGGAAACCCGGGAGTGGATGGTTCGCCAGATGAAGGACGTGAAGGAAATCCGGGACAACGGCCTGATCTCCATGCAGGACGCGGCCATGAAAACCTATGAGCAGCTGGACAGCGACCAGAAGCGGGAGGATCAGCCGACGAACCGGATCCTGAGTGGAATCAGCACGATGGACAACAAACTGGGCGGCCTTCGTGGAAGCGAGTACGTGGCCATCGGCGCCCGGCCGTCAGTTGGTAAATCCATCTTCGCCCTGACCTACTGCGTGAACGCTGCGAAACAGGGAAAGCGGGTGCTGCTGGTCAGCCTGGAAATGGATGAAGTCAGCATCACCGAGCGCGTGATTGCCAGCCAGGGCGGAGGGACGCTGAACGAGATCACCAGCGGGAATATCTCCGATGAAGGCTGGGTCAGCATCGCACAGGTAATCGGGCCGATCTCAACGCTTCCCCTGTGGTACAGCGTGACGGCCAACACGGTGGAGAAGATCAGGCGGTGCGCATACGAACTGTTTGAAAACGGCGGGATTGACCTGATCGCAGTGGACTACATCCAGCTGATGGAAGCACCTGGAAACGGACGGATGAACCGACAGGAGGAAATCAGCCAGATCAGCCGGGGCCTCCGGCTGCTGGCATCGGAACTGAAGATCCCGATCCTGGTGCTGACGCAGCTGAACCGGCTGAGCACCAAAGGCCAGATGATCAAGGGAAAGCGGGTCCGGCAGGAGCCGACAATGAGCGAGGCCCGGGAATCTGGAGCCATTGAGCAGGACGCGAACATCTTCATGCTGCTGCATGATCCGGATGAAAGCGAAATGCGGAACGAAGAAGAAAAGGAAGTCTTCCGGAACCTGAAGGACAAGGGACTGCAGATGATGCGGATCATCATCGACAAGAACAGGCAGGGCAAACGGGGCCGGGTGACACTGGCCTTTGACGGAGACCACATGAGATTCCTGCCGATCGTCCGGGATACGGAAGCGCCCTACTGAGAGGTGGAAAGGAGTGGAACAGTGGATGGCCAACTGCAGAGGCTGCGGAAAGCTGATCGTCTGGACGAAGATGCAGAGCGGAAAGTCGATGCCATGTGATCCGGAAGTGATTCGGTTCGTTCCGGGTGAAGGATCTGAAATGTTTGTGACGCCTGACGGATTGTTGCTTCAGGGAAAACGCGATCCGCAGAGCAATATCATCGGGTATATTTCTCACTTTGCTACCTGCCCGAAAGCGAACGGATTCAGGAAAGGATGATCCTGTGAGAACCGAAGCCCAGAAACTGGCCTTTGCGCTGAACTGCCGGGAGATCGAAAAGGAAGGCGGCGACGTGCTCTGCTTCATTCAGGTGAACTGGCCAAGCTATACACCACGGGCCACCTGGTACAACCTGCAGAGACAGTACCTTCACCGGCAGACGCATCAGCTGACCGAGGGAAGGCCGAAGGAGGATAAGAACATGAACGATCGCAGAGAAATCGCCTACGCGCTGCGGGACAACTACGTGGAAAACGGTGATGAGATCCGCGCATTCCTGGAGGACTGCGGATATTCGGATCCGTCCAACGGCCTTTCCAGCGTGAAGGACTGGGCGAAGAAAAACGATCCTGAGTGCTACAAGGCCATCAAGGACCTGACGGTCAGAGGATCACAGAAACGGAAGCCTCCGGCAAAGGCACAGAATGGCGCTCAGACGGGCCTGCAGGTTTCGCCTACGGACGATAACCCGAAGGAGGCAGAGGCACCCTGCCGGCTAACACAGGAAGAACCGGAAGGCACTGAGGACGGCGGTACATATTTCATAACCCCGGACGGAGACATCGTGAGGCATGCCGGCAGAGAAAAGCACAATGTGACCACCTGCTGCGCACCGGCAAGGCCCAGCGGGGTGACGGTACCGGACGAACTGCCGGATCAGTCAAGTAGCAGTCAAGTAAAACCGCCGGATGGAGTCAAGAAGAAACCCAGGGTGGTCGAGGTCGAAACGGATCTGGGCAGCTTCCGGAATGAAGACGGCAAGATCGCCTTCCGGAGAGTGGATGACGGAAAGGATTACAAGAACCAGCTGAAGATGGCCCGTGAACAGTGGCTGCAGCTGGCGGCCGAAATGGACGAAGTACTGGAAATGCTGGAAGAAATTGAATTTTAAGGAGGACTAAGCACATGGAAACCAAGGAAACGAAAATCACCATCGGAGATCTGACTTTCTGGACGCGGCCCTGGGGCGAAGGCAAGGCCGTGCTGACCGCGAACGAAACCAGCCTTAACCACTGGCTGTACAACGTTCACAAGGAACATCCGGATGTCTTCGAGATCCTGCAGGACGATGAGGATTTCTGCGAAGAGGATCTGGAAGGGACCTTCAGCCTGATCGTGGATCCTGGGAAGGTTAGCCTGCTGATCGGCCTGGGAGAAGTCGGGATCGGCTTCCGGGTATCCGAAGATGATGAGGAGGAGAAAATCAGTGCCGAATGAGATTGTAATGATTCCGGTTGATCGGCTGATGCATCATCCGGAGAACCCCAGAAAGGATCTGGGAGACCTGCAGGAGCTGAGCGATTCCATTAAGGTCAGAGGGATTCTGCAGAACCTGACCATTGTGTCTGCAGACGGTGTGCCCGGAAAGTACTACGTTGTGATCGGCAACCGCCGGATGGAAGCGGCGATCCTGGCCGGACTGACAGAGGTTCCCTGTTCCATCAGCGATATGGATCAGAAAACCCAGATCGCGACCATGCTGGCAGAGAACATGCAGCGGAAGGATCTGACGGTCTACGAACAGGCCGAAGGCTTCCAGATGATGATGGATCTGGGCTTCAAGCCGAAGGAGATCGGAGAAAAGACCGGATTCAGCGAGAAGACCGTGAAGGACAGGCTGAAGCTGACGAAGCTGAACAAGAAGAACTTTTCCGAAGCTGTGAACCAGGGCGCCACGCTGCTGGAAATGATCGAGGTCACGAAGCTGGAAAGCAAGGCGGCCCAGAACGAGGTTCTGAAGGCTGCAGGCACGGACAATTTCCGCCAGAAGCTGAAGGAAGCCCTGGAAGAACAGGAACTGAAGCAGAATCAGGAACGTTTCAAACCGATCCTTAAGGAAGCCGGAATCGATCCCATGGTCGAAACCGAGCGTTATGGCAGCGGCAGCGGATGGTCGGAGATCTACGGCACAGGCATCGAGTTAAAAGACGCTGACGATGTGTTGCGGAAGAAACTGAAGAAGCTTCAGAAAGAGAACGATGGTTCGCTCCGCTATTACTTTACCCGGTGGGGCCGCATTGAGTTCTACAAGAAGAAGGCCAAGGAAGCCAAAGCGCCGATGACCGCGGAGCAGAAGACCGAGCGCCAGAAGAGCATCGCCAAAGGAAAGCACCTGCGGCATGTGAAGGAATTCTGGAAGCAGGCCTACGAGCTCCGGAAGGATTTCGTGAAGACCTACACCGTGGCCAACGGGCAGGGGTCATCGACGCTCGGGAAGATCCTGATCCGCTACGCGCTGAACGGCAAACCGGAATGGAACGGCAAGATCCAGGAAAGCCACAAATGGGACGATGCGTACCTCCGCGAAGTCCTGGGCCTGCCGGATGAACCTGTGGAGGCTCCGGATCAGGATCCGAACGCGCCGTCCTACGCAAGGAAGTATCTGAACATCTGGCAGCAGGTGGACGGAAAGAGCGACATCCCGATCGTCCGCGTGATGCTGGCCTGGGCAGTAGCCGGAGGCGTGTTCTGGCCCGATCATCCGGAGCGCGGGTCCTACCGTTACGATGACGGAACGTATCAGAAGGGCAGCAACATGGAAAGCGATGTTGTCCGGCTGTACGAATTCCTGGTTGAGATCGGGTACGACCTGAGCGATATGGAGAAGCAGCTGCTGGACGGTACCCATGAGTGCTACCAGATGGAGGATCTGTAATGAGAATCATGGCGATTGATCCGGGAAACACCGAAAGCGGATACGTCATCATGGAAGGCTATAAGCCGGTAGAGTTCGGGAAGATCAGCAACGGCAATCTGATCCAGAAGATCTCCATGATGGACACGGACCAGAAACGGTGCCCGGAAGCGATGGCGATTGAAATGGTTGCCAGCTACGGCCTGCCGGTCGGGAAAGACGTATTCGACACCTGTGTGTGGGTCGGCCGGTTCTGGCAGGAATGCTGGAACACCGTGGGCGTGATGCCGGAGCTGATCTACCGGATGGAAGAAAAGATGACCCTCTGCCACGATTCCAGGGCGAAGGACACCAACATCCGGCAGGCGCTGATCAACCGCTTTGCCCACCATGATTTCAAGAACGGCAAAGGAACGAAGCAGGATCCAGACTGGTTCTACGGATTCAGCAAGGATGTCTGGATGGCCTACGCCGTGGGCGTGGTCTTCCTGGACAAACAGCAGGAAAAGATTCTGCAGAGATGACATGACAGGGACGGCGGTACCCTCTGAGGCCGATGGAGAACCACCCATGTTAAAAGCGGTTCTTAAGGAACTTCCCGCTTTTGTACACCTCGCTCCATGGTGCCGCGCTCGGGAATCCGGGAGGCTACGCGGAAAGGTTTTGGACATTTACCTGCCGCGGCCGGAGGACCGCAAAAGCGCAGCTGCCGCCCGTCCCGTTTACGGTGAACAGCATGTTACGTGATGTATATGACTTTGACGATAACCGATGGGCTGTATGGGATTCTCTGGAAGGATACCTGACCGGATGGATGACCAAAGCCCAGTACGAGAAGCACTGGAAAGTCCACTACGGCGTTGTCGGCAGAACATTGCCAAACAGGGACACTGTTTACCGGACAACCGCTGACGAATGGGAGAAACAAAGAAATGAACGACGGACAGAAAAGATTCGACCAGAGGGACATCCCGAGCTTCCTGCCGACATGGGAACTCCTGGCGATGCTGGCCGAAGAATGCTGCGAGCTTGGGCAAGCCGCATTAAAGGTGAGAAGGTGTCTGGATGATCTGAATCCGACACGGATGACGTTTAATGAGGCCCTGGCCAAACTGAACGAGGAATGGGCGGACGTGCTGCTGGTGATCCGGCAGCTGAACATTATTGACCAGCCTCTTGTGTACGAGATCATGAACCAGAAACACGAACGGTGGCTGAATCACCTGAGAGAGCATGAGAAGGGAGAAACGGACCATGGACAAGAGAACTAAGGCGATGATCATAGTTGTCGGAGCGTTCCTGATCGCGCTGATCCTTCTGATTGCCTGGGGATTCGCCGATGAACACGGTGTAGACGCCTGGATAATCTGTCACCCTACCAGCTATGTGAACGCCCGGATGAAGCCTTCAGGCAAGTCTGAGAGCGTAGGTTATTTCTCAGCCGGAGACAGGGTGGTGCTCGACGGGACTGTGAAAAACGGATTCGCCCATTCTGATTCGCTGCCGGTGGAGTACGGCGAAGGGTGGATCGCGGCCGGATACCTGGTATTCGATGAACCGCAATGGAAAAACGGCGCCTGGTACTACGTGTGCAGCAACGGACGGGTGGCCGCCCGGAAATGCATTGACGGAGAAAGGCTGTGCTGGCTGAAACCGATGACCGAACTGCAGGTTTTCTGGTGGACAAAGGAATGGTGCGTTACCACCAGAGGAATGATCAGGACAGAGTTCCTGGAGGAGGATCCATGCCACGAATCATGATTTGCTGGGTGGTCAGGCTGAACCGCCTGTATTTGCTGGAATGGAACGTCGGAGGCGTCAAGATGGACCGTGATCTGCAGAGGGCCTTCCGGTACCAGAGCGAACGGGACGCCGCCTTCGTGGCCAAAAAGATCTGCGGCGAGGTTGTGAAGTGTCAGGTCAACGACAAGGGACTGGAGGTTATCAGAGAATGAATTACACCGATTTATCCCTGGAAGAGCTGGAAGACCTGAGGAAGCAGAGAGAAGACGCCGCGAAGATTGCCCTGAACGATCTGGAATTCCAGGTTGCCAACGTGCTGAATGAGGAAGCCAGAAAGATTCAGGAAGAAATCAACTGGAGGAAGAAGAATGGCCAGAAAACCGTATGAGCTTCCGGACGATCAGTGTGAACGGCTGACGCGGACGGAAATGCATTCCGTACAGTGGCTACTGAATGCGGTCAGTACTCTGCGGTATGCCGAAAAGGATCTGGCTGACAGGCTGGAATGTGTGCCATACGGGAACCGGCGGCTGAAGATGGCCATTGGCCAGGTCGGAAGCCTGCTGCAGGATGTACTCGGTACGGTGAGCGACAAACAGCGCCGGCAGCTGCGGAACACGGCAAATGATATGGAAGTACGGCTCGTTCCGAAAATGACCAGCCAGACGGTAAGCGTCGTTCTGGACGAGAAGACGGCCAAAGAGCTGGTGGAGGCAGCACAGGCGAAATGCCACTGGGAGTGCGTGCCGGATCTGGATGAAAGCCGGAACTGTGAACTCTGCAGGCTTCTGGAAACGGTGGTTCCGCTTGAAAGCTACGAATCGGTGAGCTGCCCGTACTGGCGTGCGGAATGGGAGGAAAAATAACGTATGGTCCGGATCAACAGCTTTAAGTGTCCGCATTGCGGAAAAATGGTTGTCGGTCAGATTGTGGACAGCAGACCTATTCCATACGGAAGAATCAGGAGAAGGATCTGCGAGGAATGTTCCCGCAGGTTTACAACAATCGAAAAACCAGAGGAGGTAAAAGGAAATGGCAAGCGCAGCTGACAACAGAAGGTATGAAACCCAGAAGCATCAGAGGAATGCGGCGAAGGCCGGGACGGCCCATCCGCGTGGTCTGGCCCGTAGCGTGGCCAAAGCCTATAACCGGGCACACGGTCACAAGGAAAGCGAGATTGGCAAGATCTGGCGCGGCCTGGCGGCCAAACTGCCGCGTAAGGGCCGGAAGTACTTGCGGACCGAAGCCGAGCGTATGGCCAAACGCGGCCGGGTGCTGAAGGGAGTATGACAATGGAAGAAACGATTTCCAGAGAAGCGGCGGTGGCCGCTGCCACATGGTGGCTCAATTCCATGATTGAGCCCGTTGATGAATCGTCCAGAAACTTTTTCATCGATGTGCTTGCGAGCAGGATCACAGAAAATGAATGGCTGCCGGAGCTGAAATGCGACGGCCAGCCGAGCGGCGTCCTGCAGGACAGCGCCATGGAATCCGGGATCGCCATCGAGAATTACCGGGATCATACGGAAATGGTGCTCGGTGAGGACGGAAAGATCCTTGCCCGTCCGGGAGAACAGATGGACTGGGTTCAGGTCTGGCCGGCAGAGGCCGAAGAATAAGTGACAGTTTCCTCCGGATTAAGGCGTACCGTGAGCCGCCATCCGGAGACAAATGAAAGGAGAAAGAAAACCATGAAAATTATCAATGCGAGTTATGAAATCATCCGGCCCAACATGGACGGGCCGGAAGCCAGAAACGCCATTTATCAGCTGATCGAACAGGCTGGGAGGACCTGCTACAAGAGTGAAGACAGGATTACTCCGGAAAGCGCAGCAAAGTTCGTTTCCGACACCGTAAAGCGCGGACATGAGGCCATGCTGGAGCATGCGTCTATGACGGTCAAGTTTATTGTCGATCGGGGCGTATCTCATGAGCTGGTGCGTCATCGTCTTTTCAGCTTCGCCCAGGAAAGCACCCGTTACTGCAACTATAGTAAGGACAAGTTTGGAAAAGAGATCACGGTTATCAGGCCGCTGTGGCTGCAGGACGATCTGGCGAGGGATCTATGGGAAACTGCATGCGACTCTGCAGAAAAGGCATATTTCCGTCTCCTGGATGAAGGGTGGTCTCCGCAACAGGCAAGAGCTGTGCTGCCGAACAGTCTGAAAACAGAAGTGGTAATTACAGGGAACATGAGGGAATGGCGTCACTTCTTCCGGCTGAGGGCAGCCGGCACAACAGGCACACCTCATCCTCAGATGGCAGAAGTGGCAATTCCGCTTTTCCTGAAAGTACGGGAATACATGCCGGAGTTGTTCGGAGACATTAAGCTTCCGGAGTAATGGCGAAATAATGCGGTGGCGGAAAAGGTAGACGCTGATAGCTGGGTAAGGACAAGGCAGACTAAGACGGCGTGAAGATCACCAATCTTAAATCGGCAAAGACACGCCTGCCGGTACGCACTAAAGCCCACGAGCCGTAAAACCGGTGATTGTTGTGTGTATCAGTCCATGCGAGGTGCAAATCCTCACCCGCATTCATGGAAACAGGAGGAGAAAATGTCAGAAGGATATATTGAAAAGCGGAGACTGCTGCAGGAGCTGCCGTTCATCAGCTGCCTGACATGGGAAGCCCGGCAGATGCTCCGGAAAAAGATTGAGGAAATGCCTGAGGTAAACCTGCTTACCCGGGACGAAGGCGTGGAGCCGATCCTGGAGGAAGGTTGCTCGACGGTGCATGAGTGCCGGGCAGACGGAACCAGCGGATTTGTGACCAGGCCGTATCTGGACTGGAAATGCCCGGTGTGCGGATGGTTCGTCGGAGAACTGTACTGCGGACACGGAAGATGGCACATTCAGCAGGAACGGTCATACTGTTCACGGTGCGGCCAAAAGATCGACTGGACAAAGCCTCTTGATGAGGAAAAGACCAGGTACGAAACCCGGAAGGCTGAAGAGCGGAAAGAGTTCAAGAAGGCGAACGGGATCCGGCTGGACAACATGCACGAAAGCCTGAGACGGAAGTACGGAATGCTGAATGAGGAGGATCCTGATAATGGAACCGAAAGTGCTGACAGCTGATGAACTCCGGGAACTTCCGAGACTGACAATCGTGTTCATCGAATGCTTTGACGGTGAATACCAGGCGCCGATGCCGACAATCATGGCCGGAATGAAATGCTATGACGGCACAATCGTGGATGAAGATGGCAGTACGTTCAGCGACTTCGAGGACGATATGAAGCCCGGAAGGATGTTTGACGGAAGCTATTTTCGCTTCTGGAACATGATGCCGACAGAGGAACAGCGAAAGGCGGTGCCGTGGAAATGAAAGGTAAAAAGTTCTTTCGGAAATGCGGGTGCTGCGGAGAACGATTCGCACAGCCTGAACTGATCAAGGATAAAAGAAGTAAAAGCGGATGGTTCTGCAGACATTGCTACAAATACATCACGGAGGAAGCTGGATGAAAAAGAATCATGATTTCAAAGTCGGAGACCTGATTATCTACCAGAACGGAGACCGGTTCGAAATCGGAAAGATCAAGCGGATGGTGGATGACGGGGCATTTGTCTGGTACAGCACCGGAGAAACAGCGGCAAAGACGCCGTTTGACGTCATGCACAAGCTGTCAAACAGCTACGTTATTACGGAAACGGAACTGGGCGGCAGGGACGCAAAGAAGGCCATTACGGAAGAGGTTCAGATCCATGGCGCGATGGTCTACGGCTGCAAGGACTGTATGTCCAGATGGATCATGTATCTGGAAAAAGGCCTGGAAGAGCCGGGATGCGATGATCGGAAGCCGGTACCGTTCGGGATCAGGTGCCCGTTCTGCGGAGGTTTCCACGCTTACGACATATCCGGATACCTCAGGATCCCTGGCAACGGATACCAGGCGCTTCCGAAGAACGCATCGTATTTTGCGAACCTGCCGGATCGGGACTGCGGTGTTTCAAGAATCTCCGGGATGATGGACAGTCTGGATGAGCATGAAATACCGTCTGCCAGGATCGTGAGAGAAACAAGGTGATGGATGATGAATGTGAACGTTCCTGACTGCTATGAGTATCCGGACGATCTGTACTGCATCAAGTGTGACGATTATGTGGCCCCGGCGATCGAGGACCGCGTGGAGGAAATGGAGCAGAACGGAAAGCCGGTGAAGATCCCGTGGAAAGCAGCTGTCTGCCCGACCTGCGGCAGCCTGCTGTGTGACCGGGATCTGGACTACGGCATTCTCAGACAGGCCAGAAAGGATGGAATTGTATGAAACACTGCATCATGTGGAAGAAGACCAGGCTGCAGAACGGTGATGTCAAAACCAGATGCGGGTATGACGGATCGATCCGGAACCAGTGCAAGGGAGAACGGTGTCCGCATTTCCAGCCGACGCTTCTTCACAGGATCATGAACCGGAAGAAAGGACGGTGATCCCATGGAAGAAGACAGATGCGTCTGCTGCGGAGAAGTCATTCCGGAAGGATCTCTGGTCTGTCCGAACTGCAACGCCAAAGCATACACGAAACTTCCGGATAAATGGCTGCTGCGGGACGTCCCGATGAGGCCGAAGGTGTACAAGATGAGGCTCGGGTACGGATACAACTGCAGGCAGTGCGGTCACGGCGTGAGCCGGGCAGCGCACAAGTATTGCCCGAACTGCGGACAGTTCCAGGACTGGCAGGCCGTCTGGCTGCATGAAAAAGAGATCCTGAGAGGCAGAGAAAAGGAGGATTAACCATTGGAAGAATATGTTACCCATGATCTGAAACTGAGCGTCTTCTTCTGTGACGCGGTGTACAACGGACGGAAAAGTTTCGAAGTCCGGAGAAACGACCGCGGATTCCAGACCGGCGATCACATCAAGTTCATCCCGATCAAGCCGGGAGCCACCAAACAAGAGGACATGTATCCGGATCACCCGATCAAGACTCAGGAATATGTGATCACCTACATGCTGAACGGCTGGGGCATCGAAAACGGGTATGTAGTACTGGGAATTAAGAAGCTGTGAGGTGGCCACGATGGAAGAAAAGAAGGAACTGACGGACCAGTGGAAGAGCGAAGGGCTCTGCTACAAGTGCCGGCGGAAGAGATACTGCAAAACGACCTGCAGGGCCAGCCGGGAGGCAGCTGCCGCCAGAGTCCGGGCGGCGATCATGAAAGCAACGGGCATGGACAAGGCCATGGCCGTCATTAACGAACTGAAGGGAGAATAAGCACAATGGCAGCAGAAAAGAAGAAGGTAAAACCGATCGACTTTGAAAGCAACACTTTCAAGCAGATGAAGGATGACATGATGTCGGAGCTGAATGTGCTCCTGCGGGAAATGGAGCGCCACGGATCCGAGGACGGCGTGATGACGGTGAAGATCGTCGTTCACACCGAAGAGAAGCAGCTGGATGACGGCAAGCCCCATGTGGTTCCCAGCTTCAAACACAAGATCAAGACCGGGTTCAACGTCCAGCACGAGAAGGAAGGCGAACTGGCCGGCGATTACGTGCTGAAGCGGAACGACAAGAACCTTTATCAGCTGGAACTGCTGACGGAGCAGCTGGACATGATGGAGGAGGAAGTTGAGTGATTTCCGTGCTGAGTGCTATAATTTACGCAGTATTAGCGGTTTTGACAGCCTGCGCGGTAACAGCCTATCTGTACGAGCGGAAGCTGTACAGAGAAGCCTACAGGGCCAATGAGGATCTATCAGACCAGGTGGAAGCATACAGGCGTGAATGCTCGGAGCTCAGAACGGAACTCGCAAGGATCGACGGGGTTGCCCAGGGCCGGGAGTGCGACGCGATGCAGCGCAGGTTTCTGGAATCCATACAGGAGAACGGACAGGGCACGGTAAGAATCGGCCGCAGACAGCAGAATGGATAAAAGGACGGTGAGGACGGGTTGACCATCGGAGAGCTGAATCAGCTGGCCTATCTGCAGAAGGCCATCGAGATGGAAAGCGAACGGCTCCGGGCATTGCGGGAATCCGTGGATGTGAAGTCACCCGTCATCACCGACATGCCGAAGGCGCCGGGTGCCAAGGACAAACTCGGCGAGACCGTTCCCAAAATCGTGGATCAGGAAGCGGAAATTCTGGCATCCCTTCAGAAATTCACAGCGCTGAAAGAGAGAGCGGAGCAGTTTATCAACCGGACACCGAATCCGAGGATGAAGATGATCCTGGTCATGCGGTTCATGGATCAGAAGCAATGGCAGGAGATCGCCGACATCATCGGAGGAAAAGAAACGGAGTACAGCGTGAAGCAGGCCTGCTACCGGTACGTAGAAGGAAGGGACAGCAGCCCCATTCCCGGGCAGCTCTCCATGTTCGAGGCCGAATGAAAAAAGTTTTGTCACGAATGTCACGAATGTCACACATGTTTCACGGCCGTATGGTAGAGTGCAGGCTGGAAAACGATCAAAATCACCAACGGGCGGTTCCGGAAACGGGATCGCCTATTTTGATGCCGGAAAGGGGGATCGAAAGAAAAGGCGCGGCGTTTGCTCCTGGCGCTGCGAAGTGGCATGCGGCTTCATGACCCGCCAGTCATGGGCCGGACGATAAGGAGGAAAACATGATTCAATCAATCAAACAGAAATTCAAGGCAAATCCGATGCTCTACTACGCTTTGAGCATCTGTGCAACCTGGGCCGGAATCGGCAGCCTGATGAACGGCGTGACGATGACGCAGACCTACGGCGTGATTCCTTCCCTGATCTGGGTGCTGGGCAACGTGCTGGCCTGCATTGTGTTCGGATTCTGCGCGATGAAGATCCCGAAGGTCCGGGAAGTCTTCGGCAGCAAGATCATGAAATGGGTCTGCGGCGTGATGTGCATCTTCCAGGCATGGCTTTCCATGAACGGGACACAGACAGTGTTCGCTGACACGCCTCTGGGTGCGGATTACGGCATGGCCATCGCCTACATTATGGCCGTGGTATTCCTGATCATCCTGCTGAAATACGGCATGATCCGGAACGTACTGACAGACGGTTTCGGATGGATCGTCGTTTATCTGCTGGCGCTGGGTGTGACGATTACCGCGGCCATCCACAGCAGAGGGAACTTCAACCAGATCCCGATGATCGCCGATGACCAGGCAATGGGTCAGGGTATATGGAAGGCAATCCTTCTGCTGCCCGGACCGTTCACATATCCGTATTTCTTCGAAATTCTCAATTACAATGAGAAAAACCCGGACGGGACGAACAAAATCAACGTCAGACGGGCGTTTACCCTGGGCGGGATCTTCTTCGGGATATACATGGCCATCATCTTCCTTCTGGCGTGGACACAGTTCACACCGGCGCTGAACGTACTGAAAGCTTTCCTGATTACCATTATCGGAGCCTCGACGCTTTCCAGCTCGATGTACAGCATATATATCGCATTCGGAAAGAAGGTCGGGCTGTGCGTAAACGCTGGCTTAATCGCGCTGTGGGCGGTTCTGATTCCGCTTGGCGTCATGGGTATGTGGACTTTGATGGCTTCGATACGGATCTATCTTGTGGGTGGTGCTATCCTCTTTGCCGTCTGCTGGAGGCTCTGGGAAAAGCGGAAGCAGGTGAGCACATGAAGATTGTGCAGAAAAAGCTTTCCGCCCTGCAGAAGATCGAGAAGAACATTCGCCGGCACAGTCCGAAGCAGCTGAACGAGTATGTCCGGTCCGTGAGGATGTTCGGGCAGATCCGGCCGCTGGTGATCGATGAGAAAGGCGTGATCCTCTGCGGCAACGGCCTGTATGACGCGATGGTGGCACTCGGATATGACAAAGCCGACTGCTACGTGGTGGCAGACCTGACCGAAACCCAGAAGAAAAAACTGATGTTAGCCGACAATCGGGTGTACGAACTCGGCATGACCGACACAGACGCCTTCGAGGAAATCATCCGGAGTCTGGACGGCGACGTGGACGTGCCCGGATGGGACGCCGATCTGCTGGAAACCCTGAACGCTTCCGTCCGGGAAGTGAACGCCATGGTGGACAGTTACGGCACCTACGACGAAAATGACGTGCAGCGGTACGCAGGACGGCGGGAACCCGTCCACGGCAGCACAGGTGAAGCCACCGTGCCGGTGCAGGACTCCGGACAGGTTAATACCGCTTCCGGAGAACAGGCGCCTGCAGGGACCGCTGAGGGGCAAACAGAGGCATTCGTCATCTGTCCGCACTGCGGAGCCCGGATTCCGATCGGGGGTGCCTGACATGCCCGTGAAGAAGATGCAGAGCACCATGAACGTGCTGGAAGCGGCCAAAGGTCGGATCAAGCGTCTGTTTGACACCGGCATGAAGGTGTACCTGTCCTTCTCATCCGGAAAGGATTCCCTGTGCCTGGCTTCGCTCACCTACGACCTGATCCGGACCGGCGAGATCGACGGAAAGCAGCTGAAGGTGATCTTCATCGATGAGGAAGGGCTTTACCCGTCCATGGTGGAAGCTTCCGAACGCTGGAAGAAGAACTTCGAATCCGTCGGAGTGCCTTTCCTGTGGTACTGCCTTCCTTTCAAGCAGGTCTGCGTGATCGATCACCTGTCCAGTTCCGAGAGCTGGATCACCTGGGAGCCGGCGGCCAAAGATCGCTGGATGAGGGATCCGCCTCCATACGCGATCATGAGCCATCCGGCGTTGAAGTATCCAGGCCAGATGAACTACCAGACCTTCTGCGGGAAGGTGTTCAACGACGGAATCAGCATGATCGGCCTGAGGAGCACGGAAAGCCTGACCCGGTATCAGTGCATTGCCAGAGCATCCTTCGATAAGGCGACCGGAAAGTTCTATCCGATCTACGACTGGTCGGATAACGACGTCTGGCTGTACATTAAGGAACGCGGCCTTGAGTTTCCTGAGATATACATGCGCCTGTACGAAGCAGGCGTGAGCAAGCGCCAGCTGCGGCTGTGCGCTTTTTTCGGTGACTGCACCACGCAGGGCCTGCGCTGGATCGCGGAGACGGACAACAATCTCTGGCAGCGCATCGAGCGGCGGGAACCGAACGCCTACCTGGTACTCCTGTACTGGGACAGCGAAATGTTCCGGAGATCTTCCCGAAAACGGAAAGAGCTGGAAGAGGAACAGGAGGAAAAGGATTACAAGGCGCTGTGCAAGGACCTGCTTTTCCTGAACACGGAAAAGTATACCATCGCGAAAGACACAAAGGCCAAACTCGACAGCTGGCGGAGCCTGTTCATCAAATCCTACGGTATCGCTACGCAGAAGCACTACAAAACTATGTACGAGGGCATTCTGTACGGCGACCCCAAAATGCGCGTCCTCCGGATCCTCTGGCAGGAGATCTACCAGAATTACAACGAGGGCATCAAGCGGGGTGATACCGCATGAGCGAGATGAATCTGTTCGCTCCGTTGGGTTCCCTGCAGTGGGTTCCCCGGGATCAGCTGCACGCCAACGACTACAACCCGAACAAGGTCAGCGAGGACAACCTGAAGCTGCTGACGCAGTCGATCCTGACCAACGGCTGGACGCTTCCCATCGTGGTCCGTCCGGATTACACGATCATCGATGGATTCCACCGGTGGACCGTAGCCGGCCGGGAACCGCTGAAGACGATGCTCGGCGGAAAAGGTGCCCGTGGTGATTGTCGATCACCAGGGAGACGAAAGCGCCGACGTTTACGGCACGATCACCCACAACCGGGCCAGAGGCACCCACCTGCTGGAACCGATGAAGGCCATCGTGAAGAAGCTGATGGACGAAGGCAAAACGGTGAAGGAGATCGGTAAGCAGCTGGGCATGAAACCGGAGGAAGTCTTCCGGCTGTCCGGATTCACCCGTGACGAATTCCTGAACCTGATGACCAAAGACACCAACGGCTACAGCAAAGCCGTCGTTTACACCCATGTGTGAAGGAGGGATCACCATGAAGAAAGTGATCGGTTAAAAATGCAATCAGGTGAGTGCGGCTTCATTTCTGGACGCACGGGACTATTCCTCCGGCTGGCGGGAGCCGGAGAAACATACAGGCGTAGCTTACAGAAAGCCCCGGTCTCCAAAACCGGCAGTCGCTGGCTCGTACCCAGCAGCCTGTGCCACTAAACTAAGCGCAAAGGAGGAGATGCGTCATTGGTGCGAGAGGTAAGTATCAGGAGTGGCTGACAGAAGACGGACTGATCCGCGTGGAAGGCTACGCGAGAGAAGGCCTTTCCGATGTGCAGATCGCAGAAAAGATGCGTATCTCACTCACAACCTATTACGATTGGCAGAATAAGTATCCGGAATTATCTGAGGCGATAAAAAAAGGAAAAGCTCCTGTCGATGATATGGTTGAGAACGCGCTGTTCAAACGCGCTGTCGGATATTCGTATGTCGAAACCACCACGGACTTCGAACTGATCGACACCGGAAGGGTGGACGAAGACGGAAAGCCTGTGATGGAAAAGAAGATCAAGAGCGTCCGGTCAGTAAAGAAGGAAATGGCTCCGGATGTCGGAGCAGCCGCCTTCTGGCTGAAGAACCGACGTCCCGACAGATGGAAGGAAAAGCGTGAAGAACAGATCAAGGTTACCAGCGCTGATTACAGTCTTCTGGATGAAGTGGCCGAGGCGGTGAAGAACGATGCAAAGCAATAGGCTGCTGACGCCTCAGCAGAAAACCGCCATGTGGCTGATCGAACACCCAGCGGAATTTGGGCGGCGCGTTGGATTTACAAAGCTCCGGGACGATCTGCACGGTATGTGGATCAACGATATGCTGTGGCGCACGGACGACCAGACAAAGCAATCCCACCGCGGCAGCTATAAAACCACCTGCCTTGAAGTGGATATGGCGCTGGCCTGCATGGTGCTGCGTGACAAGAACACCATCTTTTTGCGAAAGACGGATAACGACGTGGCCGAGGTTATGCAGGCGGTACAGTCAATCCTGCTTCACCCCCTCACGCAGGCCATGTGCCAGGTGCTGACCGGCAAGCCGCTGGAATTGTACAAGGCCACCAATAAGCAGATCACCACCAGCCTGTACGCTCACGCGGGCGGCGCTCCGCAGATCCTCGGGATCGGCGTTGGTGGATCCCTGACCGGTAAGCACGGGGACATCATCATTACTGATGACATCGTGAACCGGCTGGATCGCCAGAGCCGCGCCGAACGTGAGCGGACAAAGCTTATTTACCAGGAGCTGCAGAACCTGCGGAACCCGGGAGGAAGGTTTATCAATACCGGCACGCCGTGGCACAAGGAAGACGCCTTCTCACTGATGCCAACGCCGGAGAAATGGGACTGCTATCAGACTGGTCTGCTGAGCAAACAGAAGATCGAAGAACTGAGAATGCAGATGGCCCCTTCCCTGTTCGCGGCCAACTATGAGCTCAGGCATATCGCATCCGACGGTGCGCTGTTCGACACCAGCAGGCCCATCGTTCCCGAAGAAAATGAAGAAGGCGTACACCTGCTCCGGAACGGCATCGCCCATATCGACGCGGCCTACGGAGGAGAGGACTACACAGCCTTCACCTGCTGCCAGATGGCCGGCGGGAAGATCTACCTCTACGGAAAGCTCTGGCATTCCCACGTGGACACGGTGCTGAACACGGCGCTGGCGGAAGCCAACCGGCTGATGTGCGGCCCTGTCTACTGCGAGCTGAACGGCGACAAGGGATACCTGAGCAAGGAAATCCGGAACCGGGGCGGTTATGCCTTCGGCTACACGGAGAGCCAGAACAAGTACATCAAGATTTCGACTTACCTGAAAAAGTGGTGGTCAAAGGTCGTGTTCGTCGAGGGAACGGACCCGGCATACATCGAGCAGATCATGGACTTCACGGATTCCGCGGAGCATGATGACGCGCCGGACAGCGCAGCAACCTGCTGCCGCATCATGGATGGAAGGTGATACGATTGAGCGAACTGACTGAATTCTTTACGCCTCTGGAGGCCTGGGACGAACTGACGGCCGTGCGCGGCGAGTATGTCCGGAAACACTGGGCGGCATACAGCGGCCTGCATAAGGAGCTGGCTGCCACAGCGATTAACGGATCCTTCTGGAAACGCCGGAGCAAGGCGAAGGTTCACGTGCCACTGGCCGCCGATATCGCTTCCGTATCTGCGAACATGCTTTTCGGAAACGCTCCTCGCTGCCGGATCTACGATGACGCGCAGAAGGACGACCAGAAGTGCAGAAAAAGCTCCCAGCAGGAACGGCTGGACAAGATTCTCCGGGAGAACATCTTCGAATCGCTGATCCAGGAAGCCGCTGAAGCAGCTGCTGCCTGCGGGGATGTCTACCTCAAGAGCAACTGGGATACGGACAAGCTCGATTATCCGTCCATCCTCTATGTGGACGGCCGGGACGCCGTTCCGGAATACCGCTTCGGAAGACTGGTCTGCGTGCACTTCTTCACGGAGATCAAGACGGACCGGAAATCCGGAAAGAAATGGCGTCTGTATGAGCGGTACGAGCCCGGCACGATCCTGAGCGCCGTGTTCGTCGGCGATGCCAGCACGCTCGGCACGGAAAGCCAGGACGCAATGACAGCCTACGGCATCGAGCCGGAAGTGAAGGTGCCCGGCGGCGGCATGATGGCCGTGCACATTCCCAACGTGAAGCCCAGCCGGATCCGGAAGCGCGAGTACGGCCGGAGCGAGTTTGAGGGCATGCGGGATCTGCTGGACGAGCTGGACGAAACCTTCTCTTCCTGGTTCCGGGACATCCGGCTGGCGAAGAGCCGCCTGATCGTTCCGGCGGAATATCTGCGGAAGCGGGAGAATCAGGGCAATATGTTCTCCGACAACCGGTATATCTGGGAATTCGATGAGGACGTGGAAACGCTGGTCGCCCTGGACATCGCCAACGACAAGGATATGAAGATCACGCCTTCCCAGTTCGAGATCCGCGCGGAGCAGCACGCCAGAACGGCGGATTCGCTGATCCGGAACATCATCTCCATGTGCGGATATTCCCCGCAGTCTTTTGGACTGGATATCGAAGGCCAGGCGGCCAGCGGCACCGCGCTGCTGATCCGGGAGAAGAAGAGCTTCTCCACCCGTTCCAAAAAGCTGAACTACTGGTCCATGCCGCTGGAGCGGTTCCTGACCGGCGTGCTGCAGCTGGACGCGGAACTATATCATCAGGGGAACATCCACAACACGGACCGCGTGATCGTGGAATTCCCGGACTGCATGTCCACGGATATTTCCACCATGGCCAGCGCCGTCAAGATGATGCACGACGCACAGTCTGTCTCCACCTACATCAAGGTGAAGATGATGCATCCCGACTGGGAGGAAGGCGAAGTGCAGGAAGAGGTCAGCCGGATCATGCAGGAATTCGGAACGGCTGATCCTGCTGCCATTGCTGCAGCCGGAGATCTGCATACGCCGCCTGACAAGGAGGACAAGGAAGGTGACGCCTGATGGCCGGATACGGATTCAATACCGGCATGGATGGCCACCGGGTCAGGCCGCTTACGGAGGCTGACAAGGAGGAAATCGCAGAAGGCCTGAAGATCATCTACGGAAAAGCCAGGGAACGGATGCTGGAAAACGTATCCGGACGGCTTTCCAGAGGGATCACTCAGCGCGGATGGGCCGAACGGAAGGCCAACGAGGTTCTGGCGGCACACGCTCAGCTGGAACGGGATCTAGATCGCGCTCACGATCAGCGGGAAAAGCTGCTATCCGGCGTGATGGACAGGGCCTATGTCACCGGCAGCCAGAAGTTCTACTCGGATATGCGTTCTGTGCTGGGTGAGACGGCCCACATCAGCCCCAACAGCATGAAAGCGGGGTACATACTTGCCGACCTTAATAACAGCTTAAACGCCTCTGAGAGGCGAATCCTGAGGCAGTTCGATGACAAGTACGCTGATATCATCGGCGCCGTATCCTCAGAGATGGCCACCGGCACCATGACAACCAGGCAGGCCGTAGGCGAAGCGCTGATCGCTTTCGCCGATGATGGCATTGACGGATTCATCGACCGGGGCGGCCATCACTGGACGCTGGAAAACTATTCGGAAATGGCCGTGCTGACAGCCATCGAGCGCAGCACGATCTCCGGATACGTCGATACCATGCAGGAGTACGGCTACGATCTGGCCATCATCGACGGCCATGCCGGCAGCTGCCCGATCTGCGCGGCCTGGGAAGGCGTGATCGTCTCCGTCAGCGGGAACGATTCGGATTATCCTTCCCTGGATGACGCGGAGAACGACGGATGCTTCCATCCCCGGTGTATGCACGGGATCACGACTTACTATCCGGAGATCTCCCATGCTCCGATCGGAGGCTTCCGGACGGAGCCCAGGGAAATCGAACCGGCTGAACCGTCCTACACGGCCCGGTCGAAGCAGCGGTACATGGAACGCATGATTCGGAAGTACAAGGACCGCGCTATCGTGGCCCAGACACCGCAGCAGAAGATGCAGGCCCAGAACAAGGTTCGCCAGTGGGAGAATGCTCTGGACGATCTGATCGAAAGCCAGCCGGAGGACAATTACCTTTACAGGCACAGCAACAGAGAAAAGCCACAACCACAGGCAATTCCTCTCGGGACAGAATTCCTGCACCATGCTTCCGATCTTGCTGTATATGCGCAGAAAATCAAGCCGATCGATGGTTATCAGGACTTTGTCCTGCACGGTGGCAAGTATGGCTTCGAGAACCAGAATGCAGACGGAAAGATGCTGAATACTTTTTCGGTTGCTGAATTCTGCAGAACCGTACAAGAAAAAGGCCTCTGGAACGGTGGCCCGATCAGGCTTATAGCATGTGAGACTGGCGCTGAGGATGCGCTTACCGCTCAGGCTGTGGCAGATATTCTCGGTGTACCTGTTATGGCGCCAACAGACCTTGTCTGGGTTCGTCCTGACGGATACATGACAATTGGCCCTGACAAGTTGACAAACACCGGTTCGTGGCGTATAGTAGAGCCGAAAGAGAGGTGAGCGCCATGATGGCAGTCAGGCCGGTTGCGATGCAGCCAGACACCAAAGTCATTCCTGACAAGGCCGCAATTGTTCGGTACATGAAAACCAGGCAGAAGACCGCGATTGCACCCAAGTATTTCCATGATCCTGTGACCGACGAGCCAGTTGCCGAGCTTGATTGGCGTGAGGATAAGGAGTATGGATGGTCTGCTGAGACGACGTATTTGTTCGAAACTCACAACTATCCTCTCCCGGATGAATTTCTGGCCCATGTCAGAAAGATGATGCAGTGAACCGCCCCGCATAAGCGTGAGGCGGTTTTCTTATGCCCATTTTGAAAGGAGTTGATCACGATGGCAAAGACGAAAGCGGCAGCTGAGGTGCCGACCGAAGTCACGATCCCCCGGAGCGTGCTGAAACAGCTGATCTCCATTCCGGAGGAACTGGAGCATGCGGACTATGCCTACAAGAATTGTCAGGCGTCCGTGTTCCGGAGTTTCGCCCAGGGACTGTACAAGGCTGGAAATACCAGAAACGCTGTTGCAGCCGCCAAGGAAGCTCTGGGAGAAGAGTAACGCTCTTTCGCACAAAAACGGCCCTTCCGGGGCGTTCCACCTTCGGACAGGTATAAACCTGTCGAACGGCGCGGAACGCGAGCCCGGCGGCACGGCGTAAGAAAGAGCATGGTTTCCTGTCAAATTAGCAGACTGAGCCCACACCAGCCTGCTTTTTTGTTTGCCTGTCCGGGAGGCTTTACCCGGGACTTCAGAGCAGGAAGGGACCTGCATAAAAAACCGAAGGAGGAAAGAACAAATGGATGTATCAACGCTCAAGGCTCACCTCGGTGACGATCTGTTTGGCCAGGTGGAAGCGGCTCTCAAGGATGTGGACGGTCTGACGATCATCCCCACCAATGATGGGAGCTGGGTTCCCAAAACCAGGATCGATGAGGAAATGGGCAAACAGAAAACGCTCAAGGCGACTATCACCACCCTGAATCAGCAGCTGGCCGAAGCAAAGCAGAAGGGCGAAAGCGCGGACGCTCTGCAGGCGACCATTGACTCGCTGAAACAGCAGGTGGCTGATAAGGACGCCACGATCACTGGCATGAAGCGCTCCGGCAAGATCAGGGAAGCCCTGACGAAAGCCAAAGTGCGGGATGCCGCTGTGGTTGAGAAGCTGCTGGACGCTGCCAAAATCGGAGAAGATGACAAGGGCAACCTGACCGGCCTGGATGATCAGATCAAGGCCCTGAAGGAGAGCTCCGCTTATCTTTTCACGGAAGATGGCGGCAGTGGCCATCGAGGCGGCTGGGGCGGTGGAAAGGATCCGCAGGGTGGTTCCGGCGGATCTGGCGGTTCTGGCAGTAACGGCAACAGCGAGATCAATTCGATCATCCGGGCCGCTGCCGGACGCAGTGTTGAATGATTACTTAACGACCAAAACAGAAAGGAAAGTGAATTACCATGGCAATTATCGATCGCAGTGGTGCTGAAGTCCTGATCCCGGAAGAGAAATCCCGGGAGATCCTGCAGTCCGTTCCGGAGCAGTCCATCGTCATGCGGCTGATGCGCCGCCTGCCGGACATGAGCTCCAAAACCCGTTCCATTCCGGTTCTGGGCTCCCTGCCCATGGCCTATTTCGTGGACGGCGATACCGGCATGAAGCAGACCACCAGCATGGCGTGGGAAAACGTCAAGCTGTACGCTGAGGAAATCGCCTGCATCGTTCCCATCCCTGAGAACGTGCTGGATGACAGCGACTATGATATCTGGGGCAACGTATCTCCCCGGATGCGGGAAGCCATCGGCGCGGCTTTCGACAAGGCGGTGCTTCTGGGCACCAACAAGCCCTCCAACTTCCCGGCCGGCATCATTCCCGCGGCTGTGGACGCCGGCAACTACCTGACCCACCTGAACGGCGGGAACCTGTATCAGGAACTGATGGGCGAAAACGGCCTGCTGGCCCTGATCGAAGCGGACGGCTATGTTCCTTCCGCCTACGTCGGCGCGATCAAGATGCGGTCCATCCTGCGCGGCGCCGTAGACAACAACGGCCTGCCGATCTTCGGCCGCGCCGTGTACCGTGACGGCGCCCAGGGCAAGAGCGTCTACGAGCTCGACGGAGCTGAGGCGCTGTTCCCGAAGAGCGAAGTCATGGATCCGGATCAGGTGCTGCTGCTCGGCGGCGACTGGAGCCAGGCTGTCTGGGCCATGCGCACCGACATCACCACCAAGCTGCTGACCGAAGCGGTCATCCAGGATCCGAGCACCCACGAGATCGTCTACAACCTCGCGCAGCAGGATATGGTTGCCCTGCGTGTCGTGTTCCGCGCCGGCTGGGCGATGCCCAACCCGATCAACCGCGTGAACCCCACCAAGGCCACCCGGTATCCTTTCGCCGTGCTGAAGCCCAGCGCTCTGACGGTGATCGAATCCGCCACCTACAACGTGACCCAGCCCGCGAAGAACGGCACGCCTCAGTCCTCCCATGATTCCGGCACCGGCTACACCGCTGCCATCACGTGGACTCCTGATGACGATACCTTCGGCGCGAACAAGGTCTACACCGCGAAGGTGGTCCTCACCGCGGCTGACGGCTATGCCTTCTCCAACGACTTCGGCAAGGCCGATATCACCGGTCTGCCTGCCACTTCCGGCGGCGGCGCGACCGCGTCCAAGGTCACTGTCACCCGTGACAGCGCCTCCAAGGTCACCATCGAAGTCAAGTACGTGGCGACTGCCTCTTAATCCGTTGAGGAGGCGCGGAAATGAAGATTCGGCTGATAAAGCCTCTGCCGCAGCCTGAATACGGCAGGGTTATTCCGGCAGGCGTCGTTATTGACGCGCCTCCTGCGCTTTCCGGGCGTCTTCTCCGTCAGGGTATAGGGAAACCTCTCCACGACGAAGAAGCGCCCGGGAAAGCCGCTGAGGCCCCGGAAATGAGGTCTCCGACGCGGAAGAAGGTGAAACGCAATGCCTGACGTGCATACGTGGACTGGAACGGCGACGGAAGAGGAAACCGCCATGATGGTGGATCGGATGAAGCTGTTCATTTTCCCGAACGAAGCCAGGGCTGAAGATGAAATCGAAGCCTTCAACAAGGCTGTCGAGTATCAGATAGCCCACGAACACAGCCTTCAGGAACAGTACGGCGAAATCCCGGACGGCGTTGAAGCCTTCAAGATCGGCGATTTCTCCATGAACTTCGAGGAAGGCGTGAACGGAATCGGCCTGACGCGGAAGACGATCTGCGAAGCCGCGTACTCCGTCCTCCTCCGGGCGGGACTCCTGTACCGGGGACTTCCGAGGGCGGTGAGCGAATGAGCAGGATCAAATTTCTGCTGCGGCAGACCGCGACCATCCGGCCGTGGATCCGATCCGCCAACGGAGAGGATATATACGGCGCAGAGGAAACGCGGAAATGCCGGCTGCAGCGCAGGCGCGATCTGGAACACACATACAAAAACCCTGCCGGCGCGATGGATCAGGTAGTAGCCAGAGCAAAGATGTTCTGCGAAGGTGAGAAGATCCCTGAGCGTTCCATCGTCACCGTGGACGATGCGGAGTACATCGTGATCGAGTGCTACCGCGCTTTCGGTTTTTCTGAAGACCACCTGGAGGTGGTTCTGCAGTGAGCAGAGGGTTCAGGGTGGATGTTCGCCTGGACAAGGCGAAGATCAAGAACGTCACAAAACAGTGTACTAAAAAGGGTACCTGGTCTGCGCTGGATCATCTTGCTGCAGTCAGCAAGGAACAGGTTCCGCTTGACCAGGGCCCTTTGAAGAACTCCTGCTATGTGGATGTTGCCGACGATGGCAGCAGTGGAACGGTATCGTATGATACTCCCTACGCCATTATTCAGCACGAGAACATGCAGTTTCAGCACCAGAGAGGCCGGAAGGCCAAATATCTGGAAGACCCGGCAAACGATTCTTCCGTCCAGCGGGAAATGCGTGAGCTCATCAAACGAGCCTATGAAGAACAGATGGGGTGATCATGATGAATCTTTTGGAAGAACTGGCACGTCATCTGGAATTCTGCGGTTTCGGGACTGTTGCTGACGCCTCTGCGGACGGTGATATTCACTGGGCACGGATGCCTGATTCTCCGGATGACTGCATCTGTGTTTTCTCTACTGACAGCGGTGTAGGCGGCCCTGACTCCACAGCAAGGTTCCAGATCATGAACAGGGCGAAAAGCACACGGACCGCTTATGAGGTTTCCTACGCCATCGCTCAGGAGCTGGATGACTATTCCGGGTTCCTGAACGGGGATGGCCACGATGTCAGCATTGAGGTTATCAACGCTGCCACAGGCCTCGGCCCGGACACCAAAAAGCGCGAAGTGTATGTGACCAACATTGCAGTCAAATACTGCAACTGAAAGAAAGGACTGATTATCTATGGCGAAAGGACGCAAGAATTCCTGCCCGACTAATATTCGGAACTGGGGTATCTTCATCCAGGACAAGAGCGCGGTTTCTGAGACCTGGGTCCGTATCAAGGGCCTGGAAGAGCTGACTCGCAGCACGGACAGCGACACCGAAGACGGTTCCGCTGCTACCGATCTGTGGGAAGAGCCCTATGTCTCCAAGCGCAGCGGCTCCCTGACCCTGAGCGGCAAGCCGAAGGTGGATGCCGCTACCGGCGCTGTGGATCCCGGCCAGCAGATGCTGGATGACTATGCCACCAGCGGTGTCTGTGACGATGACGCTACACTGAAGATCGTCGATCCCTACGGCACGGCGATCGTCGGCGACTTCATTGTCACCGGCAGCGAAGTCTCCTCCGATGAGGATGAAGACACCAAGAACTGGGATCTGGAACAGGTCGGCGATGTGGATACTCTGCCTTATGTGCAGATGTCCAGTATCTCTCTGAAGGATGGCAACAGCGACGTGACCACCCTGTCCATTGCGGTCGGGGCCACTGCGAAGATCATCACCATCGTTTTCAATCCCACCAACGCCAGCAACCAGCGGTTCCGGATCAGCTCCAGCAACAAGCGGGTTGCCTCTGTTGGCAATATCACCGACGATTCCTTCACAGTGAATCCGGTGAGCGCCGGCACTTCGAAGATCACCGTGACCACGGTCAACGGCGCGAAGACTGCCACCCTGACTGTGACTGTTACCGATTCGTAATTCCACAACCACGCGCCGGGTAGGATTGTCCTATCCGGCGCATATGATTTTAAGGAGGAAAAAATCATGGCAAGCCGTACTCTGAATTTCGACAATTTCATGACCGAGAAGAAACAGGATCCCATTATGGTGACCGTGTTCGGGAAGGAATACCCGGTGAAGCCGGAGATCCCCGCAATTGTGATGGTCACTCTGGCCAGAACGAATGACGCGAACATTTCTGAGTTTGAAGCAACGAAGATGCTGCTGAATGCCGGGGATGTTCTCTTTGGAAAGGAAGCTATCAGCGAGTTCTGCGCGAAAGGCATGCAGAGCGATCAGCTGATCAATCTGATAAAGATGGTGTTTGAAACCATCAACGGCAAGGATGTTGACGGCGACGATGTGGAGGAACTCAGCGATGAGGACGGCATGGTCGCCACCAGCTCAAAGGCAAAAAAGTAAACCTGCTCTACGTGTGGGACGCGGTTGAAGCCGATTTCCTGCGGGATTACGGCATCGACCTGGTAGAGCAGATCGACGTCATGTCGTGGAGGCGGTTTTCCATTCTGTTCCGGAACCTCTCCCCGTATGGCGCTACAGCGGCCCGTATTGAAGAAATGAAGCGCAAACCAAAGGAAGATATGACCGTCGAGGAAGGCCGCTCACAGGCAGCGGCTTTCTTTGCGTCTGTACTGTCTACAAACGGATCGCGCAGTTAAGGTGGTGAGATGAGTGGCGCTGAAAGTTGGCGAATTGTTCGCGAGTTTTAACCTGGATACCAGTGGCATTGACGGTGCTGTAAAGAGCGCTGAGAGCAAGATGTCCAACATGGGCAAGAATCTCGCCATCGGTGGCGCTGCCATGACAGCGGCCGTTACGGTACCGCTGAAGAAGGCTGCATCTGCGATCTATGAAGCAGGAAGCGGATTCGATGCCCAGATGTCCAAAGTGTTTGCTATTGCAGGAAGCGAAGTTACCGGAAGCGCGGAAGCAATGGAAGCACTTCGGAAAAAGGCCCTTGAGATGGGTTCTACGACGCAGTTTACCGCCTCTGAAGCCGGTGAAGCTATGGAGTATATGGCCATGGCAGGCTGGAAAACAGAGCAAATGCTGGCTGCTATCGGGCCTCTGATGAATCTGGCTGCAGCTGCCGGCGCGGATCTGGGCACCACTTCCGATATCGTGACTGACGCCATGACCGCTTTCGGATATTCCGCTACGGATACCGTCAAGGTGGTCAAAGACGGCGTAGAGATGGAAGTCAATGCCGTTGAGCATTTCGCAGATGTTCTGGCAGCGGCTTCCTCCAATTCCAATACCAACGTCACAATGCTGGGTGAAAGCTTCAAGTTTGCCGCGCCTCTGGCCGGTGCCCTGGGCTACAGCGTGGATGACGTGGCAATTGCTCTGGGCCTTATGGCCAACAACGGCATTAAGAGCAGCATGGCCGGTACTTCTCTGAGCCGTATTATCCAGAACATGGCAAAGCCAAGCGACCAGACGGCCGCTGCCATGGAAGCCCTTGGTGTATCGCTGTACAACAGCAAAGGCGAAGCGAAATCCCTGCGGGAAATCATGGGAGACTTCCGCGGCCAGGCGAAGAAGAACGGCGTGGATGTTGCGAAGCTGGCTGCAGATGTCGCAGAACTGGACGATCAGTACGCCAGCGGCAAGCTGACAGAGGAACAGTATACGGCAAAGCTGGAAGAACTGACCGCCGGCAGCGGAGACTTCCTGAAGAATCTGACTCAGCTGGCAGGCGCCCGTGGCCTTCCCGGCCTTCTGGCCATTATGAATGCCACGGATGAGGACTTCGAAAAGCTATGTGGCGCGATCGACAATGCAACCGGCTCCGCTTCGGAAATGAAGCGGGTCATGCTGGATAACGCCAAAGGCGATATCACCCTGTTCAAGAGCGCTCTGGAAGGCCTGGAGATCACGCTGTGGGGGCTGGCTGAAAACGGCTTCCGGAAGGTCGTACAGGAAGCTACGAAGTACGTGGATGCTTTTCGGAATGCAGATAAGTCCACCCAGCTCGGCGCGCTGAAAATGGGCGCACTCGCGGCCGCGATTGGTCCTGCTATGGCTGGCATGGGCGGTCTTGTGGCGATACTTCCGACACTGGCCAGAACCTTCACGCTCGTTTCCGGTCCGACGGCACTGCTGGCGATCGGCCTACTTGCCCTGGGTGCTGCCGCAATCGACAGCAACAATGATATCGGAAAAACCTTCGTCAAAGGTATGACCAAGGCCGGAATCAAAATCAGGAAGTTCGGTGCTGACGTTGAAAAGCAGCTGCCCGCGCTGACCCAGAACATGAACAATTCCCTGAGAAGCCTGTCTACCGGAATCAAAACCGGTTTGCCCGGCATGATCGACGGCCTGACCAGCATCATTACCACCGGTGTTCAGGCCATATCGGCCAATATGCCGCAGATCGCGAATGTTTCCCAGACAATTGTCACAACTCTGGCCAACAGCATCAAAAAGAACGCGCCGAAAATCGTCCCGGCCATTCTGGATCTGCTGACGAATATGGCCACTGCGCTGATCAGCAACATTCCTGTCGTGCTGGAAGGCATGGGTACGGTCATCACGTCCATTATTTCCGCTGTGAGCAGTGCTGACTGGGGCGAAATCGGCACAAAGCTGAAGACTGCCCTTGAGGAAGCCGTAAAGCAGGCATTTACCGTCTTCAAGAAAGGCGCCATGGGTGACAAGTACACCGAAGACGCCACATGGGTTCAGGTCGGTACCGCCATGATCGAAAACATCAGGGACGGCATCACCAAAGCGGCGAAGAACAGCAAGGACCTGCTCGGAAGCCTCGTACTCGGAGAAGATTATGTTCCGGATGACAGCTGGGGCACCGTCGCCGGGAAAATCTGGAATAAGATTACCGCTTCAATGGGCACCCTGCTGAAAAGTGCCGGCGATCTGCTGAAAGGAATGGTCCTTGGGGACGATTACACTGCAGACGCCAGCTGGGGCACGGTGGCCACGAAGATCTGGGAAAAGATTAAGGCAAAAATCACGGAACTGAAATCCAACGTAAAGGACCTGATCGGAACCATTGCACTGGGCGACGATTATACAGCTGATACCAGCTGGGAAAAAGTCGGACAGGCGATCTGGGACAAGGTCAAGGAAAAGATTACCTCACTCACCGTAAACGCGAAGGATCTGGCATCCGCCTTCGGCACCATTGCCGGAGACATTGTCACCGGTATCGCGAAAGCTATTCCTAAAGCGCTGAATGCCGCAGGACAGGTCTTTGATGCTGGGCTGATGCTTGCCGGTGCTCTCGTAGACACCATTGTTGCTGCATTTGACAGCTTTAAACCTGAACTAAATGTAGGAAACATCGTCCAGAGCCTTGTGAACAATATCACAAGGGCTATCGGTGGCGTGTTCGATTTCGGCGGTAAAGTTGTTACCGCAGGAGCGCATATTGCCAGCAGCCTGCTTGACAGCCTGGCATCTTCTCTGGATACCACCATCAATACGACAGGCGTCAGCGAAATGACGGGCAAGCTCAGGACGTTCCTGCAGACGCTGATTAACAAAATCGTGGAGCTGGTACCGAAACTCTTCCAGACCGGCGGTAAAGTGATCAGCGCAGGCATGAAGCTGGCTTCCGAACTGGTGAAAAGCCTCGCGGAAGGTTTCCAGAGCGGCGGCGGCCTCGATGTCGATCTTGCCGGCGCGGCCAAAGGCATCGTGGACGGGATCGTTGAAGCCATCAAAAACCTTCCTGATCTGATCGGCGATGTGCTTTCTGCAGGTGCGCAGATTGCCAATTCCATAATGGAATCCATTTCCGATGCTTTGACGGACATGGAGGCCAGCGGAGTCGGAAACACGTTCGGTACAGCGCTTGCCGATCTTGTCAAAGGACTCCTGGGAAAGATCTCTGATTTCTCCTCTGACGAGAATGTTATCAACTTTGTCAAGAATCTCGGACAAGGGATCATCAGTGCATTGGGTACCATCGGTCAGACCCTTGGAAGCTTCATCGGAGAACTGCTGAAGCACCTGTTCAGCAAAGAAGGACTGACTCAGCTGTTTAACGCCGGCGTTTCCCTGATGAATCTTCTTTGGGAAGGCATGAAATCCGCTGTTGGCGGTATCTTCAGCTTCTTTACGAACCTTGTTGACAGCATTCTTGTCAGCTGGGGAATTATCGATGTGGATTCGAAAACAGCCTATGAACAGGCGAAGGAAACCGCGGCCAGATCAATCGAAATTGCGAAAGAGGCCTTTGATGACGCCCTGGCAAGCTATGATGTTGACGCAGGGACATCTGATACTGATTTCCAGAACATGGCCCTTCTCGCTCTGTTCGGAGCCCGTGAAGGAAACATGGGCGAGGTTGTTGATGCTGCCGACGCCTATTCTGAAGAATTCATAAGTATTGCGGAAGACGCAATAAACGCCTCCATGGAAGGCGGCCCAAGAATTTCCTTTGAACAATGGGCCGGCAACATGTGGGATGACCTGGAATACGCTGTTGAGATGACGCTCGAAGGAAACACTATTTCCGCTGATACCGTAAAGAGTATCATGCAGAAATACCTTGAGCCGCTTGGAATCGGTACAGAAGCGCTGTCTGATGAGATTTATGAATCAATCGCTCAGAACGTTGCGCTCGGCGGATTGGAACGCGGCAATGAATTGTGGAGCTTGATCCTGTCATCGATTCTCGGCGCTGACTATGATTCTTCCACTGTAGAAGAAGCGAAAGACGCTTGCGAACAGGCTGTGGAAGAGGTTTATGAAGATATCGGCGCTACCGCGACAGAAGCAGCGGAGAAAACATCTCAAGATATTGCGAAAACGGTTGATGAAACCGCAAATGGCTTTGGATTGAACGGCGTGGTAACTGGCATGAACGAAAACAAAGAGTCAGCCAGCACAGCTGCGCTTGAGGTTTCTGATGCGGTTGTCCAGCAGTTCCTGCTCACAATGAGCGAGGAAAACGGAAACGCCATCGGAACACAGTTTGTCTCCGGCATCATTGCCGTTCTGGAAGACGGAACGCTGATCACCGTCACCGAAACGCTCGGCACGGATGCGTATAACTCAATCAGCGGCATCCTGTCCGGCGCCACAGGTGTCAGGATCGGACAAAACTTCGGACTCGGCCTTGGAAACGGAATCGCTTCCATGACCAGCTATGTTACTTCAGCTGCTTACAACCTTGGCCGTGCAGCGGCAAACGCGCTCTCCAACGCCATACAGGAAGGATCCCCGTCGAAGCTGACCGCAGAGACAGGCCGGAACTTCGGGCTCGGGTTTATCAACTCGATCCTGGCCAGCGTGGATGAAGCCGGAAACGCCGCCGCTATGGTTGGTATGTCTGCAGCTGCATCCCTGGAACAAACGATCTCTGAAATCAGCGGAGACGCAGCAGATCAAATGAGTATCACCGGCAATGGCCGGAGAAACGAAGCTGAGGCGCTGGCCGCAGAGAACGAAAAGACCGCTATGACCTATGCTTCTGCTATCGCGAACGCGCTGAACGGGGCGAGAGTGGTCATGAACGGAGAACTGGTAGGTGAACTGGTAACCGACACGGTGAGCGAAGGCATCGCCAACAGATATGCAGGAATGAGGTATGGTACGGTATGAGAACTGATATTACATGTGCTCTGAACGGCCCCGGTCTTGCAGATCTGGACAGCCGCATCTACGTGGAGGATATCTCCGAAGATGTCAACATTGACCAGGAAACCATACAGCGTGCTCCCTATGGGCTGTTTCCGCTGAACAATCCCGGCCGCGGATCCATCAAGATCAAGGTCAAGTTCATGATCAAGGAACGGAACCGGACCGAACGGATGACCGTTATCCAGAAGGTTCGCGGCTGGGCAACCCATGGATGGTTCACCATGAACACCCGGCCCGGTCAGCAGCTGTATGTCTTCTGCACCAAACCGCCTGCCTTTGAAACCTTCGACCTGACGGCCAGAATGGAAATCGAATTCACGGCCTACGGTGAAGCGTTCTGGCAGGATATCACACCTGTACAGGTGAAGGTCACGTCAGCTGTCAGCTCTGCTACCGTAAGCATTACTCCGAACGGGACACAGGAATGCTTCCTGGAGGCCGAAATCGCGCCCTCCAGCGGCACGCTGACCTCTGTGACTATTACAGTAGGGACGCAGACACTCGCGCTATCAGGGCTGTCTGTGACCAAAACAACGCCACTCAAGATCTATTATGACGAACTGCATCTGCTTCATATCGTAAGCGGAAGCACTTCGCTCCTCAACAAACGTTCTGCTGCAAGTTCGGATGACATCCTTCTGGTACCCAACCAGAGTAATTCTGTCGGCCTGACCTTCAGCAGAGCGTGTACTTACACCATCAAAGCGAGGGGGCTTTGGAAATGAATAATGTTCGTGTCCGGCTCCCGCGCAAGCTCGCGAAAAGCGTCAGCAACGGGGTGCTGGCAGAAGAGGGCCGCCTGAATCCTGTCGGGGCCCTCGGTATTACACTGAACATGCTGCCTGTTCACAGGGTTGCCATGACGCTTGCGGAAAACGATCTTCCTCTTGCCATGCACGACCTGGTGGAAGTTTACAACCACAAGGGTAGCGTCGGTATCTACCGTGTTACAAAGATTCCGCATACCATCGGGAAAAACAGGAAGTATGAGCTTTCCCACGGGCTGGACGTGCTTTCCGATGCCACATTCGATATGATCGAGGAATACAAAGGCACCGTAGCAGGGATGCTGGCCAAAATCATTGACGCGCAGACCCAGAAGATCGGTGGAGTGAAATACTGGCAGCTGGGCACCTGCGCGGATCCGAATCCATGGAACAAGGACATCAAGTACGACAACCTGATGGAGTGCCTCACGGAAATCGCCCGGAAGGAAGAGGACTACATGTTCACTTTCGACCAGAGCACTTTCCCGTGGACGCTGAACTTCGTTGCCAGGGACAACGATGTGCTTTCCGAATTCCGGCTGAACCGGAACACAGAAAACTGTGTGATCACGGAAGATGATGCGGACCTGTGTACCCGGCTGTACCTGTCCGTGACTTCCGAAACGAACGATGACGAAGGCCACGGCACCTACATCAACGAAGGCTATTTCACCTACAACGACACTGACGCGCAAAACGCTGGCTTCGGTGTGGTCTGTAAGACGGCTGGTGTAAATCAGGAAGATTTCACTTCTCAGGCCGCGCTTGAAGCATGGGTAGCCGCCTATTTCGGAAGGCACAACAGGCCCGGTGTCCAGATCACCATTGACGGCGTGGAGCTTAACAAGATCACCGGCGAATCTATTGATGAAGTGCATCTGGCCAGGATCTGCAGGGTTGCGCTTCCGGAATACAGCTGCACATTCAATGAGCGGATCGTCAGCGTGAATTATCCGGATGCGCTGCGGAGACCGACCTATGTGCGGAACAGCCTGGCCAACAAAAGGCAGACTGCTGAGGACGCCTTTTCCGAGATCAAAAAGACGGCGAATTCGGCATCCAAATCCGCAGGCGGTGCCGGAAGGTCCGCACATAACGACGCGACCTATTTCCGGAGGACGATCGGCGACACTGCCAACGGTCTGTATTCCCGGATCGAGCAGACGGCCTATTACATCCGCGCTGAAGTTGTGGACGTGGCCAACGGCCTGTACTCAAGGATAGAAGAAACAGCCAGCTACATCCGGGCCGAAGTCGCGGACACTGCCAACGGACTGAACAGCAAAATCGAACAGACTGCTTCCTATATTCGCTCTGAAGTATCCGATACCGCAAACGGGCTCAACAGTAAGATCGACCAAACAGCATCTTACATTCGCTCAGAGGTATCTGATACAGCCAACGGTCTGTACTCAAGGATAGAACAGACCGCCAGCAGCTGGGCAGCAAAAGTATCCGGCGTTGTGGATTCGAATGGAAATGTGACTGCTGCGAGTATTGCCCTGGCGATCAACAACGGCGGCAGTACGGCAACGATCAATGCCAGCCAGATCTATTTGCTGGGAGATACGATTGCCAATCAGATCACGGCGGACTATATCAGCACGAAGATCGCGACACTGAGCAGCCTGACAGTGGCCAGCATGAACTGCACCGGGACGATCGGCGCCAGCACGGTGGAAGTCGGGACGCTGAAGTTCCGATCGAGCAGCGGCAGCGGGTACAGCTACAGCGACCTGAAGGACCTGTTTGTGACCAGTGTGGCGGTTGAAGGGCCTGTGAACAATGTTTATACATTGAAGTATTACACGGCAAACGGCACTGGCACAAGTGGCGGAACTTTTAGTCGAGCCGTTTCAAGCTTTTCGGGCACTTGGAGCGGCAATCATTATTCTGTGACGGTAAGCCCGCAGAACCAGACCGGCGGCGACACATACCTGTTCACCGAAGCAGATGAATGGACGGAAGACTACAAGAAGACCGTCCATGTTTATTATTTCAGCGGCAGCACGCACGTAGACGTGCTGACGGCGGTGGTCAATGCCAGTAGCATTTTTGACCTTGGCGTGGCGGAAGGCGAAGGACACTTCACCCGGCAGACGATCACACTGCAGGGGACGCCGACCAGCAGCCTGACGCTGCAGGGAGCTGCAGCAAGTACATCAACGGCAACGCTTAGAGGTTCTGCAGCGACTACAACTACTGTGACGCTGCAGGGCAGCGCGACAAGCAGTTTGACCTTGCAAGGTTCGAGCCAGACTGTGTACGAAGAGGTTAGCAGCGGCGGGACAGTTTACTACACCGCCGGAACTGCTACAACGTATTACAAGGGAAATGGAAGCTCTGTTACCGGTCGTGGTTCGTCACAATCGGTTAGCGTGTGCGGAAACGCAGTCCATTTCAAACGACACACTTCAGGAACTCCGAGCGGCACATGGTACACGATCGTCAGCTCCGGATACGATCTGACATACTATCTTTCGAAATCAGAAACATGGTATCCGGGCAATGGATCTTCTGTAACCGGCAGAGGCGATAGCGTGAGCGTGACGCCGATCGGCAGCACGTCAAAACGGCTTTCCTCGTGTACTCGGTACAAGGCTGGAACAAATGTTGGCGTTTTGTATAACGCCGGGAGCATCGCGACTTATTATCCGGCAACCGAAACTCTCTACAAAAGCGGAAGCACCTTGACCTATTACCCTGCGACGGAAACATTGTACAAAGGCGGTACCAACGTCGGAATATTGTACAATGCCGGGACAATCAGCAATTCGTATTACAAGAAAAACAGTTAATCGAAAGGAAAGAAAGAAAAATGGAAAACCAGATGACAAAGGAACAGGTGATCGAGACGACAATCAGCGTGCTGAGCAATATCAGCGTGCCGGTGGCAAAGAAACGGGAAATCGCCGATCCGATCGAAGGGTGTATTCATAACCTGGCCATCGTGCTGCAGATGATCGAAGCTGAACGGGCAGCAAATGAGGAAGCAGCTGCCGCGCGAGAACAGGAAGGCAATGAGAATGCCGAGCCAGAAGCTGAAGAGCCTGAACCTGGCATGGAACCGATTAAACTTCCTGTGAAAAAGGAGGAAACCGAGGATGGACGGGACGCTGACGCTGAATGACGGCACAGTAATGACCGGCAGTACGCTCCTTGAAAGCAGCGGACAGCTGTTCATTTATGTGATGAACGGCAGCGGGATCCGGGATGTGTTTAACCTCCTTATCGAGCCGACAAAGACCTGCCGGATCACAGCGCTTGCCAGTGGAGTGACAACCGTGAAGGAAGGTTTCACGAGGCTGATTGCCGTCCGGGATGAAGGAAACGGCCTGATTACGGCTGTTCTCGGCAAGTGACAGGAGGAAGTTCAATGACTTTGGACATCATCGTTCCTCACTACAAAGAACCGTGGAGTGAAGGGAAAAAGCTGTTTGACATGCTGGCCCTTCAGCGGGACGTGGATTTCTCCGAATTCCGGGTGATCCTGGTCAACGACGGCGAGGATCTGGATGTATATCCGGAGATCGTGAAGCAGAAGTATCCGTACCAGGTCGATGAAGTCATCATCCCGCACAGCGGCGTTTCTGCTGCCAGAAACCGCGGAATGAAGCACAGCGATGCTGAATGGATCATGTTCTGTGACTTCGATGACACGTTCACCAGCATCTATTCCCTGCGTGTATTCTTTGACGCGATGGAATCCGAAAAACACGATATGCTCTGGACTCCGTTCTATGTGGAGCTGAACGAACAGCATAAGCGGCAAATCCGGAGAAAGTTCAACTGGATCTTCATACACGGAAAGGTCTTCCGGAGAAATTTCCTGCGCAGCCATGACATTTCTTTTGAGGAATCACTGTACTACAGCGAGGACACGGCATTCTGCCGGGTTGTCGAGATGGAAATCGAAGAAAACCGTATCGGAAAGATCATGAGTGAGATCACGCCGTATGTGTGGGCATACCGGCCGGGAAGCATCACAACCGATCCTCAGAACGTGTTTTCCAACGCTGTAGGCCTGTTCCGGAGGCAGAAATACGTGGCTGATCAACATAGGATCCGCGGACAGACTGAGCTTGCCGACGCCGTCTCGATCCGGGCTATGTACGATGCTTACGTGACACTGAACAGGACCGATCTGGACTGTGACAGAAGCGCGTTCAAGCAGGAAGTACTGGCCTTCTATCGGGATAAGCATGATACCATGACTGTCAGTGTGGGCGTTATGGAGACTGCTTATAAATCTTCCCTGAAGGAAGCCGGCCTCAGTGCGTCAGATTTGCCGCAGGACATGCCTTTCGGCCGGTGGTTGGGGCAGATAGCCGAAGAGATCCAGACAGACCAGAAAGGGCTAAATTGACGCAAAAACAAGCAATCATCGCGGAAGGAAGTGAACTATATGAGAGGACGGAAGAACAACTGTCCGACCAGCATCAAAGACTGGCAGGTCAGCATCTGGAACCCGTTTGATCTGGCCTGGGTACGGATTCGCGGACTGAACAGTCTGAATTATTCCCAGGACAGCAGCACGGAAGATGGCAGCACAGCCGAAGATGACTGGGAAGAACCGTATATCACGAAACGGAAGGCGAAGCTTTCTCTGGAAGGCAAGCCCGTTGTGGATGCTGCGACTGGCAATGTCGATCCCGGGCAGGATCTGCTCAACGAGTTCGGCAAGCTGACCAGGTGCGCAGCTGACGCTCTGATCCGGTTCGTAGATCCGTACGGACATGCGCTGGAAGCGTATTACCAGATTACAGCGCATGAGGTTTCCTCCGGCAAGGACGGTGACAAGATCAGCTGGGATTTGGACATGGTGGGCGAATCCGAATCCCTGCCGTATGTGCAGGTCAGCGGGATCTCCATTGTTTCCTTGGGAGAAGAACCGGAAACCATCGAGATGGACATCAACGATGCCCCGCGGCTGCTGCAGGTAGTCTTCACTCCCGAAAACGCCTCCAACAAGCGGTATTCGATCAAAACCGGCGGTCATGTTGTTCGTGTGGGCGATATCACGGACGGCTCGTTTACAATCGCTCCGCTGAAGGTTGGCGAAGGCACGGTGAAGGTAACCAGCATCAATAATGCGGAAACGGCTTCCGTGACCGTAAATGTGACCAACGAATCCCAGCCCTATATGAGCGGCGTGCTGGGTGTCGGCGTGCTCGGCTCGATGGTGCTGGGACGGTCCGCCATGAGTGCCGCTTAAGAAAGGATGATGAAGCATGGCTTATGCATTGCATAATTTTCAGGATGGCCAGGTCCTGACGGGACAGGCAATGGATGACATCGATCAGGCGCTGCTCGAACATGACGAGGCGCTTACTCTGCTGAATCAGCAGATGCAGAAGCTCCGCGTGGTGGAAACAGGAACAGTTACCCTGACGAACAGTCAGGAATTCCCGTTCAACAACAGCCGGAAAACGGTTGCACTGGTAACAGCTCAGGCGAATTCGGATTACCTGGTGGACGTGGAAGTGGACGAAGCCAACGGAAACGTCGGCGAGGTCATCGTGTCTTCCAGGATGACGAACGGCTTTGCTATTGAGCACACCGGATCCGCTACGTCCGTCTCTGTCAATTACTTTGTGATTGGAGGGTTCACGGAATGATTATTGTCGATAAGAATGAAGGTCGGAAGATCGGCTACACGGAAGAAGAAACCGTGATCACCTTCGGGAACAGCGAACTGACGCTCAATCTGGCCGAGCTTCAGGAAGAAGAACCGGTGCATGTCACCATCTGCTACACGAAGCGGCATACGCTGACCACTGGGCGCGGCGGCATCACCTACGTGGCGGAGATCGATATCCCGGCTATTGAGTACACCGAATCCCAGGGAGAGGAAGGCGGTATGGAGCCTCTGCCTCTGGATATGGAAAAGGTCACGCTTACGCTGTGGGCCATCGAGGAGGGATAATATGACTTCGAATACTGCGAACTTTGATCTTGCGGCTCTGGCACTGAAGGCGGCGTGTCCGAACAACGAGATTCTTTTTGATGACAAAGGCATGCCTTCTGTCATGGTGAAGATCCCGAAAATGACATACGCGCAGCTGGGGCTCGGCGACAGCACCGATGTGTTCCCGGCCTTCATCGTGAACGGACAGGAAGTCAACGAGATCTACATCTCGAAATTCATGAACATCGTGCAGAACAGCAGGGCGTATTCGCTGCCCGGACGAGATTACGCAAACAGCATCAACTTTGAAAACGCCATCGCCAGGTGCACCTCCAAGGGCCGTGGCTGGCATCTGATGACAGCAATGGAATGGGGCCTGCTGATTCTCTGGTGTGAGCACAACGGGTTCATCCCGCTGGGCAACCTCGCCTATGGCAAGTATCACACCGAAACGAATTACAAGGCCATTCCCATGACGAAGGACGGAAACGGACAGATCCTGCATACTGCCGGCGGCACCGGGCCTCTGACCTGGTTCCATGACGGAACGCCGGGCGGTATCGCCGATCTGGCCGGAAACGGATGGGAGTGGACCGGCGGCGTCCGGACCGTGTACGGCGAACTGCAGGTGCTGGCCAACAACGACGCGGCGGATTCCGGAAACGCGCAGACCGAGTCCGCTGCAACGTGGAAGGCCATTGATGCAGCAAGCGGAACACTGATCACACCCAACGGCGAAGGCACTACCCCCGGCAGCGTGAAGATGGATTATGTCAGCGGCGCCATCAAGTATGACACAACCATTTCCAGCCAGAGCGATTCCGGCCGTTACTGCAATTTCAACACAATCACCTACAATTCCGAGACGATCAGCTCGGCAGCCGTAAGGTTCCTGCAGGCAATTGGGTTCCTGCCGATCACCGGGACGCTGTGCACCACCTATGGACGGTGCTACTTTAACAACGGCGCTGCAGAACGGTGCTTCTACCGGGGCGGCAACTACAGCTCGTCGAACGAGTACTCGTTCCCGTCGTTCTACGGCCGCAACGCTCGCTCGTACACGGCCGCGGGCATCGGTTTCCGCTCCGCTTTTGTACAGCTGCCAGCTGCTTAACTGGGAACTGTTGTCACCGCGACAGCGGTGACCCTTTCCGCGCGAAGCGCGGAAATTTTATAAGCCCAAAAACGACCTTTTGCGATCGGGCAAATTGACCGGATTCTAAGGCCAATCTGCCCGATTCGCACTCCTAAGTATCTTTATCTGCTATAATCCGACAGATTACACCAGAGGAGGACGGGTTCAGCATGGCCACCGAAGACTTTAAGCTGCTGCAGAAGGTGCAGGATATGCTGGTCTACGGTTATCCTTTGCTGAACCAGTTCCCGAAGGCGGAAAAGTTTTCCCTGGCTCAGGATATCCGGCTGTGCATGAATGAAATGCTTCGCCTCACCATCGCGGAAGAGAAGAAGAAATCGAAGGGAACAACGCTGGAAAAGCTGGACGTGGAAAACACTACGCTGAAGATCTTCCTGCGCGTAAGCATGGAGCTGAAGTATCTATCGAAGCACCATTACGGCGTATGGGAAGGGAAACTGGTGGAAATCGGCAAGATGATCGGCGGTTTGATCAAATCCGTCAGTGACAAACCGAAGACATAGGGTTCAGACCATGTTTGACGGTGCTTCTACCGGGGCGGCAACTACAACTCGACGAACGAGTACTCGTTCCCGTCGTTCAACGGCAACAACGCTCGCTCGAACACGAACACGAACATCGGTTTCCGCTCCGCTTCATCATTGGCCAGGCGTAAGCCTGACCATTGTCAGATGTTTCAGGCTCACGGGCCTGATTCCAGTACGGGTGATGATAAAGGGGTCTGACTCCTCGGTCGTAAAGACGGCAGAAAAAGGTTCGGCTGTGAAATCCGCTACCGGTATCCCGGGCTGATAAGCACAGCAAAAGGATTGGGACGAAATGGAAAAGCACAGCGGAGTCTTTGAGGCGTTCTACGATTTCGAGAATCTGTATGGCGGATACCTGCTTGCCCGTCGCAACAAACGGTTCAAGCCGGAAGTGCTGTCCTATTCGGCCCACCTGGAAGACAATCTGATCGATGCCCAGAACCATCTGGTGTGGCAGGATCTGATTGTGAACGGCCTGCATCAGTTTTATGAGTATTTTCCAAAGGTTCGGCTGATCCATGCGTTACCGTTCAGGTTCCGTGTGATCAACTGCGCGGCCTACCGTGTTCTCTGGCCGATCTACAGCCGGAGCATGTACGAACACAGCTACGGCAGCATCCCCGGCATGGGACAGGTGAAAGCCGTTGATCAGCTGCAGAAGTGGCTGAGGCTGGCCAGGAATAAGCCTGACAAATGGTACATCGGGAAAATGGATGTGAAGAAGTTCTTCTTCCGTGTACCGGTGGACGTGCAGCTGCGTGAGCTCGGGAAACCGCTGGATGACATAAAAATGATGTGGTTTCTGGAAACCATGATCCGGTGTGACGGCAGGGCCTTCGGGCTCCCGCTGGAAGTATCAGATCCTTTTGATGTGGATATGGTACCCGGCATCGGAATGCAGGTCGGCAGCCTGATCAGCCAGATGACGGCCAACGTGGTGCTGACGCCGGTGGATCATTACATCAAACGGGTCCTTCAGGCGCCGTACTACATCCGGTACATGGACGATATGCTTGTCCTGGCACCGAGCAAACAGCAGGTCTGGGACATTATCGGAGATACTGACGATTATCTGCAGGAGAGCTTCCAGCTGCAGCTGAACAACAAGACGGCTGTGAGGCCGGCTGAACAAGGCAGTGAGTTCATCGGAAAGGTGGTCACGGCCGACAAAATCCATCTGCGAAAGGAATCATCCCTGCGGATGAAACGCCATCTGGATTATGTGAGAGAGGCCTACCGGGTCGGAGACGTACCGCTGGAATACGCAATGTCGGTTATCCAGAGTTACCTGGGACTTCTGAAACATACCTCAGATGACGCACTAAGAAACAAAATATGTGAGGATTACGTCCTCATCAGGGAATCGGCACCGGATTGACCCGGTGCTTTTTCATATCTGCAGAAAAGTGAAGAAAGTGGTGACGAGCCATGAATGAGAAAGCGCTTGAGCCAGTCTGGCAATTCCTCGGCAATAACTGGGGCTGGGTACTGGCCGCGTTCAGCGTTCTATTTGAAATTACCCCGATCAAGATCCATCCGATCACATCGTTGCTCAGATGGATCGGAAAAAAGCTGACCGGCGATATCCGGCAGGACATAGCAGATCTCCGGGAAGATGTGGACATGCAGCGCCTGTCATCGATCCGATCCTTAGTGCTGGATTTCAGTAATTCCTGTCTGAACGGCCGAAAGCACACGAAGGAAGAGTTCGATCATATCCTGGAGGAAAACAAGAACTACGAAAAACTGGTTGCAAAGTACAACGGCAAAATCGAAAACGACGTTTACAAGGAAGCCATTGCTTATATCAAACGGATCTATCGAAAACGAATGGATAAGCGCGACTTCCTGACAACCCCGACAATCGAAATGGATGTAGACGATACTGAAGAACAGTGAGGTGAGAGCATGGCCATGAAGAAACCGGATCCCAAAGACCAGTTCAGTAAGAAGCTGGCCAAATGGTCGGCCTGGTTCTGGTTCATCTATATGGTGCTGATACTGGCCGTGCTTGCTTTCCAGCCGCTGACCGCAGAGGCCATTATCTGGCTTGCCGGCATCACATCCTTTGTAATGATCGTGAACATCTGGGCCTACACTGACAACAGTATCTATGACAAGGCCATAGCAGCCGGCGTAAAGATCGTCGGAAGGTTCCGCTTTAACAAGAAGAACAATGACTCATCCGATGACGAAGAGGATGAAGATGAAGGAGAAGGAGGGAACGGCTGATGCTCAGCGTATCGAAGCTGTCTGCTTCTGCGAATGAATGCATGGGCTGGCCCTACGTCAGCCCGGGAACGAACGATAGGAACGGTATTGACTGTTCCGGCCTTTTCGTGAAGATGTACCGCGACCAGGGCGCGGAGATCTATCACGGCAGCAACACCATTTTTCGTGAATACTGTTCGGAAACCGGGAAGCTGACCAGCGTGAACCAGCTGCAGCCCGGCATGGTGGTTTTCAAACGGAAAGATTGGAAAGATTCCGACAAAGGAAACAGATGGTACGGAAAGAGCCCCGGAAACCTCAGCCATATTGGATACGTTGACAGCGTGAATCCCCTCCGGATCATCCATGCGTCCACGGGTCCGATGTGTGTTACGACCGACACGAAGATCGACAAGTGGGATTACTGGGGGAAACTGAAGGACGTGGACTACGGAGGTTCTCCGTCTCCTGATCCTTCGCCTGATCCTTCACCTGATCCGGATCCGGAACCGATTACCGTCAGCAAGATGGTTTACGCGGAGAACGGAAAGCCTGTCAACCTGCGGTACGGGCCTTCTCTGGACAAGAAAATCATGGATGAAATCCCGGTTGGAGAAATCGTCACGCTGTCCCAGATCAAAGGCGGCTGGTCGAAAGTCACCTGGAAGAAGAAAACAGGATGGATGATGAACGCATTTTTGGTAGATCCGGACACGCCCGTTCCTGAACCCGAGCCGGAACCGGAGCCGGAACCTGACCCGCCCATCCTGATCGAGGATGCCACGGTCTGGTCTGACAACGGGAAACCGGTAAAAATGAGGGCGAGTCCTTCACAGGACTGCAAGCTTTATGACGATGTACCGGTTGGAACGGTTGTGGCTGTGGATGTGTACAATGCCGCCACGGATGCCAAAGGGAACCAGTGGTCAAAGGTATCGTACAGAAACCTCAAAGGCTGGTACATCATGACAAAATTCCTGAGCGTAGGATAATTGGAAAGGAGAAAGAATCTATGCAAATCGACCTTACCCAAATCATCCTGGCCGTGATCACCCTGATCTTCGGCCTGCTGATGAGGTACGTGATCCCCAGTGCGAAGAAGAATCTGGACAAAAACCAGATGGAACTTCTGCAGGTGGCGGTGAAATCCGCTGTCTATGCTGCTGAAATGCTGTACAAGAGCGACCAGGGACAGGAGAAGAAAGCCTATGTGGTTGAATTATTGCGACAGCAGGGATACATCGTGGATCCGGAAAAGATTGAAGATTCCGTAAACGCGATGATCGAAGCCTTTGTGAAAGAGCTGAAAATCGAACAGGCGAAAATTGCGGTCTGACAGACAACGAAGAACCCTCCCGAAAGCGGGAGGGTTCTTTTTTCGTTTTGGGGCGTAAATGCTGCTGGTTCTAACAGATTTAGCGCGGATTCTGCCTCTGCCGGTCTGAAGCTGCTACGATAGGGTGAAGCCTGGAACGCGCGGGAGAGGCCTTTTTGTGCGAAATACGGCTATATGCCTTAATTCAGGTCGTAATACTCATCGTCATCGATCAGGGTCACATGCTGGTTCATGAGCCGCAGCGCTTCCTCATAACTGCCGGCGCTGAAGACGGCATCACGAAGATCGTTGTATTCGGTAATCCTGTGTTCTTTCTGCAGGGCGTTTCTTACAAGGCCCAGAATATACAGCGTGTTTCCGGATTCGTGCCGGGATTGGAAATGAACCTCAGGCCTTTTCACGTTGCTCCTCCTCCCATGTGTCCACCAGGGCATTCATCAGGTAATTGATATCGATATTGAAAGCGGCGTATCCGGAGCGTACCGTGTCCAGATAGGACGAAGACGGCTGCTGGGCCGGGAAACCGTCGTTCATGATGTACACCATGGCTTCACCGACCTTTTCCTGTACGGCCTTCTGTCCGGCCTTGTAGGCGTCCATATCCTTGTACCCGTTCAGCAGGATCGGAAAGATTTCCTTCCGGTAGAACTTCGGATACCCTTCATAGCGGTCCAGGCTCTTTTCGTCCCGATCGGAGATCTTCCAGACCACGACCGGCACAGAGGATTCCGGCTGCGGCTCGATGGTGAGGAATCCTCTCCGGAACAGCAGGTGATAGTTCGGGATCGACGTGGCCGCCACCGGCTTTGCATCCGGACAGCGGAATTTCATCTGCTCCACATTCAGGTTGGAACCATAGGCGAGATAGTATTTCATCGGATCATCCTCCAATCTTCAGCTGGTTGCTGTCTGTTACCGGGGCCAGGAAGTAATGGGCGTACTGCACAACCTTGTCATACCTGTCTGCAGATCCCATGAAGCTCTTGGCCACCTTCTGTTCTTCCGGATCCATGTCCTTGTATTTCTTTTTCCCGAAGGACGGCGGGAGCCAGTTCTTTCCTTTGGCCGCAAAGATATTGAACCGTGCCAGAATGTTCATATCCTTGAATTCCAGATGGCAGGTGCCCTTTTTGTAGAATGTGAAGAAGAAGTATTTCGTCTCGATCTTCGCTGTCTGTCCTTCCTTTTCAGCCTTCTGCAGCGTTTCCCGGATGCCTTCATCCCACTGAGTGCGGCCGCCGTCCAGGTAGTTGAACACCTTCTCCACGTCGGCAATCTCATCCCAGACCTTGTACACCCGGAACTCCGGCGTGTATTTGCTGCCCCAGTTTTCGAAGGCGTTCAGGCGAACCACCACGCGCTTATTGACAGCAAAGGCGTCGTTGGTCTTCCAGCCGTCGAAGTAATGCCGGTTCTGGGAGTTTTCGTCCCAGTGCCATTTCCGTGTCCACTTATCGAACAGGTCCATGATCGTCTTTTCTACGCCGTCGTTCACCTGGACGTTCATCTGCATCATGATCTCCCGGATGTTGAAAAGGCTGAATTCATAATCCGCCAGTTCCTCCACTCTCTGGTTCAGCAGATCGCGGAGATTGGACGTCAGCTGAGACATGAACTGCGGGGCGGTAAACAGCGCGGACCAGTATTTCTTCCGGATCCGGCGAACTGCGTCATTGACCGAGGCCCGGGTGTTGTGCCCCATGCTCAGTTCGAACGGGGACGATGAGTATGACGTATCCTTGCTGATCACCGGCTGGTTCAGCACCCGCTGGCAGGCTTCCGTTTCCTGTATCAGGTGGACAGCGGTTTCGACCTCGTAATTATACCGGTCCAGGATTGATTCCACAAAGTCTGCTTTCGTCAGGGCCTGCTGTTCTTCTTCCGGAAGATCCACGTATTTGTGTCCGGGCTTCAGATGATCCAGGATCAGGTGGGACAGTTCTGATTCCGGATTCTTGAAACGGATCAGGGCGATTTCCACGTCCGTCTTCCGTTCGGCCCGGGTGAAGGCTTCCTGCAGGTATTCAATCTCAGCATTGCCATCTGCCAGAGTCCGGCGAAGCAGATCCCGTTCGTTGGTGCAGGGATTGCGCAGCGTCTCCGCATTGCACAGGGCGATCAGCTGGCCGCCATCGGTGAGCAGCTGCAGGGCCTTCAGAATGTGCTTTACCCCGGACTCAAACGGCGGATTCATGACGATCAGGGAATACTTCTTGCAGGTGGTGTATGACAGGAAATCGTCATGGACCACGCGGAAACCCTTGTCCTTCAGGATGGCCCGGAGATTCGGATCAACCTCGATGCAGTCAATGTCCGCGCCTTTGTCTTCCGACCGGTACCGGGTTCCGTGATGGATCTTCCAGCGACGGTTCACCGCGTCGGCCAGGTTACCTTTCCCGGCGCTGGGCTCCAGGATGGTGGAAATGTAATCCCAGCGGATGCCATCCAGCATCTTCATGGCCAGGCTGTCCGGTGTCGGATAAAATCCGGAGGAGTTATGCTCCTCCGGAAGTGTAGCAATCTTGTTCATGTCAGGCCTCCTGTGTCAGCCGTCCGGCGTATTCGCAGATTTCCCAGTCCGGATCATCGTCCGCTTCCTCGTTCAGAAACCGCTCAACGGCTTCGTAATCGCTTATGAAGTGGACCTCTCCGCGAAGGACCGCGCAGTACATCCTTTCGTCCAGGATCTTCTGGATGGAGTCCGGCGTCCACATCGTGATATCGGAGCAGATCCAGATCACCATGGCCAGATCGTGCGTCGAGAAATCGTGATCCAGCATTTCAAACAGGTCTGAGTACTGCTGGTTGCTGCCGTGGGTGAACCACTGGTACTTGTTGCACAGCTGGTACAGGCGGTTTCGGGTCAGATCTGGATTTTTCTGATGCCGCTTCACTTCGGACAGCAGCTCCTCAGCGGTCTTCCGATAACCTTCGGCCAGGATCTGCCAGCCCTTGTCGGAGCCAGTCTGCTTCAGTTCTTCCTCAGCCTTCCGGCCGAAATCCATGCCCTTATCGATATCTTTCATCTTGTTGGCGCTAATCATCGTTCTGTCCTTTCTGCCGGCCTTTGGCCCGACCGGCGGGGCGTCGTTTTCAGTGGACGAAGAAGCTCAGCTCTCCGTTGATCATCTCGTAGGTCATCATCCCGCAGTCGAAGCGGATGTAGTTCCAGTCAGTGGCGTCGTACATTGGCTTCCGATCGTACTCGCCGCACCGCCGGCAGGCGCCGTGGCGGTTCTTCTCGATCTTGTTCACGGTCCGGATAATCTTGATCCTGTTCGGCTGGAATCCCCACCAGTCAGCCAGCATCTCGATGGCCTCACTGTCTGTCAGCTCCCGAGCCCCGGAGTTGGCCAGCTTCTCGTAATCGGCCTGCTTGGCGTTCTCCTTGTACTCGTAAGGTTCCCATTCCTGCTCCTTCTCGAGTTCCTTCTTCAGCTTCTCCACGGCGCTGATCATGTCCCGGCTGTAGGTCTCGTAGTTTTTCTTCAGATCAGCAAGCTCCAGCTCCGCACCGCGGTGGTCTTCCTTCTCGACCTTCAGCAGCTTCCGGAGAACGGCCACCATTCCGTTGTCCTTGACGAACTTCTTGCAGAATGCCTGCTTGTCGCCGTCGAAGTCGTAGTACATCTGCTCGATCTCAGCGTACTCTTCCATGGAGACCTCGATCCCTGTCAGCTTTTCGAACTCCTGAATCATCATCTTGGTGTTCCTCCTTGTGCTTAGTTCTTTCGGCCCATTCCCGTGGGCTCGGTAATATAGTACACTATAATTCTTTACTTGTCAACACTTTATTTATACTAAATCAATAAATGATATTTTCAAGTAAATCAAAAAGAATGACCGCGACGCCATCACGCCGCGGCCCTATTCTCAAACACATTCATCAGGTGAAGCCTTGCGGTCTTGAACTCTTTGCCCCGCATCTTCAGCCGACGGGTCAGCAGATCTTCAAAGGCCTTCGCCTTATCCCTGCCGTCCAGCTTCTGGAAGCTGTAGGAATCCTTCGCGTTGATCGCCCAGGCACTCATGGCCAGGCAGAACTGAATGTAGGCCTTGATTTTCCCGGCGTGAGTGGTTCCGTTGAACAGTCGGAACTCGACGGTACCCTTCGTGAAGAAGGCGTGGAGGTTGACGCCGTGATAACGGGTGCTGTTGTAGTGCTGGTGGTCGATTCCACCGTGGTAATCATCGTTGACCTTGCTGTACCATATCCGCTCGATGGACGCCTTGGAACGGTCCTTGTCGTGCCGCATGGCCATGAGCAGATCCCGGTTGATCTTCTTGCACCAGCGGTTGGCCCGGTCGCCGATCTCCAGCGCTTCGTAAATGATGTCCTGCCGGCCGACAGTCAGGTTCATCAGACGGACCAGGGAATCCGGAGTGTGATTGGCTCCGTCAACGTGGACGTGGATTCCGCAGGAATCGTTGGCCATGGCCCCAGCTGCTCTCAGCTTCCGGATGATTTCCTGCACATCCTCAATGTCGGAGTACTGGCAGATCGGGCTGACCACCTCACAGCGGAGATCGGTTGCGGTCCGGCCTTCATATCTCTGCTGGATCCTGCCGTTGGACTTGATCTCAGGACGGATGGAAACGTCTCTGCTGCACTTCCACCAGCGGCCCTTGCTGTCCATAGCCTTGGTGGTGTCATACCCGTCGGAGACGTGCTCAGTGCGTCCTGTGCCGAAATGCTGGGCGATGATCTGCGCGGCGTGAGGGCGAGTGATTCCCGTCAGCTCGATCTCGATGCCGAAGTTCTGATCCTGAATGTTCATGTGCTTAGCTCCTTTCAATTTCTCGGCCTGTTCTCAGTGAAGGACGGCCTTGTTCTTGCCAATGGTGGTCACGGTGTATTCGAAGTGGTTGTCCTTCCAGCAGCGGACGATGCTGGCGATCCGGTCGGCCTTCAGCTTCGGCTTCCCGAGATGGCGGCGAACGGCAGGGAGAAGGATCTGCTTGGTGGCTTCATCCTTGAATTCCTTCCGGGCCTTCCAGCTGTCCTGGATCTTCTCCATGCTCCACCGGACGGAAGAACGTTCGCGATTCTTTGCCAGGGCTTCCTCAGCTTCTTCGGCTTCAAGGTACCAGTCCGAGTCATACCGGCGGCCCATCCGGTAGAAGATCCGCTTCTCGATGACTTCCAGCCGCTCGTTCCAGATGATGGCATCCCGGCCAAATCCCTGAGTGTTGATGACCCGTTCGTCTGTGCACCGGCCCACGGTGAGAACGATCGCGTCTGCGGTGCGGAAGTTCTCGCCCCAGATCGTCTCGCTGTTGAGCAGGACCCGGATAACTTCGTTGCCCTTCCGGAAGTCGATCTTGGCGATTTCGCCCTGGCTCCCGTTCATGGAGTTCGTGTTGATGGTGTATCCGGCGGCGAGGAATTCGGCTGCCTTGGCGGCGTAGATGGCGTTGATTTCGGTGGACTTCATGGCGGTTTCTCCTTTCACCCTGTCGTATTTGGTATCGCTTACAACCATATAGTACACTAACATTGTTTACTTGTCAATAGGCAAATGAAAGAAAATCAATATTTTTTGTTGACTTCTTCTCTTTTCTGGTGTACTCTTAGCGAGGAGGTGATATGGATATGTCCATCAGCAACGCAGTAAGGTCCGTCCTCAGTATGAAGGGACGGAAACAGAACGATCTTCTTGGGGTTCTGGATGTGAAGAGTAAGCAGGCGCTTAGTAACAAGATGGTCAATGAGCGCTGGTCGGGAAGTGACCTGGCGTCCATCGCCGAGTTTACTGGCGGAAAGCTGGCTTTTGTCTTTCCGGATGGCCAGATGGTCTATATAGAAGAAGAAAAGGCCCCAGATGCTGCTAACATCTGAGGCCAGGAGTTGGTCACTTTCCTCTTCGCTTCTTCGGCTGTGCCTTACGTGTCTTCGGCCGTTTGTTCGGTTCGTATTCAAGGATGTCGCAGACTGGACAATCAAGGGATTCGCAGATCCTGTCCAGATAATCAAGGTCGATCGTGTCCTTCATGTCGTTGAACCACTCGCCGATAGTAGCACGCCGGATATTCGTTGCGGAGGACAGTTCCGTCTGGGTGATCCGGAGCTCGCCAAGCTTCCGGGAGAGAACGATCTTAATCATCCAACACCATGCTCCTTCGTGCATATTGTATCAGGATACCGTGCTTTTGGATCATTTCGGACTATTAGCACGCTATTTCGTACAATCTGAACGTGGTGGAGCACGAACAGAAAAGGGCAGGAGTGTTTTCTTCACTGAAGAATTTTACACTCCTGCCCTGATTTACGCCACTCTTGGTATTTCAATAACGGCGAAAGTATGGTAAACTCTCAGCGTAACAGGGATTGTTTCCGGGCCAGTGGGCGGGGTTTGCATAAGCTCCCTAAGAGTCCACCACACGTGTGCCAGTTAAAGATGATTTTGTAATCATCAGCTGACACAGTAACCTTATGGACAGCCGCCTGGAGCAGAGTTTTCTGCTGATCAGGCGGCTGTTTTTTTATGCCTTCGCAGGCCGTGATCGCGGCCACGGTGGCCGGGGCGTCATAACGGGCGACCGGGCGGCGAAGGGCGGAAGATCTGTTCTGCAGGTCGTCGCGTTCTTTTTCCAGCCGGCGCAGGTCATCAGCCAGGGATAACGGGGCGTCGGAACCGTGATCGGAAATAAAAGAGACAATGCGGGCGATGCGCTTGTTGATCTCAATGACCTGCTGATCGAGGACACGGGCCTCGGCGGCGTGATCCTCGTCTGCTGCGTCGGCGTAATTATTCGCCACAAAACAGGCCCGGCTGATCTCGTCCGTGCCTGCGGTGGCCATTTGTTCCAGAACGGTGAAAACGGCGTCCTGGAGGGCCTCCAGACGGGCAGGACGG
>CADADV010000014.1 GCA_902786815.1 uncultured Eubacteriales bacterium
CAAGACATTCGCGCTGGCACCAAACGAGACAGCGGAATTCACATACACATATAAGGTAACGCAGGCGGACATCGATGCGGGAAGCATCACGAACGTGGTCAAGGCGAACGCGACGGCCGAGAGAGGAGACGATCCTGAAGAAGTAAGCGCGACAGCGACCGTGACGGCAGAGGAAGCGGAAGCGAAGCTGAGCGTGACGAAGAGCGCGACGCCAATGAGCGGAGTCGGAGTCGGAAGTACGGTAACATATACTGTAGTCGTAACGAACAGCGGCAACGTGACAGTCAGCGGAATCGAGATGAAAGATACACTCGTAACGCTAAACGAGCAGGCATTCGATCTGGCACCGGGTAAGGACAAGACGATCACCTACACGTACACGGCAACGCAGGACGATGTGGATGCCGGTGAGATCAAGAACACAGCGACAGCCGCGGGTAAGGATCCGAAGGGCGAAGAAGTCAAAGACAGCGGCGAGGTAACCGTTAAGACCGTTGACAGCGACGCGAAACTGACCGTAACGAAGACAGCAGATCCGACGAAGGATGTGAAGGTCGGAGATACGATCAAGTACACGGTAGTCGTAACGAACAGCGGAAACGTGACGGTGAAGGATATCACGCTGGATGACAGCCTGGTAACACTGAGCGAGCCAACGTTCGATCTGGCACCGGGTAAGGACAAGACGATCACATATAACTACACTGTAACGCAGGCTGATGTCGACAAAGGCAAGATCGACAACACGGCGACAGCAAGCGGAAAGGACCCGAAGGGCAAAGACATTGCAAGTTCCGCAAATGCAGAGGTCAAGACTGTAGCAGCAGATCCGAAACTGACGGTCGAGAAGACAGCAGATCCGGAGAAGAATGTGAAGGTCGGCGACACGGTCAACTACAAGGTCGTTGTAACGAACAGCGGCAACGTGACCATCAGCGACATCACACTTGCAGATACACTGGTACCGCAGAGCGGGGCAGCATTCACGCTGGCACCGAAGGAAACCAATGAGATCACCTACACTTACACGGTAACGCAGAAAGACGTAGATACCGGCAAGATCGGCAATACGGCGACGGCGACCGGAAAGGATCCGAGCGGCGAGCCTGTGAATGCAGAAGCCAGCAAGGAAGTCACGACAGTCACAGCCGAACCGGCGCTGACGGTCGAGAAGACAGCAGAACCTGAAAGCGGTGTGAAGGTCGGCGATACGATCAACTATAAGGTCGTTGTAACGAACAGCGGCAACGTGACAGTCAGCGGCATCACACTTAAAGATACACTGGTACCGCAGAACGTAGCAGCATTCGAGCTTGCACCGAAGGAAACCAAGGAGATCACGTACTCTTACAAGGTAACGCAGGCTGATATGGATGCGGGCAAGATCGAGAACACAGCGACAGCGACCGGTAAGGCTCCGAACGGAGATGACGTGACCGGAACGGATACCGTAACGGTCAAGGCAGCAGATGCAGCAGCGAAGCTGAGCATCACCAAGAAAGCGAGCCAGATGAGCAACGCGAAGGTCGGAGACGAGATCACATACACCGTCAAGGTCACGAACGATGGCAATGTGACGGTCAACAGCATCGAGCTGAAAGACAGTCTGGTAACGCTGAGCGAGGCAGCATTCGAGCTTGCACCGGGCGAAACCAAGACGATCACCTACACGTACACGGTAACGCAGGACGATGTGGATGCCGGTGAATTTACGAACAAGGTAGAAGCAACCGGTAAGGCCGTTAGAGGAAAAGATCCGGAGAAGGCAAGCGCAGAGGTGACAGTAACCGCAGAGGAAGCGGGAGCCGGACTCAGCATCACGAAGAAGGCGGCCCCGACGAGCGGCGTCAAAGCCGGCGATGAGATCACCTACACGGTAGTGGTCAAGAACGTTGGCAACGTCAAGGTGACAAACGGAAGCCTGAAAGACGACCACGCAGACCTGAGCGGCAAGACATTCGAGCTCGCACCTGGAAAGGAGAAGACATTCACCTACACTTATAAAGTAGCCCAGGCAGATCTGGATGAAGACGAGATCGTGAATACTGTCAAAGCGAATGCAAAGGCAGTAAGAGGAGATAATCCTGCGGAAGTAACGGCAACCGCAACAGTAACAACTGCAGAACCTGCAGCGGAACTCGCTATCAAGATGACAGCAGATCCGACCAGCGGTTTGACGGTCGGCGAGACAGTAACGTACACAATTACGGTTACAAACACCGGAAATGTTACAGTAGAGAATGTCACCCTGATAGACGAACTGGACGGCATCGTCCTCGGAGCACTGGACAAGACGACGCTGAAGCCGGGAGAGAAGGCAACAGCAACGGCGACATACACTGTGACGCAGGCTGACGTGAATGCAGGTAAGATCGTCAATACTGCCATAGCAAATGCGACAGCAGTAAGAGGCGCAGATCCTGAGGAAGTTCAGGATACGGTAACCGTTGGTACTGAGGAAGCCGCACCTGCACTGACTGTTAAGAAGTCAGCAAGCAGAACGAGCGGACTCAGGGCAGGGGACGTTGTTACTTACACAGTCACAGTAAGGAACACCGGAAATGTCACAATAGAGGGCATCGATGTGAAAGACTCCCTTGTGAAGTTCAAGGGGAACACTGGAAGAATCGCTTCCCTCGGACCTGGAGATGGTGTGAGACTTACTTATGAGTACACTGTTACGACGGCAGATGTAAATGCAGGCAAAGTTGTCAACACGGCAACGGCAACAGGTACAGCACCGGATGGCAGCAAGCCGTCAGGAACTGCCAGTGTAACGGCGAGAACAGCCAACCCGCCGGGACCAGGACCGAATCCGGATCCGGATCCAGATCCTAACCCGACACCTGACAATGGCGGCGGCAATAGAGGCGGCGGCGGTGGAAATCCGGGAGGACCGGCAGTAGGACCTGCTGCACCGGTAACACCAGCGGTAATCGCTGATCCTCCGACACCAACAACGATCATCGATGATCCAACGCCACAGGCGGTAACAGGATTCTGGGCACTGATCAACCTGATTTGTGCGATCCTCACCGTGATCCTTTCACTGATCCTGCTGATCACATACTTCGGTAAGAGACGTGAAGAAGAAGAGACAGATCAGGAGACAGGAACTGCGACAAGAACAGAGACTGGAGAGGAGACCGGCGAAGAGAAAGAAATCAAGCGAAAGGGTCTGATCAGACTCGCGAGCGTGATTCCTGCAATCGTCGCGATCATAGTCTTCATCCTCACAGAGGATATGACCCTGCCGATGCAGATGGTCGACAAGTGGACTCTCCTCATGGTAGTGATCCTGATCGTTCAGGTCATCGTCGCAATACTCTCTAAGAAGAAAAAAGACGAAGACCAGGATGATGAGACGAGTGCTGAAGCCACAGCATAAAACAACAGTAAAGAGACTGCCGCGCTAAATTGGTGCGGCAGTCTCCGGCCTATACATTATGATTATTTGAAAGGAATTAAGAAAATGATCGTAATAGACAGAACCAAATGTGTTAGCTGCGGTGCATGCAGCACGATGACGCTCACTTTCACCTGCCTGCAGAACACAGGCGATTACGAACTCTATGCGGAGCCTCCTAAACAGGACCGCGACTATGTGCAGAGGATCATGCGGGAATGCTGGGCACACTGCATCTATCTCAGCGGCGACACCTGGGAAGAGGATGAATAGCGAAGCGGGTGCAAAACCCGCAAAGCCTAAGACAGAAAACCTAAGATGGAAACATCTCAGGCTTTTTCATTTTTTGCGTGATTCGAGTTTCCAGAACGCGCAGGGAGAGCCGGTGATGCACTTGCCACAGACTTCGCTGCCAACGCTGTTTGCGCCGCTGCCGTCTTCATTCGTATAGGAACTTCCGAACTGCGTATAGATCTTCGCGTTTTCCTTGCAGACGGCGTAGCATTTGAAACGGTCATATCCATCATAGGTCAGAGCACCGGTCGGGCAATGCTTCACACAGGCACCGCAGGTGCCGTTTTTCTTATACAGACAGTATTCTACTGTCAGAGGCTGGTCTGCCTCCAGATCCAGATTTGTGAGGACGGTGCTGAAGCGGCCGCAGCAGCCGCAGCGTGTCAGCAACATGTTGTTCAGGCCGAAGGTGCCAAGCCCTGCCGCGTAGGCGATGTGCCTCTGGGACCAGTCGCTGATGAGCCGGTCCTGGTAGAAGGTCACAGCCTTTGGCGTGATGCCTGCATGTCCTGCCTTTGCATGAATGAAACGGATGATTTCTTCGTTCAATTCAGCAAAGAGCGCATTGGTTTCCTCATAAGCCCGGGCCCACTCAGGGGAGGCAGTGATTCCGCCGGTGCGGTTAGATTTCGCCAGGTCCTTCGTGAAGGGCACGTAGTACGCGATGATGGTCTTCACGTCGGGAAGGATGTTCTGCGGCAGTTCATGGGTAGGGCTGACGACCTGCGGCAGACTCTGGATGTAGGGATGCCATGCGTCTGCAAAACCCACAAGAGGCTCGCCGTAACAGGTGGCGATTTCCTCCCGCTGCTGGTACTCTGAAATATACGTTTGGATCAATTCCCGGATCTGCTGCTTCATGATGCACCCCATGAATAACAATACTGCATGTTGACATTTCTCTTGGCTGATGATATCTTCTAATCGAGGGGATTGCCGCTTGTCGTATGGCGGCTCAACCCTTGTGTTTTGCCGTCAACGTAAGTTGGCGGTTATTTTTTATGATTGATCCCCTGGAGAATCAATCCCATAATCCCAATGACCACCAGCAGTAGTGAGCACAGCTCATCTAAAGTGATGTGCATTGGCCGGCAAACCCCTTCATATGCATCGTATCATTTAGAACAATAATTGTCAATAATTTCCATTTAGATCATGTAAAGAATCACAACTGCAGGGATCATATCAACGAAAACACTAACAATTCCGAAGCCATAGGGTTATACTAATAAAAGAATGAAAACCGACGAAAAGAATAAACCGAAAATGGAACAAAATATAACGGCACGTGAGCAGCGTACGCCAACACCAACACCAACAATGCGCGTAGCAGCCCGCAGGATCGCGGGTGCAGCAGCGCTGGCGGTCTTTGTTGTGCTTCTTATCTGCGTCCTGACAGAGCACACAGCCGGGTTTGATGATCCGGTCAGGGAGTTCTTTTACGGTCTCCGCGCAGAGTGGCTCACCGAGATCGCTGTTGCGATTACAATGATGGCAGATAAGAGAGTCATCATAGGCATCTGCATCCTGCTGCTGATCATTCCGCAGACCCGCTTGCGGTTCGGGGTGCCGCTGTCTGCTGGCGCGCTGAGTGTGACGATCGTGAACTCCACCATCAAACACCTCGTGCAGCGCGCACGTCCGGATGTGCTGCATCTTGTGGTAGAACACGGGCATTCCTTTCCGAGCGGACATTCCATCACCAGCCTGTTCTTTTACGGTTTGGCCATCTGGCTGGTTTGGCGGCATGTGAAGAATCCGGTTGTGAGGAGGGTCCTGACGATACTTCTGGCGATTCCGATGCTTCTGATCGGACCGACGCGGATCTACCTTGGCGTACATTATCCGACGGACGTTCTGGCCGCCTGGTGTCTGGCTATCGTCGCTATTGTGTTGGTCATAGAGATCAACGAGGCGATTGGGAAGAGAGCTGCAACACGAAAACTAGAGGAGTTAGACAATGAACAAAGAACTGAAGAAACTGACTAAGGAACAGCTCATAGAGTTGGCGGAAATATACTCGAAGAACTGGCTGGCCTGCGACGGTCTGTGGTTCCAGGCGGTCGAACGGCGGCACGGGATGGATGGCGCCATGGACTGCGACAAAGAGATATGGAGATCCTTCACGGTGACAGAAGCGAAGCGGATCAAAGCGTTCCTTGGGCTGCCGGACAGAGCCGGACTCGAAGGACTGGAGCAGGCCATGCGGTTCCGGCTGTACGCCAACCTGAACGACGAAGAGTACATCATCGATGGAAACAGGATGATCTACAGAACGCTGAACTGCCGCGTCCAGCGGGCGAGGAGCCGCAAGGGCATGGAGTGGCATCCGTGCAAGGCGATCGGGGAAATCGAATACGCGGAATTTGCGAAGGTGATCGACGACCGCATTTCATGCAAATGCATCAGCTGCTATCCGGACATCACAGAGAGCGAACGAGAAGGCTGTTGCGCGTGGGAGTTTACATTGGCAACGTGACTGTTGTAGGAGGAAGAATTAAAATGGAACGAGATATATTGCTGTTGGGGGACCCGCGTCTGTACGAGGTCTCAGAAGAAGTAACGCGTGAAGAACTGGAAGAGCTGCGGCCGGTCTTCACAGATCTGTTCGACTGCATCAGCCGGATCCAGCGCGACTATGGATTCGGGCGGGCGATCGCAGCGCCGCAGATCGGCGTGCAAAAGCGTCTGATCTGCATGCTGACGGACAAGCCCTATGTGTTCATCAACCCGACTCTGGAATTTGTGGGGGATGAGATGATGGAGGTCATGGATGACTGCATGTCATTCCCGAACCTGCTGGTGCGCGTGCAGCGCTACCGCCACTGCCTCCTCCGGTACAAGGATGAAAACTGGGAGGACAGGGAGATGCGTATGGATGATGACATGTCGGAACTGATCCAGCACGAATATGATCATCTGGACGGGATCCTCTCGACCATGCGCGCAGTTGATGAGAAGGCCTTTGCGGTACGGGAAAACAAGCCGAGGATCCTGCCCGAGATCGTAAACCGCAGGAGTATCCGCAGCTATTCAGATGAAGAGGTTACCGACGAACAGGTCGATTGTCTCATTGAAGCGGCCAGGCTCGCGCCGTCCGGTTCCAACAAACAGCCGTGGGACTTCATCGTGGTCCGGTCCTACCAGATGCGCGAAAAGATCAGCTCTATCGATCACAACCAGAAGTGGATGCTGACGGCGCCGGTCTTCATTGTGTGCATCGGAAATGAAAAGTACAGGGGAGACGGTGATATGGAGCGCGTCATCCGTGACAGCGCCATCGCGACGGAACACATTCTCCTCCAGGCAGAGCACATGGGACTTGGCGCCTGCTGGACCGGTTGGTTCGATCAGAACGAAATGCGCAGCGCCTTGGGGCTGGATGAGCGCTGTTATGTCATCGGCGTCGTGACCATAGGCTACCCTGACGGACAGCCGGTAGAGACCGGCAGGCGGAGCCTGGAGTACAGGGAACTGTGACAACAGGACGGCTGATTGCCCTTGATTAACCAACAGGGCCTCTGCTAAAATATACGACATAAGTTAGATAAAACCAGGGTTAAAAGGGAGGAACAATATGAATTACGAAATCATCGGCGGAGCTTTCCCGGCAGTCAAATGTGTGCTGCAGAAAGGGGAAGCCATGAAATGCGAAGGCGGATCCATGAGTTGGATGGACAGAGGTCTGGAAATGTCCACAGAAGGCGGCGGCGGCTTGGGAAGAGCCCTGGGCAGAGCGCTTTCAGGAGAGAAGATATTCTTTAACCGGTTTGCGTGCAAGGCAGACCAGGGAGAAATCGTATTCTCATCGTCCTTCCCGGGATGTATCATCCCGATCCAGCTGCAGGCGGGACAGACGATCATCGCACAGAAAGATGCGTTTCTGGCGTGTGAGGAATCCGTAGACGTGTCGGTACACGTTCATGAGAAAATCGGCGGCGGTCTCTTCGGCGGTCTGGGGTTCATCATGCAGAAGTTCACAGGCCCGGGCATGGTGTTCCTCGAAATCGACGGCGCACTCGAGAAATATGAGCTGGCTCCGGGACAGGTCAAAGTCATCGATGGCCCGCACCTGGCGATCATGGGAAGCAGCGTAAAATTCCACATTGAGCGCATCAAGGGTGCGAAGAACATGATCTTCGGCGGAGAAGGACTCTTCAATACGATTGTAGAAGGTCCGGGAAACATCTGGCTGCAGACGCTTCCGCTGCCGAATGTAGCCCAGCAGATCGCCAAGTATATCCCGACGTCATCAGACTGATAAAGGAGCAGACAGTATGGCAATGGTCCGAAAAGAGATCCCGATTCAGGAAGTTGGCAATATTCATATAGGACAGACAGAAGACCGCGAAGCGGCGACTGGATGCACTGTGCTCATATCGGAAGAAGGCATGTGTGCCGGACTGGACGTCAGAGGCGGCGGACCCGCGTCCAGAGACACGCATTTGCTGGATCCGCAGACCGCAGCGCAAACCATCCACGCGGTCCTGCTGGGCGGCGGCAGTGCTTTTGGTCTTGGTGCGGCAAGCGGCGTGATGCAGTATCTGGAGGAGCATGACATCGGTTTCGATGTGGGTGTTACGAAAGTGCCTTTGGTAGCCCAGTCGGATCTGTTTGATCTGACCGTAGGAAGATGCGATGTCCGGCCGCAGCCGGAAATGGGCTATGAAGCGGCCAGACTGGCAATGGAAGCGCCCAATTACCGGGACGGCAATTACGGCGCCGGATGCGGCGCGTCAGTGGGGAAAATGGCCGGTATGGAATGCTGCATGAAGACAGGCATCGGAAGCTACGCGATCGAGATCGGATCCTTCCGGATCGGCGCGATCGTGGCGCTGAACGCTTTGGGCGACATCTATGACTGGAAGAACGGACAGAAGATCGCAGGACTCCTGACGGAAGACGGCAAAGGCTTCCGCGACACCGTGGAACTCATGTCGCAGAGTCTGGACGTCGTCGAAAACAAATTCACCGGCAATACGACGATCGGCGTCGTGGTCACGAACGCGGCGTTCAACAAAACGCAGCTTTGCAAGATCGCAAGCATGGCGCACAACGGATACGCCCGGTCCATCCGGCCGGTCCATACCTCCGCAGACGGCGACAGCATCTATGCGGTCTCTGCCGGCAGCGAACCTGTCGATCAGGATCTGGTCGGAACACTTGCGGCGGACGTCATGAGCGAAGCGATCATCCGGGCGGCAGAGAGCGCCGAGGGCGCATACGGATTCCCGGCCATGCGCGATCTGGACTGGATACAGAAATAAACAGAAAGAACAAGTATGATTTCAATCAAAACAGCGAAAAAGTTAATAGCGATACTCATCAGCGTGCTGATGTGCTTTTGCATGTGCGCCTGCGGCGGAAGCGATGCGGTCGAAGAGACCGTAGAGATCACCACACCTGCGGGAGGCGCGGCACAGGATACAGACGGGGATAAGGATCAGGACGAAGACGAGGACTCTGACGAGGACGAGGATTCTGACCAGGACGAAGACTCTGACGAAGACGAAGATTCCGACGAGGACGATGATTCCGACAGCGACGACGCTGATAATGATGCAGTGCAGTGGAGTCCTCAGGACAAGGAGAAAGACAAGGACAAATCCGACAAGCCTGATAAAGATGCAAAATCTCCATACAAAAAAATCTACAAAACCTGCGACAAAGAGATGAAAAAAGCGACCGAGAAGTATGTCGAGGAACTGAATGACAAGGCGAGTTCGATTTCGAAGAGCGAACTGTACGACGAGACGCAGGACAGGATCGACGGCCTGAAAAAAATCTATGACAAATACAAGGATCAGATGGTCGACACCATGCTCAAAAGCACTGAGGACGATGGTGAAGCCTACGAAAAGTATTTCGCGAAGATGACGGAAAAGTTTACGGAGTACACCCGTGAGATCACGGCTGCATACACGGATCAGTTCTAGCAGTTGTCAACCGAAAACAGAATCAGTATTCTATTTCGCCGCCCAGTGCGGCGAAATCTTTGTAGAAATCCGGATAGGATTTGGTCACTGCGATCGGGTTCGTCAGGTAGATGGGCTCCCGGCAAAGGCAGGACGCGATAGCTGCGGCCATGGCGACACGATGATCTCCGAAGCTGTCGACAGTACCGCCTTCGAGGAAGGCCTTGCCTGTGAAGGAGAGCCAATCCCCTCCGTAAGAGATATCTGCATCAAGATTATACAGTACAGAATAGATCGCCTTCAGGCGATTTGATTCCTTAAACTGCAGCCGCTGGGCGTGGGTGATCATGGACGTGCCTTCAGCGAAGGACATGAGCACAGCAAGGACCGGCGTTAGATCAGGGATCTGCGTGACATCGGTTTCCGTGCCTTTCAGGATGGACGCGCGTGAGCGGATCGAGACCGTACCGTCCACCTGCGGCTGAAAGTCAAGATCGGCACCCATCTGCGCCATAACATTTACGATTTCTTTATCCCACTGGCAGGACTCCATACGGAGTCCTGTTACTGTTATGTCTCCGGACAGGCTGCCCGCTGCAAGCCAGAACGCCGCGTTCGACCAGTCGCCGTCAAGGGAAAGCCCGGGCTTTTCATGGTAAACTTGATCTCCGGGGATCGTGTATTTCAGGAATCCGCCTTCCGTGCAGGAAACCTCGATCTCGATGCCGAAGTCGTGCAGGACATCCAGCGTCATCTCCACGTAGCCTGCTGATTCGAGTTCTGTGGTGAGGGTCAGGGTGCTGTCTCCTTCGAGCAGCGGCAGGGCAAGCAGCAGTCCTGTGATGAACTGCGAGCTGACATTTCCGGCGATCACATAGTCGCCGGCTTCAAGCCTGCCGTTTACTGTGCAGATCTCTTTGAAGCGGTCGGTGTTCTTGGGATTGCCCATGCGGAACCGGCATCCGTGACGCTCCATTTCTTCCTTCAGCGGTGAAATCGGCCGGTCGGGCAGACGCCCGGTTCCCAGGAAGGTCGCGCTGCTTTTGAGCGCCATGACGACAGGCAGCAAAAAGCGCAGGGTAGAGCCGCTCTCCCCGCATTCCAGATACGGCGTGTTTTTCCCCAGTTGGGAAAGACACGCGATCGTCGCTTCGATATCATCGGAGAACGCCGGGATCTCTACGCGGTCTTTGCGCGGGTTTCCCTGCAGCTCCGCAAGCTTTCTGGCGATGAGGAGTCTGTGGGCGTGCGATTTGGAAGGCATGGCTTCGATCGTGCCCGACAGTATGCGAGGTGTGATTTTCATTTTCATGATGTTACCTCCCTTCAGCGCGTTTTCGCTTCCTGAATGCATTATACATCAAAAAATGATCGAGTGGAAACGTTCCGTTCCGTGTATAATAGAAAGTGATGCAGGAGGAAATAAAATGAAACGGGCAACCTTATGTTACATCCGCCGCCGTGCAGGGGAAGGGAAACGAGAGTACCTGATGCTCTACCGGAACAAGAAGAAAGATGATCCGAACGAAGGCAAGTGGATCGGCGTCGGGGGAAAGTTCGAGCCGGGAGAGACGCCGGACGAATGCATGCTGCGGGAGGTCCGGGAAGAGACCGGGCTAACGCCTGCGTCCTATCATTTCTGCGGCGTGATCCATTTCATTTCTGACACCTGGGAGGATGAGGACATGTATCTCTACCGTGCGGAAGTCTGCGGCGCGCAGACTGAAACACTTCCCGCCTGCAGCGAGGGACAGCTGCGCTGGGTCCCCGAAGGGGAGCTGATGGATCTTCCCATGTGGGAAGGAGACAGGCTGTTTCTGAAACCGCTCCTCGAAGGCGCGGACGAAATCAGCATGACACTGCAATACGAAGGCGACACCCTGGTACGTGCAGAGCAGCAATAAACAGGAGGAAACGATGAAACAGAAAACAACTTCAGCATGGTTCATTACAGGTTTGATCATCTGCGTCATGATGCTGTTTGGAATGGCAGGATGCGGATCATCCGGCGGGGAGCAGACGACAGAGGAGACGACGGCAGAAGCAACCGTCGAAGAAGCAACGGAGGCCTCAGCGGACGAGATGCTCACCGAAAGTGAAGCGCTGGAAAACGCGCTCGATGTTGAGGGCCTGTATGTAGATGATGTCGATGACATAAGCGTGCAGCTCAATACTGACGACGGAGCAACGGAGTATGATATCGCGTACCAGTATGAGGGCGTACACTATGAGTACGCCGTCGATGCATATACCGGCGACGTCTATGAATACGAGTAAGCAACAGACTACTTCAGAAGCTTGCTGTAGTAACCGTCCGCCTGGTACAGCGCAGCGGCAGGATTGTGGCCGAGGACCCGGTCCTTTGTCACGAGCGTCGTGCAGAGCGCATCCGAATATTTGTAAAAGAGGCTGTCATGGCCCACGCAAAGACCGATCACGATATTTAGATCGGTCTTTTGTTCGTTCAGAAGCTTCGCCTGCAGGATCGGGTTGCAGATGTGCGGGCCGAGGGTTTCCTGAACAGGATCGAGACCGATGGAGGTCTTGCTGACCGCACCCACTTTACAGGCGACTCCGTACACCTCGAAGCCGCGGTGCCGGAAGATCTTCGCAGCAGTCCGTGCCTCGCGCAAAAGCCCCACGCAGGTGGCGATGCCCAGTTTATGCGCGCCGATCTTGTCAGCGAACTCGCAGATCTCCTCCACGCGGGTGAGTTTGCAGTAGTTCTCGAACTCAACAGCCGCGGATGCTTTTGCGATAAGACTGTCTTCGGGGTCGTTGAGGTATCGGTCCACCGCTTCCGCGCAGAGTTCGGACCCTGGACCGCCTTCGAGAATAGCGGCAGTCAGGCAGAAGTCGGGGAACGTCCCGTGCTTGCCGTCACATGCCCCGGACGCGCAGTCGATGCAGCTGCGGCACAGGTCGGAGCAGACCGTTTCGTTTCTGTTTTCGTCGTTCATCAGGTGCCTCCGTTACAATACAGACTTAACAATATATTAATACAACTTCAACACAAAACCAACATATTCAAGTGCTATAGTATGCTCAAAGAGGTATTAAAATAGAAGACCCGGGAAATAGCAGACTGTGCTAAGAGGCACAGGCAGTTAAGAGGTACAGACAGTATGGAAGAAAACAATAACGAAAACAGAACAGATTATGAACCGAACTTCATCCTGAAGGATCCGGAACCGATCGCGGAGAACCCGTCCTTTGTGACAGCGGATACGATCCAGGACGACGGGCTGAGCGACATTTTCAGCGAGGAAGAACTCCGCGGGGCCGGCATCAATGTCGAGGAGGTCCTCGGCAAGGACGTTCAGGAAGAACAAAGCGGTGCGCAGGCATACGGCGGAGAAGATCCGTTCGCCAAAAGCGAGCAGCCGCAGACGCCGACAGAAGAGGAAGGACGCTATAGAGATCCGCGCGAAAACTTCAGGCCGGGTGCGGGAGCAGCCGGAGCCGCTGCTGAAGCGGGAGCCTCAGCGAGATGGTCCGGAGGCAGAGCAAGAGCGGAAGGAGGGAACTTCTTCTCACAGGGCGTTTCGGGAGCAGCCGGCGGCGCGGCAAAGGCAGCCGGTGCAGCCAGTGCAGCCAGCAAAAACATTGGCGACATCAAACGCAAAATCAAGAAAACACGCAAGCCGTCAAAGCCTGTGACAATGAGCAGAAAGGCGCTTGGATTGCTGATTGCTTCCTGCATGGCGATCTCCTGCGTGTTCGGCATCGGCGGCGGATACATCGGAAGCCATATGGAAAGCAGCCCGACCGCGAACACCGCGGCGACAGAAACGGCTGACGTGGCAGACAGCGCAGGTGAAGTGGAGTCGGCAGGATTCAATCTGCAGAGCGCAACAGGCAGCAACATGACGATCCAGGAGATTACGAAGACTGCACAGAAGAGCGTCGTAGAGATCCGGACAGAAGGCATGGTAAGCGACAGCTGGATGCAGCAGTATGTTACTGAGGGCGCGGGAAGCGGCGTCATCATCAGCAAAGACGGCTACATCATGACGAACAACCACGTCATCGACGGCGCGAACAAGATCACCGTTACGACGAGCGATAAACACTCCTATGAAGCGACGCTGGTCGGGACCGATCAGACGAACGACGTGGCCGTGCTCAAGATCAAAGCCACAGGACTGACGCCTGCCGTATACGGCAACAGCGACCAGCTCCAGGTCGGAGACATGGCCGTTGCCATCGGCAATCCGCTGGGAGAACTGGGCGGAACAGTCACAGCAGGAATCATCAGCGCGACAGACCGTGAGCTTGCCATCGACGGCAAGACCATGAAGCTTCTGCAGACGGACAGCTCCATTAACCCGGGCAACTCCGGCGGCGGACTCTTCAACGGAGACGGTCAGCTCATCGGCCTGGTAGTTGCGAAATCTGCAGGCTCCGATGTAGAGGGACTTGGCTTCGCCATCCCGATCAATACGGCGGCCAGCGTAGCGCATCAGCTGATGGATAAGGGTTATGTCAGCGGCCAGCCGTGGACGGGCATGACCTATACAGAAGGCAGCAGCGGACTGGACTTCCTGTTCGGCGGCGAGTCCGGCGGAACAGTCTATATCTATTCCGTTGACACCAAGGTGGCCAAAGCAGCCGGGTTTAAGGCAGGAGATGTTGTCTTTGCGATAGACGATCACCAGATCACATCCATAGACGATCTGACATCTGTCATCTCCTCTCACAAGGTCGGCGATAAGCTGAAATATACCATCGTCCGTGACGGCGAGACGAAAGACCTGACGATCACACTGCAGGAAAAGACGAAGGAGCAGATCCAGCAGCAGAACAGCCAGAACCAGCAGCAGGACAACCAGGATCAGCAGCAGATGCCTGGACTTGAAGACTGGATGGGTGAGGACAACTAAAATACGAATGCAGGCGATACCGGGGAACATCGAAAGATGCGCCCCGGTTTTTTCATTTCACGCGCCCAAAGCGCCGGGAAATATGGTACAATAAAAAAGTTATAAACAGGGGAAACGCGAAAGCGAAAAAGGAGGGACAGAGTGAACGCGAAAGATGTACTGATCAAGATCAAAAGCAGCCAGATGAGCAAGGAAGCCGGTGAGGAAGAAATGGAATTCATCACCGAGGCCAAGCTGTACAGGCGCAATAATACAACTTACCTTCTCTACGAGGAAAGCGAGTTCAGCGGCATCCCCGGATGCAGGACCAGGCTCCGTCTCAGGGAGAAGGATGTTCAGATGAAACGGTTCGGCGACGGGGCAGGCATGGGCAACGAATTGGTGTTTGAGAAGGGAAAGCGCAACGTAGGCTTCTACGACACGCCTTTCGGACCGATCGAGATCGAGATCCTGACGACCTCGCTCAGCAGCACCGTTTCAGAAGAAGGCTGCGGGGAACTGGAGATCGACTACGAAGTCAGCCTCAAAGGACTGCTCGAAGGCAGGAACCGCATCAACATCACCGTCATGCAGCAATAATGCAAAGGCTCCCCGGCCGTGTCAGACACTGCCATGACGGGTTCTTACTATGTTAAAAATAGATTTTATATATACGACTGTGCAGGATAACTGCACAGAACAGGAAGGGAAGTGATCAACATGCGGAAGATTGGTTTCAGTGCGGAAAAGTATATCGAGGAGCAGTCGAAGTACATCCTCGAACGGATCCAGCAGGGCGGAGGCGACCGGCTCTATCTGGAATTCGGCGGCAAGCTGGTGCAGGACAAGCACGCCATGCGGGTGCTGCCGGGATTTGACGAAAACGCCAAGATAAAGCTTTTGCAGAAGATGAAGGACCAGGCGGAGATCATCATCTGCGTCTATTCCGGAGACATTACGACGAACAAGACGAGAGCGGATTTCGGGATCACTTACGATCTGGAAGTGCTCCGCCTGATCGATATGTTCCGGAAGTACGACCTTCAGATCAACAGCGTCGTCGTCACAAGATACGAAGAGGATTCTCCCGCCGTGGTCAAGTTCATCAACAAACTGGAGCAGCGCGGGATCAAAACCTATAAACACCGTTTCACCAAAGGCTACCCGACCGATGTGGACACCATCGTAAGCGATGAGGGCTACGGCGCCAATCCGTATATCGAAGTGACGAAGCCGCTGATCGTCGTAACGGGACCGGGCGGCGGAAGCGGCAAGCTGGCGACAAGTCTGTCCCAGCTCTACCACGAGTACACCCGCGGACGCAAAGCCAGATACGCCAAGTTCGAGACTTTCCCGATCTGGAACCTGCCGCTCAAGCATCCGGTGAACGTGGCCTATGAAGCGGCTACTGCGGATCTGAAGGACGTGAACATGATCGACTCCTTCCATCTGGAAGCCTACGGCGAAAAGGCTGTGAACTACAACCGCGATCTGGAGGCGTTCCCTGTCGTGAAGAGAATCATCGAGAGGATCACCGGCGCGGAAGCGGAATACAAATCGCCGACGGACATGGGCGTGAACAGAGCGGGCTTCGGGATCATTGACGACGATGTCTGCCGGGAAGCGGCCTGTCAGGAGATCATCAGAAGATATATCATCGCGGAATGCGATTTCAAGAAAGGCAGGATCGGAGCGGATACACTGGAGCGGCAGAAACTGCTGATGGATGAAATGGACCTTAAGGTCGAGGACCGTCCGGTCGTTCTCCCGGCGCGGGAGTTTGCCGAAAAGAAACGTCAGCAAAACGCGCGCTATGCCAATGTGGTCGCCGTAGCGATGGAACTTGACGACGGCACGGTCATCACCGGACGCAGTTCGAGGCGCATGGTGGCAGCAGCTGCAGCCATCCTGAACGCAGCCAAATACATGAGCGGCATCGCCGATGAGATCCATCTCATCTCCCCGAACATCCTCGAGCGGATCCAGAACCTGAAGACAGAGCTTCTGCAGGCGGACAAGTCTTCCCTGAACTGTGAGGAGGTCCTGACCGCGCTCACCATCTCCGCTACGACAAACCCGACGGCGGAGGCAGCGCTCAACAAGATCGGCGAGCTCAGAGGATGCATGGCGCACTGCACCGCCATCCTCAGTGACAAGGACGAGAAGACTCTCAAGGGTCTGGGCATCGATGTGACCAGCGATCCGGAGTATGTCACGAACAACCTGTACTATAGCTAGAATCAAAGCGTAGAATCAAAGCGTTAATAATGGAGGCGCAGCAGAATGCGGCGCCGGATCAGGAAAGAATAGATCAAGAAAGGATAGAGTGTATGAATATCATTTCGAAAGTAGACAAAACAGGGATCCCGGCTGCAGAGATCGAAGCAATGCGGCCGGCAGCAGGCGAAGCGCTGGATCGGCTTTGGTCCGGCAATGAACCAATGACCGGATGGGTCAAAGCCCCGGTGAACAGAAACCAGGAAGAACTGGACAAGATCCAGGAAATCGCTGAGATCATCAAGGACGGCGCGGAGCTGCTGGTGGTCATCGGAATCGGCGGATCCTACATGGGCGCAAAGGCAGCCATTGAGGCGCTGCCGAAAGCCGCATCCGGCATCGAAGTCCGTTTCCTTGGCAACAACCTGTGCACAGATTACTATTGGGAGACTTTGGAAGAGATCCGGAAGAAGAGAACGATCCTCTGCGTGATTTCCAAGTCGGGAAACACCATGGAAGTCCGGACCGCGTTCGAGGTGGTCAAACCGCTGATGGCCGAAAAATACGGAAGCGAAGAGGAAGCAGCCAAGCACATCATCGCCATCACTGATGAAGAGACAGGAACCCTGCGTGCAGAGGCGAATGAGTTCGGTTATGCGACTTTGCCTGTTCCGGGAGATATCGGCGGCAGATATTCTATCGCCACGCCGGTGGGACTTCTGCCGATGGCAGTATCCGGAATCGATATCATTGAATTCCTTGACGGCGCCAGAGACTGTGCAGAGTCGACCGAATGGGATGCAGGCGCGGCAGATTACGCCATTGTCCGTCATCTGATGGAGAAAAAGGGAAAAGTTGTCGAAGTTTTCGCGCTGTGCAATTCCAGACTGCAGTACCTGGGCGAGTGGATGAAGCAGCTCTTCGGCGAGAGCGAAGGCAAGGAAGGCAAAGGCATGATGCCGACATCCCTGCTCTATTCCACGGATCTGCATTCCATGGGACAGTACATGCAGGAAGGACAGCAGATCTTCATGGAGACGCTCATGATCGTCGATGAGCCGGCAGTAACCATCGAAATCCCGGGTGGGCCTCAGAAGGGCAAGACTGTGGAGGAGATCAACAAAGCGATGATCGGCGGCGTGACCAACGCCCACAGACAGGCGGACATCCCCATCGCAGAGGTGCACGTGCCGAAGCTGGACGCTTACAATTTCGGACAGCTGATCTACTTCCTGGAGACTACCTGCGCTATCACGGCGATGCTCAACGGAGTGAACCCGTTCGATCAGCCGGGCGTGGAAGCCTATAAGAGAGAGATGCACAATCTGCTTGACTAAGCCGGACCTGCGCGGCGGGACCAACGCGGCGCGGAGGCTTTTGCATCAAATAAACGGCTCGGAATTTGTTAAAAAATTGTTTACCACGTGAAGGTCTTTACAAAGATTGTAGCGCGTTATATAATGGTTTTGCACTCAAAGAGTTAATATTTTAACAATCTTAATGATTGGCTAAGGAGGAAAATATTATGAAGAAAATTGGCGTTATGGGAACAGGTACAATGGGATCCGGCATCATTCAGGTATGTGCGGCAGCTGGCTATGATGTAGTCATCAGAAGCAGCAAGCAGGAGTACATTGACGGTGCTCTGGCTAAGATCGACAAGAACCTGACCAAGATGGTCTCCAGAGAGAAGATCACCGAGGATGACAAGGCTGCTACACTGGGACGGATCTCCGGCGGTACCACCTTTGATGTTCTGGCAGACTGCGATCTGATCATCGAGTCTTCCACAGAGAACATGGATAAGAAAAAGGAACTGTTCGCAGAGCTGGACAAGGTCTGCAGGGACGACGCGATCCTGGCAACCAACACATCCGCACTCTCCATCACTGAGATCGCGGCTGTTACATCCAGACCGGCACAGGTCATCGGCATGCACTTCTTCAACCCGGTTCCGGCAATGAAGCTGGTCGAGGTCGTTAAGGGCATCGCAACTTCCGATGAAGTCAAGGACGCAGTAATCGCAGCAACAGAAAGCCTGAAGAAGACTCCGGTAGAAGTAGCTGAGGCTCCGGGATTCGTTGTCAACAGAGTTCTGATCCCGATGATCAATGAAGCAGTTGGCATCCTGGCTGACGGCGTTGCTTCCGCAGAGGGCATCGACACAGCAATGAAGCTTGGTGCAAACCACCCAATGGGACCTCTCGCACTGGGCGACCTGATCGGACTGGACGTTTGCCTGGCAATCATGGAAACACTGTTCAATGAATACGGTGATCCGAAGTACAGACCGAATCCGCTGCTCAGAAAGATGGTAAGAGCGAACAAGCTGGGAATGAAGACCGGCGTTGGATTCTTCGATTACAGCAAATAAGATCGAATACATGTACACATCAGAGACCGCCTGCAGGACGACGCGCCCGCGGCGGTCTCTTTCGTTTGCTTCGATGTTGCTAAATATCTGCGGGAATTTGCTGATGGAGAGGGCGGCACGAGCGGACAACCGCAGAATTTGTTCCGCAGTTGCGATATTTCTGCGGCGTCTCGCTCGCGGGGAACTTGCGGGGAAAAGAATGGTTTTCATTCAGAACAGACATTTTGTGGTGGAAAAAACAGTGTGCATAGTGTAATATATACGCGTTAAATCTATTAAATAATCCCATTCAACCCATCTGTTTTATTCTGAAAGGACTCTTAGTATGTGGAAAACAATGGACGAGGCTACTTTAAAGTCGAAAAAAGTAGCTGAGCTTAAGGAAATTGCGAAGACCTTCGGTCTGAAAGATTATCAGAAGATGCGGAAGGCCGAGCTTGTTGCTGCGCTCATGATCGATGAGGAGAAACCTGCAACAGAAGAGAAGCCGGCAGAGCCTGCAGCAGACAAAAAGACTGCAGAAGAGAAGCCAGCAGAGCAGAAGGCTGCGAAAAAGCAGACGTCTGTGACACGGAAAAATACGAAAAAGAAAAAGGCAGAAAAAAAGCCGGCCGAAAAACCTGCAGAAGAGCCGGCTGCGGAACCAGCAGTCACCGAGCAGGCCGCAGAACCGGCAGAAGTGCGGACCGCCGAGCGTGCCGCAGCGGCCGCGGAAGAGCCTGCCTCTGAACCGGCAGCTGCCGAGCAAGCGGCAGAGACAGCAGAAGCGACTGCAGAAGAGCAGGCCGCCGAGCCGGCAGCCGAAGAACAGGCGGAGCAGCCAAGACACAGAAGACGCGGCCGCGAGGGGCGCAGAGGAGACGGCCGAAAGGGCGACAATCGCAAAAGCGACAAGGCGCCGGAGCAGGTGGTTCCGGATAAGGACGACCGCTATGAGGCAGAAGGCATCCTGGACATGGCTGAAGACGGATTCGGATTCCTGCGGTTCAACAATTTCCTGACGAGTGATAAAGATATATACGTGGCGCCGGCCCAGATCAGAAGATTCAATCTTAAGACAGGCGACAAGGTCAAGGGTATCTGCCGGCCGCCGAAGGGCGACGCCAGATTCGGCGCGCTGCTGTATGTGGTCAGCGTCAACGACGAAGAACCCGGCGCAGCCATCCGCCGCCCGGACTTCAACCGGCTGACTCCGATATTCCCGAACGAAAAACTGGTCATGGAGGACGGCAGGCATGAACTGAGCCTGCGGATCATCGACCTGATCGCACCGATCGGCAAAGGCCAGAGAGGCCTGATCGTCGCCCCGCCAAAAGCAGGAAAGACGGTGCTCCTGAAGAAGATCGCCAACAGCATCGAAAAGCACTATCCGGAAGTCGAAATGATCGTCCTCCTGGTCGATGAGAGACCGGAGGAAGTCACGGATTTCAAGCGCAGCCTGATCAACGAAAAGAGTGAGGTCATCTACTCCACCTTCGACGAGATGCCGCAGCATCATGTCAAGGTTGCCGAGATGGTCCTGGGCCGGGCGCAGAGACTGGCGGAACAGGGCCGCGATGTAGTGGTCCTGCTGGACAGCATCACCCGTCTTGCCAGAGCTTATAACCTGGTCGTGCCGCCATCCGGCAAAACCCTCAGCGGCGGTTTTGATCCGGGCGCGCTGCACAAACCTAAGAAGTTCTTTGGCGCCGCACGTAAACTGGAGGAAGGCGGCAGCGTGACGATCCTGGCAACGGCGCTGGTCGAGACCGGAAGCCGCATGGACGACTTGATCTACGAAGAATTCAAGGGCACCGGCAACATGGAACTGTTCCTGGACAGAAGATTGTCAGAGAAGAGGATCTTCCCGGCCATCGATCTGGCGAAATCCGGGACACGGCGTGAAGACCTGCTCATGAACCAGGATGAGATGCAGGCTGTATGGGCGATGAGGAGAGCCCTCGGCGGGAGAGACAACATGGAAGCGACAGAAGCGATCCTGGACAACCTGCAGATGACAAGGGACAACCAGACCTTTATTGAGGTAATACAGAAAGTAAGATTCAAATAGGAAGATTCAAATAAGAAAGAGAAAAAACGGACCTGTTAGATGGACCTGAAGAAAATATTTATCAAAGAAGCCTGTCCGACGAAGATGGGAGGACAGGCCGTCATGGAAGGCATCATGATGAAGGGCGAAAAGAAGACAGCCCTCGCGGTGCGCGTTCCTGGCGGCAATATCGAAATCGAAACAAAGAAGACGAAGACCTACGGGAAGTGGATGAAGATCCCGCTCCTGCGGGGCGTTGTGGCGTTTGTCGATTCTCTCGTATACGGAACGAAGACGCTGATGGATTCGGCAAACATCCTGGAAGAGTACGACGACGAAGAGTACGAGCCCGGCAAATTCGAGCTTTGGTTTGAGAAAAAGTTCGGCAGCGAGGCCCTTTGGAAACTCCTGATCACTTTTTCAGTTGTCATCGCGCTGGCTTTTTCGATCGGCGTTTTCATCCTGCTGCCGACCTGGGTGGCATCGATCACCAAACTGGTGACAACAAACGTCATCTGGATCAACCTGGTGGAAGGACTGCTCAGGATCGCCCTGTTCATCGGCTACATCTGGGCCGTGTCCTTTATGCCGGACATGAAGCGGGTCTTCCGCTTTCACGGCGCGGAGCACAAAACCATCCACGCCTTCGAAAACCTGCCGCGGCAGGGCGGCGGTGAAAGCGGCGGCGCGCCTGCAATGCCGGATCTGAAATACCTGACAGTGGAAGAATGCAGACAGTATCCGACCCTGCATCCGCGGTGCGGAACGAGCTTTCTCATGTTCGTGTTTATCATTGCGCTTGCCTGCCATGTTCTGCTGGGCTGGCCGGTGCTTTGGGTCCGGATCGTGACCAGACTGCTTTTGCTCCCGGTGATCGCGGGGCTGTCCTATGAGCTCCTGAAGTGGGCGGGACGAAGCGACAACTGGGTGGTCAAGATCCTCAGCATGCCGGGCCTGTGGCTGCAGAAAATCACCACTGCGGAGCCTGACGATGAGATGCTGGAGGTCGCGATCGAGGCCGTCAAAGCCGTGTGCGACGATACGCCTCCGCGGAAATATACGATCCGGGAAGAAACAAGATACGAGTACCCGCATGTGTGGGAGATTGGAAGATAAAAGGCAGATAGAAGATAGATGAAGACAAGAGTTCTGATCAAAGAAGGCGAATACAGACTGTCGAAGGCGGGCGTTATGGATGCGCGCATCGACTCTGAGGAGTTGTACTGCTTCCTGAAGGGATGCGACAGAGTCGTCCTGTTCCTGAACAAAGAACAGGAGGCCGACAAAGGGACCGAGGAAGCGTATTTCAAACTGATCGACACAAGAGCGGCGCGGGTGCCTTTGCAGCATATCACGGGCACGCAGGAGTTCATGGGCTTCGAATTCAAAGTCAGTCCGGAGGTGCTGATCCCGCGGCAGGAGACAGAGATCCTGGTGACTGAGGCGGCCCGGACGCTGATCGATGAACGCAAAAGCGCAGTTCATGCAAAAGCACAAAAGCGCGGCAAGCTGTTCCGGATGTTCAGCTCCCCGCCGGAATACGATGTGCTGGATCTTTGCTGCGGCAGCGGCGCCATCGGCGTTTCGCTGGCTAAGATCTGCGAGGACATCTCTGTCACCGCTTCTGATGTCAGCAAGGAAGCGCTGGCTATGGCCGGTGAGAACGCGCGGAAGAACCGCGCCGACATAGACTTTGTCTGCGGCGATCTGTTTGCGGCAGTCAAATCCGGCGATCAGATGGATCCAAAAGCAGACCCGTCAGGAAGCTCCGGTTCAGACAGCTCAGGCAGGCCGCTGTGGCCGGCGAAGCTGCAGGGCAAAGGCTCCCGCGTGCAGAGGTTTGACATGATCGTGAGCAATCCGCCCTATATCAAGCGCAGTTCCATCGCGATGCTGCAGGAAGAAGTCAAAAGCCACGAGCCGATGCTGGCCCTGGACGGCGGCGAGGACGGACTGGACTACTACAGAAGGATCATCGCAGACGCACACGATTATCTGAAGAGCGGGGGATGGCTGTTCATGGAGATCGGTTTCGACCAGGGTGAAGCGCTCCGCAAGATGATCATGGAAACGGACAGGTACAGCGTACCGGAGATCATACACGACCTGGCGGGACGCGACAGGGTCGTCAAGTGCAGGAAAAAGAAACCGGAATAGAGAGCTATGTTAAAAGCAGAGAAGCAGATCCGGGAGACGATCTGCGAGCACAATCTGATAGAGAAGGGTGACCATATCGTGATCGGCCTGTCAGGAGGGCCCGATTCGGTGTGCCTGTTTCATGTGCTTCTCAAACTGAAGGAAGAAATGGATCTTACCATCCATCCGGTGCACGTCAACCACCAGCTCAGACCGGGTGCGGCAGAAGAAGACCAGGATTACGTGGAGAGACTTTGCGCAGGCGTCGGCCTGACCCCCAGAGTGTTCACCGTGGACTGCAACGGGCTGGCGGAGCAGCTGGGCATGACCAGCGAGGAAGCCGGGCGCAAAGCGCGGTACGACGCGTTCTGGCAGGTGGCTGAGGAAGCTGCGAACACTTGCGGCGGTGAGGGCGCAGTTTGCGGAAGTCCATTGCGCAGCAGCGTGAAAATCGCGGTCGGTCACAATGCGGATGATCAGGCGGAGACAGTACTGTTCAGGATCCTTCGCGGGACGGGCATGGACGGTCTGGCAGGCATGGCGTACATGCGCGAGGAGAAGCGCCCCGGCGGCGAAGGCGAACCGGGCGGCACATACCGGATCATCCGGCCTTTGCTTGATGTGCGGCGGGAGGACGTTGAGGAATACTGCAGCGCGATGGAGCTGCAGCCCGTCACGGATCACACGAACAGCGAAGAGCTCTACACGAGGAACAAAATCAGACTGGACCTGATTCCATATATCGAGGAAAAATACAACACGAATTTCCGGGAGGGGCTGGTCCGCATGGCGAAGATCGCCGCGGCGGACAAGGCGTACTTCTGGGAGGAAACGGCGCAGGCGTATGAGCGGCTGCGCGTGCCGGCGGAGCAGAAATCAGAGACGGACACAGGAGCGGATGCGGCCATCGCCCTCGACTGGCGCGGACTAGCCGAATGCCATGAGGCACTGCGGCACAGGATCGTTCTGAAGGCTTTCGGCGAGATCGGCCTGACGCAGGACATCACAGCCGAACGCCTCGCTGCAGCCGACAAGATCATCCTGGGGAAGACCGGCGGCAAAACCGTCGAATTCCCACACGGATATCTGCTGCGTGTCGGCAAAGGAACCGTCAGATTTTTGTTGATGAAAGTATAAATTTCATGATAAAATAACATGCTAATTTGTACATAAACAACAAAGGAAAAATATAGCAAGGGGTAGCACAAGCGGACGCCAAAAGCTGCGCCGCAGGGAAAAAACATGGAGGACATAATAATTTGAACAGAGGAAGATTAGGGAAAAACATCATCATTTATCTCCTGATTTTCGCGATCGTATTGGGGTTCTTCTGGTTCTTCAATTCGGATGGCGATCAGGGAATGAAACAGATCAAAACATCGACGATGATCAGTCACCTGAAGGCAAACGAGGTCGAGAGCATCAATGTCACAGAGACGAAGCTGACAGCAAAGCTTGAAGACGGAAAAATCGTCTACGCTTATGTCAACAGCGCCGTCGATCTGAACTACATATATGATGCGTACATCATGCCTCAGGTGGATGCGGGGACACTTAAACTGGACAGCGATCCGCCGAAGCAGGAGTCCGTATGGCTCACACTACTGCCGACACTGCTGATGATCGGCATTATGGTCGCGTTCTTCGTATTCATCATGCGGCAGCAGGGGGGCGGCGGCAAGGCGATGGCCTTCGGCAAATCAAGGGCCAAGCTGGCCAAACAGGAAGACCTGAAGAAAATCACGTTCAAGGACGTTGCCGGCCTGAAGGAAGAGAAGGAAGAACTGGAGGAAATCGTAGATTTCCTGAAACATCCGGCCAAGTATAACAGTCTTGGCGCGAGGATCCCGAAGGGTATCCTGCTCGTGGGTCCTCCGGGAACCGGTAAAACATATATTTCAAAAGCAACCGCAGGTGAAGCGGGCGTACCGTTCTTCACCATCAGCGGCTCCGACTTTGTGGAAATGTTCGTCGGCGTGGGCGCGTCGAGAGTCAGAGACCTGTTCGATCAGGCCAAGAAAAACGCGCCGTGCATCGTGTTCATCGATGAGATCGATGCGGTCGGACGGAAGAGAGGCGCAGGACTCGGCGGCGGCCACGACGAAAGAGAGCAGACACTGAACCAGCTCCTCGTCGAGATGGACGGCTTCGCTGAGAACTCGGGCATCATCATCCTGGCGGCGACGAACCGGCCGGACGTACTGGATCCGGCGCTGCTCAGACCGGGGCGTTTCGACAGACAGATCGTCATCGGCATTCCGGACATTACGGGAAGAGAAGAGATCTTCAAGGTCCACTCGCGCAACAAGCCGCTGGCAGAAGGAGTCGATCCGAAGGTGCTGGCGAGACGGACACCGGGGTTCACTCCGGCGGATATCGAAAACATGCTCAACGAGGCGGCGCTTCTTGCCGCGCGCAGAAACGGCATGGTGATCCGGATGGAGGAAATCGAAGAAGCCATCACGAAGGTCATCGCGGGACCGGAGAAGAAGAGCAGAGTCATCAGCGAGGACGAACGCAAGCTGACCGCCTTCCACGAAGCGGGTCATGCAGTCGTTGCCCACTGCCTGCCGAAGTCTGATCCGGTGCACCAGATCACGATCATTCCGAGAGGCAGAGCAGGCGGATTCACAATGATCCTGCCGAAGGAAGACAAGTACTACGGAACCAAGGAAGAAATGCGGGAGCAGATCATCCATCTGCTCGGCGGCCGTGCTGCCGAGAAACTCACCCTCGACGATATCAGCACAGGCGCATCCAACGACATCCAGAGAGCGACCGACATCGCCAGAGAGATGGTGACCAAGTACGGCTTCAGCGAGAAGCTGGGACCGGTCAACTACAGCTCCTCCGAAGAGGTCTTCCTGGGCAAAGACTTCACATCCAAGCAGGCATACTCTGAAGAGACCGCGAATGAGATCGACGAAGAAGTCAAGGCCATCGTTGAGGAAGCATACGATGCAGCCATCACCATTCTGGAAGAGCACATCGATCAGCTGAGGGCTGTCGCAGAAGGCCTGCTCGAGATCGAGACCCTCGACGGCGATCAGTTCAGAGCCCTGTTCGACGGCGAAAAGACCCCGAAGGAACTGGGGGAAGAGTTCGCTGCGGCCAAAAAAGAACAGAAGGCCAAGGACAAGGAAGAAGCAAAGGCAGCTGTCAAGAAGAGAAGACAGGAAGCACGGGAGGCCGAGCAGAGAGCCAAGGAAGAGGCGATCAGACGGGAACAGGAAAAACTGGACGAACTGTCCGAAATGATAGAGAAACAAGGCGGAAAATCCAAGTTCAAGCCCAGGATCATGACCTACAACGACATGACCCAGGATCCGACGCCGGTCGAAAAGGAAAAGCCGCCAAAGACGGAAGAACCGGCAGAAGACGAAGACATGACGGATGAACTCCCGGCCGAAGAAGAAACCGAAGAGGCGCAGGCAGAGGAATCCTTGCCGGATGCGGAATTCGAACCGGTCGTAGAGGCTGCGGAGCCTGAAGACGACGAAGAATCCGAAGCGGCCGAGGAATCCGAAGAGGCCGAAGAGACCGAAGCGGCCGAAGAATCCGAAGAGGCCGAAGGGACCGAAGCGGCCGAGGAATCCGAAGAGGCCAAAGAGACCGAAGCAGCTGTGGAGAAGAACGAGGAAGACGAAGAATGAAACTGACAGTGAAGGACTGCCTCGAACTGAATGCTTTTGCGGGAGCGGAGGTTCTCACGCATGAAGAAGGGCTTACAGGTAATGTAAGCTCTGTTTCCGTATTCGACAGCGCCGAAGAAAAGGACCTGAATCTGTACGGTGCCAGCACGGACGAGATGCTCCTGACGGGTTTTCTGGGAGCGAAGGAAGACGTTGCCAGACAGTGCAGGATCGTGGAGCGCATCGCGCGCAGAGGCTGCCCGGCGCTGGCGGTGTTCTTTGCGCGGGATATCGACAGCAAGGTCATCCAGGCGGCCGCGGATGCGGGCCTGACCCTCATCCGCATGGCGCCGGAGATCACCTATGACGAAGCCATCGCCGGCATCATGGACAGCGTGCTCTATGGAGAGAATTTCACCAACTCCCTCATCAACAACACCGTGTTCCACCTGCTGAATTTTGAAAAGCATTCCAGCTTTCCGGACGCAGTTCGGGAGGCGGCGATCAACAACGACTTCCAGCTGATCATCCTGAGCGAAGACTTCAATCCGGTGCTTACAGTCGAGACAAGGCACAAGGCGACCATCGCCGACGCCATCCGCCTGGGCCGGGAGAAGAGCTTCGCCGGAAGCGCGGGCAAGGTCTATACGCAGATCGATGTGAACGGCGTTCTGACCTACTGGGGTCCGGTGAATATCGGGAACGAGAAATACTTCATGTTCATCGTGGACAATGAGGACGTATACACGGCGGGAGAGATCACGAAACTCGCCGAGATCATAGAGCTGGCCATGGGCATGTGGAAGTACACGCCGGAGCGGGACGCCAAGTCCGACTTCATCAAGGCGCTGATCAGAGGAAACAAATCCCTGGCCTACAACCTGCAGGACGAGTCGCGCATCGCAGGCGGCGACATCATCAGCGCGTTCTTCTGCAAAGGCATCCCCAAGGACGAAGAGTCCCGTGCGTTTGCAGCGTTCGAGTTGGAGAAGGATCTTGAGGTCATGCACATTGATGAGGGCGATGAGACCTACGGGATGATTCTGAAGACAGAAGACACGGCGGAAGACCGGGATCTGCAGGCTGACTGCAACGGACTGTTCAGCAAACTCAAGGAAAACAGATCCGCGAGGATCTTTCATGTGACGGGCATCAGCGGGATCGAAGGCGCAGGCGACGCTTACAAGCTGATCAACGAAAGCTGGACCTTCGCCCAGAACGTGTTCCCGTATAAACGGGTCTTTACCAAGTATGAACTGACGCTGGTGAACAACTGCATCAATATCCAGATCCAGGGCGGCTTCGTGTATAAGAATTATGCGGAACTGCTGGATCCGTTCCGGCAGAGCGGCGGAAGCAAGACGCAGCAGCTGCTGGAAACATTGGAGACCTTTGTGCTGGACGCGGGCATGAGCACCGGCAAGACGGCGCAGATCATGGACATCCATACGAACACCGTGCAGTACCGGCTCAAGAAGATCAACGAGCTGCTGGGCGTCGAGGTGACAGGCAGCAGGACTTTGCCGGGACTCACCATGGCGCTGGCCCTGAAGCGGCTTGAACGCGCCGTAAGCTGACAGGCAGAGCCGGCAGGCAAAGCGGTGCTTGTTGAAGAACGGCAGATTATGTATAATAACGAAGGTGGGCAGAAAGAATCTGCTGCCTTTGCATAAAGAATCAAATTATCAGTAATACAAAAAAGAAGGAGAGAGGTTATGTATTTTAACTATCTGGACAAAGCGGATCCTGAGGTGGCTGCATCCATCAGACGCGAAATCAACCGTCAGGAGACGAAGATCGAGATGATCGCATCAGAGAATTTCGTAAACTACGAAATCATGGAAGCTGCGGGAAGCGCACTGACCAACAAGTATGCCGAAGGATATCCGGGCAAGAGATATTACGGCGGATGCGAATTCGTGGATGAGGTAGAGCAGCTGGCAATCGACAGAGCCTGCAAACTCTTCGGCGCAGACCACGCGAACGTGCAGGCGCACTCCGGCGCCAACGCCAACACAGCTGTTTATCAGGCAGTACTGAACTACGGCGACACCGTGCTGGGCATGGACCTGTCAAACGGCGGACATCTTTCCCACGGATCCCCGGTCAACATTTCAGGTAAATCATACAACTTCGTTGCTTACGGACTCGGCGAAGACGAGACGATCGACTACGATGACGTCAGAGCAAAAGCCAAAGAGCACCAGCCGAAGCTCATCGTTGCAGGCGCTTCCGCTTATCCGAGAGCAATCGATTTCAAAACATTCAGAGAGATCGCTGACGAAGTAGGCGCGCTCCTCATGGTCGACATGGCCCATATCGCAGGCCTCGTCGCTGCAGGACTCCACGAGAATCCGGTTCCGTACGCAGACATCGTCACGACAACAACGCACAAGACACTGCGCGGCCCGAGAGGCGGAATGATCCTCTGCAGAGAAGAATTCAAGAAGGCCATCAACTCCGCGATCTTCCCGGGACTGCAGGGCGGACCGCTCATGCACATCATCGCTGCCAAGGCAGTATGCCTGCATGAGGCGATGCAGCCGGACTTCAAAGTTTATCAGCAGCAGGTCATCGACAACTGCCAGGCGCTGGTACAGGGCATGAACGATCACGGTTTCGAGCTCGTATCCGGCGGCAGTGACAACCACTTGATCCTGGTCAAGCTGATCAACAAGAACATCTCCGGCAAGAAGGCTGAGAGACTTCTGGATGAGGCGAACATCACAACAAACAAGAACGCTATCCCGAACGACCCGCGCAAGCCGATGATCACATCCGGACTGAGAATGGGTACGCCTGCTATGACAAGCCGCGGATTCAAGGAAGAGGATGTCAAGGCAGTGACCGACGCCATCGCGCTCGTCATCGACTGCAAGGGCGAAGACGAGGCCAAGATGGAAGAAGCCAGAGCCATCGTCAAGAGCCTCACGGACAAGTATCCGCTCCACAGGAACTTCCCGTACTAAGGGAGATGCAAAAGCATCAAAATTACAAGCATTCAAAGAGCTGCCGACGGCAGCTCTTTTTTGACGCATTCATCAGGAAATATAATGTATACAAAGCTTTTTTCAGCTTTTTTTGGTTGAAATAGTGGGGGTGTTGGGATATAGTATTGGTGGTATGTTGCCGCTTGGCATCTGTTTTACGATGCGGGTGGTGACTCGTGATGAATACCAATATCCAAAATACTTTTATTAGGAGGAAGTAACCAAATGAACAAGCTTGAAAAACTCCTCGAAAAGAAAGAACACCTTTATAAGGGCGGAGGAGAAAAGAGGATCGAGTCACAGCACAAAAAAGGCAAACTGACTGCCCGTGAGAGACTGAACATCCTTTTTGACAAAGACACATTTGTTGAGATGGACACCTTTGTCAAGAACAGATGCCCGTTCTACGGAATGCCTGAGAAGGACATGCCGGGCGACGGCGTCGTAACAGGCTACGGACAGATCGACGGCCGTTTGGTATTTGCGTTTGCACAGGACTTCACCGTAGGCGGCGGGTCACTGGGTGAGTACCACGGCGAAAAGATCGTAAAAGTACAGGGAATGGCTCTGAAGATGGGAGCGCCGTTCGTGGGTCTGCAGGACTCAGGCGGAGCAAGAATCGAAGAGGGCGTAGCACCGCTTTCCGGATTCGGTAAGATCTTCCACAACAACACGATTTCTTCAGGTGTTATTCCGCAGATCTCTGTAATCATGGGACCATGCGCAGGCGGCGCTGTTTATTCCCCGGCGATCACAGACTTCATTTTCATGGTCGACCAGACATCACAGATGTTCATTACGGGACCGAACGTAATCAAGACCGTAACCGGCGAGATCGTAACATCAGAACAGCTGGGCGGAGCGAGAACACACAACACCGTCAGCGGCGTAGCGCACTTCATGGGAGCGAACGATGAGGAAACACTGATGCAGGTCAGAGAGCTGCTCACCTATCTGCCTTCCAACAATAAGGAACTGCCGCCGACATATGCCTGCACGGATGACGTCAACAGACTCATCCCGGAATTCAATACGATCATTCCGGACAATCCGAACAAGGCATACGACATGTACGACATCATCAGAGGCATCGCAGATGACGGCAAGATCTTTGATGTAAACGCAATGTATGCGAAGAACATCATCACCTGCTTCATCAGAATGGGCGGATCCACGGTAGGCGTTATCGCCAACCAGCCGGCAGTCGGTGCAGGATGCCTCGACATCAACGCATCAGACAAGTCCGCAAGATTCGTCAGAAGATGCGACGCATTCAATATTCCGATCCTTACAGTTGAAGACGTTCCGGGATTCCTGCCTGGAACCAACCAGGAATTCGGCGGCATCATCAGACACGGAGCGAAGCTGCTTTACGCTTACTGCGAGGCAACAGTTCCTAAGGTGACGATGATCCTGAGAAAAGCATACGGCGGCGCTTACATCGCAATGTGCAACAAGGAACTGGGATCCGACATGGTACTGGCCTGGCCGTCAGCGCAGATCGCTGTTATGGGAGCTGAAGGCGCAGTAAACATCATGTCTTCCGTCAAGGCTGAGCTCAAGCAGGTCGAGGATGATGATGAACGTGAAGCACTGAGAAAGCAGAGAATCGACGAGTACGAAGAGCTGTTCAACAATCCGTACTACGCAGCAGGCCTCGGTTATGTAGACGACGTCATCGAGCCGGCAACTGCACGTCAGAGAATCATCAGTGCTTTCGACATGCTGAAGACCAAGAAGGAAACACTGCCGCCTAAGAAGCACGGCGACATTCCGCTCTAAGGAGGTGACAGCATGGATACAAGCAACATGACCTTAATGGAGATATTCTCGAATCCGGACGTGATGCATACGCTGTCATTCGGGGAAAAGATGCTTGCCTCCACAATCACGATGATCATGGGACTGGGAATCACATTCACAGTGCTGATCCTGATATGGGTCTTCATCGCGATCATGGGCAAGGCGCTGGGAACCGGCAAGAAACCGGAACCGGCACCTGCCGCGGCAGCACCGGCACCGGTTGAGACAAAGGCCGCTCCGGTTGAGGAAGCATCCGATGACAGCCTGGTAGCAGTCATAGCAGCAGCTATTGCGGCCTATCAGGGAGCAAACGCAAACAACCTGGTTGTAAAGAAGATCACAAGACTTTCAGGCGACAACACACCTTGGGGTGTATCCGGACTGGAAGACAGGCTCGACACCAGAAGAAGATAATCTAAGTGAAAGGAATTAAGAAAATGAAAAAGTACAACATCACTGTAAACGGAACGACATATGCAGTTGAAGTAGAAGATCTGGGCGGAGCGCCTGCACCGGCAGCGGCGGCAGCACCGGCTCCTGCTCCTGCGGCAGCACCGGCTCCTGCTCCTGCAGCGGCACCGGCACCGGCTCCTGCACCGGCAGCAGCTCCGGTAGCAGGCGGCGCAGCAAGCATCACAGCACCGATGCCGGGAACAGTTCTGGACGTCAAGGTTTCAGAAGGCCAGGCAGTCAACGCCGGCGACGTCGTCCTCATCCTCGAAGCGATGAAGATGGAAAACGAGATTTCAGCCCCATCAGCTGGAACAGTAGACAAGATCGTAGCAGCCAAGGGTTCATCCGTAAACTCAGGCGACGTTCTGATCACACTCAAATAATTAAAAGTATTTTGGAATTAAGGATATATAAACAGGGGCGGTTACAGAGTACCGCCTCTGCTTATTTCAAAAACAGCACAGCGACTGCGACTTATGGCGCGCAGCGGTCAAGCGGAGGAAAAGAATATGTTACTTGCTTTCGATGTAGGAAACACGAACATTGTACTGGGAGTTTTCAAGGATGGTGAGATGATCACCAACTGGAGACTCGAAACAGATAACAGGAAGAGCGCCGATGAATACGGCATGATCATCAACCAGCTCTTCCAGTATGAAAATCTTGATTTTTCAGAGGTCGAAGATGTGATCATCGCGACGGTCGTGCCTTCGATCCTCTACACACTGCAGCATCTCTCTCAGAAGTATTTTAATACGAGAGCGATCGTCATCGGACCGGGGATCAAGACCGGCCTGATCGTCAAATACGATAATCCGAAGCAGGTCGGCGCCGACAGGATCGTCAATGCTGTCGCCGCCCACGCCAAGTACGGCGGCCCGCTTATCATCATAGATCTTGGAACGGCAACGACCTTCTGCGCACTGACCCCGAATGCGGAGTATATCGGCGGCACCATCGCACCGGGTCTGAAAATCTCATCTGACGCGCTGTTCGAAAAGACGGCGAAACTTCCGAAAGTCGAACTGGAAGAACCGGGTCATGTGATCTGCAGAAACACCATCAACAGCATGCAGTCAGGACTGGTATACGGACACATGGGTCTCGTTGAATTCATCGTCCGCCGCATGAAAAAAGAACTGGCGGAATACTGCGTCTCTGAAGGTGTGCGCGAGGAGGACATCAAAGTCATCGCCACCGGCGGTCTGTCCACAATGATCGACCAGGGCGTGGACTGCATCGACTACGTCGACAAACTCCTGACCCTCGAAGGACTGGAGCTGATCTACAGAAAGAACAAGAAGTGTCGCAAGCAGGCGACCCAGGAAGAAATCGAGAAGGATCACATGCTGTACGAGGGGAAACTGTAACCCTTAGGAATCACATTGAGAATCAAATGAAGAGCACACTTCAAATCGGCGGAATCAAATTCGAAAACCCGTTTATCCTGGCGCCTCTCGCCGGGTATACAGACAAGTCAATGCGCGCCCTTTGCGAAGAGCAGGGGGCGTCTCTTGTATTTACGGAAATGGTCAGCGGCAAAGGCCTCAAATACGGAGACCGCAAAAGCCGCCGGCTTCTGGAGCTGACTGAGCGCGAACAGGAAGCCGCCGAAACAGTACGTGCTGCGCAGACAGCGCCGGCCGGGGGAACGGTCCGGCCCGCGAAAGTTCCAAGCGGCGCGGCCGGATTCCAGCTCTTCGGAGACGAGCCGGGGGTGCTCTTTGAAGCGGCAAGGGAGCTGGCGCCCTGCGATAACGTCATTCTCGATCTGAACTGCGGGTGCCCCGTGCCGAAGATCGTCAGAAACGGGGAAGGTTCCGCCCTGCTGAAACGGCTTGATGTGCTCTATGAGTGCGTGGCGGCCATGGTGGCTGGAGCGCAGATGGGAGCCGGCGAGGCCTCCGATACGGACGCCGCACCCAAACCGGTCACAGCCAAGATCCGGATGGGTTTCGCCAGAGGCGAGAACGTGGCGGTCGAAGCCGCAAAGGCTATCGAAGCTGCGGGCGCCGCCGCGGTGACCGTCCATGGCAGGACGCGGGATCAGTTCTACGAGGGGAAGGCCGACTGGAACGTCATCGCCGAAGTGAAGAGAGCGGTCGACATTCCCGTCATCGGAAACGGAGATGTGCGCAGCGGTGAGGACGCTGTCCGCATGCTGGAGGAAACCGGCTGCGACGGGGTGATGATCGCCCGGGGCGCGCTGGGGAATCCATGGATCTTCCGGGACGCCAGGCTGTTGTGGGAGCTGGGATGGAAACCGGGGAATACATCGCCATTAGGCGATGGAGCAGGCGCGCCAACGGTTGGCGGCGCTTTTGCGCGAAGCCGTGAGGAGCGTATCGACATGTTGATTTTGCATCTGGAGATGCTCTGCGAAGACAAAGGCGAAGACATCGCCGTCAAGGAGATCCGCAAGTTCGTCGGCTGGTACACCAAAGGCATGCGTGGCGCGCCGGCCCTGCGGCGGGAAATCAACCAGATCACAGATGCAGGTAAAATGATAGAAGCATTTCGCAGCATGATTATTTAGAGGAGACTGAATCCATGAAAAAAGCGAGTAGACAACTGATCATCAAAGGTGTGTTGGTAACGCTGGCGATCTGCTGCGCCTGGGCAGTGGGGAACGGCCCTTTGTCACATCATGGTTTTTCTGATTTTGCAGGAGGCATTGTCTATGCGGGGCTGGGCGAAAACGGCGAAGTGGAAAATCCTGCGCCGGATCCCTGGTTGGAGGATGAGGATGACCCGACTGTCGGCGCGCAGAAAATGATCATGCAGCCCGGTCAGACGTATAATATTTCAGATTACAATAAAGCGACATGGCTGCTCGCATCGCAGCCGGGAACCTACATGGTCACCGGAGAGTCCACCAAGACTCTGATGGAAATCTCCGCCCCCGCGAATGGCGAAATCGAAATTATTTTCAGCAATACGCACATGATAGCAACGAAAGACTGCCCGGGGCTGCCGGCGGACAGACGGTCGGTAATCAAAATCCGTGATCAGGGTGATGGCGGCACAGTCAGACTGAAGTCAGCACCCCGTTCCGACAACTATTTCAGGGCGAAGGGTGGCGAGCCGTGCATCAGGAAAGATTCGACGAAGTCGAAACTCATCTTTGATACTGAGAATCCGGATGACCCGGGAACCATGGAAGTCCATGCCGATGCAAAGGCTGTCAAGACGAGCGCCATCGGTTGTTTTTCGACCGTGGGCGAGTATCACACGTTCGGAAACGTCGTGTTTGAAGCGGGAATCGTGGAAGCCTATGGATCAGAAAACAGCAGCTTTGGCGGCGGTCCGGGGATCGGCGCGGACTTCGGTGGAGAGGTCGACGGCATCACCTTCAATAACGCTAAAGTCGCAGCGATCTCGGGCTGCGGTTCCTCTGCTGCAATCGGCACTTCTTCGGGAGATGTTCTGATTGCCAACACACAGTCGCACTGCAATAACATCACAATCAACGGAGGAACGGTGCATGCGATCAATGATAAAGACGATGATTATCATTATGGCGGCGCAGGAATCGGTGGAGGCGCAGGGAGCAGTGTTGAGAACATTCAGATCCACGGGGGGACGGTTGAGGCAGTAGGTTCCTTCTGCGCCGCGGGAATTGGAGGTGGGGAAGATGGAAACGCCATCGGAATCAAAATCACGGGCGGAACCGTGACGGCCCGCGGAGGCTCCAGCGGAATCGGCAGCGGATTTGCTCATGACAACATAGAAGGCGGAGACGATTACGCCAGATACGGTGATTGTGAGATCACGATCAGCCAGGATGACCCTGCTGTAGAAACGAATGTTGAAGCTTACGGGGGATGCATTGCGGGGGAACCAAACCAAACCCCCGGTGTCGGGATCGGCGGCTGGATGAACCGGTTTTATTATGACAGCCACACAGAAGTCCCCGGCAAGCGCAGCATCACAATCACCGGCGGGAAGGTGAAAGCTGCCGGCTACTCCAGCGGTGCCGGCATCGGAGCCGGACAATATGGATACATCAAGAATATTACGATCACAGGCGGCATTATCAATGCCACAGGCGGGGAAAGCTCTGTCGCGATCGGCGGATACAATGCAGATAATGCGCAAGCGTCCTGCGGAACGATCCGGATCAGCGGCGGAACGATTCTGGCAGGAGGCGGCAACGGCAGAATCGGCGGTGTCAATTACAAAAACAGTTTATATACAACCCATAATCCGACCGATCTTATTATCAGCGGCGGAAATCTGCATGCGGCGCCTTTCAAGACGTCTCCGGTCGATGAGAATCAAGTCGAATTGGCCTGCAGCCCGATTGCGATCAATACGTTCGGACTGGGAAACGACCGCAGCAAAATGCATCCCATCGAATCGTTCCAGTCGGAGTGGAATGGACGGACCTATGAGGATTACGGTCTGAATGATGTCTACACATTCCCGACGTCAGTCGATACGGATCCAGTCCTTTATTTCTGGCTTCCGCCGAACTACACCGTGCGGGCAGTGAAAACGAAAGATACGCTCCTGGACAAGGGACTCGATCTGCAGGAAGCTGACATCAGGTATTTCTCAGGGCTGAATCTGTCTGCGATGCATGACCCTGATGGAACCGCTGTGGTCTATCCGCAGTTTTATTTCCTGTTCGATGACAACTACAACGCGAAGGACCTGAATGTCAGCAATGCACTTGTTTATATTGGAGACGCGGAAGCGTCATCGATCATCAATGAAACGAAAACCGTCGGCGAAAAAACCTTTACTCCCGAGTACTATTCTGTCGATCCGGAGGGGAACTATCCCCTGTTGGATCCGGATGGCACGTTCCGCAAGGGAGTGGCAACCGGGGAAACAGTCTGGACAGACGCAAACGGCCATCTCCAGATGACCGGCAATGAGAGTGGAAGCGGCGATACACAATCCAGAGACGACCTGAAATGGTACAAATACGGAATCAAGCTCTACGCCTTCTGGGATGAGTACGAGCTTTCCTATGACGGGAACAAACCCCGAACTGCGAGCACCCAACTGAGCGGATCCATGGATCCGGAGGTGCACCAATATGATGAGACGATAACGATCCCGGACTGCGGATATACGCTTCCCGGCTATGAGTTCCGCGGCTGGTCGGTGAAACCTGCTGCGGAATCCGGCGACAAAATCTACCGGTCGGGAGACCAGATCAAAGGAACGGATTTAAGCGATGAGCGGGACGGCTCGGTCAAACTCTACGCCCAATGGGAACCGCTGAGATATGTCATTGAGCTCGATTCCGGGGACGCCAACCAGGGCACCAGATACCAATCTGCCGTATTCGATGAGCCGGGGACACTCCCGTTGAATAACTGGAGCTACGTACCGTATGTATTCCATGGATGGACCGGCGACGCGTTTGGGTCGTTCTATGAGGACGGAGCGGAGTTCTGCAACTTATGCAGTCTGAACGAAGACGGCGGCATTACAGGAAAGACACTGACCGCGGAATGGGTTGGGGAAGGCAAACTTGCAATCGCGGTCACCCGGGATGGCCGTCCGGTAGAAGGCCTGCAAGAGAAAATCTACTTCAGCGACGGACCTGCGGACTACCGTCTGACGCTGGAATATAAACGGGGAAGTTATGTCTTCGATCCTTCCGCCAATCCTTACGGGGGATCGCTCCCGACAGGCAGCTACACTGTCATCATTGAGAATCCGGATTACGCAGAGCTGCCGGAAGGAAAGGAATCCTTCTTTTACGGAAATGAAGGTGTGTCCATTGTGCTGGAGTACAACACAGTACAGGTCGCCAAGGAGAACGATAACGTTACGGAAGTCTTTGTCGCCGAATCAGAAACAGGCGAATCGCAGACACAGATGGTGGTTCCGGATCATAAAAAGCTGTTCCTGTCCGCTTCCGTGAAGGACAGGTACCACTTTACAGGATACACGGTAGCGCCGGTGGTGCTGCCGGATTACACCGCGGCCGGCGTCGCCCCGGTCTGGGACAAGGACCCGATGGTGAGCAAACAGACGATTACGGTAACCGGTCCGGTCAAACTCATCGCGCATGGGGAGCCGAACACATATACAGTGCAGTATGACGCCAATGGAGGAAGCGGATCTATGGCGGATCAGGCGATGACCTACGATCAGGCTGCCCGCCTGCCCGAGAATACGTTCAGCCGTCAGGGATATGTGTTCCGGAGCTGGAATACGAAACCCGACGGCACCGGAATCGGCTTCGATGATCACGCGCGGATCAACGAAGACAATCAGAACGATCTGGCACCGGAGAAGGACGGCGGGAAGGTTACGCTTTATGCACTCTGGGAGCCGATCACGTACGGTATCAGTTATGATCTAAACGGCGGCCGGCTGCCGGACGGCAAAGGCAACCCATCCACTTACACAGCCGAAGATGACATCACACTTGTGAACCCGGGAAAGAAGGATTATGATTTTACCGGCTGGACCGGTACCGGATTGCAAAAGCCGACAAAGAAAGTCATCATCAAGAAGGGTTCCACCGGGGACAGGACATACAAGGCAAACTGGAAACTGAAGGAATTTAAGGTGACCTTCGTCACAAACGGCGGCAGCAAGGTCGCGGCGCAGACGGTGAAGATCCACCAGACAGCGCAAAAGCCTTCCAACCCGAAGAAAAAAGGATACACCTTCAAGGGCTGGTACGCAGACAAATCCCTGACAAAGGCGTTTAATTTCAAAACGGCGATCGAGAAGAATACCACGGTCTACGCCAAGTGGTCAGCGAAGCCTATCCCGGTCCTGCTGGCGCAGGGAAGGCCTTCCGGCAAGACGGGCATCCGGATTTTCTGGAACAAGGTGTCCGGTACATCCAAGTACCTTATTTATGCGGCCGGATACGGCGGTGCCACGAAGCGGATCAAGGTGACATCCGGAACAAGTTTTACAGTAAAGAAGTGCATCAGCAAGAAGGGTAAATGGACGAAACTGAAACCACATCAGGCGTACGAGTTCATCGTGGTGGCGGCTGACAAGAACGGCAAGGTGTTGGCGATCAGCAAAACATTTCACGTAATCACCACAAACACCATGGGGAAATATGCTAATATCAAGACGATAAAAGCGAACAAGAAGACAGTCACACTGAAGAAAGGAAAGACCCTGAAGCTGGGCGCGAAGTACACACTGCCAAAGGGCAAGAAGCACATCAACGTAAGCCACGGCAAGTATCTGCGCTTCACCTCAAATAACCCGAAAGTCGTCAGTGTCAACAGCAAAGGAACGATCAAAGCCAAGGATACAGGCAAGGCAACGATCTACATTCAGGACACCTGCGGCAAGTATTGTAAAACAGTAGTTACAGTCAAGTAGGACAATGGGAGAATCACAATGAAAAAGAAACTGTTTCTATTACTGATGAGTCTCGTGATGGTATTTGCTTTTGCGGCATGCGGCAATTCTTCCGAAGAGCAGGCGGAGGAAGAGACGACCGCGGCGGAAGCAGCAGAAGAGCCGGTGACCGGAGGATGGGAGATCGATACGGAAGCGGCGGCCGTGGAGCTGCCGGAGGAAGTGCAGGCGGCTTTTGAGAAAGCAACAAAGAAGCTGGACGGAAATGATCTGACACCGCTCGCGTACTTCAGCAAGCAGATCGTTTCAGGCACAAATTATCAGATCCTGTGCAGGAGCCTTCCGGTAACGGAGAATCCGGTTCCGAAACTGCAGGTCGTAGTCATCTACGCTGATCTGGAAGGCAATGCGGAGATCACGAACTTCACGGATTTCAACATCGCAGACTACACCGAGGGTGACGGTGCGGACCTTCACGCAGAAGATGTGGCCGGCGGCTGGGAAGTGCCGGAGGATTACACAAAGGCCGAGCTTCCCGATCAGGTGAAAGCAGCGTTTGAGAAAGGAATCGAGCAGGTCGGCGGAAGCACTTTCACACCGATGGCTTATCTCGGATCACAGGTCGTGGCAGGAACGAATTACGCTGTCCTGGTGGAAGGGGAACTGGCTTCGCAGGAGCCGGTCAGCAACATCCAGGTTGCAGTCATCTATGAGGACCTCGACGGGAATGCGGAACTGACAAATATCTGCACCCTGGATCCGGCGGACTTCACGATGCGGGTGGAATAACGCTGCAGGATCATTAAGAAAAAAAGCGCGGATCTCAGTGACCCGCGCTTTTCATATTGTCTGTTTTTTAGAATGTGACCTTCGATGTGTTCTTCCAGATTCCCATCTTCTCGGCATCCTTGATCAGTTCATCTCTAAAATCAGGATGCGCGATGTTGATCAGAAGCTCCGCCCTCTGCCAGGTGTTCTTGCCTTTGAGGTTGGCGATGCCGTACTCTGTGACGACGAAGTTCGTAGCCGTACGAGGAGTTGTGACGATGCTGCCCTCGGAGAGCATCGGCTTGATGAGGGATTCTCTGGAGCCGTCTTTGAGTGTTCTTGTCGACGGTGTGCAGAGGAAGCTTTTGCCGCCCTTGGAAGCGTAGGCGCCGAGTACGAAGTCGAGCTGACCGCCGGTTCCGGATACTTGCTGTACGCCTGCTGACTCAGAACAGACCTGCCCGTAGAGGTCGACCTGGATGCAGCTGTTGATGGAAATAAAGTTCTTGATCTTTGAAACAGTTTCGATGCTGTTGACGTAATCAACAGGAGCGCTGCAGCAGATCGGGTTGTCATCTATGAAGTCATAGAGACGTTTCGTGCCGCCGGCAAATGTGTAGACTGCCTTTCCTTTGTCGACCGGCTTGTTGCCTGTCAGCTTGCCGGCTTCGAACAGATCCACATATGCGTCGACGAACATCTCTGTATGTGCGTTGATGTTTCTGACGTCGGAGTCGGCCAGCATCGATCCGATGCAGCCCGGCAGCGCGCCGATTCCCAGCTGCAGTGTGCTGTGGGATTCGATCTGCGAAACGACATATTCTGCAATGTACTTATCGATCTTCGTTGGCGGCTTGTTGAAGAGCTCGTCCATCGGAGAGTTGGAGCCTTCGACGACATAGTCCACGCCATAGAGATTGAGCTGCGTCTGGTGTCCGTGCGCGATCGGCATGTTCTCATTGACCTCAACGATGACCTTCTTGGCGCTCTTGATGACGCCCCAGATGTCCGCGACCTGCGGTCCGATGTTGAAGTTTCCGTGTTCGTCCATAGGTGCGACCTGGAAGAATGCGATGTCCAGTCCGCTGTCATTGTGCTGCCAGTATACAGGGAGTTCGTTAAACATCATCGGGATGTACCAGCAGCGGCCGGCCTTGCACATTTCACGGTCGAAGGAACTGAAGTGAGCAGATGAGAACCGCACTTTCTTATTATCGTCGGTTGCCAGATACGTTTCAAACGGAGCGTTCCGAACACCAACAGTACTGATGATTTCGACATTCCACAGTTCATCCGCGCGTTTTGCCAGTGCCTTGTCGATATCCTTAACTGTGCCCAGACCCAAACCAAAGTGGATTCGGTTGTTGTTGTGGACCATTTCGGCGGCTTCTTCCGCCGTGATCAGTTTCTCCTGATATTTTCTTTCAAGCAATGAAGTTTTATACATACTTTTATCCTCCCCGCACTTGATACATTTTATGCTTCATTCTACCACCGTGAAAAAACGTAGTAAATAGAAAATTGTTATTTATTTAACGAAAATGCAAAGGCAGGAGATTGCTTTTGCAAAAAATAGAAAAACATTGCGGAAAGTAGTTGACAAACAATATTATACATCGTATAGTATCAGACAAGAAATAATATTGCATGACGAAAGGAGGCACGAATATGGCATTCAAAATCGAATCAAGCCTGCTCGATGCGTGCGCCCTGGCAATACTCAAAAGGGGAGACACTTACGGGTACGAGATCACACAGGAGATGAAGAGCGCGATCAGGATTTCAGAATCGACGCTTTACCCGGTTCTGCGGAGACTGCAGAAAGAGGGACTTTGCAGGACCTATGATCAGCCGTATCAGGGCAGGAACCGCAGATACTATTCCATCACCGAGAAGGGCGAGGCGCAGCTTCTCGAGTACAGGAAACAGTGGGAAGATTACAAGAGAGCAATCAACAAACTAATGGACGGGAATGAAAGGGGTGGCAAGAATGACTAGGCAGGAGTTTATTGTTACGCTTAGAGAAGGCATCCGGAAGCTGCCGCCGGAAGAGATCGTTGCGGCGACGGAATTCTACGAAGAGTACTTCGACGAAGTTCTGGAAGCCGGAGAGAAAACAGAAGAAGAAATCGTCAGTGAATTGGGAAATCCGAAGCGCATCGCGTCGCAGATCAAAGCGGAATACGCTGCAAGGCTTCTGGACGGAGACGAATCGCTGCTGGGCGAGAAACCGACGACAAAGAAAAAACTGTCCGCAGCGTGGTGGGTCGTGATCGGAATCGTTTCCGCGCCGGTTTCCATACCGGTAGCGATCTGCGCGGTACTGGTGCTGTTCGGCGCCGCCTGCGCGGCGGTCGGGATCGCAGCCGGGATCATCGGCGGCGCGGTCGGAGCGATCGGAGCCGTCGTGTTCGGTGTTATCGCTCTGGCGGATGCGGTTTCATCCGGCATCATGATGATCGGTGCCGGGCTGATCATTCTCGCGGTGATGGCAGCGGCGGGCGCTGGACTGTTCCTCCTCGTCAGAGCGGCGGTCAGAGCCATCGCAAAGGCGATCCGACGCAGCAGGGAAAAGCACAGGATCAGGAAACTCGCTTCGGACAGGTCGGGCGCAGAAGAATGGGTCTACGTATCGCAGGACGAGGAGGATGAAAAGGCATTTATGCTGGAACTGGCCGCAGATGCGGCGGAAGCAGAGCATGCATTGGTTGAAGGGGGTGCAGGCAATGAGTAAAATGGCAAAGTTTTTTATAACCTGCAGCGCGGTGTGCGTATTGGGAATCATCCTGACGGCGGCGGGCTACGCCATGGGCGGCGTTCAGGATATGGAGAAAGTCGAGCAGAGCCACGAATGGTTCAACTTCGGACCGGAGAACAAAGTGACAGATACGGTGGAAACTGCCGAGTATGATTCCATTCGGGTGGAAGGCAATATGGATGTGGCGGTGATCGGTAAGGGATTCACGAGGGATATGGTCGCTGATTTTGCGAAAGACTTCCTCGCGGACAACTATGACGAAGTACTGGCCGGCAAGGTCATCGTCAGATGGAAAGAGGGAACGGTGAAGCCGGAAGTAAAAGTTGAAAAAGGGGTTTTGATCATAAACAGCGGCGGAACGGATCCTGATTTCGAAGTCAATCTGTCAGCGGGGGATTCCAGTCCGGACGTGGTCGTGCTCTGCAAGTCACAGAAGCTGGAAAGCGTCGATATCAAGACAGGGTTCGGTGATACTGCCGTAGGCGGCGTCGAATGCAAAAGCATGACGATCGACAGCGGCTCAGGAGATATCGAAGTGGACAGCGCAAAAGCCGGCAAAATGGAGCTCAGCACACACGCGGGCGACATCGGGATCACGAACTGCGAAGGAGATATCAATGCGGATGTGAACTCCGGAGACATCGAGTTCGACTCAGCGCTGGCAATGGATCAGTTCGCGGTATCTCTGCACACAGGATCCGGTGATGTTCAGGTGAATGACTCGGACGACGAGGTCAAAGAATTCAGCGCCGAAGGCGGTCCGAACAAACTTACACTGAAGACAAAAGCGGGCGATATAGAGGCGGACTTCGCAGAAGCGGGACATCCGCAGGAGTGATGCGACCGCGACGAACCGGCGGATGATAATTGGCGGATGTGAAAATCGACAGAAGAAAAAAGGCGGCTGCAAGGCCGCCTTTCGCGTCTGTATCATCAGCCCCAGAGTTCTTCTTCGGACGGTACGTAATTGTCCGGCATGAAGCGGGCGACTCTCGAAACGTTCATCAGGTGATGGTAGTTCAGGTTCTCGGAAATGGAGTTGTGACCCCATGACCCGCAGCCCAGCGTGTTCGTCGGGTTCAGACCGTTGAAGTAAGAACCGCCGGCTGAATTGGCGCTGCACTGATTGATCACGAATCTGGAAACGCAGAGACTCTCGGCGACTTTCGCAATGTGCTCTTCGCTGTCCGTGTGGAAAGAGACGCTGTGGCCTTTGCCGTCGCGCTCCAGATTCTCAGCGGCGATCCGGATGCCGTCGTCCAGATCTTTATAAGCATAGGCGCTGATAACCGGCGCCATTTTTTCTCCGCCCAGGGAATCTGTCAGTCCGGTCCCCTCAGCGACTGCAACGATGACTTTCGTATCCGCAGGGATCTCCATGCCGGCCAGTTCTCCGATCTTCTGGCAGTTCTGTCCGACAGAGTGCCGGTTGGTTTTGCCGTCCTCGAAGAGGGCGCCTCTGATCTTTTCCAGACCTTCCTTGTCGCGGACCACGACCGCACCGTTCGCTTCGAATTCCTTCAGGATATCTTCGAACTCCCCTTCCGGGCAGATGACGCTCTGCTCCGCGGAGCAGATGATGCCGTTGTCGTAGGAACGTCCTTTGATGATCTTCGGAACAGCTTCTTTGAAATCATATCCTTCATCGATGATGCACTGGACATTGCCTGCGCCGACGCCCAGAGCCGGACGCCCGGAGCTGTACGCCGCGTTGACCATGCCCGCGCCGCCGGTGGCGACGACCACATCAGCGCTGGAAATCAGGTTCTTCGTATTCTCTCTGGAGTGCTCGTCGAGGATCTGGATCAGGTTTTCCGGATAGCCCAGTTCGGCCAGTGCCGCGTTCATCATCTCCACGACTTTCGTGCTGCACTTCACCGATTTGTGGTGAGGTGTAATGATGATGGCGTTGCCGCACTTGAGAGCGAACATGGAGTTGCTCATGGGCGTCACGATCGGATTGGTGCATGGGGTGATCGCGGCCACGACGCCCATTGGTTTTGCCACTGTCGTGATACCTGTCTTCTCATCCGTTTCCAGAATGCCGCGGGACTTCTTGTTCCGCAGATTGTTCCAGACAATGCCCGCCTTCTGTTTGTTCTTGGCGCATTTGTCTTCGACATTTCCCATGCCCGTTTCCTCGACCGCGATCTCCGCGAAGTACTGCGCGTTTTCGTAAACCACCTTGCCGATGGTCTGGACCGCCTTGTCGACCTGCTCCTGACTCATCTTTTCGAATTCCGCCTGCGCCGCGCGCGCCCTGGCGATATAACCGTCAATGTATTCTCTGCTGTCCATCTAAAGCCTCCCGCTGATATATGTTGATCTATCTTCTGTGATTCATTATACAAACACAGAAATGCCGTTTCAAGGTTCAGCACGGACCGCAGCAGGAAAGCAGAAAAAGAAAAATGCAAAAACAAATTAAAACGGGAAGTGATGGAATATATTGACAATAATAGAATTTATCGGTATTATAAAACGGGAGAAGAAACTATGACAGTTCTGATCATAAAAATTGCAGCAAGTATACTCGTGGGATTCTTCGCAGGCCCCGCTGCGGTGTATGTGTTCAATCACATGCCGGCCGGGTGGCTGACGGAATATGGAGAGAATCCGCAAAAAGACCCGCGTCTGGCGAAGGGTGAGAAGCGAATCAAGGAGAACCCCTGGCGGTGGGTCTATGCCGTCGGGTTCATTTGCCTTTGCCTTCGCCTTTCCCTGATCGAATACAGCGGGGGGAAACTCAGCGTTGCGCCGGAGCTCACAACGGAAACGACGCAGATCGCCGTAGCAGGACTGATTGTGTGCTGGATCCTGCTGATCATCGCGCTGGCGGATCTGAAATTCATGATCATCCCGGACCAGTTCGTGCTGCTGCTGGCGCTGACTGCAATCGGGTTCGCGCCGATGTGGCGGGACGGTGGAATGGCAGACGCGGCAGTGCAAGCCGGCGGTCTGTGGGAGAGCCTGAATGGATTTTGGCAGCCGCTGATCGGCATGGTGATCGGCGGGGGCTTCATGCTCTTGTGCGCCGCTGTCGGCAAGCTCATCTTCGGGCAGGAAGCTTTTGGATTCGGGGATGTGAAGCTATGCGCCGCACTGGGGCTGGTGCTGGGGATCAACGGAACGATCGCGACCGTTGCGGCGGCGGTCATCATCAGCGGGTTCGTCGCAGCCGGGGGACTGGCATCCGGCAGGTACCGCAAGGGGGACAGGAAACCATTCGGACCGTATCTGTGCGGGTGTGCGATGGCATATATACTCGTCGCGCTGCCGCTGATTCAGTCTTTCAGCGCCGCCGCATGAGCCGGACTCTCATGCCGGCGGTGATCATCATATAAGAACAAGGGGCATCAGGAAAGGAGATCACAAATGAATATCACTGAGTTTACTGCACTTGCAGCGGAGAAAGTGGAGCAGTATCTGCGCGAGGAAATGCAGGAAGAAGTTGTCGTGCAGACAGAGGAGGTCAGAAAGATCAACGACCAGTGCCTGCACGGACTAAGCATCGAGAAGAAGGGCGCGCCCTTTGAAGGCGATGCCGTCCCGACATATTACGTGGAGGAGATGTATCATGCGTTTCTCGGCGGCGCTGACATGGATGATCTGGTGCAGGGTCTCGCAAAGGCGTATATCAACACGTGCAGCTTCGGCCCGATTCCGGTGGAGGCGATACCGGATATGGAGTACAGAACCATCCGGCACAGGGTCGGTCTGCGTCTTGTGGGAAAGGACTATAATAAAGAATTCCTGAAAACTGTACCGTACAAGGATGTAGGCAATGGCTATGCGCTGCTTTGCGATGTGAAGATGAAAGCATCTGACGGAGGATTGTTCGGTACTCTCGTGACAAACGATATGGCGGAAGAATACCATTATGATATCGACAGGCTCTTCCGGGATGCTTTGGACAACGCGTGGAAAAGCAAATCTGCAATACTGCGCGGCGTGAATGAACTGACGAGACAGTACGCTGAAGAATCCGGGGAAGCGGGGGGATGTCTGTCTGAGGAAACGGAGCCGGATGATCGGGAGACATGCTATGTGCTTACGACAGACCGGCCGCGGTACGGAGCGGCGGCGCTCTTTTATCCGGGGACGCAGGCTATGATCGCCCATGTGCTGGGGGAGGACTATGTCGCCATTCCAAGTTCCCTGCATGAATTCATGATCGTCAGGGCGAGCAAAGTCGGTGATCCGGGATTCCTGCAGCAGCTGGTGCGGGAGGCAAACTGCACAGTCGTCGGCCCGGATGAAGTGCTGTCAGACAACATACTGAAGTACAGCAGAGAAACCGGGCAGCTGTCGCTTCTTACCGAGGACGATGTGTTTCCCGTCTGCTTTGAGGAACGTCTGATGCAGGAACTGTCGGGACGGGCATGGGACGGGCCCGCGCCTGCCGGGCTGAGTTAGTCCTTGTGTTGGACGGCGAAAATACTGTATAATAACCATGTATGGAGAAAAATGTGCTTCTGACAATCGCATATGACGGCAGCACTTTCCACGGGTGGCAGAAGCAGCCAGGTGAAAGAACGGTGCAGGGTTACCTCGAGCAGACCATGTCGCGTCTCTTCGACAGGGAGATCCTGCTCAGCGGGACCAGCCGGACAGATGCGGGAGTCCACGCATTCGGGCAGAGGGCTAGCTTCAGGACGGACATCGGGATCCCGACAGAGAAACTCGCGCTGGTCGTGAACAATGCGCTGTGCGCCAGAGAAGGCCATGAAAGCGGGCGGGGAGGTTTTGCAAAATCTCCGATCCGCATCCTGAAGGCCGAGGAGATGCCCGCGGATTTTCACGCGCGTTTCGACTGCAAAGGCAAGAGATACGTGTACAGGATCTGCGCCGGCTGCGGCGAAGCGGATGCGCTGAAGGACACTGACGAAGTGCAGCGCTCGCTGATCTTCGAAAGAAACTACGTCTACCATGTGAATGGGCGGCTCGATGCTGCAGCGATGGATGAAGCGGCGAAGCGGTTCGAAGGCGAGCACGATTTCAAATCCTTTGAAGCCTCCGGCGGAAACCCGCGGGAGACGACCGTGCGGCGGATGCTGCGGGCAGGCGTGTGCGAAACGGACAGCGATCCATTGCACGACTCGCTGCAGAGGATCGAATTCTCCATTGAAGGCGACGGCTTCCTTTATAATATGGTCCGGATCATGACGGGGACGCTCGTGGAGGTCGGCCAGGGGAAGCGCAGGCCGGAAGAAATCAGCGAAATCATCGAAGCCGCCGACAGGCAGCGGGCAGGCCACACAGCGCCGCCCGGCGGTCTGTACCTGGCAGAAGTGTTCTATTGAATCCAATCGAATGTTCAAATCGATTGATAATACAGGAGAGGGTTATGGACAAAAGACCGAACTGGGATGAGTATTTCATGGATTTCGCGGTGCTGACCGCGAGAAGATCCACCTGCCTGAGACGACAGGTCGGCGCTGTGATCGTGCAGGACAAACACATCATTGCGACCGGATACAACGGCGCGCCGAGAGGGATCGAACACTGCGGAGAGCGGGAAGGCGGATGCCTCCGCGAGCAGCTGGGCGTTCCGTCAGGCGAGAAGCACGAACTGTGCAGAGCGCTTCACGCAGAACAGAACGCCATCATTCAGGCGGCGACGCTGGGTCAGAGTGTGGAAGGCGCGACGATCTACATCACGCATCAGCCGTGTGTGATCTGCGCGAAGATGATCATCAACGCGGGGATCCAGAGAATCGTCGTCAGGGAAGGGTATCCTGACGAACTGGCAGTTGAAATACTGAAAGAAGCCGGTCTTAGAATCGTAATGCTGGGAGAAACAAGTTGACCGCAACAAGCTTTAGCCTATGGGCACCCCTTGTGGTCGCCGCTCTTGTGACGGCATTGATCACGCCTCTGTCCATCCTGATAGCGCCGAAACTCGGCGCCATGGATGTGCCGAGGGATGCGCGGAGAGTCCATAACAAACCTATGCCGAGATTCGGAGGCATAGCCATATACGCGGGAATCATGGTTGGGCTCGCGATGTTCGCTCAGACCCAGCGGCATCTTCCGGCCATCATGGTCGGCTGTACGCTGATTTACATCCTGGGCGCCATCGATGACCTCAAAGGAATGAAACCCATTGTGAAGTTCGCAGGACAGGTCGTCAGTGCCAGCGTTGTTTTTGCAATGGGCCTGAGAATCAATTTCGTAACAAACTGGTTCGGAGAGGGTCATATGGACCTGGGCATCGCCGTGTGCTATTTTGTGACGGTGATCTGGCTTGTTGCAATCACGAACGCTGTGAATCTCGTAGACGGTCTGGATGGTCTGGCCGCAGGCATCAGCGCCATCTCTGCCCTATCCATCGCCTATATTTCCTATATCCACGGCTGGTACGGTCCGACGATCTGCATGATGGTGCTGGCAGGTGCATGTATCGGCTTCCTGCCGTTCAATTTCCATCCGGCGAAGACATTCATGGGTGACGGCGGCTCACAGCTTCTCGGTTTTTCCATTGCAGCGCTGTCGGTTCTCGGTACCGTTAAGAGCGCCACGGTGGTCGCCGTTGTGATCCCGGTTCTGGTACTGGGCCTTCCGATCATCGACACAGCCATGGCTATCGTCAGACGGACACTCCGTCATCAGTCGATCGCTTCTGCAGACAAGGAGCATCTCCATCACCGCATCCTGCGTGCAGGCTTCGGGCAAAGGCGCGCCGTGCTGCTGATGTACAGCGTCAGCGGGATCATGGGGATCATGGCGATCCTTTACAGCCGCGATCTGTTCATCGAATGTATCGGACTGGCCTTTATTGCTGCGATGATCATCGGCGTCCTTATGACGGATACAGGAACGAACAAGGTCAGCCTCAGAGGTTACAGGATCCTGAAGGAACTGCCGGATGTGCCGCGGCCTAAGGCAAAGGAAGAAGAGGAAATCAAACGCAAGGCACAAAAGCTTGCTGAAGATGAGTAAATGACAGAAACGCTGAACACGATCGACAATAAAAAAATGATGAAACAGGTAGGCCTCATTGCGGGGCCTATTGCCTTACAGAGCCTCATTGCGTCGAGCCTCAACCTGGTCGATAACCTGATGATCGGAGGGCTCGGTGAGCTGGCTCTCAATGCAGTCGGCGTTTCCATGCAATGCTTCTTTGTCTTTTGGATGCTGGTCTTCGGGTTCTCCAGCGGAAACGCCACGTTTATGGCACAGTTCTTTGGCTCAGGCGATCACGTGAACATCCGCAGGACGACGGGATTTGCCCTGACCGTCAATTTCGGCATGGGCGTCCTGTTTTTTCTGGTGGGGGTGCTGCTTCCGGAATATGTGCTCCGGATCTTTACGAACATCCCCGAGGTCATTGAAGCAGGAACGCCTTATGTCAGGACCGGAGCCTTCTGCTTTCTGCTGATCCCCATCACACAGAGTTTCACCATCGCGCTGCGCGCGACCCAGCAGACACACCTGCCGCTGATCGCCAGCGTGACAGGCTTTTGCATGAATACTTTCTTTAACTACTGTCTGATCTACGGACACTTCGGGATGCCCCGCCTTGAGATCCAAGGTGCCGCGGTGGCGACAGTCATCGCCAGAGCAGTCGAGCTTTCGATCGTGCTTTACTTCATTTTTATTAGGGGCAATATCGTCAAAGGGGAAATCAGGGAATATTTCAGCTACGGCAGGGATCTGGCGATGAGGATCATCCGCAACTCGATCCCGACCACGCTGAACGAGACACTATGGGGGTTGGGAACATCCATGTATGTTGCTGCCTTTGCGCGGATCGGAGTTACGGCAGGTGCGGCATTTCAGGCGTGCAGTACGATCAGCAATATTTTCTCGATGCTGGCGTTCAGCGTCGGTGACGCAGCGCTGATTCTCATCGGGCAGAGGCTTGGCGAAGGCAGGTTTAAAGAAGCCTATGGTATGGGAAAGCAGATGCTTCTGCTTGGCCTGATCGTCGGCGTTGTCATGGGCGGAATAGCGCTCCTGTTCGGTAAACCGATTCTGGGCCTCTTTGAGTTCACGCCCGCCGGCGCAGAGATGGCGTGGAAAACCTTTATCGTCTATTCCTGTATGCTATGGCTGGAGGTATACAACGGCATCCTGGTCACAGGGATCCTGCGGTGCGGCGGAGACACCCGTTTCGCTGCGATTGCGGATGTTGCAACGGTGTGGATCATCGGAGTGCCGGCAGCATTCATTACTTCGCTGTACCTCGGGTGGCCCATTTACCTGGCAGTCATGGCGGTCCGCTGTGAGGCGGTCGTCAAGGGAATCCTCGTCACGATCCGGTTTGTCTCGAAGAAATGGGTCCGCAATGTGATTGATGGACTTTAGACAAGTCAGTCGAGGCATACCGCAAACTAGTTATAAAACGGATAAAAAAACATTTTTAGCACATTCGGCGAATTGCCCATTCAGCCTTGTGGCAGTTGAATCCGTTAATATTTTAATTAATGTTTTGTAGTTGAAATAACAGCAAAATCATGTATAATTAATACTAACTTTAATAACAGTTTCATAAGAATATTTTTTAGGTTGGAAGGGCAGGCGTGTGACTCAGAAACGAGATAATCTTATACGGCGTTGTAATGGCAGCCGTTGCCGAGGGAATCTCTCTTCTCGTAATCGGACCCAGCGCCCTGTTCGCCGCAGGCCTGGCTGCCGGCACGGCGGTGTCTATTCTGGGATTCATCATTCTGGTCAAAACAGGTGAGACCCTGATGGAAGAGTCGAAGAAGTCCCCTATACTTCTCGGTTATATTGTGAGGCTGTTTTTATACGGAGCCGTATTTTTTGTATGCATCAAACTGAGTCTGCCCTGCGGATTCGGATGCGGGATCGGCTTCGTGACTATACACTTCGGAATCATGTTCCTATACGGCATAGTGTATAAGTTCATCAAGAAAAAGAAGAATCCTCTCAACGACTGGACCGAACCAAAAGAATGGAACGATCTGAGCGTATACGATGACGAGGATGACTGGCCGACACTCTAAGGAGGTGACAGCGAATGGAATTAGGACCACGGATCATTTTTAGAATCGGAAGTGTTCCTATCAGCGAAACAGTATGCTGGTGTCTTATTGTAAGTATCGCCATACTGATTTTCGCGTTCCTTGCGACACGCAAAATGCAGACAGTTCCGCACGGCGCCCAGCTTCTGGGCGAGATGCTCGTGGGGTTCGTCTACAAGATGGTCAAGGATGTCATGGGCGATGTATCAGAAAAGTTCGCCCCGTACTGCGGTACACTGATCGTGTTCCTTGGCCTGGGCAGTATGCTCGGACTGCTCGATCTCAGACCGACCACATCCGACCTGAACTGCACATTCCCACTGGCGCTTGTTACGTTTGTGCTGATCCACTACAATGCGGTCAAGGCGCAGACGGCCAAGGGCTACATCAAAGAACTCTCTTCACCGTACCCGTTCATGCTTCCGCTGAATATCATCAGTGACAGTATGTTCCCGGTCACGCTGGCATGCCGACTCTTCGGTAACATTCTGGCCGGCGTTATTCTCATGGGTCTGGTCTACAGCGGACTGCACACAGCATCAGCTGCGCTGGTCAACGCGTTCGCAGAACCGGATATCGCGAGGGAAGCAGTCATACCGTTCTTCCAGATCGGCTGGCCGCTGATCCTGAACTTCTGGTTTGACATGTTCGAGCCGATACTGCAGGCATACATCTTCGTCATGCTGACAATGGTATTCATCGACAACGGCAGACACCCAGTAGAAAGTTAAAGAGCATTAATGGTAGAGAGTTAATGCAAAAGCATGAAATCCGGGTCGGGATGCCTTTGCAGGAGCGCAGGACGAACCGGTTTCAGATATTTGTTTTCAAATCAATAACAAATGATTTAAGGAGGAGAATAAAATGACAGGATTTACAGGCGCAGAACTAATTGCTGCTTTCTCATCATTGGGAGCAGGACTGGCAATGATCGCCATGGCCGGCGTAGGAATCGGTATCGGTTTTAATGCAGGTAAGACAGTAGAAAGTACGGCTAGACAGCCGGAGGCGCAGGGCACACTCCTGAAGCTGATGCTGATCGGTGTCGCTCTGACAGAAACAGCAGGTATCTTCGCGCTGGTAATCGCGATCATGCTTCTGTTTGCGAATCCGCTTATGTAGGTTCCCGGAAGTTAATGCGCATATGATTTATTAGGAAGGAGGAACAGCCATGGAAATGACACAGGGGCTTATTGAATTCAACTGGTCATCACTGATGATTCTATGCAATGTATTCATCCTGTACATCATACTTCGGAAGTTCTTCTGGGAAAAGATAAAGAAATTCATGGATGACAGAGCTGCGGCCGTGCAGGACGCGATCGACGCGGCGGAGGCTGTGAACAAGAGGGCCGATGAGAAGATGGCCAGCTACAGCAAGCGCATCGCCAACGTCGAAGAGGAAGGTCGTGAGATCATCAAGGCCTCCAAGCAGCAGGCGGACGCCCAGGCTCAGATCATCATCGAAGAAGCCCGTAAACAGGCGAGCGATATCATCGCAAAGGCCGAAAGAACCATCGAACAGGAACGTCTCGCGGCTACAGAAGAAATGCGTAAGGAGATCGCTTCTATTGCCATGCTTGCGGCTGAACAGATCGTCGGCAAAGAGATCGACAACGTCGGACAGGACGCGATCATCGATCAGGTAATTGAGGATGCGAGGAGTGCGAAATGGCAGAATTAACGGTTGACCTGACATACGGGACTGCGCTCATGGAGGCGGCCCGCGAATTAGGTAAAGAAGACCAGATCCTCGACGAAGCGCAGGCAGTTGCCCAGCTCATCGAAGAGGAGCCGGATCTGCACAAGTTCATCGATTATCCGGGAGTATCTGCAGACGAAAAGAAAGAAGTCCTGAAGAACATTTTTGAGGGCAGGATCTGCGAAGAGCTTCTCAACTTTCTCTACATTCTTGTAGACAAGAGGAGAACGATGAACTTCGGAAGGATCGTCAAAGTCTACAAAAGCCTCATCGAGAAAGAGGAAGGCGTCTCTTATGGAACGGTTTATTCCGTCGTGAAGCTTTCCGATGATCGTCTGGCGGAACTTGAGAAACAGACGTCAGAGCTTTTGCAGATGAATGTGAAGTTAGAGAATGAATTAGATCCCAGACTGTTGGCGGGGTTCAAGATCCTTGTCGAAGGCAAGATCATCGACGCGTCATACAGGAAGAGGTTTGACGAGCTTGCTAGTCAAATGAATCTATCTTAGGGAGGAACGTTATGAATTTAAGACCTGAGGAAATCAGTTCGGTCATAAAAGAACAAATAAAGAACTATAAAAGCCAGCTGGACGTTTCCGATTTCGGTACGGTCATCCAGGTAGGTGACGGTATCGCCAGAATCTATGGTCTGGAGAACTGCATGGCCGGCGAGCTGCTGCAGTTCGGTGAGGATACCTACGGAATGGCGCAGAACCTTGAGGAAGACAACGTCGGTGCCGTAATCCTGGGTTCCGACAGAGACATCAAGGAAGGCGACATCGTTAAGCCGACAGGAGCCGTTGTAGAAGTTCCGGTAGGCGACGCCATGGTCGGACGTGTCGTCAACGCGCTGGGAATGCCGCTGGACGGCAAAGGCCCGATCAGCGCGACAGAGCGCAGACCGGTAGATGTCGTAGCGCCGGGCGTACTGCTGAGAAAATCCGTAAACCAGCCGTTGCAGACCGGCATCAAGGCGATCGACTCCATGATCCCGATCGGAAGAGGACAGCGTGAGCTGATCATCGGCGACAGACAGACCGGTAAGACGGCTATCGCTATCGATACGATCATCAATCAGAAGGGCGAGGACGTCATCTGCATCTACGTTGCGATTGGACAGAAGGCGTCGACCGTTGCCCAGCTGACACAGACACTGGAAGACAAGGGAGCGATGGACTACACGATCATCGTCAGCGCGACCGCATCCGACGCGGCGCCGCTCCAGTACCTCGCGCCGTACGCAGGATGCGCTATGGGTGAGTTCTTCAGAGACAACGGCAGAGACGCGCTGATCATCTACGATGACTTGTCCAAGCACGCGGTGGCATACAGAGCTATGTCCCTGCTGCTGAGAAGACCGCCGGGACGTGAAGCGTATCCGGGCGACGTATTCTATCTGCACTCCAGACTCCTGGAGAGAGCAGCGAAGCTTTCCGATGACCAGGGCGGCGGCTCACTGACCGCGCTGCCAATCATCGAGACACAGGCAGGAGACGTATCCGCATACATCCCGACAAACGTAATTTCCATCACAGACGGACAGATCTACCTTGAATCAGAGCTGTTCTTCTCCGGACAGAGACCTGCGGTAAACGCCGGTATCTCCGTATCCCGTGTAGGAGGCAACGCGCAGATCAAGGCCATGAAGCAGGTCGCGTCCAGTATCAAACTGGAACTGGCTCAGTACAGAGAGCTGGCGTCCTTCTCCCAGTTCGGATCCGATCTGGATGCAGAGACAAAGAAACGACTGGATCACGGCGAGATCCTCATGGAAGTCCTGAAGCAGCCGCAGTACCAGCCGCTGCCGGTCGAGGATCAGGTCATGATCATCTTCGCGGCCATCAACAACTATCTTGAGGACGTCGGTGTTGAAAACGTCAAGAGATACGAAAAGGAATTCCTGGAGTACATGTCGTCCACCTACCCGGAAGTCGGCCGCAGCATCAAAGAAGAAGGAAAGATCGTCGAGGCGACAGAGGAGACTCTCAAGTCCGCGATCGAGAAGTTCAACGAGAAATTCCTCCGCGCCCTCGGCGTGACTATCATGCAGCCGGATGAAGCAGAGGAAGCCACGGAAGAGGCGGCAGCCGACAGCGAATAGAGGAGGTGTGATTGAATGGCTACAGAGTCCATACAAGACATCAAAAGGCGTATAAAATCTGTAAGCAGCACAGAGAGAATCACCAACTCCATGAAGCTTGTCTCGGCCGGTAAACTGAGAAAAGCCAAAGCGATCTTTGAGAAGACGAATGAGAACTCTCACTTTATCACCAACACGATACAGGAGCTGTTCAACTCCGGCTCGGAGATCCCGCAGGAATATCTGGCAGGGAACAGAGAGATCAAGACGACGGCGTACATTGTCGTAACCAGCGGCAGGGGCCTTTGCGGCGGATTCAACAGCAACATCATCAAGGAAGCGCAGAGGGAAATCGACGCCGACTGGGAACCGCCGGTGATCGTTGCGGTCGGAAGCAAAGGCAAGGAGTACTTCGAGAAGCACGGATATGAGATCCACAGTTCTTATCTGGCCCCGCCGGAGAGCATCTCGTTCCTGGAGACGAAGGAACTGTCCGCACCGATTCTCGAGATGTATGACAACAAAGAAATCGACGAGGTCGTTCTGATCTACACATCCTTTATCAGCACGATGGAACAGCAGGTAAAGAACGAGGTCATCCTGCCTTTCGAGGTCGAGACAGATCCGGAATTTATGACGACCAACAAGTTCGTTGAGTATGAGCCCTCGGTAGAGGCTGTGTTCAACTATCTTGTTCCGAAATTCGTTGAAACAAAAATATACTCTGCTGTTGTCGAGTCAGCCACCTGTGAGCACGCCGCCCGCAGAATGGCCATGGAGAACGCAACAGATAACGCCAGAGAGATGCTGGATGACCTGAACCTGAACTACAACAGGGCACGTCAGTCGGCTATCACTGATGAAATCATAGAAATCGTCGCTGGTTCTGAAGCGCAGAGCTAGGCGGCAGAAATTACACAGAAATTACAACTGGAGGCGAACATGAACAAAGGAAAAATCCATCAGATCATCGGGCCTGTCATTGACATCAAGTTCAATGAGAACGAGATGCCGGAACTGCTGAACGCAATCAATATAGAGTTCGAAGGCAAGACAATCGTATCGGAAGTTGCCCAGCATCTGGGTGATGATGTTGCCAGATGCGTTGCCCTCTCATCGACTGACGGACTGAGGAGAGGAATGGAAGCCATCGATACCGGCGCGCCGATCACCATCTCAGTAGGAAAGGAAGTACTGGGAAGGATGTTCAACGTACTGGGTGAGCCGATCGACGACAAACCGGCAATCGTAACAGAGATGACGTCACCTATCCACAAACCGGCACCGGCCTTCGAGGAGCAGGACACTTCGACCCAGATCTTCGAAACAGGCATCAAGGTTATCGACCTGATCGCGCCATACACCCGAGGCGGTAAGGTAGGTCTGTTCGGCGGAGCCGGCGTAGGTAAGACCGTACTGATTCAGGAGCTCATCAGCAACATCGCGAAAGAGCACGGCGGCATTTCCGTATTCGCCGGCGTAGGCGAGAGAACAAGAGAAGGAAACGACCTGTACTACGAAATGATCGAGTCAGGTGTAATATCAAAGACGGCCATGGTATTCGGTCAGATGAACGAACCGCCCGGAGCCAGAATGAGAGTCGGCCTGACGGGCCTGACCATGGCGGAGTACTTCAGAGACGAAGAAAAGCAGGACGTACTGCTCTTCATCGACAACATCTTCCGGTTCACACAGGCAGGTTCCGAAGTATCCGCTCTGCTCGGACGTGTACCTTCCGCGGTAGGATATCAGCCGACGCTGGCTACCGAGATGGGTGCGCTGCAGGAGAGAATCACTTCCACGAAGAAGGGCTCCATCACATCCGTACAGGCTGTATACGTACCGGCGGACGACCTGACTGACCCGGCTCCGGCGACGACATTCGCCCACTTGGATGCGACGACCGTACTGTCCAGAGCGATCACCGAGCTCGGTATCTATCCGGCTGTAGACCCGCTCGAATCCACATCGAGAATCATGGATCCGCTCATCCTGGGCGAAGACCACTACAACACGGCCCGTGGCGTACAGGAAGTACTGCAGAGATACAAGGAACTGCAGGACATCATCGCGATCCTGGGTATGGACGAACTGGGCGACGACGACAAGCTCATCGTAAACCGTGCTCGTAAGATCCAGCGTTTCCTGTCGCAGCCGTTCAGCGTAGCGGAACAGTTCACCGGCATGGAAGGAAAGTACGTTCCGATCAAGGAGACAGTCCGCAGTTTCAAGGAGATCCTCGAAGGTCAGCACGACGACATTCCTGAGCAGATGTTCCTGTTCGCCGGCAGCATCGACGAAGTCGTCGAGAAATATGAGAAGAGCAAAAGCAAGAGCGCATAGTTCAGCTATCAGCGCAAACGCGTAGCGAGGTTCAGTTATGGCAACTAACAGCGTAAGATTAGAAGTAATAACACCATCCAAGTTGTTCTACCGCGGCGAGGTCGAACTCGTCATCGTGACAACGCTCGATGGTGACGAAGGATTCATGGCAGGTCACGTCTGGGCGTGCAAGCTCCTTGACGTGGGCGAACTCTGGATCCAGGAGAAGGGCGCAGCGAAAAACGAGTGGCGTGTTGCCGCCGTCTCGCGCGGCTTCATCGATGTCAAGGACAGCATCGTCATCTACACAGACGCAGTCGAATGGTCCGAAGACATCGATATGGATCGTGTTCTCAGCGAGAAGGCCAAAGCCGAAGACTGGCTCGTCAAGCACCCCGACGCCGACGAAGACTCGGCCGAGATGCAGAACGCCAAGCTCATACTCGCCAAAGCCGAAATCCGAAAGAACGTGGCCGACGGAGGCCACAGGCACTAAAGTGTTGTGCAGCGGCCCGGAATTCCGGGCCGTTTTTTATTGCGGCTGCGCGCGGCCACGCCGGCGCTGCGGCTCGCGGCCGCAGCCGCCCCGGCGGCGCTGACGGCCCTGGAGCCAATAAGTATCACGATTCGCTTAAGAATACGGTAAATCGTGATACTTTTCATCTGATTTGAGCCCAATAGGGGTATTGACTATCACGATAAAGGATGGAATAGCGTAAATCGTGATAGTCAGACAAGCAAATCACTCATTCTTGCCCGAATAATGGGAGAAAGTATCACGATTCGACCTCTGGAATGCAATATCGTGATACATATTGGCTCTCAAAAGACAATGGCCTAAAACCACAGTCTTGGGAGCACTTCGTTCCGGAGTATTTCAGCGATTTTTTCCCGCGAGTCCACATCATGCTCAAATGTTTCAATCAAATTGCTGCGGGAAACCGAACGAGTAAACTTTAACACCATCACACGTTCACCTGCATTGCTGCGGTATGTAAACTCAAAGCATTTGCCGTGATGCTCCCATATGATTTCTTCACCAGAAGCGAGGATGATTTTGAAATCGTTATAAATGCAGAGTCTTCCGGTTCTGGGATTGTAGGCTTTCCATATTGATCCCGGGGAATTCATCCATTCGAGTTCCTTAGGAACGCGCCAATAGCAGGATGTATTCCGGATGTAATATAGATTCCCATTCAGCAGGTTATTCTCGCGAAGATCATGATATAGTTGGTCGACTAGAGGCTGAACCATAATTGACCGCTCTTCTTCGTAGTGGGCCGGGACAGCGTAATCGTGCAGGGAGTTCATAATGTCACGTTCAGATTTGGATTTCAAAGGGATACCTTCCGTTGAAAAGTGCACCGACGAAGGATTTTGCGCAAGGGCTTTTTCTACATCGAAGGGCTTTTGCTTGTATTCGCCGGTGTACCACTTAAACTGTTTCGGCGTCATGACAATCCGGGCAAGGTCCAGGTTGCCGGCCGCATATACTTCAATGAGAGAATGGAGCGACTCAATCAACTGATTTCGCTTCATTATGCTGCCTTTGTCAAGGCGTCCGGTCAGTTTCAGGATCTCTATAAGCAAAAGCAGGTACTGCCGTCTGGCAAGTAAGTAGATTTCATCAGATGATTTCGCAACGTACTTCTGTATGCCGTTGATTTTTTTATAAAAAGTCACCTGTTTATTACGCTTGACGTGGAACAGTTTGACTTGCGGCAGGTTCGCAGCCATTCGAACAGTTCTTGCCACGGCGGCATCAACATTAAAACTGCCGTTAAGGGCAGCATCAATGGATCTCAAAAACGCCCCCGGCTTCATCTTCCCCTTTGGCATTTTTTTCTTCATATTCATCATCTCCTCCCAACGCAATGATATAAATGGCAGCTATGGAAAAATATTACATCTCTAATGCGCTGATGTCAACCTCCATATTACTGGATGATTTTCAGAAGCCAAAATGTATCATTATATGGCTTGAAACAAAGTGAATCATGATAGTTTTGAGGAATTTGGTGCAGAATCGGAATATGGCTATCACGATTTGCCATAGATTATCTTAATAAGTGATAGTCTTCTTGCCGGAAGAGCCCCTATCTGTGAAATATCAGGGAAAAGTATCACGATTCGGCCCTTGGAACGGGATATCGTGATACATATTGGCTTTCAAAAAACCTTTGACATACGGGGCTTTTCCCTGTATACTTACTTCGTGTCGCGACAGCGGCATGGTTTTTGTGCGAGCAGGAGCAATCCGGCAGCGAGCACACTAGAAGATATTTTTAGACGCCGAAACAGTTGGGCAGCGCGCGAACGCATTGCGAAAGCACAGCGAAAGCAGCGGCGCAACCGAGTAGGCAGGACCGAACCAGTTTGATCCGGCAGCCAGCCTTCGGGCGGGGCGAGACGGAAACAAACCCAGTAGGCAGAAAGGAAGACGCAATGACAAAATCATTCATCGCGAAGCCGGCAGAGGTCGAACGCAAGTGGTACGTGGTCGACGCTGACGGTCAGAACCTGGGAAGAATGGCATCACAGATCGCTGCGATTCTCAGAGGCAAGAACAAGCCGACTTACACGCCGCATGTTGACTGCGGAGATTACGTAATCGTGATCAACGCTGAGAAGGTAGCAGTCACAGGCAAGAAGAGACAGGAGAAGATCTACAAGAGACACTCCGGTTATCCGGGCGGACTCAAGGAGACCAACTTCGAAGACATGATGGCGAAGCACCCGACAGAGGCTGTCAGACATGCTGTTAAGGGCATGATGCCGAACGGAAGACTTGGCAGACAGATGTACAAGAAGTTAAAGGTTTATGCAGGACCTGAGCACAATCACGCAGCTCAGAAGCCGGAAGTTCTGGATATCAAGTAGGAAGGGAGGATCTGAAAATGGCAAAGACACAGTACTACGGAACAGGTAGAAGAAAATCATCAGTCGCCAGAGTAAGACTCGTCCCTGGCACTGGCAAAATCACAGTGAACAAGAAACCACTTGATGAGTATCTGGCACTGGACATCGTGAAGAGAGAGGTTACAAGACCGTTTGTGATCGCAGGATGTGAAGGTAAGTTCGACGTTATCGCTACCGTTGAAGGCGGCGGTTACACAGGACAGGCCGGAGCCCTGAGACACGGTATCTCCAGAGCTCTTTGTGAAGCAGACAGAGAGGCGTACAGACCGGCTCTGAAGGAAGCAGGCTTCCTGACAAGAGATTCCCGTATGAAAGAAAGAAAGAAATACGGACTCAAGAAAGCTCGTAGAGCAAGCCAGTTCTCAAAGCGTTAAGCGAGAGATTCATTCAGGCGAAAACAAAAGGACCTGCAAAGGTCCTTTTTGTTTGTGTTATAATAACAGCATGAGATTTTTAAGAGGCTTACTTGCTATTGTACTGGCGCTGATCCTGATGGCATCCACGGCGCTGGCCCTCGGCTCATTCGCAATGAGCAGGGCAGTTTCCGAGGACGCGGTGAGGCAGGCCATTACAGAGACAGATGCGGTCGGACAGCTGACCGGCAACATCATCATACAAAACACACTCAATCTCGGCGGCGAGTACGGGCCGGAGATGCAGGCTATCCTCAAGTCGGACGCCATGACGGACTTTTTCACAGAGTATACGGCCAGAAGTCTGCAGAGTCAGGTCTACGGGACAGAACTGGAGGAAATCGGGTCAGACGCACTGAATGAAGCCTTCAGCAGGGGCATGGATGAGTGCCTGGAGAACGGGACCGTGACGATGGACGAAGGAGAGCGTATGATCTTTGATCAGGCGCTGAACACGGCCATGCCGAATCTGACAGAAGGTGTGAACTTCGTTTTGGATCAGATGCAGCTGACGGACTTTGTCGACGAGGATACTTCCCATCAGGTAGAGCTCGCACAGGCGGCAACGTCGGATGAGGTCAGGTACGGTGCGGCAGGGATCGCCATCATGGCGTGTCTGCTCCTGATTGCCCTGTACTGGCGCAGCAAGATGGGTTTCCTGATCAGCGGCTTGATCGTGCTGTTCGTCGCAGCGTTCTTCTTCATGCTGTCGATCATGCTCGGACAGACGATGGAGTCCGGCGGCAGCAGCATCGTGTTATCAAGGAAGATGCTCTTCGTGATGTTGTCGTACGGGTCAATAGCGGCAATGCGAACGGGCGCTGTCTGCGGCATCGCAATGATCGCCGCATTCCCGGTGTTCAGGCTTTTGTTTAGAAATAGGAGGCGTTAACAATGAGTTTCGCGGAATTTGAAAAGGAAGTAGCCCTCCAGGGCAAAGTCATGGCGATCAGCCGTGTGTATCTGAAGGATGAGGAACCGAAGCACACTTTCGGCTGCATCTACCGTCTGTTTGACCGGATCCTGGGAGGAGAAACGATCGTTACTGGGCTCGGCTACTGCGGATGCAAAGGCTTCGAGAGCAACAGCGGCCTCAAAGATGAGCTGCCGTGTATTCCCGGCGGGTTCGGTAAGTTCCTGACGACAGGCTCCAAAGCCCAGTGGACGCCGGACGGCGAGCGTTTCAAGTGCGATGAGGAAACAGCCTATGCGCTGTACGATCTACTGCCGAAGAACATCATGGAGGACGGCAAAGGCGGCCGCTACGACGGGTTCAAATTCGAGCCGTACCGCGAAGGACTGGATTGCGACGTGGTAGTATGCTTTTGCAATCCTGACCAGCTGTCGGCGGTCATCGTCCTGCACGGATACGACAAGCCGGAGTACGACAGAGTCATCGCCACGACGACAGCAGGCTGCGCTTCACTGGTGCGGATCCCGATTGCCGAAAAGCGCCGCGAAAAACCGCGCGCCGTTATCACGGGAAGCGATCTGGCCCAGCGGAAATTCAGAGGGGAAGATGAGATCGCCATCGCGATCCCAAGCGAAGATTTTGAGTATATGATGAGCGTTACGGATGAGTGCTTCTTCCACGCGCCGGTGTGGAAACCGATCCGAAACAGGCTGCGCAAGGACGAGCATCTGCAGGATGCTTGCTTCACAGCCCTTGGAACGGTGGAATAGCGCCGGCAACATGAAGCGGCTGCGTGGAGGCGCGTGGCTGTGCGGAAGCACAAAACGTAAAATAATAGACAAGAGGTGAAATGAATGTTTGAAAACTTGAAGAAATTCAGTCCGGATGGTTCCAATGGTGGAGGAGATCCGACTCCGGAAACTTGTACGCATGACTGCGGCAGCTGCCCAAGCGGCGGATCCTGCGGAAGTTTTGACCCGGCGTCACTGCTCGAAGAGAGCAATCCATACAGCAACGTCGGCAAAGTCATCGCTGTCGTCAGCGGCAAAGGCGGCGTCGGCAAGACGCTCGTGACTTCGATGATGTCAGTCAATATGAGCAGACGCGGACACAGCGTAGGCATTATGGACGCTGACGTGACCGGCCCTTCGATCCCGAAGGCTTTCGGCGTGACAGCCAAAGCAGAAGGATGCGATGAGGGGATTTTCCCGGTCCTGACATCCACAGGCATCAAGACTATTTCCGTCAACAACCTGCTTGAAAACGACACGGATCCGGTGCTCTGGCGCGGACCGATCATCGCAGGATTAGTCAAGCAGTTCTGGACGGACGTCATGTGGGGCGAGACCGACTATCTGTTCGTGGACATGCCGCCGGGAACGGGCGACGTGCCGCTTACCGTATTCCAGTCCATTCCGGTCGATGGGATCATCATCGTCACATCACCGCAGGATCTGGTTTCCATGGTCGTTTCCAAGGCGATCAAGATGGCTGAAATGATGAACGTTCCTGTTCTGGGAATCGTTGAGAACTATTCTTACTTCAAGTGTCCGGACTGCGGCAAAGAGCATCAGATTTTCGGACCGAGCAAGGTCGAAGAGGTTGCTGAGGAGTTTGGCCTCGACGTGCTGGCCAAGCTGCCGATCGATCCCGCACTGGCGGCGCTTTGCGACCGCGGCATGATCGAAGCGTTCGAAGGCGACTGGCTCGACCAGGCAGCGGAGAAGCTGGAGAAATAAACAGCAGGCTCAGACTGTCATGAGGCTGTCTTGAAGCTGCAAAGGGTATTGCGGATCACGGAGGTATCGTGATGAAGGGTAATTTTTCAAAAACAGGGATCGCGCTTGTAGGATGCATGCTGGTGTGTCTGATCCTTTTCCTTGCCGTTGGAGTGCCGAACGGTTTCTTTGGCGACGGCGGAAAGGGCGGAGATCTGGACGATGACGGCACGCCGAAGATCGGCGAAGTCATCAAAGGCAATACGCCGATCCTTGTTTTTGACAAATCCGACGGCGCGAAGAAACTGATGAAAGCCTTTGACGAAGGCACCATCGAGAGCGTCGAGGTCCTCTATGATCAGGGCGGCGGAAACGCGCCTTACAAAACCACCGACCAGGACGAGATCCGCACCGTCTACAAAGCCCTTAAGAACATCACCATCACCGGCGAGAGCGACATGTCCGTCACCGACGCCTATCATTACGTGGTGTTTGATTTCGGCGACGACACCAGCTATGGCTACCGCTTCGAAAGCACCGAGTACCTCTGCCTGGGCGACGCCAACTACACCATCACCGGCAGTGGCGACTTCTTCAACTTCCTGCGGGAGAAGTGCACAGGGGAGTAAGGGAAACATTGCAGAGGTTTCTGATTGCAGTGCTTTCTGGCGAGCGAACCACCGCAGAAATAAAGCAAAATCATATCTATTTCTGCGGGAATAAGAGGTGAGGCCGGTCTTATGGATTATGAACCCGCAGAAAAGCGTCAAGGACAGGACATATTCTGCGGCCACAGACTTGCAGAAGGGTCTTCACCACTGAAATCCCGCAGAATTCAAATGCAAAAGCAGAAAAATCTGCGGCCATTCGCTCACGCCGTCACCCGACTGCTTGCGCGTTTTCTTTCGAAACATAAATAGAACATATTTTTTGTTTTTTTCCTTGACACAGATGCGCTCAGACTGTATACTAACTATTGCGCATGAGCGTGACCAACAACTGAATATGCACCATTAGCTCAGCTGGCAGAGCACCTGACTCTTAATCAGGGTGTCCAGGGTTCGAACCCCTGATGGTGTACCAGTTAAAACCCGCAACCCGTTGCAATGACAGTGATTGCGGGTTTTGCATTTTTTGCTCGTTTGGGCAAATATGGCATTTTGCCCACAAATCTGCCCACAAGCTTGTGGGCAAGGTGTTTTGGCTCTGTTAAGAATGTTGGGGTGGACGATACTCCAAGAATTTCAGGGCCTCTTTATTTTTAAAAAATCATTGTTTTGAGCCCTTATTGCTTCAGGCTCTGTTCCAGCAGATCCACTGCAGATTTCCGGCTTTTTTCTGTAACATGAGCGTAGGTGTTCAGCGTGATGCCGATGTCCGAATGCCCCATGAGCATCTGCAGATCTTTGAAGTTGGCGCCGCTGGCGACCATGTTCGATCCATAGGTGTGTCTCAGTCCATGCATGTGGAAGGGGATCGATTTCAGGTGCGTCTGGACGAGCTTGTTGCAGTTCTTCAGGGTCTGCGGCGTGACCAGCTCTCCGTCCGGTTTTCGGCAGACGAAGCTGACCGGAACCAGCTGCTGACTGGGATCTGCTTCTGTCAGGAGTTTACCGCGGCCGACTCTGCTGCTGATCATACCGTTATCTGTTCTGAGATCCGTGTAGATGATATAGTGCTGTCTGCCCTTGATGTTTTTCACCTGACAGTAATGCGTATGATAGTACCCGTCAAATGTCTTCTGATCTGCGGCCTGCTCTGCCTTTGCGGCGGTGAGGATCTCTGCCAGCGTTTGTCCGAAGTCCACGATCCTCTGCTTGCCGTTTTTCGGCACTTTCAGCTCCCAGCATTTGTTCATAGTGTCGTAGTACATGGATCGGCGGACGATGAGCCTGCGGCCTTTGATGTCCACATCCTCCCAGGAGAGTCCGCATAGCTCCCCGGCCCGAAGCCCCGTGTAATACGAGATCTGTACCGGCAGCAGCATGTAACGGTATCCCTGCCCGAAGGTGTTCTTATGCTCCTGCAGAAAATCTGTGATCGCGAGGAATTCCTCGTGGGTGATGATTTCCATCTCGCCTTCATCGGCAGCGAACAGGTTTGTCTGTTGTGATTTCTTGCGTTTCTTGACGAATTCCATAGGGCTGGATTTGATATACTCCTTTGGATAAACTGCGAATTTGAAGATGCCATTCAGGACGACGAATTCTTCTTTCATGGTGCTCTCCGAGTAGGCGTGTTTGATTTCTTTGCCATCCGCATCGTATTCGCCGTAGTATTTCTCGTCCACGTAGGCCTGCAGCATATCCACCGTGACATCCTTCAGGAGCATGCTTCCGATTGCGTGCTCCCGGATATGATTCATCACATTGCGGTAGCTGTCTCTAGTGGTGCTGGCGCGGCTGCTGGGTTCGATCTCCACGGCATACCATTCGTCCATCAGATCGTTTAGAGTGATCTCACCCGGATCGAATATCCTGCCGCTTTCGTTGTACTCCTGCAGCGCTTTATCCAGCATGGCCTGTGTTTCCCGCTTAGACTCCGTTCCCGGGAATTCATGCAGTTTCATTGTTCCGTCCGGCTCCTCCATCCGGAACCGGTAATAATATTTGTTACCTCTCTTTCTGACACTTCCTTTCTGATACGATTGCTTTTGCTTCATAAGGTCCTTCCTTTCCGGCAGAACCTTTTGCGGGTCTTGATATGGTTTGCGTTGAAGATATATCGCGGCCCACAGCGGGCTTTGCCTATTTTATAAATAATCCATTAAATTGATCACCTTCTCATTTGCGCCGACCGGATCGTGCGCATAATCTCTTAACACATTACTTAATTCATAAAACATATTGACAGTATGCATGATTTCCCGCAGGAACTGCATCGTATTGAATTCTGATCCGCTGTCAAGACCGATCGCCTCCGCCAGCTCATCATTTAATTTGCTCTCGTCCACATAGCGATGACATGCGATAGTGAAGGATTCTGCAAAGGCTGTATATTCTTTTAACAGAAGCAGCAGCAGATTTTCCGCAAATTCACTGTCGCGCATCGAGATCCCCAGAGGGATCGTTTTTCTGACTTCCTCCATCGCATCGAGGATCTCCAGCGTGCGCTTGTTCTGGATGACGCTTTCATAGGTGTCCGTTTCACCCCGCAGATACTCCGGGGTGACATAGAGCGCCGATGCAAGTCCCTCGACGATCAGTTTCTTCGTATTATCAATGGTTCCCTTCTCATATCGCTGTATCGTGGATTTATTGACATCCATCTTTTCTGCCAGGTACCCTTGTGTCAGCTTCAGTTCTTTTCTTCTCGCCCGGGTCCTGGATCCAATGGTCTGTCTGAGTTTCTTCTCGTCCATTTGTATTACCTCGTTTCGTTCGTTCCCCTTTCCCCAAAGTAATCATACCACTCCTCGCAGAAAAATGCAATACGCAATTTATTATTAAATTTTATTGTTGCATAACGCTTGACAACGTTTGAATGATGTAGTATATTCAACGTGGAAGAAAAGTTGCATAACGCAACAATCAAGAAAGGAGGTGATTGCATGACAGAGAAAATCGCACTGACAATCGAAGAAGCGGCGGTCTACACGGGGATCGGGCGAAACACTCTGCGTCAGCTGATCCGGTGGAACAGCATCCCGGCGCTCCATGTCGGAAGGAGGCAGCTGATCCGCACAGATGTGCTGAATGAGTTCCTGCTGCTGAATCAGAACACCGACTTGCGGGACCGCGGCGCGATCCGGCCGGTTGGGCAGCAGGAAAGTTAAAGGCGGCCTTCGCAAAGACCGCCAATGTAATCGGAATACCCGGTGTGAGCCGTGATATACCTTCAACGCAACTAAAGTATATCATACGGCTCCTCCGAATTCCACAGAAAAATGGAGCAATCTGCCGAAATATGCAAAAGCAGGACAGCTCCGATGCACTTTGAAAACCGAATAAGAAAAGGAGGAACCCATGTTATCTTACAAAGACATCAGAATCATCGCCGTAGATCACGGCTACGGCAACATCAAAACAGCAAACGCCGTGACACATACCGGAATCACGAAATATGATTCCAGACCCGTCTTCACCGGAAGCATCCTGGAATACGAAGGTGCATGGTACCGGATCGGCGAGCGGCACAAGGAATTCATTCCGGACAAAGCTGCCGACGAAGACTACTATCTGCTCACCCTGTACGCGATTGCACGGGAGCTTCAGAGAGAACGCATCACAGAGGCAAATGTCCATCTCGCCTGCGGACTTCCTCTCAGCTGGGTCAGAACGCAGAGGGAGACCTTCCGTCAGTATCTGATGCGCAGCGAGAAAGTGAAGTTCACCTACAACGATGTTCCCTACAGCATCCGCATCACTGACTGCAGCATCTTCCCCCAGGGCTATCCCGCCATCATTTCAGATCTTGAAGAATTCCGCGGCGTCAATATGCTGGCCGACATCGGCAACGGAACCATGAACATCATGTATATCAACAACAAGAAGCCGATCGAGGAACGCTGCTGGACGGAGAAAGCCGGGGTCAACCAGTGCATGATTCGGGCGAAGAACGCTCTTCTGGATCAGTTCGGAGTCCGGGTCGATGAATCCACCATTGAACAGATTTTCCGCTACGGAACCGCAGATATCGGGAAGGAATATCTGGACTGCATCAGCCGTGTGACGGAGGAATATGTATCCGATCTTTTCTCCATCCTCCGCAAGTACGAATACAGTCCGGATCTCATGAGGCTCTATATCACCGGCGGCGGTGCTTCCCTCGTGAAACACTTCGGCAGTTTCGATCCCGGCAGAGTGGAGATCATCGACGACATCTGTGCCACAGCCAAAGGTTACGAGCAGCTGGCGCAGATGCTCCTGACAAGGAGGGGTGTCTGATGGCGAACACAAAGAGCACCAACATCCGGTTCAATCTGGACAGGGAAATCCACCGGAAGGCCTGGGACTACCTGCATACAATGGATGAGAAAACATTCCCCTCCATCACCAGCGCCGTGATCCTGGCTGTGGTTGATTACTTCGACAGATATTATGCAGACGCGGATGCAGAAAAACAGAAATCCGACGAACTTCTTGCCCGGACCGTTGCAAAAGCTGTGGAGCAGAGGATCGAAGCCTCGCTCCCGGCCTTTCTGGCCGGATACTTCGCAGGAGCCGGGCCTGTCCAGCCTTTGCAGATCGCAGCAGCGGATCCTGATCCGCCAAAGCCGCAGGTCAGCGAAGAAGACATCGCCTGGGACTTCCTGCAGGACGCATAAACCGGGAAAGGACATGATCACATGACAAAATATCTGACTGATGATAACGCCCATTTCCATTTCATGAGGTTTCCCGGTTTTCTGCTCTCTTCGGACCTGAACGAAACATGTCAGATCCTCTATATGCTCCTGTTGGATCGGTCCGGACTATCCCGGAAAAACGGATGGGTCGATGAGGAAGGTCACGTTTTCGTCCACTATTCGATCCAAAAGCTGGCGAACGATCTTCACAAAAGCCCGACGACCATCAAGGACTCCCTGAGAACGCTGGAGAATCACGACCTGATTCGCCGGGTGCGGCAGAGTGCGCCGAAGCCGACCAGAATCTATGTGAAGATCCCGGAGGAAGCCCTGCTTGAGAAGAGACCGGACGGAATATCGGCCCGTCAGGGGCCGGAAATCCGGCCTGTCAATGGACAGGATTCCGGCTTGCAAACAGTCAGGATTCCGGCCACTAATCAGAATAAAGAAATCAGAAAGAGGAAAACAGACTATCTTAATTACGAATGTGGAGGTAAAACGCTATGAAAGAAGAATCGATATTGCTGCCTTCCGCGGAGGTCTCCCTGGGTTCCGAAGAATATATTGATCCGGAAGATGGACTTATCCATTGCAGCAAGTGCGGTGACGCAAAACAGATGATCCTCGAAAACTCATGCAGGATATCAAAAACCGTCCGCATCTCCTGTTCCTGCGAACAGGAGATGCAGAAGCGGCAGACGCAGATGCAGCAGGAACAGGAACGATGCACACGCATTGAGATCCTTCGCAGCAATGGTATTCCGGACGAACTTTACCGCAATTACACCTTTGACAGCGATCCGGGAGTAATTCCGGAGATCCTGATAGCGAAGGGTTACGCAGACAATTTTGAACAGCTGGAAGGCTCCGGCACCGGACTTATCTTCTGGGGCGGAATCGGCACCGGCAAAACTTATCTGGCCGCCTGCATCGCCAACGCGCTGATCGACCGCGAGATCTCTGTGAAGATGACCAGTATCTCTCGGATCTCAAATGCCATGGCAGGGTTGTTTTCGGAGGATCGCAACCGCTATCTGGATTCGCTCAACGACTGCCGACTGCTGATCATCGATGACCTGGGCGTGGAACGGAACACAGAGTATTCCCTTGAACAGATCTTCTGTGTGATCGACAGCAGGTACCGCACCGGCAGGCCTATGCTCCTGACGACAAACCTGCCGTTGGATCATCTGGAGAGCCCACGGGATCTGGAACATGCCCGCATTTACAGCCGCATTCTCGAGCGTTGTACTCCGGTCAAAATCAATGGACCGGATCTGCGGCAGCAGAATGCGGAGCGCCGGTTTCATGAGGTCAGCAAACTTCTTGGTGCTGAAAAACACAGAAGTCAGTACCACTGAGGAAGTGAATGGAATGAAAGTTGGTATCAATTGATGCGAGATCATCGTACAGACGCAGATTGCTGCAAAACCAGCACCACCGTTGATACCAACCCAGGGCCGGAACAGCACCGGTGAACAAATTGAATGAGTTTTGCGCAAAAAAGAGATTGAACAACATGATTGAAATATGCCGGACAGAACGCGAAAAAAGATGTCCGCATACTACGCTAAAATCGATGTCCACAGGGGTAGCGAGCATCGGGGATGTACTCCCATCCCCAGAGATCCCCAAAGATATTTGGGGACCTGCCGCCGCAGGCGGAAGTGTGCCGCAGCTGCCCCTGAGGGCCCGAAGAAAGGAGAAGAATATATGGCTGTTACAAGTTTATGGCATATCAAGGGAGATCTGAAGGATCTCGTGAATTACGTTGAGAATCCGGACAAGACGGTTCCGGAAACAGAAGAACTGCGGGGGCTGTATCAGCTTTTGGACTATGTGCAGAGGCCGGATGCCGTACCGGCAGGAGCCTTCGTGACAGCGATCAACTGCAATGCAGACCATGCGGTGGATGAGATGATCACAACAAAGCTGCGGTTTGGCAAGACGGATGGCTATATCGCCTGGCATGGCTATCAAAGCTTCAAGCCGGGAGAGATTTCAGCGGAGGAATGTCATGCACTGGGCGTTGCCTTTGCGAAGGAGATGTGGGGTGACCGGTTCCAGATCATCGTGACGACCCATCTGGATCGCGACCACCTTCATAATCATTTTTGCTTCAATTCTGTCAGCTTCAAGGATGGGAAGAAATATGACTACCGCAAAAGCGAGAGAGTCCGGATGATGGCAATCTCCGACCGTCTCTGCAAGGAACGCGGGCTCTCCGTTATAGAGAATCCCGGCAAGGCGCCGCCGCGGGCCATCTGGGAGCGAAAAAAGAAGGGCGAGAAAACCCGATACGATTACTACAGGGAAGATATCATCCAGGCTGTAGAGATGAGCCGGACTGTGGATGCCTTCGAGCGATATCTCACCCGCAAAGGTTACGAAGTGGATCTAACCGGAGAGCACTGGACGATCAAAAGTCCACAGGCTGAACATCCAACCTATATGGATAATGTCTACGAACATTTCACGCCGGAGAATCTGCAGCTGGCGCTGCAGCGCTCCCGGGGCTTCTACGGCCGGAGTGCGCCGCCGGTCCTCACCTTCTCCCCGCACCTGCCGCCTCAGCAGCGGACGAAAGGATTTCTGGAGCGACTGCTGGAGGGAACGAATATATATAAACTGTACCTCTACCACTGCTACCAGCTTGGGATCCTGCCAAAGCATTCCGAATACACGCCGACCAGTACATATCTGAAGGAAGCCCTGCAGTGGTGCGATCAGGTTTCAAAACAGGTCCGGTATATGGCCGACCATGGCATCGAGACCATGGAGAATCTCATGGCCGCGAGGAATACCGCGCAGTCGGAATTCGACCAGCTGGTCGCCGATCGCGATAAACTCCGCAACAAGATCCGCCGGGCTTCGCTGGAAGACAAAGTCATCCTCCGGGGCCAGAAAGCGATCCTCACCGCCAAGATTACAGATCTGCGGGAACAGCTTAAACTGAATCACGGAATCGAAGCCAGGTCGGTCGAGATCAAAGATACCTGGGATAAATTTATTGCGAACGAAGAACGCGGCATCGCGCAGGAACAGCAGGCAAAACTGGAGCGAAAGCAGAAGAAGCAGGAAAAAGCTCGGTAAGTATTCATATAGATATCTGATTTACAACTCTCTGGAGAGTGGTGAACAACCTCTCACTACTCTCCAGTAAATTATCTTTGACAAGGCATTTGTATAGTATTACCCTATGCTTGATGAAGGGAGACGGATCCTCATGCTCACAGTACTTTTAGCGTTAATCGATACTCCCGAGGAGAAAAAGCGTTTTGAGGAGCTTTATTATCAATACGAACGACTCCTCTATTTTATTGCGAAGCAACGTCTTGGAGATGTTCATCTGGCTGAAGATGCTGTGAATGAAACGTTTATCCGTGTCATCAGACATTTTGATGGAATTGATGAAATTGATAGTCCCCGAACAAAACGTTATCTGGTAGTTATTCTTAAAAATGTTTGCTCTGATATCTACACCAAGCAGAAGCACCAGATAGACCATCCGGCAGGCGATAATCTGGAGTTCATCGCAGATTCGAGGGCACTTGACTCTCCCAGCTCTCAAGATTTGTTTTTTCAAAGATTTGACCTAGAAATGATTCAGACGGCGCTAAAATCATTGCCGGATGAACAGCAAACAGTATTATATTTGTCAGTGGTCGCATGCAAAAGCAGGGAAGACATTGCAGAGCTAACGGGTACAACCATAGAGACAGTCAAGAAACGATTATACAGAGCAAGAAAAAAACTGAGAGAGGCCTTGGAGGCACAGAATGGATAACAGCAAATTAGAGCAGGCCCTGATCTTGAATTTAGATCAGGAAATAGCAGAGTATGAAAAAAAGCTCTCGGTAGAGCCACTCCAATTATTTTCGTCTCATTATCAAAAGAAAAAGAAACACATTCTCCAATGGGCGGAAAAAACGGTTGATGGCAACACCCGATTCCCGGAATATCATCGATTCCGGTTACGCAGAACCATGTTGCTTGTTGCCGCCATTGTTGTTGTGTTAGCTGCGGCGACTACAGTTACCGCTATCGTCAAGCCCGAAATCATCTATATCATCAAAGAGAAGATTACAAACTGGACAATTACGTTTGATCATGGCAGCACAGAGGAATCGTCCTTTGTATATATCAAACCGCCTGTGCCAGAAGATTTCCGATTAGTTGACGAGACGAAGGGCATTGATTATTACTATCTTACATTCCAGAATGAGTCAGGAAAGGAAATCAGTTACGACCAGAATAATGCAGACAGCACATCAATTTCTATTGATTCAGAGCAGACCATTCCTGAAAAGAAATATATCAAAGGGGTAGAGGTTATTATCTCAGAACACGATGGAATTGTTCAGATTATGTACACTGATAATCGATATGTCTATGTTATCGACGGCAATTGTGGAAAGGAGATGCTCTTTAATATCGTCAAAGAGATGATTGAATAAGGATATATAACCTTCTCTAATCTATATCGGTGCATTATAGGGACAGCGAAACAGAAGCTGTTCCTTTTTTGTAAATAGAAAACTCTGCATGTTACGCTGGGATGGTTTGTGCTATAAAAAAATGATAATTATGTGTCCCCTTCGCATAGACTTTTCAGTATTAGTATATGAAAAGATTTATTAAGCCAATTATGTGAGGGAGGGAATTGATACGTGTAAGAATAAAATAGTAATTGTAGTGACAGCAGTATTTCTGTTGTTGTTCGTTCAGGGGAGTGCTTTTGCTCTATCTGAGGAGGCACCAGTCGATTCTTCGGATTTGCTTAATTATCAATATGTTGATCGTGTGACTTCTTCGCTTTCAATTACAAAAGGGACTGCATCTGTAAGCGTAAAAGTGCGAGATGCTGACGGAGATACTTCAAAAATAGCATGCACATTATATTTGCAAAAATACTCTGGAGGAAGTTGGAGCAATATAAAAAACTGGTCCCAAAATACAGATGCCAATCAGTTGACCATGTCTCATACAAAGGCAGTCAACAAAGGCAAGTATCGTACAAAGGCCATTGTAAAGGCTTATAAGGGGAACAGTTATGAAACAATAACAAAATATAGTAAAACCTGCTCATACTAAGAGAAAAATAGGATTTTTTATAGCAGTTTGCTCCACTGGGTAAAAGTGGTGAAAGGGAGTTCAAAATAAATACGTACAAAGCTATTATTACAACTGCGATTATAGCTCTATTTACAATCGGTTTGTTCCTATCCTGCACATTTGCAACGGATTCAGAAGAACCGCTAGATGTAAATGAGAAGGCAGAGGTGAATGAAATCATTGATAGTGAAGAGAGTGTTGAAACCGAGAACGTGGAACTTGAAGATGCGATAGAAATGGCTGACAATGAAGGCACTGCTCCAAATGCTGTAAAGCCTCACAGAGTTTGGTCTGTATAATCCTCATCCTATCACGGGATAACAGCAAATGGTCAGAGCTGGCATCAATTTGACAAGCAGCCGATGAAGAAGGGCGCATATTACACGCTCAAGTATAGTAGTAGTTATAAAGGAACAATAAGTGGAGAACTTAAAGTTACGAAAGCACAAATAGAAGCGAAGCTAGGATTTGATTATGCTTCGTAGAATTCCATCAGTGTTATTAATGAGTACTATAACTGTTATATGAAGGAGGCGTGAAAAATTGAAAAAAATATTGACAAAGAAGTTATTGACAGTAGTAACTGCAACTATAATTGCAGTTACATTTATTCCAACGTTTGCATATGCAACAGAAGACACTGTCTTGGATGAAACTTCTAATAGCGATATGGAAAGAGAAGTTAATCTTGTTTCGAATGATGCAACTGAAATAATGGAAAGTCGCATTGATAAAAACGAAATTAATGGCAAAATTAAGAAAATGAAAAGTGGAGAATATTATGTTGATGGAAAGGATATGGATGTCTTACTACCAGCAAGAAGTGATGACGGCATTTCCATTGAAACAGAAGCAGGCGTGATTGTAATGGAACTTCCAAATAAAACAAATTATGCGAACGGTGTTCTTTCGGATAACGGTACCGTAATTTACGATCCAAATAATAGAGATGTTGCCTTTGGCGTACAGGCATTAGCAGAAGAAAAAGACAATGAACACTGGGAAGCACTCCGAGTTCTTGTTGAGATTGCTACCGCTGATGCTGGAAAGGAATTTGTATACAAGTATACTCTTCCAGAAGGCTGCAAATTGATAAAAGCTGAAGCTTGGTACAAATCGTTCATATTGCCAAATCTGGGAAAAGATGCAAACAGGGATGATTATTACACACCAGGCGAAATCTATATCATTGACAGCAAAGGTAATGTCATGGAAACTATTGATCCTGCCTGGGCATATGATGCATGCGGTACCAGCATCCCAACTTATTATAAAATAAGAGGAACCGAACTCGTCCAGATCGTAGATTTTAATAAAAAAACTGTTTTCCCGATTGTGGCAGATCCGACTAATCATCCTGTTAAGTATACGACAGTAACACTAAATGAGAGTGCCGTTAAAAAATTGCGAGACAAAGCAAAAAGCACGAACGCTTTAGTCTCAATGATAAAGACTACCGCCGGCGGGGCTGTAAGTATTACGGGATATCTTGCCGCATCATTTGCAGAAAGGGCTGCTGCTCTTTTGGGAGGAGCAGGAACAGCTTGGGCAATGATAGATATTAGCAATGCTGTTTATGAATATGTTCAGTACAGCACATGGAATAAAGTGTACAATAAACTTCACAATAATGCGAACTAC
>CADADV010000015.1 GCA_902786815.1 uncultured Eubacteriales bacterium
TTCGACATCTTAATGAACCTCCGATCTCTTACTGATAATGATACCAAAGTTCATTAAGAATTGACTGAAAAACTGTCTTAATTTACGAGACCACTATATGTTTTTCATCCCATATTTTTCCAACCATTAATTGTGCCTTAAATCCGAACAACTTGATGTAATAATCACATATTCTGATGTGAGAATTCATCACATTGCAAGCGTGTTTTACATTATGGTACAATTCGTCTGGAAGAATTTAGAAATATTTTCCAATTGATAGACGCTTTGATACTTCACGGGCTTCAAACAGTGAGAGTTTGATGAAAAACAGCTCATAATTACACCCAAATTACATCAGAGGCACGCGTCTGTGGGCTCTGCAAAGGTATGTGGACCCTGCAAACCTCCGGCAGACCCCGTAAATCTTCCGCAAGCCCCCCTGTGTCAGTGGGGCATAGGTGATAGTCGTACAACAGATAGTACATTTTCACATGCTGATTAATAATTGTAAATAATTGTAAATTCTTACATTGACTTTGCTTCTTTTGCCAGTATAATAAAAGAAACATAATGAAGGGGCAGATTGGTATCCGAAAGGAGATAAGAGATGTTGGATCATAATGATAAGGAATGGGTAGAAGACCTGATTGACAGAAAGCTGGAAGAAACGAAGTCTGACCTGCGAAGCGAGATGCAGGAGATGAAAACAGACCTGCGAAGCGAGATGCAGGAGATGAAAACAGACCTGCGAAGCGAGATGCAGGAGATGAAAACAGCGAGATGCAGGAGATGAGCGCTGATATTATCACGCAGGTCACTGCAGTTTTTGAAAACACATACGAAGATTACATTAAGTTGATTTCTGAGATTGTTCCGGACAAAGCTCGTTCTTATGACAGAGTAGAGGAGAATCAATATCGCCAGCAAGGAGAAATCGACCTTTTCAAAGGCATCGCAGCAAATCACGAAAAACGAATCACCAAACTAGAGGCAGCAGCGGTACAAGAAGGTTAAGAGAAGGGTGCCGCGCAGGAATACTCCATAATAAAACGACCGCCGGGTTTGAACCCAGCGGTCGTACTTTGTTAAGTTTGCGTTTTACTTATCGTTCGATTTCTCGGACTGATCTTTTCACTCAGCTTCGTTGTGAGCCTTTCTTCTTCTCATCAGTACCAGGAGTACGATTGCAGCACCCAGGATGAAGAGGTAAGGAGCAAATCTCATGACAACGTTGGTCGGGGATACTTCATCAAGCGTGTTGGTGAATGTGGTTGTTCCAAGTGATGCGTCCGGCTTGGTTGTCATGTTGTTGGCGTACGCTGATACTGCATTTGCAGCTGTTTTAGCTGTTTTGCCATTCTGAACTACTGTATCCTCTACAAGTACTTTTTCTGTTGTACCGAGTGCATCCACGGCTCCTACCGTATATGCATCAGGAGCATTGTTTGTCTCTGTTACTTCTACTGTTGTATTTGCCGGGAGACCTTTGATTGCTAATTCATTGCCATCAGCGAGGTTTGCTGTGACAGCTGTTCCGATAGCTGCTTTGCCTCCTGTAATTCCGCCGAGTGTCGTGCCTGTTGTGGATGCTGTGAAGTTCTGGCCTTCTACAGCGCCTGCTGTTGCAACGGAGAATGGGAACGCATGAGTTTTGTCAGCAAGGGATCCTGCAATGGTCTTGTTGATGGTGTAGTTATAAGTATAGTACTTATCGCCCATACCTGTTCCTTCGGTTCCAGCCTCACCGTCGATATCCTTATCATAGTTATCTACGAAACCAGTGGTCTTTCCGGTAATCTGATTAGAGGCAGCTGTTCTACCATTAATGTTCATAGTAGCATCATCTGCGAGGAACAAAACATATCCACTGATCTTCAAACCATCCCCATCGTTTGCAATATATACATCAAGGAATCTTGTGTCTTTATATCCCTCTGGACGAGTGAGCCCGACTGGCACAAAGTCGCTCGGTTTCTGTTCTGTGATCTTATAGCGATACACACCAGCTGCTGTGAATTTGTCAAGAACAACTGTTGCTGTGATAGTATCGGTTATTGATGCCGGGTTGTTTGCTGTCACATTAATTGGTTTATTCTTTTCAAACTCTGCTTTGGAATCGGCAGTGAGGTTTACTCCGTCGGCAACACCAGGTTTGACTGTGATGGACTTACCTTCTGTGTCAGTTACAGTCGCTGCTTCGTCTAGGGTTGCGGGTTCGATTCCGTAGTTGAAGGTGACACCAGGGCCATATACGGTGATATTCTCATCGTTGTAAACCAGGATTTCCTTCGTAATTTTTAACGTGTTGCCTTCAGCTGGGGTTATTACACCTGTGTCCGCCGCAAACGCTGCGGTTCCCATTGTCAGTGATACTGCTACTGCGAGTGCGACGGCGCCTATGCGTTTCAGTAAATTTCTTTTCATCTTTTTCTTGCCTCCTTGTTGATTCCGTGTCCCTTCCGGGTGGTTTCAGCTGTTGATTAGTTGTATATGATTTCGATGTTTTAACTTGTTTCTGTTCCCGCTGTGGGTTCTTGTTCATCGTCAGGCTCTTCTGTGACTTTCCTGGTGATCAGGGCCAGTACCAGAGCGATGACTAGCAGGATGATCATCCAGATGGTCCATTCGTCGATGAGCTCCATCGGGAGCCGCATGTCCTCGGTGAGGATGAACAGGATCAGCGAGATGATGGCTACTATGATGATCAGGACTCTTCCGATGCCTTTGCGTTTGAGCTTGTCCGGCTCTTCTGTCTCTTCGAGGTCTGCCGGTGTTCCCGCAGCGGCCGCTTCCTTCAGGGCTTCTTCATTCTGATCTTCCAGCTTGGATGCCTGGTTGCGTCTTCTGATGTAGAAGATCAGTCCGAGGATTGCTGTGATCCATGTGAGGATCATGCAGATCAGGTTGACCAGTGCCCAGTAGTCTTCTCCATGTTCGACTCCTGCGAGCGGTGGTTCCGGATCATCGATCGTTGTCTGTGGGGGAGCCGGCGGGTTTCCGTCATCGGGAGTTCCTGCGACTGCTCCTGCGCCTCCGCCGTTTCCGCCTCCGCCACCGTTAGGATCAGGTGTCGGGTTCGGGTCCGGGTCGGGATCTGGATCCGGGTCAGGATCTGGATCCGGGTCAGGATTTGGTCTCTTCTGGTAGTAACTCGGCTCGAACAGCATCTTGTCGTACTTCTCCAGGTTGGCGTCCTGAATGGTGAGAGCACCTTGCTGCAGACCATCCGATCCGTTGACGATCATTACCATGACTTTGTAGGCCTTCGATTCGTAAGTGTATCCCTTCTTAGATGATTTCTCGTGGCTCTTGACTGTGTAGTAGTAGTAGCCGGGTTTCGCGTACGGGATGTCCAGTTTGAGAACTCCCTTTGTATTGCCGGCAAGACTGAAGTCGTATGAGCCGCCGGAGGATCCTTCAGGCATCGGTGCGGAATCATCTGCAGTGAGCCTGTAGTTGAAGGAATCTGCTACCGAAGGTTTTGCAGAGTCGTTGGTGAAGTCCTGTTCGTAGGGGATGTCGACCTCCATTGCCATGGCCGCTGCCGGGATTGCCAGAGCTGCTACAGCAATTACTGTCAAGATCGTCCTCCGTAGTTTCACCCACGCCCTGCCTTTGAGCCGAAGTTTGATTCGAGCTCGCTTATTCTGTTGTAAGTTTTTCTTGCGCATATCTTTCTAGCTCTTTATGTTTCCATGAGGACACATCTATTTTATGGTCTTATCTTAGCAGATGCAGAGTCAATGAAAGTGTCAAAGATCCGCAAATTAGAAATATTTTTTGATTTTTTTTGACAGCCGTGTTTTCTCATGGGTTTCAAACATTTTTTCCTGAAACAGGAGAAGGGAAGGTTATTCTTCCCAGTGCGGGGTATCCTCCTCCGCGAGCAGCTCAGGATGTTCGGCAAGCATACCGTCTTCGATGAGCTTGATCATCTCCAGGACAGAGCGGAAATGCACTGTCTTGTTCCGGTCGGCCCAAGTGATGCGGCCCTGCCAGGTGCCGCCTTGCCTTTGCTGTACTCGTATGATGAAGGTTCCGTAATCTCCATGCATGTTCAAAAGTTCTTTATCAGACATTACGATTTCTCTCTCTTTGCTATCATTCCTAAACGCTTTTGGCGTCGTCCCCTTTAACTGTTGATGTGCTTCCCCTGGAGGGGGGTCCTTAGTGAAACTTCTGTCACGGGTTCCCGCCCGTGGAAACTGTATCTCGTTGAACAGGTTCTCCATCTCTCTGACCAGTTCCCAGAAAGATGAGACCTGTATCGCTTCCTTACTGTATTTATGGTACAGCCTGCCTCGAAAGGTGTCGTGTTCCAGTACCTCGTCTGCGCAGAGCACAACTCCGTTGGGCATCCCGATGTACAATTCATTGCTCATAAGAATTTACCTTCCACGTTGCTTATGTTGTATCGCAGACCGGTTCGCTGTCCCTCTGTCTTGAATTTCCTGTTGATACGGTCTTCTACGATGCTGCAGTCTTCTCTTGTCGTATTGATCAGCATGATCAGGTACTGACTCTTGTTATAACGGCAGACGATGTCGCTGTGACGGACAGATGTGATGATCGCTTCCGAAAGTCTTTCGGAAAGCCGGTTCAGCACAGCACCGTCTTTCATCGGGTTGCCTTTGCCTGTCACGATGGTGCAGAGAATCAGGTACACGGATTGACCGCCTCTGCCGATCATTCGCTCCATCGCCTGGTAGATTCCCTGGAAGACCGGCAGGCTGCACATGTAGCCGCCTTTGATCTCTGTGTTTTCTTCTCCGGACAGGAACGGCTGTATTTCGTCCATGAGACTGTAGTCGTTCTCCATCTGCGAGGCGATCTGCTCGAGGACGCTGGTCCCCGTGAAAGCAGGTTTGACGCCCAGTTCCTCCATGTAGTAGTCTACTGTATTATCGTAGAGATCCCGGGCTTCTTCGTATTGATTCAGGCCCATGAGCGCTTCCATGGTGACGGTCTCCCAGTCTGAGAGAGGAGAGACCATTGACGCGTATTTGCCGACTTTGCGCATGGAGCGGAAATCGTTGCTGCCTCTGTAGTAGTCCACCATTTCTTCCATACAGTTGACAAACATCTGACGGTAGCGGCGGTCCTCCTGCATGACCCAGATATGCCGGGTCTGATCCGGGAGGAATTCGCCGTGATAGTTGCAGACGGCGTGGAGGTAGAGATCCATGCGTTTGGCCGGGTCATCTTCCAAGTCCGCTTCCTGCACCATCCGTTCAAATTCACGGGCGTCTTCTACGACGGTAATATCTTTTGTCCAGCCGTACACGCCGTTGCGGAATTCGATGCATCCAGACGGCAGGCCGGCTTTTTCGAGTTTTTTCTTCGCATTGTAAATGACAGTACGCAGCATGTGGTGAGGATCCATAGAACTGCTGTCTTCAAACAGCATGTCCTCGAGTCTGCCGCGTTCAACGCCTGTTTCGCTGTAATGAAGGAGGATTCCCATCAGTCTTGCAAACTGCGAGTCTCTCGATCCTCCGCTGATCTGGTGGCCCTGCCAGGTGATCGTGAAATCGCCCAGCGTCCGCACAATCAGTTCGTGCTTTTCTGTCATTTTCGCGCCTCTTTGTTAACGCCTTTTATAATCATACAAATACATATTCACAATAACACAAAAACCGCGAAAATTCAATGTGTACGCACGTTTTATAACGCAAAAACAGGCAGAATTTCTTCATCCTGCCTGTAGTATAAAGAACCGCCAGTCAACAGATGCGTCAACTGGCGGTAGAGTTTGCTATTTTCCGGATTCAGCTTTTCGGTAGGCTGCTTCGTAGGCTTTTGCAGAAATCTCTCCTTTATCGATCTTACGTTCGACGCAGAGCTGCAGCGCCTCGATCATAATGGACAATCGTTCCAGTGTGTACTGGGCGTGGGCGAGGTCATCCACTTCGGATTCGTCGATCATATCGTCGGCCGTGATCCTGACCAGGATCTTCTCGATATCCTGCACGGCGTAGACAGAATCCAGCAGGCGGAGAATAATGCCCGGCAGCTGGGCCTTAGGCACCTCCGGAACATACTGGCGGCCGATCTCACAATCACGGTGGCAGTAGTAATTGCAAAGCTCCGGAGCCTGATAGACGTTGGACATGATCAGTACATCCTGCGGATTGGGGAGCTGTTTCTCGTTTTCGATTCTCTCCAGCTTATCGTCTGAAATGCCGATCTGTTCTGCAGCGTATTCTCTGGACCAGCCCATTTCCTTTCTTTTTATAAGGTATAAGTTGGTCGTTTCTTTTGGTTCTGCCATATTGCACCTCGATTTCGCGGATTTTGCGGTAAAACATATGCCGGCTGCGCAGGTTTTGCGATGTCTGCCGGTCCATGGAGATTATATCATATATTCGCAAGAGGGGCATTCATATATCACAACAAAAGGGGTATTAACATACAAAAGGAGGGTTAAAAATGTACAACAACTCAAGAACAGTGGCTGTGGTCTCATATATCACATGGATCGGATGGATCATCGCGTTTCTGATCAGGGATAAGACGGACAGATTTGTCGCACACCACCTGAATCAGGCGCTGGTCATCAATCTGCTGAAGATCGCAGGAGGACTGTGCGCAGCCCTGCCGCATGTCGGTCACAGCATTTCGGGCGTCGTGGGCGTTGGTGCCTTTGTCCTGATCATCATGGGCATTTACCGGGCAGCACATTGGAACTCAGACCCGCTGCCGCTCGTCGGTGAACTCCATCTGATGGGATAGCCGCAGCAGGCATTTGATGCAAAAGCAATCGCAACTGGATAATAAAAACAGAAAGGAGGTCAGACATGGAAAGAACAATAAGAATGAAAAAAGTCGAACGTCGGACCACTGTGATCATTATTGCGATCCTTGTCGCGATCGCCTTCATTTCTCTGCTCTGGATCTCGGGGATCGCTTCTTCGGAGGACAGCTTCGAGGGAACATACAACGCGCTGGATGAAAAGCGGACCAATGTCACAGAACTGATGGGCGTGACGGCGGCTTCATCGACAGCGATTTCCCTGCTTCCGGGAGACGCGGGAACGCCGATCGCGGAACAGCTGGCGGATCTGAGCGGATACTTCATGTTCATTCTCGCGGCGATCTATCTGGAAAAATGGATGGTCACCATCACAGGCATGCTGGCCTTCAAGATTCTGATCCCCATCGCGTGCGGCATACTGATCCTGGCGCAGATCATCGCCTACAGGGCAGGGGGAAGCATCAATGAGGCGGATGAGCGTTCTTTATTCGCCATCTCAGACAAGTGGAAAGAAGTCGGGGTCAAACTGATCCTGTTCGGGCTGATGATCTTCGCGGTCATACCGGTCAGCGGCATCGTGACCGAAAAGATCGACGCCAGTTACCAGCAGTCTGTGCAGCAGACCATCGAAGACACGCGCAACGATGCGAAGCAGATCCAGGACACAGTCGGACAGGAGAAGGATGACAATGTCGTCGAGAAACTGTTCAACAAAGTAAAAGGCGGCGTTGCAGGGCAGCTCGATAAGTTCGAGAACACCTTGAACCGCATCACAGAAGCCATCGCAGTTCTCATCGTCACATCCTGCGCGATCCCGCTCGCAGTACTCGCGTTCTTCATCTGGCTGATCAAGCTCCTGACAGGGGTCAACATAACCATTCCGCGGTTCCGGGCGTCCAAGCTTATCGGCAAGATGAAAATGGGATTTGACTAAAACAATACAGACCATAACAAGATCACCTTCTAATTTGGAGCACCAAAGGCATAACCAGTACCTTTGGTGCTTCTTTTTGTGGTAGAATCAAGGCGGGAGGTGTGAGGTCATGTTCGACCTTCAGTCAGTAACAGGAAAAATCATTACAGGGAATCTGCTGTTCGCTGCCTGCTGCATCGTGTATCTGATTTGGTGGAGCGTGGCGTTCCGGCCGGGATATACTGCGGCCATGGGCGTCAAAGGTTTTTTGTTTCTGGCGACGGCAGTGCTCGGCGTGGCGGGACTGGCTGTGATCATCCAGGGATGCAGCATGACCAGCGGCGGGGTGCGGTACGTCGGCATCATCGCGGCCGGCGCGGCTGTGTACATCGTGCTTTTGATCCTGACGAACGTCCTCATGCACCGGCAGGTCACCACGGAGCTGATGCTGATCGTGTTCTGGGCCTGCATGCAGATCTGCGCCTGCGATGCGCTGTATGGTTTCGGCGCCATCGGCAGAGCTGCGTTCATAGTCATGGCAGTCATAGTACTCGTCTTTGCAGCCGCCGGCATGATCTGCTACTTGAAGTACTACGACCTGCCCCCGATGACAGCATTTTACGACGGCATGGTGCCGCTGATCCTGTTCGCGGTATGCATGATCGGCGAGGCGGTATATCTGATGGTGAGCAAATGAGACTGTTTATTTCGATCCAACTGAATGATGAGATGCGGGACGCCCTCACGCGGATACAGCATTCCATGCAAAGGCAGGGCGTGCGCGGCAATTTCACGCGGGAGGAGAATCTGCATCTGACCCTGGCCTTTATCGGGGAGTATCCGGATCCCTATGATGTGAAGGATATCATCGATCAGATAGAATTTGATGATTTTGCGATAAAACTGGAAGGGCTCGGGTCCTTCGGGAGCCTTTGGTGGGCCGGCGTCAGCGGAAGTGACGAGCTGAAGGCCTTGGCCAAGCAGCTGCGGCGCGGGCTGGCAGACGCGGGGATCCCGTTCGACCGGAAGAAGTTTTCGCCCCACATCACCCTGGTGCGGAAGCCGGAAGTCAACGGCCGCGGTGTGGAAGGGCGACGCGGCATCCCGGAAGGCGTGCTGTCGGATCTGCCGACCGCGGAGATGACGGTGGACCACATTTCGCTGATGCGGTCTGAGCGGGGCCGGCACGGGATGGTTTATACAGAATTGTAACGGAGAGGAGAATATACGATGAAATTCAAAATGATCCACGAGAATTACAACGTCAGCGACCTGCAGGCGTCGCTGGACTTTTATGAAAAGGCCCTCGGCCTGACAGAGGTCCGGCGCAAAACGGCTTCAGACGGCTCGTTCATCATTGTCTATGTGGCGAATGAAGAGGCGGATTTTGAACTGGAACTGACGTGGCTCAGGGAGCATCCTCAGAAGTATGATATCGGAGAGGAAGAGTTTCATCTGGCGTTCTACACAGATGATTATGAGGCAGCACACAAGCTGCATGAGGAGATGGGGTGCATCTGTTTCGAGAACCATGAGATGGGGCTTTATTTCATCAAGGATCCGGACGGGTACTGGTTGGAGATCGTCCCGCGTGCAGGAGGTTGATATGGACAAGGAAAGACTTAGACAGCAGATGGACTTCTGCAGGGAAATCGATAAAGAAAAAGAAGTGTTCCGGCAGTCCTATCTGTGCTCCGGAAATCGCAGGGAGAACGATGCGGAGCACGCATGGCACGCGGCGCTGATGGCGGTGATTTTGGAGGAATACGCAAACGAGAAGGTCGATCTGCTCAAGACGATAACGATGCTCCTCATCCATGACGTCGTGGAGATCGACGCCGGCGACACCTACGCCTACGATGTGGAAGGGCTGAAGTCCCAGGCGGAGCGGGAAGCGAAGGCGGCGGACAGGATCTACGGCCTTCTGCCGGAGGACCAGCGGGAGCGCATGCTCGCGCTCTTCCGCGAGTTTGAGGAAGGGGAGAGCCCGGAAGCCAGATTCGCAAAGGCACTGGACAACGTGCAGCCGGTGATGCAGAACGATGCCTCCGGCGGCAAAGACTGGCGTGAGAAGGGCATCCACCTGTCCCAGGCCATCGAGCGTCAAAAACGCACGGCGCGGGGATCACAGATCCTTTGGGACGAAGTCTCCAAACCGATGATCCAGAAGAATATCGACGCGGGGAATATCATTGGGGATGTTTCGCTGGAGGAAGTGTAGTCCCGCTGCAGCGCAGATGTAGCGAAACACCGTAGTTTTTGGTAGACTATAAGAAGAATAATTCGTTGAATATATTAGGAGGTATGCGATGAAGCAGTTCCAATTTGATGTACAGAAATTCAGAAGCAGATTCCCGGCTTGCCAGCTGCAGGTAGCAGGCGCGCCGATCGCGTATTTGGACGGCCCGGGAGGGACCCAGGTGCCCCAGAGCGTGGTGGACGCCATCACTGGATATCTGATCAACGACAACGCCAATGAGGGCGGCAACTTCAAGGCCAGCGACAAGACAGATGAAGTCGAGCAGGCGGCCTTTGCGGCGGCGGCGGATTTCCTGGGGTGCTCCCCGCAGGAGGTCGGGTTCAGCGTGGGTTCCACACAGCACAGCTACAACTTCTCCGTCAATATCGCGAAGACGCTCCAGCCGGGCGATGAGCTGATCATCACGGAGATCGATCACCGCTGCAACAGCCAACCGTGGAGAAGACTGGGCAAGCTGGGCTTTGAAGTGAAGCAGGTGCGTCTGGATCTGGAGACCCAGCAGCTGGACTGGGAGGACTATATGTCCAAGCTGTCCGACCGCACGAAGGTGGTCGCCGTCAACTGGGCCAGCAATGCGCTGGGAACCATCACAGATGTCAAGAAATACATTGACGCCGCCCACGAAGTCGGCGCCGTGACCGTTGTGGACGCGGTACACTACGCAGCGCATCTGCCGATGGATGTCAAGGCGATCGGCACGGACGTCCTGCTCTGCTCCCCATACAAGTTCTTCGGACCGCATATGGGTCTTTGCTACATGGATGAGAAACTGCTGGAAAGTCTGGAGTTCAACAATGCGGGCGCTGAGGATATTTCCGAAGGCAGCCGTAAATTCCACATGGCCACCCCGCAGTACGAGTTCCTCGCCGGCATGACAGCGGCAATCAACATGATCGCCGAGGTCGGTGCGGAGTACGCTTACTACTTCGAGGAGGAACTGGAAGGACTGAGCGGACGCCGCAGGGATGTTGTCGCCGGCATGATGGCCTTTGATGCTTATGAAGCGCCGCTGGCAACGCGTATCCGCAAAGGCCTGCGTAGGCTGCCGGGTGTCCATGTTTACGGCCCGGCGGAAGGACAGCCTCGTACCCCGACCGTCGCGTTCACCATGGAAGGCTATGCGCCGGAAGAAGTCACGAAAGTCTTGGGTGACAAAGGCATCAATGCATGGCACGGTGATTTCTACGCCATCGAAGTCATTTCGGCCCTCGGTTTGGAAGACAAGGGCGGCCTGATCCGCGTCGGCCTGGCGCCGTACTGCACAGAAGGCGATATCGACCGCCTGCTGGCCACGGTTGCCGAGCTCGCCTATGCAAAGGCATAAGCAAAAGCATAAGCATAAGCATAAGAACTCCGGGTGTACCTTCTCAGAAAAAAGCATGTACCTATAGGACCATAGTTTTAAGGAATAAGGGGTACGTTTTCTGCCGGTTTGGTGGAAAATGTATCCCTTTTCGTAGAAAAATGTATGCCTATAGGTACATGTTTATTTGTCAAAAGGGACACAGTTCTCATTCGACTCAGTTTGTCAACTCCTTATCAACTCCACGTGTTCAACAAAAAAGCTTCATCCTCCTGCCACTTGTCCTGATTAATATGTGGATGAAGAAATATAATCAGGAAGGGAGATAAAGTTTGAAAAAGACCAATATGATAACAAAAAGAATTGCAGCAATCATCATGACCGTGATGCTGACAGCATTCACGCTGATGATGTCCGGCTGCGGAGCGGATACGGCATCAGATGATGCAGACGCATCCGGCAGCAGCGCCTCCGCCGGCACCGTGGCATGGGAATACGTTTCCCCGTCAGAACTGAAAGGGAACACCGCGAAGGCAGAGGATCAGAAAGATTCGGACGCGGATAAGGATGCGGATCAGGATGCGTCTGCGGACGCGAAGGATGACAATAGCGCGGCAGGGAAGTCGGACAGCGATTCGTCAAACGGAGATGCAGAAAACGGTGACGCCTCGAACGGACAGCCGCCGGAGAAGCCGGATGGTGAAGCGCCGAACGGCGAAGCACCGAGCGGACAGCCGCCGGAGAAGGCGGATGGTGAAGCGCCGAATGACGAAGCACCAAGCGGACAGCCGCCGGAAAAACCGGATGGCGAAGCACCGAACGGTAACGCCCCAAGCGGAGAGGCACCGAGCGGACAGCCGCCGGCCATGCCAAACGGAGGAGCTCCGGGCGGCGGACCGAATACCGCGTCTTATGATTACAACGGGAAGCTGAGCGGCAAGTTAGCTGCAGATGGAAGTGATAGTGAAAGTAAGGAAGTCACCTCCGACGGCGAAAAGGTTGAATCTACAACGGCCGATGAGAACGCGCTCCTCGCGGAAAACGGCGGCGTGCTGAAAGTGACCAATGCGGAGATCACCAAGTCAGGAGATGACAGCAACGGCGATAACTGCAACTTCTACGGAATCAACTCCAGCGTGCTGAGCACAGGTGAGAAATCCGAGGTATACCTCTCCGACAGCAAGATCAGCTCTACAGGAGAAGGAAACAATGGGGTTTTTGCAACAGACAGCGGAACGGCGTACGTGAATAACGTGGAAATCACCACTGCCAAGGGCGGCAACTCCAGAGGCCTTGACGCCACCTACGGCGGCGTCATCTACGGAAATGACCTGACGATCAGCACCGCCAAGGACCACTGCGCGGCGCTGGCAACCGACAGAGGCGGCGGGTACATCTCCGTCACCAACAGCAAACTTGCGACAGCAGGAAACGGATCCCCGCTGATCTATTCGACAGGGGATATCGAAGTGGACAACGTTACAGGCACTTCCTCCGGAAGCCAGATCGCAGGCATGGAAGGACTGAACCGCATCGTGATCAATAATTCAACCTTGGAAAGCACCCATGACGGGACTTCCGGAAGCGATCCAATCAAGAACGGGGTGATTTTGTATCAGTCGACGTCAGGCGATGCTGACACGGCTTCGGCAGAATCCTGCGAGTTTGAAGCAGTCGATTCCACCCTGAAGACAGCCATCACAGACGGCGCCATGTTCTACGTGACCAACACGAAAGCCAACGTGGTGCTGCAGAACACGCCCCTCGATTTCGACAGCGAGAAGGTCGACCTGATCAACGCCTCCGGCAACAGCTCCAACAACTGGGGCACAGAAGGCAAGAACGGCGGGACCGCGACCTTCACAGGTATTGCACAGACCCTGGCAGGCAACATCAGCACCGACAAGATCAGCAGCGTCGATCTGAACCTGACTGAAGGATCTACCTGGACCGGCGCATCGGAAGGTTCGAACAATCTGAACATCACTGTTGATGAAACATCCACATGGGTAGTGACAGAAGATACTACCATTGCAGACCTGAACGCAGCAGAAGGCGCAAAAATCGTCGACGCAGACGGTAAGACAGTGACAGTCAAAGCAGACGGCAAGACTGTAGTGGAAGGCGACAGCGCGATCACAGTCACAGTCAGCGGCGAGTACAGCACCGAAGTGCAGCTGTCTGACGATGCTGGCCTTGACACCAAGGTCCTCGACAGAACCGCATTCGATAAATACTACAAGACATCCACCCAGTACGGGACGAATGGTGACAAATAGGACTGCAACGGTGCTGCTCAGCTAGTGGTCCGCCGGTGGTACGCCTGTTCCGGTGTAATAATCGCTTCAGTCAAGTGCGTTTTTCATCATGACTATCTGTGATCAGTTGAAATGACAGCAAAAATGGAAATATCTGTCAATTACTGGAAACCAAAAGAGGAATATATTGGGAGGAATAGGAAATGTATTACAAATTCTGCATTATACTGCAATGTATTGTCAGCCATATACTCTCGATCCTCAACTAGAGGTGAAAAATGGCTCTCGAATGACTCGTTTTTACACCAGTAGCATCAAGGGAGATTGAACAGACCGCTGCGGAACGCTACGGACTGCTGCAGAACGCTCGTTGAGAAACCCAGAATACAAAAAATACAATCGAGCCGGCATTTTGCCGGCTCGTCTTTTGGTGACCCGTATTGGACTTGAACCAATGACCTTCTGGTTGTCACCCAGACGCTCTCCCAGCTGAGCTAACGGATCTCGTAGGTGATATTATAAGCATTGAAAGCTATTTCGTCAACCCCGCGATGAACAAAGGCAGCATTTTTTCTGAATACTGGCAGAGAGAGTAGTTGCCGCTTGAGATGCACCAGTCATACATCATGCCGCGCTCGAAGAGGGCGTAGGATTTGGTGATGTCGTTGACGGAAAGGTCGTCGCGAAAGAGCCCCTGACTCTGTCCTTCGATGGCGATCTGGCGCAGGAGTTTGTAGTAGGTCCGGTCCGGATCGAGCAGGTGTTTCTCGCTCATGGTCGTCAGCTGCGCCGCGAACAGCTGGGACAGCATGGACACGGACACGGTGTTTTCGATCATGAGGAAGAGCTCCCGGTTCATCAGGATGAGCTTTTCCACAGGGGAGAGGGCGGGATCCATGGTCTCCGCCAGTTCCTCATATTTCTCATCGAACAGGTAGGAGAGCGAACCCATCAGATCATCCTTAGAACTGAAGTAGTGGTAGAAGGAGCCTTTGGATGTGTTGGATTCTTCTACGATATCATCGATGGTCGTGTTGTTGTAGCCATACTGGTAGAACAATTTCCAGGCGGCGGCGACGATGCGGCCTTTGGTTTCATTTGTAACTCTCTTTGAAGTCTTTTTTGTTGCTTTTGCCATGATTTTTCTGTAAATAGTCTGTAATTTAATCAGATTCCCATCTTTAGTATATTGTTTAGTCTAATTTATAATCATTGAAATTTCAACAGTTTTTTGCAAAATCAATAAATAATAGTCTAAAAAGTATAGAATTCAGTTGGTATTTGATTCACACATATGTTCTGTTAGAATCGTCACGTGCGGAAAACGCACGGAATTTATATTATAGAAACAAGAGGTTATTATTTATGGCTGAAATTATTGTATTTATAGGGTATTTTGCCATCCTGTTCATTGTGGCGCTGATCTTCTTCTTCAACGGAAGCAACCAGAATGACAAGGACTACTTCCTCGGAGGAAGAACGATGGGACCGTGGGTCGCTGCTATGTCAGCCCAGGCGTCGGACATGTCGGCGTGGCTGCTCATGGGTCTTCCGGGATCGGTACTGGCATTTGGATTCGGGCAGATATGGATTGGTATCGGGCTGGCGATGGGAACGGCAGCCAACTGGATCTTCTGTGCCAAGAGGCTGAGAAAATTCAGTAAGGTATCCAACGACTCCATCACACTGCCCCAGTATCTGACCAACCGGTTTGTGACGAGCAATAAGTCTCTGCAGGTGATATGCGCGGTCATCTTCCTGATTGCATTCACAGTTTACGTTGCGTCAGCGTTCGTTGCGGGAACATCCGTATTCACCATGCTCTTCCCGGCTATGCCGGAGAGCACAGCGATGATCCTCTTCGCGCTGATCATCGTAGGGTATACCTTCCTGGGCGGATTCAGGGCGGTCTGCTGGACAGACTTCTTCCAGGGCATCCTGATGCTGCTTGCACTGCTCGCCATTCCAATCATCGTAGTGGCTACCCAGAATCTGGACACTGCAGCACTGCAGGCTTCCTACAGTTACGTGGACGCTGACGGATCCACCGTTGTCTGCGACTTTGGAGCGGGACTGTTCAGCGCATCCTGGCAGGATGTGGTTTCCGGTCTCGCGTGGGGTCTTGGCTACTTCGGTATGCCGCACATCCTCGTAAGATTCATGTCCATCGAAAAGCCTTCCATGATGAATAAATCCGCTGCAGTTGCGATCATCTGGGTCGTGCTCGCCATCGGCGGCGCATGCCTGGTTGCTTACCTGGCCAGAATGGTCATGGCGGAAGAACTGCTGACAGTAGGCGCGCAGAAGACCGTATTTATCGCTATGGCAAGAAGATTCTTCCCGCCTGCCATCGCAGGCTTCCTGCTGGCGGCGATCATGGCGGCGTCTGTTTCCACAGCGGACTCGCAGCTGCTCGTAGCGTCCAGCTCCTTCACAGCGGATATGTATAAGCCGATCATCAGAAAGAACGCCACCGACTGGGAGACACTGATGGTCGGAAGAATCGCCGTTGTCATCGTAGCGATCATCGCGTTCCTGCTGGCCTCATCAAAGGGCTCCGGAGCCCAGGCGATCATGAACCTGGTTGAGAATGCGTGGGGCATCTTCGGCGCGGCCTTCGGACCGGTCGTGATTCTGTCCCTCTTCTGGAGGCGGTTCAACTATGCCGGCGCTTGCGTGGGCGTTATCGTCGGCGCTGCCGTGGACATCATCTGGCTCTTCTGCCTGTCCTCCACGGGCGTTTACGAACTGGCTCCTGGCTTCATCGCCGGCGCCATCGCAGCGATCGTCGCAACGCTGGCCACAAAGGAACCGGCGAAAGAAGTCACAGACATTTACGACACAGCCACAGCACCGGGCTTCGACGAATAAGAAGCAAAAGCAATATAAACATAAGCAACACAAATGGGCTGCCGGATGGCAGCCCTCTTATATTGCTTTTGCATGATCTACATCCACTGCTGGAGGTCGACGGCGTCGTCGATGTGGGATGTGTCGCCGGTGATCTGGCGGCGGATGTTCTGCATTTTCATGTCCAGTTCGGCGCCGGTGGTGGCGCACTCGAGGAGTTCTTCGACGAGGCGGTCGTTGATGTCCGCCGGGAGCTCTTTTTTGTATTTGAGCTTGTGCTCCAGGCTGGCCCAGAAGTCCATGGCGATGGTGCGCAGCTGGACTTCGACTTTCATGTCGCGTTTTTCGTGCTCGAGGAAGATCGGCACGGAAATGATCAGGTGGAGACTGCGGTAGCCGTTCGGCTTCGGGTTCTTGATATAGTCTTTGCAGTCGATGAGCTGGATGTCGTCCTGCTGCAGGATGCAGTCGGCGACGGTGTAGATGTCCTCCGGGAAGCCGCAGATGACACGGATCCCGGCGATGTCTTCGATTTTATCCTGGATGTCCTCAAAGGTAGGTTTGACGTTGTACAGATGGGACTTCGCCACAAGACTGTCGAGGGACTTGAGCCTTGATTTGATGGTCTCGATGGGGCTGTATTCACGGGTCAGTTCAAACTCGGCGTTCAGCACCTTAAGTTTTGTCTCGATCTCCATCAGGGCGCACTCATAGTAAGTCATGAGCGTCTCAAGATCTTTGCCGTTCTTTTCAAATAGCTTGATGTATTTGTCGGAATGCAGCTGTTCAAACTGCATTTTTTTCTTTTTGTCTTCAATGAAATCGCGAATGTTCATGTTCATAGTGTTACCTCTTACTGCTCTCTTCTCCCAAGTTATCTCTTCTTCCCAATACCATATTTCCGGTCACAGTATATCACAAACAGAAATGTTCATATGTTGGAATGGTAAAAACCTTCCGAAAACTATTGCCGCATGCGCCGCGCCACCTCACAGAGCAGGAATCCGCCCAGTATGAATGCCAGAACAGCGGCTTTTCCCGCCAGGGAACCCAGCAGCGCCAGCAGGCGTCCCAGTACAGGAAGGTGCAGAACGACCTTGCCGATAACATTCGGGTAAGGGATCGGTGCGAGATCAGCGGAATCATTGGCGTCGCCCTTTGTGATGAGCTGGCCGTTTTCTGTCTGATTCTCGACGATCCGGTGGGTTACAGGAAGGTCACTCCTGCCGTCATAAAACACAGCAATATCGCCTGTTTCGAGCGTCGAAGGCTCAACAGCCTTGGCATAAACGACGGAACCTACAGGAACCGAAGGTTCCATGCTGCCGGTCAGGACCGTGTATGAAGAAATGCCGAACACCCTCGGAATGATGAGGGACAGGCAAAGCACGATCACGATGATAATGATCGCTGTGCCGATAAAATTGAGTACTTTAGCCATAACGCCTCCTGTCAGTTTCATGATACAGCAATTTTGCCCGGACTTCCATACGTTATCTGAATATTAACTGTTTTTTAAGATTGCTACAGCAGATCAAACCTGACGCAATCTATGCGTTCTGTCCTGTTGCGGGCGCGGCTGCTTTAGTTATATAATAACAGTGCCGTGTGAAGAAAGGGTGAAGTAAACAATGCAGACAAACAAGCTTACAAAAAAAGAGATACGAAAGGCGGTCCTGGCGGAGCGCAGCGCGCTGGATGAAGAGACGGTGGCGCTGGCGTCCCAGGTGATCTGCCGCAAAATCATGGAAATAGATGCCTATGAAGAGGCGACGGACGTGTGCCTGTACATGCCCATGCGGAACGAAGTGGATGTGCTGCTTTTGGCAGAGGCGGCGGAGGCAGAAGGCAAGCGTGTCTGGGTGCCGAAGGTCATTGAGAAGACGACGGGACAGGGCACGGACAAGAAGGCCGGCGTCATGGTGTTCAACCGGTTCACGGGACTGGGCGAGGAGGACATCATCACGGGCGCCTACGACATCCGCGAGTCCAGCTCGGAGGAGATCCTCGAGCCGAACGACACGACCCTGATCATCATGCCGGGGGCGGTGTTCACGCCCTGGAAGGACCGGATCGGATACGGCGGCGGATTTTACGATAAGTTCCTGGACGATCACCCCCAGTGCAAAACCATCGCACCCTGTTATGATCTGCAGGTGGTGGACGAACTGCCGGTGGAAGCCCATGACAGAAAGCCGGATTATGTAGTGAGCGAAACGAGCATTTACAGATGAACATACTGGAAACGACAATCAAAGCAAGAGAGCTGTTCGGCGGATTCGAGCTCTGCAGGCTCCAGGAAGAGGAGACCCGCAAGCTGCAGGAACGGCTTGAGAACAAGAAAATCACCATTGCGGTGATCGGGCAGTTCAAGCGCGGCAAGACGACGCTGATCAATACGATATTGGGACGGCCGCTGCTGCCTGTGGGCATCGTGCCCATCACGGCCGCCATCACCCGGATCGAGTATGCGGAGGACGCCGGTGACCATGCCACGGTCTACTTCAGCAACGGTCTCAGCGAGGCGGTTCCCGCGGAGGACCTGCACGCCTACATCAGCGAGCAGGAAAACCACGACAACGAGCGCGGCGTGGCGGAAGTGGAGCTGCTGACGGATGCGGACTTCCTGAAGGACGGCCTCACGCTGGTCGACACGCCGGGAGTGGGATCCGTCCATGAGAACAATTCCAAGTCCGCGGTGGATTTTGCGCGGGAAAGCGACGGCGTGGTGTTCATGCTGTCGGTGGACAGTCCCATAAACCAGATCGAAGTGGACTTCCTGCGGAAGGTGAAGCAGTTCGCCGGCAAGTTCTACTTCGTGGTGAACAAGATCGACCGGGTGGACGAGGAGGAACTGGCCGAGTACCTGGACTACTGCAGCGCCCTGATCTGCCGCATCATGGATCTGGAGGGCGACGAGGCAAAAGCATTAAAGCTCGTTCCGGTCAGCGCCAGGAAGGGCACGGGCGTGCAGGAACTGACAGAAATGATCCGGACGGATCTGCTTGTGAAAGGCCCTGAGATCATGGAACGATCCGTGGGGCTGAAGCTTTTGCAGATCCTGAATCAGACCCGCAGCCAGATCGCGTCCTACCGGGAAGTGCTGAAGATGGCGCCGAACGTGTTCAACCGGCGCTTCGAGGAGATGAAGCAACTCATGGAGGAGCAAAGGCAGCAGGTGCAGCATCTGGAAGACCGTAAGTTTCTGCGGGCTGAACTCAACGAGGAAAAAGCCTTCCTCACCCGGAAGGTGCGGGAGCTGTTTGGCATCGAATACTACTACTTCGTCGACCGGGAGGACGCGGCGGAGCTCATGGATCGGGAGACGTACGCGGCGGAGCTTACAGCAGTCTATGACGAACTGGAAAATACGGTCAACAGCATCTTTATGTACAAAGAAGAAAACGCTTACACAGTGGCCCGGCGCATCGAGGATCTGAACATCCTCATGCAGCAGATGCGGAAACTGTCGCGGCAGATCGAAAGGGAGATACAGACAACATGAGAGAAGATTACATCAGACAGCTTTTGAGAGATGTGAAAGAAGGCGCGGTCTCCGAGGAGGACGCCTACGAACAGCTGAAGGAACTGCCGTATAAGGAAATGGACTTCGCCAATCTGGACAATCACCGGCGGATCCGGACGGGATTCCCGGAGGTGGTCTATTGTGAAGGCAAGACGCCGCGGCAGATCCGGGACATCTTCGCGGAACTGGCAAAGCACGGGACCGTCATGGGGACAAGAGCCACCGAGAGAGATTTTGCGGCCGTAAAGCAAAAGCTTCCTGACGCGGAGTATCATGAAGCGGCGAGGATCATCGTCAGCAAAAGCAGCATCGACGCGGCGGATGAGCCGATCGGCAATGTCGCCGTGGTGAGCGCCGGTACGGCGGATATTCCTGTGGCAGAAGAAGCGGCAGTGACAGCAGAGACACTGGGCAATGAAGTCTCAAGAATCTATGACGTGGGCGTATCGGGAATCCACAGACTGTTTGCCAGGCTGGAGGACATCCGCAAGGCTGACGTGGTGATCGTTGTGGCGGGAATGGAAGGCGCCCTGGCCAGCGTGCTGGGCGGACTGGTGGCAGCGCCCGTCATCGCTGTGCCGACCAGCGTCGGTTACGGCGCCAACTTCGGCGGACTGTCAGCACTGCTTTCCATGCTCAACAGCTGTGCCAACGGCGTCAGCATCGTGAACATCGACAATGGATTCGGCGCAGGATATACGGCGTCGGTCATCAATAAAAGACAGAAAAACAATGATTAACAGGAAACTACAGGAGGAACTAAAATGGCAAGAAAGAATTTTGGACCGAATTCATTTATCACACCGGAACCGGTACTGATGATCGCGGCCTATGACGAAGAAGGCACGCCGGATATCATGAATGCTGCATGGGGAGGCGTTTCAGGCGCAAATCAGATTTCCATGTGCATCAGCCCGGGACACAAGACAGTCAAGAATATTCTGATCAAAAAGGCGTTTACAGTCAGTTTCGCGACGGCAGATAAAGTGATCGAATCAGACTATGTCGGAATCGTTTCCGCAAACGATGTGCCGGACAAATTCGCCCGCGCAGGATTCACAGCGACAAAGAGTGAATTTGTTGATGCTCCGCTGGTCGACCAGTATCCGGTGGCGCTGGAATGCGAGATGGTAAGCTATGATGCGGACACCCACATCATGATCGGCAAAATCGTGAACGTCAGCGCAGATGAGTGCGTGCTGACAGACGGCGCGATCGATTTGGGCAAACTGCAGCCGATCGTTTACGACGGCATGAACCACAACTACAATGTGCTTGGCGCGATCGTCGGAGCCGCATTCGAAGATGGAAAGAAGATGAAGTGAAGTGGTGTATTCCTGTAGCATACACGTAGCACATATGGTATAATATCCGAGTAAATATACGAAAAAAACACAAAAGAGAAGGCAGAAAAAAGGAAAATCAGATATGAAACCAAAATACAAGAGAGTTCTGATCAAGGTGAGCGGAGAAGCGATGGCCGGAGATCAGAAATTCGGCATCAACGAAGATATGACTGCCGAAACAGCCAGGATGCTGAAGGAGGTCGTGGACGCAGGCGTGCAGGTGGCTGTCGTTGTGGGCGGCGGCAACTTCTGGAGAGGGAGAAGCTCCGAGAAGATGAACCGTGCTTCCGCAGATTATATCGGCATGATGGCAACGATCATGAATGCACTGGCGCTGCAGGAAGCATTGGAAGCCGAAGGCGTTTCCACAGTCGTTCAGACAGCGATCCAGATGCCGCAGCTTGCGGAAGTGTATAACCGCAGAAGGGCGCTGTTCCACCTGGCTAAGGGTCGCATCGTCATTTTCGGAGGCGGTACGGGAAGTCCGTTCTTCTCAACGGATACCACAGCTTCATTAAGAGCTGCCGAGGTAGAGGCGGAGGTCATCCTGATGGCCAAGAACATCGACGCTGTGTATTCAGACGACCCGAAGAAGAATCCGGACGCTGTCAGATATACGCATCTGACGCATGCGGAAGTGCTGGAAAAGGATCTGAAAGTCATGGACGCGACAGCGGCAGCCATGTGCAGAGACAATAGTATCGCCATCCATGTGTTCGGACTGGCAGAGGAAGGCGGCATGATGAAAGCCATCTGCGGCGAAGAAATCGGTACAATCGTAGAATAGGTACGATTAATGAATAGCGAGTAAACCCGGGAGGTAACAAAATGAGCGATTTTTCAATGGAACAGTTAGAGGAGAAAATACAGAAGAGTGAAAATCTCCTGAGAGAAGACCTGGCTACGGTCAGAGCGGGCAGAGCCAACGCGGCGCTGGTCGACAAGGTCATGGTCGATTATTACGGCAGCCCGACGCCGCTGAAGTCGCTGGCGAACATCAGCGTCCCTGAACCGAGGACACTCCTGATCACGCCGTTTGATCCGAAGAGCATCGCCGAGATCGAGAAGGGCATCAACATTGCCAACATCGGCATCAATCCGATCAACGACGGCAAGGTCGTCAGACTGCAGATCCCGCAGGTTACGGAAGAGCGCAGAAAAGAGCTCACCAAGACCGTCAAGAAGATGGGCGAGGAGACTAAGGTCGCTGTCAGAAATCTCAGAAGAGACGCCAATGACAAAGTCAAGAAACTGGAAAAATCCGGCGACTACACAGAGGACGATGTGAAGGACACCCTCAAGGAGATCCAGGAACTGACGGACAAGTCCATCAAGGAAATCGATGAAATCGTCGAAGCCAAAGAAAAGGAAATCATGGAAGTATAAACGGATATGACGGAACTGATAAAAGAACTTATGCCGCAGCACGTTGCCATCATCATGGATGGCAACGGCCGCTGGGCGAAATCAAGAGGCGTACCAAGGGTCGCAGGTCACAGAGCCGGAATGGAAGCCATGAAGAAGATCGTGGACCATTCGGATAAACTCGGCATCAAATACCTGACCGTGTACGCTTTTTCTACTGAAAACTGGAAACGGTCCATGGAGGAAGTCTCAGGCATATTCGGACTTCTGGTCGCGTTCGTAAAGCGTGACCTGAAGGAACTGATCGAAAACAACGTGCGCGTGGAGGTGCTTGGAGACTATTCTTCCATTCCGGAAGACGCACGCAGATCTCTGCAGAAGACCCTCGATGATACGAAGGAGGATACGGGCCTGCAGTTCAATATCGCGCTGAACTACGGCGCCCGTGACGAGATACGGCGTTCGGTGGAGTCGATCGCCGAAAAGGTCAAGGCAGGCGAGATCCAGCCGTCCGATGTTACGGAGGAACTGATTGCAGAGGGCCTTTGGACGGGCAAAAGCCACTCCTACACGCCGGATCCGGAGCTGATCATCCGGACCAGCGGGGAAGAGCGGCTGTCCAACTTCCTGCTCTGGCAGGGAGCCTACAGCGAGTTCGTGTTCACAGATGTGCTGTGGCCGGACTTCACGCCGGAGGAGTACGAGAAGTGCATCGCCGAGTACCAGTCGAGAGACCGCAGGTTCGGCGGAAGGTAAACCGGGACCGGGAGGATTTTGCATTATGAAAACAAGAGTGTTGTCGGGGCTGATCATGCTCCCGCTTCTGATCATTATTATTCTGCGGGGATGGGTCCTGTTCGCGGGGTGCTTCGCGCTGAGCCTGCTGGCCGTGTATGAGTTTTTCCGCGGATTCAAGGAACTGAACATCAAACCAAGCTATCCGATCGCAGTGGGATCAACGGTCCTGCTCTATGTGATGGGGATGCTGTGCTTCATAGGGACGCCGTTCAGCAAGAGCATGTTCTCGACGCAGTTCATCTTCATGCTGTGGGCGTTTATCACAGTGCTGGCTTGCCTGCTCTATCTGTTCAAGATCGAGGAGAGAAGGCTGGAGGACGCTATGGTCACCTTGGTGGGGATCTTCTATGTAGTGTTCTTCTGCTACCATCTGGCGCTGCTCGGCATGGATGAATTCCTGGGCCTCGCGGTGTGGCTCGTAGTCATCACGGCGTTCGGAACGGACATCTGCGCTTATTTCGCGGGCGTGACCATGGGCAAGCACAAGCTGTGTCCTGTCATCAGCCCGAAGAAGACCTGGGAGGGAGCGATCGGCGGGGTGCTCGGATGTATGATTCTCTGTCTGATCTTCGGCCTGATATTTATGCGGCACGCGATTGCACTTTGCCTGATTGTCGGATTCCTGGGGAGCATCATTTCCATGTTCGGCGATCTGACAGCATCGATCTTCAAGCGGAAGATGGGCATCAAGGACTACGGCAATCTGATCCCCGGACACGGCGGGATCCTGGACCGGTTCGACAGCATCCTGTTCACTGCGCCGCTGGTCTACTATGTAGTCAATCTTCTTTCAACGATCGGCACAACAGGAACATGGAGTTAAAAGCAAAAGCAATACTAGGAGCAAAAGCAATACAATGAAACGAATCGCAATTCTCGGGAGCACCGGTTCCATCGGGACTCAGGCGCTCGAAATCATCAGACAGAACCCAGGAATATTCAAGGCAGTAGCGCTCAGCTGCGGCAAGAACACCGAACTTCTGAAGGAACAGATCGAGGAGTTCAAGCCGGAAATGGTCTACTGCGAGGCGGACAGCAGTCTGAACAAGAACGCGGACAGCATCATCGACATCGCCACCATGGACGACGCTGACATGGTTCTCAATTCGATGATGGGCATGCGGGGACTGGAGCCGACACTGGCAGCTATTGAAGCAGGCAAGGATATCGCCTTTGCGAACAAGGAGACGCTTGTGGTCGGCGGCGAGCTGGTCATGGACGCGGTCAGAAAAAAAGGCGTAAAGCTCCTGCCGGTCGACAGTGAACACAGTGCGATCTTCCAGGCTCTTCAGGGAAGCGCAGGAAACACGATCCGGCGCATCCTGCTGACAGCTTCCGGCGGACCTTTCAGAGGGTATTCCAGGTCGAAACTGGAAAAGGTGACGCTGGCGCAGGCGCTCAAACACCCGAACTGGTCCATGGGAGACAAGATCACTGTGGACTCCGCAACCATGATGAACAAGGGGCTGGAGATCATCGAAGCCAAGTGGCTCTTCGATGTGCCTTTGGAACAGATACAGGTCCTCATCCACCCGCAGAGCATTCTGCATTCAGCGGTGGAATTCGAGGACGGATCCGTGATCGGACAGATGGGAAACCCTGACATGAAGGTGCCCATCGCCTATGCATTCTCTTATCCGGAGAGGATCAACCTGCTGCTGGACGGAACGGCGGAGCCGCTCAATCTGTTCGCGCTGGAAGAGGGAATGACATTCTATCCTGCGGATGAAAGCGTATTCAAGACCATCGCGCTGGCACGGCAGGCAAGCAAACGTGGCGGGACTGTCCCGGTCGTGCTCAACGGAGCCAATGAGGTTCTGGTCGATATGTTTTTGCATAAGAAGATCAGGTTTACGGATATCCAGGACACGCTGGAGAGGGTCCTGGACGATTACATCGGCAAGTTCGGACTTGATCTTGAGGGGATTCTGGAAGAAGACAAGTGGATTAGAGAACACGTGAGTGATTATTTAGAGGGGAGTAAGGGATGACAATCATCTATGCGCTGATTATTTTCTGTCTGCTCATCTTTGTGCATGAGCTGGGGCATTTTATTGTCGCGAAAGCGTGCGGCGTCAAAGTCAACGAGTTCGCCATCGGCATGGGCCCGGCTATCTTCAGTAAGCAGAAGGGTGAGACCAAATATTCGATCCGCATCTTTCCCATCGGCGGCTACTGCGCGATGGAGGGAGAAGACGAGGACTCTGAAGAGCCGCGGGCGCTGAACAACCAGCCGGCCTGGCAGAGGGCATGCATTCTGGCGGCGGGATCTGTGATGAACTTCATCACGTGCGTTGTCCTGCTCATTATCATCGCGTTCTGGATGGGAACGGCGACGACCACCATCGATCAGGTGACAGAGGGGTCGCCTGCAGAGCGGGCAGGCATCGTCAGCGGCGATACGATCGTCAGCATCGACGGGCAGGAAATCAGCGAGTGGGACGATCTCATCCAGTCAATTGGATACAGCAAGGAAAAAACAGCAGAGATCACAGTCGAACGTGACGGCCGGCAGGAGACACTGACGGCAGAGCTGGAATACGACAAGGAAGCAGGACGCAACATGATCGGCATTACACCGACCATGGAGCACAGCGTCGGCAAATCAATTACGGGCGGCATCAAGAATACAGGCTCCATGACGGTGATGATGTATCAGGTCCTGAAGCAGCTGTTTACGGGCGAGGTGTCGGTCAAGGAACTGTCGGGGCCGGTGGGGATCGTCTACGCCACCAGTGAAGCGGCCAAGTCGGGGATCATGTACGTGATCTATCTGGCGGCGCTTCTGTCCCTGAACCTGGCCATCATCAACATGCTCCCGTTCCCGGCGCTGGACGGCGGGCGGCTGCTGTTCCTGGTGATCCGAATCTTCACGGGCAAGCGGGTCTCAGACGAGACAGAAGGCAAGATCCACTTCATCGGGATCTGTCTGCTCTTCGCGCTGATGATCTATGTTACGTTTAACGATGTGATCCGGTTTATCATACCGATTTTTTAGACGGTTTATTCAGACGGATTGTTGAGATATTTTGAGATATGAAGAAACAAGTCAAAGTTGGAGACATTTACATAGGGGGCGGAGCATCCATCAGCATCCAGTCCATGTGCAATACCAGGACTTCTGATGCAAAGGCAAGTCTGGCCCAGGTGCGGCGCCTGGAGGAAGCCGGCTGCGAGATCATTCGCCTGACGGTGCCGGATCAGGACGCAGTCGAAGGCTTCCGTGAGGTCAAGCGTCATGCGCGCGTGCCGCTGGTCGCGGACATCCATTTCGACTACCGCATGGCCATCGCGGCGATGGATGCTGGCGCCGACAAGATCCGGATCAATCCGGGCAACATCGGATCCGAGGAGAAAGTGAAGGCGGTCGTGGATAAGGCAAAGGCCTGTCATGTTCCCATCCGCGTCGGTGTCAACGGAGGATCTCTGGAGAAGGATATTCTCGCTAAATATGGCAAAGTGACCGCGGAAGGACTGGCAGAAAGCGCGCTCCGCAATGTGGCGCTGCTGGAGAAATACGATTTTGAGGATATCGTGATCTCCCTCAAGTCCTCGGATGTGCAGATGAACTACGATGCGTACAGGATCGTTCATGAGAAGTCGGACTATCCGCTGCACATCGGCGTGACAGAAGCGGGCACGCCTTCCAGAGGACGGATCAAATCCGCGGCGGGCGTCGGCGCGCTGCTTTTGGCAGGAATCGGCGATACCATGCGGATCTCGCTGACGGCGGACCCTGTGGAGGAAGTCTACTTCGCCAGAGAGCTGCTGGCCGCTGTAGGGCTTCGCAGAAACGGACCGAATGTGGTCTCATGCCCGACTTGCGGCAGGACGGAGGTGGATCTGGAGAAGATCGCCACGGAAGTGGAACGGCGCCTGGCTGACATGAAGGAAACAGACGACGACCTCACTGTGGCTGTCATGGGATGCGCCGTGAACGGGCCCGGAGAGGCCAGGGAAGCCGATTTCGGCGTTGCCTGCGGCAAGGGTGAGGGATTGCTTTTCCAAAAGGGCGAAATCGTGAAAAAAGTCAAAGAAGAGGATATTGTGGACGAGTTAATGAGACTGATTAGGGGGAACTGACCATCTATGGACACGATCATCAGAGAATCGATCGATTTTTCGAAGACACCGGGGTTTGACCCGGATAATCTTAAAGCAGCTGTTACAAAGGCTTCCATCGACAGGGACACGCATGTGCTGAGTCTGTCGATGGAGCTTAATTTTGTCGTGAGCGAAGAAACAGCGGAACATATCAGAACGAATATCAAGCGTTCCATGCCCGGCATCCGGGACGTGGAGCTCGCTATCGAATACAAGAACGTGCTTGGGACCGAAGTGCCCGCGCCGGTGAAGAAGGCGCAGGGGGATGCGGGAAACGGCAGTGCTGAAGCAGGCGGATCCGGCGAAAAGAAAAACTACCATAAAGGCGGTAAACGCCGCAGGCGCCAGGGATACCAGCCGGTCAAAGGCAACATCATCATGGGCAGCGCCATCAGCAAAGAATGCATGCCCCTTGATCAGATCGATTCCGAAAGCGGCAGCGTCGCATTCGAAGGAGAACTGTTCAACAAAGAAGCCAGAACCATCAGCGAAGAGCGCAAGCTGGCCAGTCTTTATGTGACAAACAAGAAGACCAGCATCTGCGTGAAAGCTTTTGTACATGATAAGAAATGGGATGATTTTGAAACTTACCTGCCCGGCGGAACGCAGGTGAAAATCGAGGGAAACGCCCAGTGGGATCGGTACGACAATGAAGTGACCGTCATGGCGGACAGCATCGAGCTGACAGAGAAGAAGGAACGCCGCGACGAAGCATCCGTGAAGAGGGTGGAGCTCCACTGCCATACGAAGATGAGCGCCATGGATGGAGTCATCGTCACCAAGGACCTGGTGAAGAAGGTCGAAGGCTGGGGGCATAAGGCCCTTGCCATCACGGACCACGGCGTCGTCCAGTCATTCCCGGACGCAGCAGGCGCAGCGAAAGACATCAAGATCATCTACGGCTGCGAAGGTTACCTGCTGGATGATGAAGGCCTCATCCGCGCGGACGGCTCCATCGATTACAAAAGCCGTAAAACGAATCACATCATCATTCTGGTGAAGGATCTGACCGGGCTGAAGAATCTGTACAAGCTCGTGTCAAAATCACATATCGATTATTTCTACTACAGGCCGCGCATCCCCAGATCTGTGCTGAACGAGCACAGGGAAGGGCTCATCCTCGGTTCCGCCTGCGAGGCGGGAGAACTCTATCGGGCCATCCGTGATGGAGAGCCGGAGGAAAAGATCGAGAAGATCGCGTCCTACTATGACTATCTGGAGATCCAGCCGCTGATCAACAACTGGTTCATGATCGCAAACGGCATGGTGGACAGCGATGAGGATCTGAAGGAAATCAACCGCAAAATCGTCGCGCTCGGAGAGAAGCTGGGCAAGCCTGTCGCAGCAACCTGTGACGCCCACTACTTCGACGAGGAGGAAGCGCTGTACAGGCGGATCCTCCTGGCAGGACAGGACTTCAAGGACGCGGAGAGCGGCCAGGGACTGTACTTCCGGACCACAGAGGAGATGCTGGATGAATTCTCCTACCTGGGCGAGGAAAAGGCATACGAAGTCGTCGTCACGAATACGAATCTGATTGCAGACATGACGGAGCCCATCCGACCGGTGCCGAAGGGCAAGTTCCCGCCGCACATCGAGGGTGCGGAGGAATATCTCAGGGAGGCCTGTGAAACCAGAGCGGCCGCCATGTACGGCAGCCCGCTTCCGGATGTTATCAGACAAAGGCTGGATAAGGAACTCAACTCCATCATCGACAATGGCTATGCGGTCATGTACCGGTCCGCGGAAATGCTTGTCAACAAATCCATGGAAGCCGGGTATCTTGTCGGCTCCCGGGGATCTGTCGGATCCTCTTTCGCAGCGACCATGTCGGGCATCACGGAGGTCAACCCGCTGCCCGCCCACTACCTGTGCCCGAAATGCAAAAACATCGAGTGGGACGAAACAGGCGAATACGACTGCGGCGTGGATATGCCGGACAAGGTATGTCCTGTCTGCGGCACTCCTTACAGCAAAGAGGGCTTCACGATCCCGTTCGAAACCTTCCTGGGCTTCGAAGCCAACAAGGAACCGGATATCGACCTGAATTTCGCGAACGAGTATCAGGGCATTGCCCAGAAATACGTAGAAGAAATCTTCGGCGCGGAGAATGTATATAAGGCAGGTACTATCTCGACTGTCGCGGAGAAGAAGGCGTTCGGCTATGTTGCGAAGTACTTTGAGGATCTGGGACAGCAGGTGAGCAAGTACGAAATGGACAGGCTGGCGAAGTGCTGCGAGGGCGTCAAGGCCACCACGGGACAGCATCCGGGCGGCGTTGTTGTCGTGCCGAGAGATCACGAGATCTTCGAATTCTGTCCGGTGCAGCGGCCGGCCAACAATATGAAATCAGATGTGGTGACGACCCACTATGATTACCACTCTATCGACCAGAACCTGCTGAAACTGGACATCCTGGGACACGATATCCCGTCCATGTGCAAGAACCTCAAAGACCTGACAGGTGTGGATCCGTTGGACGTTCCCATCAAGGATGACAAAGTCATGTCCATCTTCATCGGGACAGAGGGACTGGATATCAAGGATCCGGACTATAAGTTCACCCACGGAAGCTACGGCATCCATGAGTTCGGAACGTCTTTCGTCCGGCAGATGCTGGATGACATCCACCCTGAAACCGTAGAGGAACTGGTCCGGATCTCCGGACTTTCCCACGGGACTGACGTATGGTTGGGGAACGCCCAGGACCTGGTCGTGAACGGCATAACGACCATGCGCGAGGCCATTGCCACCCGTGACGACATCATGAACTATCTGCGGAAGAAGGGACTTGATAACGGTGACGCCTTCACCATCATGGAAAAAGTCAGGAAAGGCAAAGGCCTCACAGAGGAGCAGGAAATGCTCATGATCGAGCACGACGTACCGGACTGGTACATCGGTTCCTGCAAGAAGATCAAGTACATGTTCCCTCGCGCCCATGCGGTGGCATATGTCATGATGTCTCTGCGTGAGGCTTATTACAAGGTCTATCATCCGCTGGAGTTCTACGCTGTTTACTTTACGACTAAGGTGGCGGCCTTTGATGAAAGCGTGATCTTACGGGGACAGAAGGCGGTAGAGGACAGGATGGATGAGATCGACCGTCTGGGCAAAGCCGCAACGAAAAAGGAAGAGAGCGAATACACTGTTCTGGAGGTCGCCTACGAGATGTACGCCCGCGGTTATGAGTTCGCGCCGGCAAGGCTGGGCGTCTCTGACGCATTGAAATTCCGTGTTGCCGACGGCAAAGTCGTGCTTCCTTTCGTCGCCATCACAGGCATGGGAGAAGGAGCCGCGACTGCTTTTGCAGACGGATACAATCATCGTCCTTATGAAACCGTTGAGGATGTGATGGAACGGGGCCATGTGAACAAGACTGTGATCGAGCAGCTCCGCGCCGACGGCGTTCTGGAAGGTCTGCCGGAAACAGCCCAGATCAGTTTCTTCTAAATGAGAAGCAGAAAGGATCTATGATGGATAAACCGATAACGGATGACAGTGTGCTGCTGTCGATTGTTATACCGGCTTACAATGTGGAAGAGTATATCGGTGAATGTTTGGAATCGGTGATCGGTCAGGATATCGATAACTATGAAATCATATGTGTCGAGGACCATTCGGAGGACAGAACAGCTGAGATCATCACACAGTATATGCAGGAATACCCATTTATCAGGATGTACCAAAAAGACCAGAGGGGTCTGGGAGGATGCAGAAATCTGGGTGTATCGAAAGCGCAGGGCAAATACATCCAGTTTTTGGATAGTGACGATGTGTTGATGCCTGATACTTTGGGTATGCTGACTCGTCATATGGAGGATGGGCAGCTTGACGTCATATTCTATTCGTTTGAGAATTTCCTGCACCAGGGGTCGACCATAGACGATAAAAAGCTCAAACTCAACCAGCGGTATCATAAAGGGGAGTATGACAGCGACGCTACACTCAGCGGTGTTGAATTGCTGAAGGAGTTTCATGCAAACGCCGACTATATCATCGCTGCCTGGAATTGTATGATACGAAAAAGCTATCTTACTGACCATGACATTACGTTCAACCCTGTGATCATTTACGAAGACTGGCCGTTCTACATGGAAGTGCTGTTAAAAGCGGAAAAAGTCAGATGTCTCAATGATGTCTGCATAAGGAGAAGAATACGAAGAAACGCTATAACACGAAATACGGGCAGAGCGTTCCATATCTATTCAAAAATCATTTCAGTAAAAGAAATGTATCAGGTCGCACTGAAGAACCAGGCTGTTTGGGAAGACTGCTATGAAGCTGTTGCAGGTGCGATGCATATAAGGGCATACAGTCTCTGTAAGGATTTTCGCCTGGCGGACGAGGAAACGCGCAATAAAGTATTATCCATGTGTTCTGCAGAAGATGCGATGTTTGTGAAATCGATCATCATTCCCTGGAGTGAAACGAGAAACAGTGAACTCAAGGCAAAGCGCAAATGCAAAAAGCTGAAACAAAAGTGTGAAGAACTTCAGAAGCAGCTCGATAAGATCAACAGCGAAATTCATCAATAAGCTGCAGGACTACTTCAGCTGCTCGAGCTGTTCGTCCGTGATATAGATGACTTTGCCGGTTTTCGGTTCGATTTTCTCATCGCCGTAGACGAGCCACACCACGTCGAGAGGATTCTCCGGCATAGGCGCTTTGCCGTCGGTGAAGATGATCTTATTGTCGACGCGAAGGGAGAATGCAGACATGGCGACATTGAAATCGGTGCCGCCTCCGCCCATAAATACCATATTGTCGATGTCTTTCAGGGATCGTATATCCCGGAATCCGTAGAAGCAGGTATCGAAGCAGCCGACTTTGAGCTTCGACAGCTGCAGGATGTTTTTGCACTCCCGCAGGAAGTTCCTGAGGAGGGAGTCTTCGACAGACCAGCTGGTGTCGAGAACGATCTCCGTTTCCGGCATCGGCCACGCGTCGAGGACCGGCCGTACGATACCGTCTTCGATCTCAGCATGGGCAAGAGACCAGTCCACACCGTAATTGATCGTATCCCGGAGAATGAGTCTCCAGTCAAGGATAGGCTTAGACCAGCCAATGTCATCGATCGGCCGTTCGTCCCTGACGATGTCATTGCCGGCTTTGGATGCCCGTTTCGGAATGAGATCCTCGAATTCTTCCGGCAGTTCGATTTCTTCGTCCCAGAGCAGATGCTCATCATCAAAGATGATCTCGTCGCCTTCTTCAAAGTCGGCGTCATTTCCGGTTTCCGTCTGATTGCCATCCAGCTGTCCTTCCATGAGGTCGATCTCGAGTTTCTCCGCCAGAAGGAGCTCATAGTAACTGTCAGCGTCATAGTCGATCGCTTCCGGATAATCGATCCCGCCCCGGATGATCTTCATGCCGTCCCGTTTCAGGAGCTGGTTGATGACTGCGTCTGTCGCGTTTTTCCAGATTTCCGGGTCCTTGCCGCGGCCTCTTCTGATATGGTCGAAAGCAATGTGACAGATCTCATGAGTCAGCGCAAAAGTCCGCTCCTCATCTGTCAGCATGTCAAAATACCCGGGATTATAAAAGATGGTTTTCCCGTTGCTGCCGATGGTGCGGACCTCTGTTGTTTCCACGTATTCCACGCTAGCGGCCAGGCTGCCGAAGAAAGGGTATCTGGCGAGCATGTCTTTTTTTGCTGCTGCTATATGCTCGTTGATCATTCCCATCTGTCCGGTGCGCCGTGTGCGCGCAATGAGTCAAAAACTGCCAGGAATTCCGGCCCCAGTTTGCTGATAAAGGCCGTGACGGTACCGGCGTCCTCATCGGAGACCTGCGAAAGGCCCATCGTTGTGGCATACCGTTCAGCAGTATCCAGTTCTTCGATGTCCCTGTCTGTATAATCACCGCGCAGGACTCTATCAAGGGTAATGACAGGTCTCGCGCAGAACTGTACGAACTCTTCTGTGATCTCTTCTCCGATCAGAGAACGGAGCATCTCAGGGTGTCCCGTCGCATAGAGCATCTTCGAGGCCATTTCCCACTTCCGCGGATCGGCGTTCGGCTTCTCGCCGTCATAGGTGCTCCGCAGAGTCTCCCCGCGTTTATATGCGATAAAGGAGTAGATGGCGGGGTGGATATCGTATTCCCGGGCCCATGCGAGCCACTTTTCGGTCGTTGTGTTGATGTATACGTGGGCGAACCGGTTGAAGAAGGGCGCAGCCAGCTGATTTGCGGCGAGGGAATCCTGCATATCGTTTCCCGCGGCCACGACCCTGGCGTTGTCCGGCAGTCTCCAGAGCCCGTTGACTTCCTTGTCCAGCACGATGTTGAAGGCCATACCCTGGATGCTTGGCAGGGCGTTGTTGATCTCATCGAAGAACACCACATGCAGTTTGTCAGGCTCTGCCTCGCACTTGGCGACGACCTTCTTGTACCAGGTCGGCGGCAGATCGATCATTTCGCCGGTGGACTGATTGTAGACACTCCGGCCGTTGAGGCTGTCCGGCGTGGCGTTCCGCAGGTAGATGATCTCACAGGTCGGGTCGATCTGGCGGATCCTGGCACTCTTGCCCTCCGAGGAAGGCCCGTGCAGGAACACCGCGATGTCGCTTTCGATGGCGCCTCGGATGATATCCTCCTCGGTGACCTGGCCGAATGTCAGGTCGTATGGGTTTCTTCTCGCCTCGGCGCGGCGGATGTACGCATCGTATTCTGCCTGTTCCTCCGCAGTCAGCTCGCGGAGAACGCTGGGGACGATATCTTCTGCAAACGTGCCGTTCAGGAACCGGCAGACCTCTGTCTTGCTGAAATCCCCTTCATAAACAGTGTCCAGACAGTATTCCCTGACATAGGCAATGATGCTTTTGCACAAAAGCAGTCCGGCGGTTTCGTCGTAATACCATTTCAGCGGCGCCACCTCGAACCACTTGGCTCGTTCTTCTTCGGGCTTGACTCTGACGTATTTGGTGCCTTTGTATTCGTATTCCTCATAGACATCCAGATACACCTTGCCGGTCTTGCGCAGCATGCCGGACCGGTGCTCGTCCTCCAGGAAGCGCGCAAGCATTTTCTCTGCAGCGTCCTGGGGATACTCGCCGTATTCCGCCAGCAGATGCCCGCTGATATCCTTCACGACCTTCTCCGAAACCCGGCTTATGTCTTCGCATGCAAAGGCAGGACGGACTCCGCCGCCACCGCTGGCGTAACCCACGGCGCGCTCTCCGTTTCCCTTGACAATGCAGACGTCTCCGTAACCGGCCGCAGACGAGAGCAGCCAGCTGCCGTCTGCGCCCAAAGCTTCCGCGAACGCTGTCTGAGCACACTTCGTTCCGATGGTCTTAAAAATATCCAGCCGCTGCTCGCCGAACACCTGCTCGACGGAGGGCAATGTGTAGTTGATGTTCATATTCTGTTCCTTGTTCACCGAGTGTTGTTTCATGCTTCACCATTATATAGTATTTTCTATTGTTTGTGTGCCCCATTTTTTGGAAAACCCTTGCATATCATGCGTTTGTGTGTTATTGTAGTCACTGTCAATATGTAAGTTATCACTGGAGTGGGCAAGAGGCCCACTCCTGTTTTGTGGAAGTAAGGACGATGGCAAAGAAAAAGATCACAGAGGTCGTGGCCGAACTGGCGGGTGAATTCCTCGCAGAGAACGGCTACGAACTGTACAATACAGAGTATGTGAAGGAAGGCCGCGACTGGTTCCTGCGGGTGTACATCGACAAAGTGCAGGACGCAGAGCAGGAAGAGCAGACCTACATCAGCACAGAGGACTGCGAGAAGGTGAGCCGGTTCCTGAGCGAGAAGCTGGACGAAGCGGATCCGATCGAGCAGAACTACTATCTGGAGGTCAGCTCGCCGGGAATGGACCGGCCGCTGGTAAGACCGGAACACTACGAACGCTATGTGGGCGAGGAAGTGGAGATCCGGCTCTACAAAGCCATGGACGGCGTCAAGAACATCCAGGGAGTCCTGGAAGGCTTTGACCGGGAAAACGGCGTCGCCACTGTGAAAGCGCAGATCCCGCGCAAAGGCGGCAAGACGGAAGAAATCGTGTACGAGCTTTCGCTCAGCGATATCGCCAAAGCCAACCTGGCCGTCGTATTCTAGACAAAACAGTTCAAACATAGTTAACACTATTGGAGATATATTAAAGATATGAGGGAAACAAAATGAGTGATTTTATGGACGCAATCAATGATCTGGTGAAGGAAAAAGGCATCACGAAGGATGTGATCATGGAGGCGATCGAGTCGGCGCTGGTTTCTGCCTACAAGAAGAACTACGGCACAGCAGCCAATGTCCGCGCGGAGATGAACGAAGAGACCGGGGACGTTGAAGTGCTCATGCAGAAGGAAGTCGTAGAAGAGGTAGAAGACGACGCGACCCAGATTTCACTGGAGGAAGCACAGGAGATCGATCCGAGATACCAGGTGGAAGATATCGTTGAATATCAGGTCACGCCGAAAGACTTCGGACGGATCGCTGCGCAGACAGCCAAGCAGGTCGTTGTACAGAGACTCAGAGAAGCTGAACGCGGCATGGTCTATGACAATTACATCAAGCGCCAGGGAGAGCTTGTGACCGGCGTCGTACAGAGAATCAGCAATGATACTATTTTTGTCAATATCGGCAATACTGAGGGTATCCTCGTCAAGGGCGAGCGTGCCTCAGGTGAAAGATACAGGGTCAACGACAGGATCAAGGCGTACATCATGGACGTCAGAAAGAGCAACAAAGGTCCGCAGATCTTCCTGAGCAGAACACACCCGGGATTCGTCGAAAAGCTGTTCGAACTGGAAGTTCCTGAAATCGAAGACGGCGATGTTGTCATCAAGAGCATTGCCAGAGAAGCAGGCTCCAGAACGAAGATTGCAGTATATACAGAGGATGAGGATATCGATCCGGTAGGCGCATGCGTCGGCCAGAACGGCAACAGAGTCAGAAACATCGTGGATGAACTCTGGGGCGAGAAAATCGACATCACGACATGGGATGATGATCCGGCGATTCTTATCAGCAACGTGCTCAGCCCGGCCAAGGTCGAAGCTGTTGCCATCGACGAAGAGGAGAAGGCTGCCATCGCAGTCGTTCCGGACTATCAGCTTTCACTGGCCATCGGCAAGGAAGGACAGAATGTCAGACTGGCTGCCAGACTCTGCGGCTGGAAGATCGACATCAAGAGCCATTCCCAGTACTTCGGAGACGGCGAGGACGAGGATGAGTACGAAGATGACGCGGAATACGCCGATGAAGCTGTCTATGAAGAAGAGGCAGTAGAGGAAGAACTCGAAGCCGAAGAGACAGAAGAGACAGAAGAATCAGAGGAAACTCTTGAAGAAGAGACGGAAGAGGCTGAAGCGGCTCCTGAAGCAGAGGCCGAAGAAGCCGAAGCATCGGATGATGCGATGTACGCAAAAGAAGATGAAGAATAAGAAACCGCCGATGCGCAGGTGCATCGGATGCATGCAGTCAAAACCAAAAGAGGAGCTCATCAGGCTCGCCTGGTACGAGGAAACACTGTCGCTGGATCCCACGGGGAAAGCCAAGGGAAGAGGTGTTTACATCTGCAAAAGCCAGGACTGCCTGCAAAAGGCCGTGAAAAAGGGCGCCTTCGCGAGGAGCCTTCACGAAAACCCGGGAAGCGACCAGATCCAGCGGGTCGCCGGGCAGCTTGAAGCAGAGCTCATAAGGCAGCATCAAGAGGGTGACGATCATGCGGAGTAAAGCAATGAGCCTTCTTGGTTTTGCGAAAAAATCCGGAAATCTGGTTTCCGGAGTCAATACATGCACCTTCGCCATCAGCAAAGGCAAGGCAAAGCTCGTGATACTGGCGGAAGACATCTCCGCAGGCAGCGAGAAGAAGATAATGAAGGAAATAAGGAAGAAGGGCATTCCTTACATAAAGTACGGCACCATCGATGAGCTTTCCCACATAGCGGGAGAAAGCGGGAGAAGCGTCTTCGCGGTGCTGGACGAAAATTTCGCCCGGAGTATAGCGTATGAAACAGACAAAAGACAACAATCATAGCATAAAGGAGGATGTGCGTATGAAGATAACAGAATTAGCGAAAGAACTGAAGATGACCGGCGAGGAAGTGCTGGAAAAGGCCAAGGCAATGGGAGTGCCTGTGGCGAAAACCAGCGACGATATGTCGGACATGGACACAGTTGCAGTAAGGAATACTCTGACAAGAGGCAGCGGAAAGGCTGAGACGAAGGTCGCCAGGAAGACTGTTACGAAAAAGACTGTAGCAGAGAAAAAGAACGAGCCTAAGACGACCAAGCAGGCCAATCTTAAGATGCCCGAAAAACGGACGACGAAGAAGGCCGCAGGTCTTGGACCGGTACCGACGAAACCGTCGGCTGCGCCAAAGACCAAACCGGCAGCCACGCCGACAGGCAAGGCGAAACCTCCTGTAGGTCTGCCGAAGGTCAACAAGGCGAAGCTTGAAGAGCGCATCGCCAAGGAAAAAGCAGAAGCCAAGGCAGCAGCAGAGGCCGCAAAGGCTGAAAAAGCCGCGAAGGCGGAAGCTGCAAAGGCAGAAAAAGAAAAAGCCAAGGCAGCAAAGGCCGAGGAAAAGGCAGCAGCCGGCATTGCAAAGGCAGAAAAGGCAGCAGCCAAAGCGGAAGATGCGATCGCAAAGGCTGAAGAGAAGGCTGCAAAGGCTGAAGAAGCCAAGGCAGCAGCAGAAGCCGCTAAGGCAGAAGCAGCAGAAGCAGCTAAGGCAACAGCTAAGGCTGAAGAAAAGCCGGCAGCAGAAGCCGAGAAGCCTGAAACTCCCACTAAGGCTGAAGAACCTGCAAAGAAGGCTGAAGAAAAGAAGGCCGAAGAAAAGCCGAGAAGCAGAATCAAAATCATCAAGAGAGCTGAAGACATCCGCCGCGAGGAAAAAGAAGCCGCGGCCAGAAGAGCAGCGCTCAAGAAAGAGAAAGAAAAAGAAGCAGAGAAAGAAGCAAAATCCTCCAAGAAATCTGCGAAATCATCAGACAAGGCGAAAGACTCCCGCAAAAAACAGCCTGGCGATAAGACATCTGCTCCTTCCGCTGTGAAGACCTCCACCCACGGCAAGAAGGGCAAAGAAAGAGACAGAGATAAAGAAAGAGATAAATTCTCGAAGCTCGAGAGAGGATCCCGCAAGTCAGGGAAACCTGAAAGCCCGGCATCCCTTGAGAAGCAGGCAAGACCGAAGCGGCATCAGAACAAGCCGAAGGTCGAACACGAAGAACCGGAAATGGAACTGGAAGCCGGCACCGTTCTGATCAACTGCCCGATCACAGTTGCGGGATTCGTTGAGCAGACGAAGACGACCCTGTCCAAGGCCATCATGACCCTGATGAAGATGGGCGTTATGGCGAACCAGAACCAGAATCTGGACGAAGACACAGTTCAGCTTCTCGCTGACGAGATGGGAATCCAGATTGCCATCGGCAAAGTTGACGAGGAAGAGGAATACCTGGAAGAAGAGGGCATCGAGACATTCGAAGATAAAGAAGAAGACCTGAAGCCGCGTGCACCGATCATCACGGTCATGGGACACGTTGACCACGGTAAGACTTCACTGCTCGACGCCATCAGAAATACAAACGTTACAGCCGGCGAGTCCGGCGGTATCACCCAGCACATCGGTGCATCCGAGGTCGAGATCAACGGACAGAAGATCGTATTCCTGGACACACCGGGACACGAAGCGTTTACTGCCATGAGAGCCAGAGGCGCACACGCCACGGACATCGCTGTACTGGTCGTTGCTGCTGACGACAGTGTCAAGCCGCAGACCATCGAGTCCATCAGCCATGCGAAGGCTGCCGGCGTGCCGATCATCGTCGCCATCAACAAGATGGATAAACCGGGCGCCAATCCGGAAATCGTCAAGAAAGACCTGGCGGAAAACGGCGTGCTCGTCGAAGACTGGGGCGGAGACGTTATCAGCGTTCCTGTATCCGCGAAGACCGGCGAAGGCATCACCAACCTGCTGGAGATGATTTTGCTGCAGGCTGAGGTGCTGGAACTGAAGGCCAACCCGGACAGACTGGCCATGGGTACTGTACTCGAAGCCAGACTGGACAAGGCCAAGGGCCCGATCGCGTCCCTGCTGGTGCTCAACGGTACACTGAAGTCCGACATGAGCGTGGTCGCAGGTACTTGCTCCGGCAAGATCCGTCTGATGACCAACAGCAAGGGCGAGAAACTGAAGAAGGCAGGCCCGGCAACTGCTGTTGAGATCCTGGGACTTTCCGACGTACCGGTGGCAGGCGACCAGTTCAATGCGGTCAAGAAGTCCAGCCAGGCGAAGGAAATCGCATACCACAGACAGCAGAAGGTCAGACAGGAGATCCTGGCCAGAAACTCCAGCACAACGCTGGAAGAACTCTTCAGCCAGATCCAGGAGGGCGAGGTCAAGGAACTCAACCTCATCATCAAGGCGGACGTACAGGGTTCTGTCGGCGCGATCGTTACATCGCTTGAGAAACTGTCCAATGACGAAGTCAAAGTCAATATCGTACACACAGGCGTCGGCGCCATCAACGAATCCGACGTCATGCTGGCGGGCACATCCGGATCCATCATCATCGGATTCAACGTCAGACCGAGCGTAGCGGTAACAGGCATGGCGGAGAGAGACGGCATCCAGATCAGAACATACAACGTCATTTACAACATCATCGACGACGTTGAGAACGCAATGAAGGGTATGCTCGATCCGGAATACAAGGAAGTCGTACTGGGAACAGTCGAGATCAGAGAGACCTTCAAGGTGCCGAACGTGGGCATCATCGGCGGTGCATACGTTACAGACGGCAAGGTCGTCCGCAACGAGTCCGTCAGACTGGTGCGTGACGGTATCGTCATCCACGAAGGCAAGATCTCGTCCCTCAAGAGATACAAAGACGACGCCAAGGAAGTCGCACAGGGTTATGAGTGCGGTATCGGCATCGAAAACTACAATGACATCAAGCAGGGCGACATCATCGAGTGTTACACGATGGAAGAAGTCGCCAGAAACTAGACTGAAGGCAAAAGCTTCATGCAAAAGCAATATAGAGAGGTTGGGATAAGACTATGACAAAAGGCTACAGACAAGGCCGTATCGGCGAAGAAATCCGCAGGATCATCAGCGAGATGCTCCTGTCGGATCTGAAGGATCCGCGCCTGGATTCCATGATCAGCATCACGGACGTGGAAGTTACAAAAGACAACAGCTACGCCACCGTGTACTTTTCGCCGCTGGGGGTGACCGGCAGCGAAGAGGAACTGCAGGCCAAACAGGAAGAGGTCCTGGAGGCGTTCAACAAGGCCAAAGGCTTCATCAGAAGCCGGATCGGCCATGAAATGAAACTGCGGCATGTGCCGGAGCTGATCTTCAAGGTGGATCATTCCATGGAGTATTCACGGCATATTGAGGATATCATCAGGACATTATGAAGAAAAACACAGACATCAGAACCTTAAGCGACAAACTGTTTTCGGCGAAGCGGGTCGTATTGTTTCCTCACGAGAATCCGGACGGGGACAGTACAGGCGCCTGCATAGCTCTCAGTCTCGCGCTGCGCGAAGCAGGCGTGGAATGTTTCGTATGTTCCGAACGGCCTCCGAAGTATCTGGATTTCCTCAATACGGAGATGTTCACAGATGATTGTGAGGCACTGCAGCCGCCGTACATCAGCGCGGCCATTGACTGCAGTGAGACGAAAAGGCTGGACAAACGTGCGGATGCATTTGAAAAGGGCAGCGAGAAGTTATGCATCGACCATCACTTGAATGACGTAGGATTCGGAGATTTGTATTACATCGATGAAGAAGCAGCTGCTGCCTGCGAAATCATTTACGAGGTGATAAAAGAAGCGGCAATTCCTATGACACGGGATATCGCGAATGCTCTTTATACGGGAATCGTGACGGATACGGGCGGTTTCAGGTACTCTAATACGACCGCACATACCCATCTTCTGGCTGCAGATTTAATGAAAACAGGAGTTGACCATGTAGATATTATGGTCAACCTCTATAACAACAAAGACAGGATCAAAGTGTTCTGCGAGGCCAAGGCGATTGATAAAATGCTGTTCTTCGCAGAGGGCAGGGGCGTGATCAGTTATCTGACAAGCGGTGAAATGGCCGAAATGAACGCCCATTCGCAGCACGCGGACGAGATCATCGACCGCCTCCGTGACATCGACGGCGTCGAAATGGCGGCTTATCTCGAGGAACGCGAGAATGGCATCAAGGTCAGCATGCGGGCAAAGACCACATCCAATGTGGCGGATATCTGCATCAGAAACGGCGGCGGAGGCCATGCAAAGGCAGCCGGCTGCACGATCGATGACACGATGGAGAATGTCTTTGCGCTGATCAAGCATGAAATGGAAGATGCGCTGAGCTGATGAAAGACGGCATTCTCGTATTGTACAAACCCCAGAACTGGACTTCCAGCGACTGCGTGGCTGTGTGCCGCAGGGCCCTTGGAATCAAGGGGGTTCACGGCGGCCGCAAGGTCGGACACGGCGGCACGCTGGACCCGATGGCAACAGGCGTTCTGCCTGTTTTTGTCGGTCAGGCCACCCGCATCATGGAATACATGGAACTGGACACGAAGACCTATGTCTGCTGCGCCAAACTGGGGATGACGACGGACACCCTGGATATCTGGGGTCAGGTCGTATCGGAGACCCCCTGGGAGGAGGCACGGAAGTCCTTTGGCATCGACAGATCCGCGCTTTTGGATGCGGTCGCATCCTTTGAAGGGGAAATCGAGCAGATCCCGCCCAAGTATTCCGCTGTAAGGGTAAACGGCAAACGCCTCTATGATTACGCGTACAAAGGCAAGGAAGTCGATTTTGAGATCAAGCCGCGAAGGGCTTTTGTCGACCGCATCTGCGTGATCGACATGGACCTCGAAACGGGCCAGTTTGCCTTTGAAATAGAGTGTTCCAAGGGAACCTACGTGCGGACCATCTGCAGCGATATCGGGGAGAAACTCGGGTGCGGCTGTGTGATGACCGCCCTGGAGCGGACCGCCGTCGGCAATATCAGCATCGAGCAGGCTGCTGTTTCCGCGGAAGACGTGAAAAACATGGAACTTGGACAGCTGGATGGAATGCTTTTGCCTGCTGATTACCCGCTAGTGCACTTCGGGAAGGCAGTGATGCCTGCAGCGCGCGCCGATTACTTCCGCATGGGCAACAGCATCTGGCTGAGTCAGGTGAACATCGCGGAAACGCCGGATCCGGACGTCACGGGCCTTGTAAACGCCCGGGGCAGGGATTACAGCCTGATTTACAAGGTTTATGAAGAAGAGACAGGGGAGTTTCTGGGAACGGGATTTTTGGATCAGAAAGAAGGAAGACTCAAAGCCGACAAGGTATTTGCGGCGCGCGAGCAACAGCGATAGAGTAACTGCGACAGAGAATTTGCGATAGAGTTTTTTCGATTGAAGTATGAAGACATTTGAAAGACTGGAAGACATTACGAATATAGAACCGACGGTCGTGGCGCTGGGTAATTTCGACGGCATCCACAAGGGCCATCAGGAGATCATCGGCCGCAGCGTCAAGGAGGCAGAAGCGGCCGGTCTGAAGAGCGCGGTGTTCACGTTCTCGAACCACACGAGTTCGATCCTGAAAAACGTACCGCAGGTAAAGAATATCCTCTATCCGGAAGAGAAGATGGAGATTCTCGAGAGCATGGGCGTGGATTACGTCTTCAACATTCCGTTTACAGAAGAAATCCTCCGCATGTCGCCGGAAGAATTCATCGAGGAGATCCTTGTGAAGCGGTTCAACATCCGTGAGGCGTACTGCGGTTTCAATTACAGCTTCGGATACAAAGCGTCCGGCACGCCGGAGATTCTTATGCACGAAGGCCTCAGGCACGGATTCGGCATCCATGTGCAGGAGCCTTATATGATCGACGGGGTTGTTGTCAGCAGCACCTACATCCGCAAGCTCATCGAGGAAGGCCGCATGGAGGAATGCACCAAGTTCATGGGCAGGATGTACGCCATCAGCGGCGAGATCGTCATGGGCAACAAACTGGGGAGAACCATCGGATTCCCGACCTGCAACACTTTCGTGGACGATACGATGATCACTCCGCCCAACGGCGTCTACATCACCACCTGCACCATCGACGGAATCACCCGTCCGAGCGTCACCAACGTGGGCGTCAAGCCGACCATCGGCACATACGAGAAGAACATCGAGACCCACATCTTCGATTTCAATGAAGATGTCTACGGCAAGAAGATCCGCGTCGACTTCATCCGCCACACCCGCGGGGAGAAGAAGTTTGACGGTTTGGACGATCTGAAGAAACAGATCGAAAGCGACTGCATCGAAGCCCGCGTCTACCACAGGCAGAACCGGTGATGCAGGCCGGCTGGCCGGACCGGCTGCCGATTGGAGTACCAACCGGCAAAAACCATTTGCTTAAATCACCGGATGGTGTTACAATACAACACGCACGGGTCGTTCAAGACCCACTTATCGGAGTATGGCGCAGCTTGGTAGCGCGCTTCGTTCGGGACGAAGAGGCCTAGGGTTCAAATCCCTATACTCCGACCAATTAGAAACGCCGGGATCCTCATCATTGAGGGCCCCGGCGCTTTTGTTTGCGCTTATGTGCGGCGAACTTCGGAATGTACAAGTTATTACCCGTTAAAAGCACAAAAACTACGACTTTTTCTTTTACATAAAGAATATAAGGCCCACAGCAAAAGCCGGGAGGCGGCAAATCGTAGTTCCATAATCGATTCGCAACAAAAACTACGATTCCGTTCTTCTGTTATGACTTCAAGCTTGTCCTGATTCTGCTATGAACGTGGCAACATAGAAAAAGTCGTAAATATTACCTCTTTTCGATGGAAAAACTACGACAGTCCGTTTTTTGCCACGAAGGCATCCATGCCGCGCTTGATAGAAACCGCCGAAACCCATATAATGAACCTATCGTAGACGATCTCATAGCAGATGATCGCAAGGCGGGTAGACCGCACCGCACCACCGGATAATCACCACCGCATATCCAAGGAGAGAAATCATGAAGAAGAAACTCATCCCACTGCTGACTATCATACTGTGCCTCGCCTTTGGCACGTTCACAGGCTGCGGCGACAAGGCGGAGGAGGATGTGGTGCTGAATCCGGATGCGGACGCAGAGAATCTGACGGACACGGACTGGGCGAAGGATATATGGAACAGCGCCATCCAGGGTCTGGTCGATAAGGGATACGCCAAGCGGAGCGAGGAAGAGGGGATCCTTCTCCAGTGCATGGATAGCGGCATGATTGACCTGAGTCCCGAGGGCAGATCCCTGGCTTCGGAAGACTTCAAGATCGACGGAAAGGTGATTTGGGGCTCGGCTCACGCGGACCGAACGGAAAATGCAAGTCTGTCTATCGACACGTATTCCCCTGGCAGCGAGGAAGAGGTGGACCAGGATATTCCGCACTATGCATCTCCCTATGCAGTGGCGCCGACCAAAGCGGAAGCTTTTGCAAAAAGCAGAGGACGCTGCAAGTATCTGATGCTGGTCACCGGACTTTGCTATCACATCGCGAAGGATTACTACTTCGGCCCCGTTGACCGCAAGGACGTGTCGACCCATGTCTTTGTTATCGACGCAGTCAACAAGGAGGTCGTCTACATCAATCATATCAACAGCAATGTCCCCGGCATGTCCACGACTGACCCGGTGGGCATTACCTACGATGAAGCCGCCCGCGGGGTGATGAATAGACTGGTACAGGAGGCGTATCAATAACCATGAAACAGGAGGAACCACTATGAAAATGCTGCATGTAACGATTCAGACGAACAAGTTTGAAGAAGAGATGGATTTCTATGAAAAAGAGGTCGGGTTGACCTTGCAGCGCGATCTGCGGCCGGCAAAGGATCTGGTCTTTTTCGCGAATGCGGAGGGGGAGACGTGCGTGGAGATCATCAAGGTCCCCGATGCGGACAACGCCGGCAATCCGTACCTTTCGATTGGCTTCAAGGCGGAGGATGTGGAGCAAAAGCGTGAACGCCTGATGGAAGCGGGCTATGAGGTCACGCCGATGATCTCACCTATGCCGGACGTGAAGTTTTTCTTCGCGACCGATCCGGCCGGCGTCAAAGTGCAGTTTATGTAGGCGATTTGGATTGCGTTCAGACAGCCTTTTGACTGCCTTTGGACTCCAAATTAAAAAAAGTATTTGCGTTCATCTCCATTCAGTGTTACAATGCTTTTCGCACGGGTCTTTAAGGGCCCGGGTATCGGAGTATGGCGCAGCTTGGTAGCGCGCTTCGTTCGGGACGAAGAGGCCTAGGGTTCAAATCCCTATACTCCGACCAATCAATAAACGCCGGGATCCCGCATAGAGGTCCCGGCGTTTTGTCATCGCCGATGAGAGCACAAGAGGTTGCACGTAAGAGGTCACATAATGGAACAGATCTTACTGACAAAATCCAACGGACAGGAAGTTCCCTGCATCGCCGAGTTCCCGCAGAATCTGCGCAAGCTGGTTCTCGTGATCCACGGTTATGACAGCAGCAAGGAGAGCGAGAACGCCGCCAATCTCATGCGGATGCTCCCGGGGAAGGGTTTCGGCGTGATCGCCTACGACCAGCCGAATCATGGAAGCGCCCAGGCTGCGGCAGAGGAACTGACCATCGAGAACTGTCTGGACAGCCTCGCATGTGTAGAGAATTACTTGGCGGACCGCTTTCCGGGCGTTGAGATCTGCTACTTCGGATCAAGCTTCGGCGCCTATATCCTCGGCATCTACCTGATCCGCAGAGCGCACCGCGGCCATAAAGCCTTCATGCGCTGCGCGGCGGTGAACTTCCCGCAGCTTGAGATCGACGAACGTGCAAAAGCCCTCGAGCCGGTTGACCTGTTCAGATTATTCGAACAGAGCAGACCCGAAGATGTACAATTTGCCTTTGCGCATGGGGAGTGCGACAGTTCCGTACCCGTCAGCGCAGCGGTAGATTTTGCAGAACGGTTCGGGTACCCGCTGACCATCTTCCCGGGAGAGGAGCACCCGATCTGCACCGACCCCGCATCACCGATCCGCGTTGCGCAGCTCGCCGCAGAGCTGTTTGACAGCGACAGTCACTAAAAAAACTTTTGATATTGCAGGCGAAATAGGGTAGAATAGTCCCTGCAGGAAAAGCGCAGAACGCGCCGACATAACCCGCGGATGTAGTTTAGTGGTAAAATATCAGCTTCCCAAGCTGAGGTTGGGGGTTCGATTCCCCTCATCCGCTCCATGAACGAAAAGAGGCCATCGGCCTCTTTTTCGTTCGTACAGCGAAGGGAATCGAACCCGAACGGGCCGCGCTGATTTTGTAATGGATTTTGCTTTAGCACGGTAATATAATATAAATAAGGAGTTGCAGGCAAATAAGGAGTTGCACGGGGAGGATCTCATGATGATGAAAAAAAGAATCATACCGATATTCGTAACAGTGCTGATGGTGTTCACCATGATGCCAATGACGGCAGGGATTGTATATGCGGAGGGAGCCTCTATCTTACACGAAGGATTCTACTACCAGCTTGAAAATGCAAACAATATTGACAGGACGACGGGGGAACGAACAATTCACACGGACATTCGTGGTGATCTGGTTAAGAAAACCGGGAAGCCTTCCATCGAGCTTGTGGATTTCCGCGATACTCCTGTTTCCCATACGCATCAGGGGACTGAATCGGAGCAGGAAATAAACTTCCAGCCATGGAGCGACACCAACAGTCTGCCTGATACTGCGGGCGACTACTGTCTGACGCAGGATGTGACGTTATCCGACGCATGGATTGCTCCTGGCGGCACGACCAGACTTTGTCTGAACGGGCACAGTATTATACGTTCAGGGAACGGTTCAAACGAAAGTGATCCCGCTGTAATAAGCGTAGAGCAAGGGGCAACACTTTGCTTGTATGACTGCGGAACAAACGAGCATACATTTTCCATCGCGGAGAACAACCCCGCAATAGTGGATCCTTCTTCCGGAACTGCGACAGGAACCTTCACCGGAGGCTATATTACCAGCAAAGACGCGAATATAAGTGGCGTTCGGGTAGAGGGAACCTTCGAAATGAATGGCGGCACAATTATTGGAAATAAAAACAGCGGAGTAAGAGTCCATAATAGCGGTCGGTTTAATCTGCACAGCGGAAATATCATTGGAAATACTGCTGATATTGGTGGCGGAGTTAGGTTGATCGGCGGATCGTCCACACACACCGCATTTGATATGACCGGAGGAAAGATCAGCTATAATACCGCCAACGGTGTCAGTAATACTGCTCATGGCGGCGGAGTGTTTATGCAGCGTGCAGATTTCTCCATGAGCGGAGGGAGCGTTACTAATAATAGCGTGATCAATGAAAAAGGCGCTATATGCGGAGGCGGTGTTTGTTCGCTCGATGATGTAGATACAGATCGCAATGTGATTAGTATAGGCAACAATCCAGTCATCAAAGACAATACTGTGGTCGGAACCAATGGAACTGCACCGTCAAATTTATCTCTGCTGCAGAATAGCAATATAACCAGTGATTTTACCAATAAGATCAATATCCTTTCTACGAATGGAGGGCTGAGTGGTACTATTGGTGTCACATATGGATCGACAGATGGAAAAGGTGTGTTCACTACCCACATGGGCGGTTACCTCGCAGCGGATAAACTTGCAGAAGATATCTTTTTCAGTGATAATGAAGAACTCGGCGTAATAGGTTTAAAACATGATGGTCACTTTGTAGCGGAGCTGGTAGATAAAACGGCAGCTCCTAACTTCAGTCCTGCCGGAGGGAAGTATAATGCGGCGCAGAATGTTACGTTAAACTGTGCGACAGAAGGCGCAAAAATCTACTATACGACAGATGGCACAGAGCCGAGTAGATTCAGCACTGTGTATAGCACCCCGATTGTTGTTTCCTCAACGACCACGATCAAGGCGATTGCCGGAAAGGGAGGTATGTTGCTTAGTGATGTTGCCGACGCCACATACAAGTTCCCATATCGGGTCGTCTTTGACCCGGGTGACGGCGGCTCCGGTGACATGAATCCGCAAGAAGTTTATGATGGTGATATGTTCACTTTCCCGGGATGTGGCTTTACCGCAACGGAGGGTAAGACTTTTGATTACTGGGAGATGAGCGGCGTTGACGGAGTATTCGATCCCAAGGATGAAGTTAAAATAACCAGCAATTGCTTGGCAACAGGAGGTGTCATTACTGTTACAGCGCATTGGAAAGACAACGCGATCATAACAAATGCCCCCACAGCAAATAATCTGACTTATAACGGGGCAGATCAGCAGCTGGTCAGCGAAGGGACGGCGCAAGGCGGTGTCATGTACTATGCGATTGGTAATGATAACACTACCGCGCCGACTTCCGGCTGGAGCGAGAGTATTCCCCGGAAGACCAAGGCCGACATTTATTATGTCTGGTACAAAGCAGTCGGTGATAGTTCCCACAGTAATAGTGATGCTAAATGCTGCAAAACAGAGATCAAAAGAGCATCCATCACGATCAGTGCGGACAGCAAAAGCAGCAAATACGGCGCTGACCTGAAGAAACTGACCTACAAGGTCAGCGGCGCCTATGTCAAAGGCGACGGCCTTGGCGTCAAACTGAGCACCGCCGCGAAGAAGAACAACCCCGGGACCTATAAGATCAAAGTGAGCTGGAACGATAACCCGAACTACAAAGCCACGCTGAAGGAAGGCAAGTATACAGTAGGAAAGAAACCGGCCATCAATAAGGCTGCAGCTAAGGTCACCCTCGACGCAGGCGTTATTGCAAAATCCTCCGGAAGCAAAGTCACCGCATCCTGGGGAGCCGTCAAGGGCGCGAGCAGCTACGTAATCTATGCCAATTACTGCGACCAGAAGAAGTGTAAGAAGATCAGGACCGTCAGCGGCAAGACGACTTCCATCGACATCACGAAGCTGAACGGCAAGAAGTTCAACCCGAAGAAGAACCTGAAGTTCTACGTCGTGGCGTACCAGAAAGTGAACGGAAAGAAGGTGAAACTGGCCAGAAGCATAATGGCCCATGCGCCGGGCAGCAAGAACTCCAAGCGCACGAACGTCACAGGGGTCAAGGTCAAGAAGGCATCCTTCACTCTGAAGAAGGGCAAGACCGTCAAGATCAAGGCCAAGCTCATTCTCCAGGAGAAGAGCAAGAAGCCGCTGAAGCACGAAGCGAAGTTCCGCTATGCTTCGAGCAATAAGAAGGTCGCCAAAGTCAGCAAGAAGGGCAAGATCACAGCCGTCGGCAAAGGCAAATGCACCGTTTACGTCTACGCCGTAAGCGGAGTATCGAAGAAAATCAAAGTGACGATACGATAAGAGACGTTCCTTTCCAAGGAGAACAGACCCTGTTATGGGTCTGTTTCTGTTTTATCATAAAACAGCAGAGAAAACTCCCGCTTCTTAAGCGGCGGGATGAATCTGCTGCAGCGGCATGAAAAAGAAATCATAAGGGACGGAGAAAAAACGGAACAGCCGTAGACTTTCCGGCTCTCCTGTGGTATGATACCCACAGAGATTAGAACGTTTGTTCTTAAAAGGGGTGCCTATCATGGATCGAGCCTACGAATTCCGGATCTATCCGGACCGGCAGCAGCGTCAGCTCATCGCAAAGACTTTCGGCTGCTGCCGCCT